>NZ_JAMYLX010000022.1:0-71214 GCF_040318265.1 Mesorhizobium sp. M1252 | reverse complement strand
GGGGGTTTTTTTTTAATCTAATCCTGTGATATATTTGTACTGCTCCCCCTCGCCCTCGGCGCCCGGGGGGGGGGCGGGGTGGCGCCGGGGCCTGTCGGGGGGGCGGCCCCAGCCCGCCCCCCCCGACCAACTGGAGAACGTCGCCGCGCGCGAGATCATCGACGCGCTGCAGGCGATCAGCCCGGACCGCCGTGCTGCGCTGACCTTGGTCGCCATCGAGGGCTTCTCCTATGCCGAGGCCGCCGAGATGCTCGGCGTGCCGGCCGGCACGCTGATGTCGCGCATCGCGCGCGGCCGCGAGGAACTGCGCGGCCTGCTTGAGGACAATGCGCGCCGCCGCGCGATAAGGATCGTCGAGCCAGGCCCGGGCAGGGCGGTTCCAATCAGGGCGCCAATGGCATGACGAGCCCCAATCGCATGATGACGCCTTACGGCATGGTCCGGCACGATTGCAGGCCTTGTCCGCACTGTGGGCGCGGCGCACCCGGTAACGGTTTCTTCTCTGCTTGCGTGCATAGTGGCGGCGACGGAGTGAGCGAAACCAGGGCATGGCTGAAGAGAAAATACGCAACGGCGAATTCTGGGCGCTTGCGCTCGAACGCGCTCATCTCGGCGTATGGGACTGGAATATTTTGAGCGGCGACTGTTTCTATTCGCCGACCTGGTCGCACATGCTGGGTTATGAGGATGGCGAGCTTGCCAACAGCGACGACCTCTGGCTGAAGCTGACGCATCCCGACGACCGCCAGCGGGCGCTGGCCAGCGGCGAGCGGCACATTTCCGGCCTGACCGCCTCGATCGAGACCGAGCTACGCCTCAAGCACAAGGACGGCCACTGGATCTGGGTGCTGGACCGCGGCGGCATTGTCGAGCGTGACGAGACGGGCAGGCCGGTCAGGCTGATGGGCGTGCAGACCGACATCAGCCGGCAGAAAGAGGCGGAAGCCGAACTGGAGCGGGTCAATGTGCGCTTTCGCCTGGCGCTGGCGGCCAGCGGCACCGGCATCTGGCATCACGATATCGACGCCAACAAGAGCTATTGGGACGCCCGCACCAGGGAGATATTCGGCCTGGTCGCCGACACCGACGAGGTGGCTGCCGACCTTTGGCATTCCTATCTGCACCCCGACGACAAGGATGCCGCAGAGCGCGCCCATCTGGCGCCGCTTTCGACCGACGGCGTCGTCGCCGCGCAATACCGCATCGTCAGGCGCGACGGCGAAATCCGCCATGTCGAATCGCTGGTGCGCTTCATCGCGGCGCCCGAGACGGCGGGCCAGATTCTCGGCACCGTGCGCGACATCACCGAGGACAAGAAGCGCGAGCGGGAACTCGCCTACGCCGCTCACCACGATGCGCTGACCGGCCTGTTGAACCGTGCCGCCTTCGACCGGCTGCTGGCCGTGCATATCGCCACCGAGCGGGCTTTGCCGCTGGCGGTGTTCTATGTCGATCTCGACTACTTCAAGGCGCTCAACGACTTTGCCGGCCACGCCGCCGGCGACCTGGCGCTGAGGGGTGTCGCCGCCGGTATTCTGGGCTGCCTGCCGGCATCGGCGCGTGCCGCGCGCCTCGGCGGCGACGAGTTCGCGCTGCTGGTGCCCAATTGCCAATCGGCCAAGGCCGAGGCGCTGGCCGGCGCGATTCTTGCGGCGGTCCGTGACGCCGACCTCGGACTGCCGGCGACCTCGCGAAAACTCGCGGCCAGCATCGGCATCGCCTTCGTCGAGGACACCACCACCACGGTTGCCGATGCGTTGGCCTGCGCAGACGACGCCTGCTATGCCGCCAAGGCGGCCGGGCGCAATCGCTTCGCGGTGTTTTCGGCCGATGCGGCGTCGGGCTCCGGCGGCCTCAACGCGGCGCGTGTCGCCGCCGACACGGTCGACGCCATGGATGACGGGCGGCTGAAACTGTTCGGCCAGGAAATCCATCTGCTCGGCCAGCCCTGGCAGGAGAGCCGCCACGTCGAGGTGCTGGCGCGGCTTGCCGGGCGCAATGGCAAGCTGATCCCGCCCAACGAATTCATTCCGGTCGCCGAGCGCTTCGGCATTGCCTCGCGGCTGGACCGCTGGATCATCAGGACAGCGCTTTCGCAGCATGGCGCGGCGATGCGGTCAGGCGCCATCATGCTCGGCTTCAACCTGTCGGCGCAGACGCTGAGCGATCCGCTGCTATGGGATTTCGTCGACGCCGTCATCGCCGAGACCGGGGCGCCGCATTCCGGCATCGGCTTCGAGATCACCGAGACCGCGGCCGTCACCAATTTCGACGCCGCCGAGCAGTTCGTGCGCAAGGCGCGCGAGCGGCAATGCCGCGTCAGCCTCGACGATTTCGGCGCCGGCATGAGCTCGTTCGAATATTTGCGGCGCTTTCCGGTCGATCAGATCAAGATCGACGGCTCGTTCATCGAGAATATCGCGGAAAGCCGTTTCGACCGCGAGATTGTCTCGGCCATAGCGGGCATCGCCAAAAGTCTCGGCTGCGCGGTGGTGGCCGAAAAGATCGAGCAGCAGGAAGCGCTCGACATTCTGCGCGGCATGGGCGTGGCCTATGGCCAGGGTTTTCTGCTTCACCGGCCGGAGCCGCTCGAGGCGATCGTCGCGCGGGCCGGCGAACAGTCACCGGCCAGCGGACAGTCGCCGGAAAAGCGCTTCGGCTGACGGCTCTCATCGCCTCGGGCTCGCGCGACTTGTCCGGCTAACCGGCGTCGGCCTTTTCCTGCTTTCGCTGCGCCGCCTCTTTCTTGCGGCGCAACACCTCATCTGTACCGACAAGGTCCTTCGAGCCGCCGGAAATGGCGGTCGAGACGACGGCGGGCGGATCGCTGGCCGGAAAACTGTCTTCGAGGCCTGATTGCAACTGCTCCTCGAGCGTCTGCGGGTTCTCGGAGCGGCCTTCGGCGCGGCGCTCGCCAACGGCTTCGACATCGCTCTTGGTGTCGGGGTGAGCGCGGGCTTCCGATATCGTCGACACCACCAGCTCGATGGCGAACTCTTTCATCGCCTCGGCTTGCGGCCCATCGACATCGGAGTCTTCGATCAGGCGGATGAGCGACTTTTCCAGGGCGCCCAGCTCCTTGACGCCCTGACACCGCGCCAGACGCTTGGTGAGCCAACCGATCAGCGCCGGGGCAAAGGTCGAATAGGCAAGCCTGCGTGTGTCGTCGACCTGCTCGGGATGAAGCTTTTGCAAGGACATAGATGCCTCCAGTCAATCAGCCGTGCAGCTTCTGCCGCTGGCCCCTCCTTAGGAAACAGAGGGGAGGGCAAGAGGTTCCATACAGTCCTCGACAGGGTCGACGAGTTCAACTCCACAGCGACGCCATTGTCAGCGACGCTTCGAATATCTGCTCCCTGTTCTCGTTCAGCATCTTGACGGTGATCCGCCGGTGGTCGCCCTCCGGTATCTCGTCGCGCGCCACATCGTGCAATATGCGCAGCGCTTCGGCTCCCGCGCGCTCCCGGCTGGGAAAAAGCTGCCCCTCTTTGTCAATCTGGGTCTCGGCGTTGTACAAGTCGAAGTAGAACCGTTCCATGTGTGCAAGGATCCCTGCGTGAGAACGCTAAGGCGCATCGCGGTTGAAAGGACGCAGGCGACGCGCTTCAGGTCTGTGTTTTTATGCATGTCGTTGTCTCAAAATCGGGGCCATTTTTGAGCGACATGGATTAAATCCCAACCCGCACCCATGGTTCCATGCGACTGTGTCCTGAGCAGATTTCCTGCGAGGAGCCGTCGCCGTGCCGGCCGATTGCAACCGCACCCGATCTCCGGCGTTTGGCTAGGCCACGAATGTCCACGAAATCTCGAACTGGATCCTCGATGCTAGAACCGCTTTATCTCAACCTTGGCCAGCATGACGCTTTGTCCGAGCAGGAAAAGGGGCTGCTGGCCGCCGCCATGACCATCGAGATGGATTTTGCCACCGGTCAGGACATCGTTTCCGAGGGATCGAGGCCAGGCTACAGCACGCTCATCATCGAGGGTCTGGCGGCGCGCTACAAGGTGCTGGAGGATGGCGGCCGCCAGTTCACCTCGTTGCAGGTGCCCGGCGATTTTGTCGATCTGCACGCCTTTCTGCTCAAGACAATGGACCATGGCATCATCGCATTGTCGCCATGCCGGGTGATCGCCGCCGACCACAGTCGGCTAAGGACGATCACCGAACAGGCACCTCATCTCAGCCGCTTGCTTTGGCTGGACACGCTCGTCGATGGCGCCATCCATCGGGAATGGATCGTGGCCATGGGCCGGCGGTCCAAGACTTCGCATCTGGCGCATCTTGTGTGCGAGCTGTTCGTGCGGCTCCAGGTCGTCAAGCAGACCAACGGCATGAGTTTCCGGCTTCCCCTGTCGCAGGCGGAACTGGCCGATGTGCTTGGGCTTTCGGTCGTCCACATGAACCGGGTCATCGGCGCGCTGCGCAAGATCGGTGTGATCGGCTGGGCGAATTACATGGTGACCATTCTGGACTGGCAGCAACTGGTGGAAATCGCCGAGTTCGACCCGACTTATCTCAGCATGAACCGCGAGCCGAGATAGGCCATCCGCCGTTCGCCATGACATCGCCGGCAATCCGTCAGCCGGTCTTTCAACGATGCCCATCCAGCGACGCCAATTCGTCGAGCATGGCAAGGGCGGCACTTGGCTTGGCCGGCTTCAGCAAGCCCTGTTGGGCGGCGGCATTCTGGAAAGCGGCAAAGGCGATGTCCGGGCGGCAAATGCCGTTCAACGCGTCGTCCACCAGCCTGTCGGCCGCCTTGTAGGCCGCCGTCTGCTTGTTCTTCCATGTTCCGCCTAGCGCCCTCCTGGCGTCGGCGATCGACGACACCGTCATCGCGCTGCCGTCCACGAATCTGATCGTCAGGGGCAGAAAACGGCTCATGCGCTCACCATCCAAACCATTCGCGCCTCGCCCGGATCGATCTCATCACTTGCCTCCTTGAAAACGGGATCGCCATAAACGAGGAAATCACAAACTGGTTGCAGCCCGGCGAGCTACATGTTGCTTGCCGGCCAGATCGGCCGATGCGGACGATAAGGCGGCCGCGGCGCCGGCTTCAACGGGATGTCGGCGAGCGAGTTGCGGATCGGCCTGAACAGTATCGGCGAAGACGCGGCGCGGCGGTGCAATACCGCGGCTGACAATTTGGCAATCAGATTTCGAACGTCCATGGGACACCTCGAGCGCGTTGAGAGTCCCCCCATCGCGATCACCTACCACCTCACGCCCAGCATCCGCATTTAACTTTGATATAGGCCGGACGAATACGCGCCGCGCGCAATGTCTGCCGCCGAGATTCTGCCGATCCTCGGCGGCGGCTATTGAGGGCGGCGTCAGGCTGGCGGTCACGCATCCCAGCAGCGACGTCGCAGACGCTGCTGCAACCGGATGAATTTTCGTGCATTCTTGTGCATGGCCACAATGCTTCGAACCGACACGCCGGCAAAATGCTGCTCCTATTGCGGTTCGCGAGAGCATGACTACGAGGATTGTCCGAAGCGCAAAGCAGAAGCGGAGCGGCAGTGGGAAGGCCAGGCAAAGCCCGGCGCCGAATCCGAGGCGACGGCCGAAGCCTAGCTTGGCTCGAACAGCTCGATCACGTTGCCGGACGGGTCTTCACAAAGAATCTGTCGCCCGCCCGGACCTTCGACGATCTGGTTGCGGAACCCCACGCCGGCCTCGCGCATCTTAGTCACGATTGACGGCAATTGCTCGACCTCGAGCACGAAGCGGTTCCATCCGCCCGGCTCGGGTGTCCGGCCGTCCGGCATCGGCCTGGCTGCCGACGCCAAGGGACCGGCGAGCCAGAGCGAGAGGTCGCCGCGCGTCAGGATGGCCATCGCCGGACCGAATTGCTGCTTCAGCGCGAAGCCCAGATGGCTCGTATAAAACGCGATGGACAGATCGACATCGCGGACCAGATATCGGACGGACACCATTCGCAGGCTCCCTCACAAACGCCCCTCCCGAGAGATAGCTGGCGGGACAAGTCGGGGCAAGCCCGCGCGCACGCTTCGGGCGCCTACGGTGCGATTGCGTGGTCGGCCTGTTTGTCTCTCACGAAGGCCGTCAGCAGCTCCATTCCCGCCGGCCAGTCGCCCAGCCCGCTATTGCTGTTGATGTGACCAAGCGGCCCGGCGATGTGCAGTTCGCTGCCCCATTGTGTGGCTTTCTCACCGGCATAGCCGTTCGGATCATAGGGATCGTCGGTGCTGGCCACGATCAGCGAGGGGAAGCGAAGCGGCCCGCGCGGCGTATCGGCGAAGGGAATTCCGTAAGCGGGATAGACCGGCGAGGCCGGGTCGGGAACCGCAACCAGAAACGCCCCGCCGATCCGACGGCTCGACACCGCCTGCCAATGCGCGACCAGCAGGCAGCTGAGACTGTGGGCGACGAGCACCGGCGGGGTCTGTGCCTGTGACACCGCGACGTCCAGCGCCGCCACCCAGTCGTCGAAATCCGGCAGCTCCCAGCTTGCCGGGCTGAAGCGGCGCATCGCCGGGTCGGCCTGTTGCCAGCGTGTCTGCCAGTGGGCCTCGCCCGATCCGCCGCTGCCCGGCAGAATGATGAAGTCGGTCATAGAAAATCCTGTTTCTTCGCCGCAGATGATGTCCCAATCCTAGGGCTTCTCCTTGTTCGCGGAATGAGAGATCATCGGAAAGCGATGAAGAATTCCGATGGATTGAAGGTGTTCATGGCAAACGGCGATTACCGGCCACGGCTCGACCCCACCGACATGGCAATCATCGAGATCATGCAGGAGGATGGCCGCATCGGCATTTCCGAACTCGGCCGCCGCGTCGGCCTGTCCCAGCCCGCGACGTCGGAGCGGGTGAAGCGGCTGGAGGAGCGCGGCATCATCGCCGGCTACCGGGCCGCGATCGATCCCACCGCCCTCGGTCTCGGCACCATGGCCATGATCCGCCTGCGCACCACGCATGAGCACATCCAGACCTGCCTGAAGAAATTCGCGGCCATGCCGGAAGTGGTTGAGGTGCTGCGGGTGACCGGCGAGGATTGTTTTCTGGTCAAGGTCGTCGTCCCGTCGCCGCCCGACCTCGAAAGCATCGTCGACGCCATCGGCCGCTACGGCGCGGTGACGACCAATGTGGTGCTGCGCGCCGAGCCGCCGAAGCGGTTGGGGCGGGAGCTGATGGCGAAGCTCTGAGCGGGCGGCAATCAGGCTTGCCCGCAAGCGGCGGCCTTTTCAGAAGTTCTGCTTCGCCGGGAAAGAATTTTGCGGGACGATGTCGGATCGGCGGCGTCGCGCCCGTCCTTGGGGCGAAACCCCTAGCAAATCTTGGAGGACATCATGGAAACCGTTCAATCGCCGTGGCAGACTGCGGCCCTTCTCATCGCCCGCCTGACCCTGGCCGCCATGTTCGCGATGGGGGCAGCCCTCAAGTTTACGGACATGGGCATGACTGCCGGCTACATCGCCGCCGCCGGCTTCCCGTTCCCGCTGTTTCTGGCCTGGTGCGCCGCGATCCTCGAAACGCTGCTGGTGATCGCCTTGCTGACCGGAGCATTCTTCACGCCGGCTGCCCTTGTCGCCGCCGTCTATGTGGTCTTCCTCGGCTTTGCCTTCCACGGTCCGTCGCACTGGACCGGCAACCAGGCCGAGGTCGGCGCCTTCATGTCCCATTTCCCGTTCGCCGCCGGCTTGTTGTTCGCCGCCGTGCATGGACCGGGCAGCGTGCTGGCCTCGAAACTCGGCCGAGGGTGAGGCCCCGCGTCGGCAGACCGCCTCACATCTGGTCGTTGTAGGGTTCCTTCATCTGGCCGACCATGCGGGCCAGTTTCGAGAAGGACGGCATGTCCGCCTCCGGCTGGCATTGATTGGCCAGTTCAAGCAGTCGGATTGGAAAGTTGACGGCGTCGCGGTTGGACTCCGACATGCCGTCGGACCGCTCCTCGCCGGTTTCGATGGCCTCGGCCTTGCGCAACGCGATGTCGATATCCTCGACCGTGAGCAGGCCCTTGCGCACCAGCACCTGATTGATCGAAGCGACGGCCATCAGCAGGCCTTCGAGTTGCAGATTGGCGACGTTCATTGCTGTTGCTCCCATTTGGCTCACGCTCAACGCATGACCCGCTGTTACGATCCGGACGGGGATGCAAGCGATAGGCGTCGGCCGATGGCCTGCGCTACTCTTCCATCCAGCGGCGGCCATATTCGGGCCACAGCGCCTTGACCTCCCGGCTGCCGAGGCGCGGGGCGGCGCCGTCGCCATAGGCGATCGAAACACCGCTGATGTCGTAATGGGGATCGACGTCGATGACGAAGCGGATCGCGTCGCCGAGCGGCCTTCTGCCGATGACCGGATCGGCCTGGCCCTGGCCGACGCTGCGAACGCCCGAAATAGTGGCTGGCGCTTGCCGCATCCTGAACACGGATGCCATGGCTGGTTTGTCCATCCCGCTCTTCCCCGAGTTGGAGTGTAATGATTCCATAAGAGCCAGCTAATGACCAGTCGCTAGACGGCCTGTCGAAGGCTGCGTCTTGTATCCTGCAGCCGGTTGAAGAACTGTTCAGGCCAGCGGATCCGCCGCCGGCGGCCTGGCGGGAAGGCCGAGCCTTGTCCGCTCGCCGTCGGCAAACTCCTCGGCCGCTTCCTGGGCCATGAACAGATGCTGGGTCACCGTGCCATTCTCGGCAACCAGCACCGCCCATTGGCGGCGGTCGACACGTTCCACGCGAACGTCATTGGGCTCTCCGGCCACCACGATCGTCCTCCAGCAGGCGTACGGCACGGAGGGGGCGTGCCTTTACGCCTTGGTCTTGCTCTTGGCCGGCGCCTTAGCGGCCGGGGCCTCGGGTGTCCTGATGCCGAGCCCGAACTCCTTTGCCAGCTCCGAGCGCTTGGCGGCGTAGCTGGGCGCCGTCATCGGATAGTCGCCGGGCAGGTCCCATTTGGCGCGATAGGCTTCCGGCGTCATGCCATGGGCGGAGCCGAGATGACGCCGCAGCGACCTGAACTTCTTGCCATCCTCGAGGCAGTAAATGAAATTCGGCGTTACCGAGCGCTTGCGGTTGACCGCGGGCTCAGGCGCAGGTTGCGGCGGAGCAACGGGATTGTCCACGGCCGCGAGCGCTGCATTGACGCTCTCGATCAACGCCGGCAGGCTATCCGGAGGCACTGAATTGTTGCGCACGAATGCCGCGACGATGTCGGCGGTCAGATTTATATTTCGGATTTTGTCCTCAGACATGGCTTCTTTTGCCCCCTTGATGCCAAAGGGCAAATTATCAGACAACATCCGCCGACGGCATGGCACTTTAGAACATATGCATATGACTTGACGCCGGATGTGGTAGCGCTAGCATCGCCGAGTCTCCGATCGATGTCGATGTAGGAATTATTTCCTGACATATCTTGACCGGTGAGGGCAGCTATGCTAGATTTTTTCATGGTGCTGATTTGCGCCAGCAACCCGCCGCCGAGGCGGGTTTTTGTTTCATGCCGGCTTGGAAACAATAACGGCCAGTGAGGCGAGTTTTCCCTCGCTCAGGCTGCTTATGTAGTTTTTTCGCCGATGCACGAACTCGGCGCCGAGCACGATCTCATTGGCCTGCTGCTGGGCGGGCGACGGAACCATGCTGGAATTTGCCCGTTTCAACGCCAGCTCGACGTGATCGCCGGTTTCGTCGATGACGTCGTCGACCTGGAATCCGGCTGAAGCAAACAGAGCCTTCAGGGTTTCGCGGTCGACGAGATGGCTGGCCACAGCCGACACCGCCCAAGGCAAGGGATAGTGAGGCTCGCCGTCCGCCAGCACCGCCTCGGTCCAGACAAGCCTGGCCTTCGGCTTCAGTACGCGCCACGCTTGCCCGATGACCGCCGCCTTGTCGGCGATATTCATGCCGACATAGAAGCAGATCGCCGCGTCGAATGTGTCGTCCGCAAAAGGCAGCCTTGTCGCATCGGCCTCATGGAAACGCACTTTGTCGCCGAGGCCGCAGAGCTCGGTCAATCGGCGGGATGCCTCGACGAACGCCTGCGTCAGGTCGACGCCGTCGACGCTGCACCCATAGGTCGCGGCAAGGAACCGGGCCGGGCCGCCAATGCCGCTGCCGATGTCCAGAACCCGATCGCCGGCGGAGGGCGCAAGACGCGCAGCATGGTCCTGCGTGGCGATCAGCTCGCGGCCATGAAGCTGATCGAACGGATAGAGTTGTTTGGCTGCGAGGCTGCCGGCCTTTGCGTCCGGCACAGCCGACAGGATGCGCTCGACGATGCCGCCGCTGCCATAGTGACTGGTCACATCGCTCATTGCGCTCTCCGACGAGACCCAGCATCCCATCGATGCGGCCCTCGCGCAATGCGCGCCGCCGCCAAGGACGAGGCTTTGACCGGAGTAGGAATTATTTCTTATCTGCATTGACGGGTGAGGGCAGCTTTGCTATGATTTGTCCATGGTGCTGATTTGCGCCACCGACCCGCCCACGAGGCGGGTTTTGTTTTCCTGATGCCCACAATGTGCGGATATCGGATGTCGGCGGGACAGCACCCCCTCTGGCCTGCCGGCCATCTCCCCCTCAAGGGGGGAGATCGGACTGCCGCCTTGCTTTCGCCAATCGTCAGCGCTGCAAATTGGTCGCGACCCTGGAGCTGCCAATCTCCCCCCTTGAGGGGGAGATGTCCGGCAGGACAGAGGGGGGCGTGAAGGAACGCTATCCTCGGTTCATTCTGCCTTATCCGCGAGGCCTCCCTTGTCCAACCGCTATGCCACCATCATCACCGACGATGACGGCCGCGAGGTCGTCAGCGCCATTGGCGTGTTCGAGGGCGCTGCCCCGCAGGCGCGCATCGGCCGTATCGAGCCGGTCGTGCCGGGCGTGCTGACCGGCATGGTTCGCGGTGGTCCTGTCGATGCCATCGGCGGCTTCGGCTTTCCGCGCGGCGCGCACGACGCAAGGGCGATCGCCAGGGCAAGCCTGAAAGCCGCGTCTGCCGGAAAGCGCCACGCGCCGGCCGCTGATGCAGCCCGCAAGGCCGCCCCAAAACGGTCAGGGCCAAAATCGGCACGGCGCAAGTCCGGCAAGATCAAGTCCGGCAAGATCAAGCGGGCAAGGCCGGCAAAGCAGGCGAAGCAGGCAGCGACCGCCGAGCCCGCCGGGATCTCGGATCATGGCTGACCGGACGGCGCCGCGTTCTCGTCCTGGCCGCAAGGCGACTGCCGCCGCTGCCAAGCCGAAGCGGACGAAGAAGACGCTTGGCGATGATTTCCTCGACGCGGTTCGCGCCGATTTCCGCGCCCATGGCGCCGGCGTGATTGCCGCGGTCCGGGCCGACAAGCCCGACCAGTATCTGAAGATCGTGCAATCGGTGCTGCCCAAGGATCTGGCCAAGGATTTGCATGTTTTATCTGACAATCTGGAAGCCCTGAGCGATGACGAGATCCGCCGCCGCATCCGTGGCCTCGAAGCCGTCCTCGGGCCGTTTGGCGACCAGCCTGAAGACGCGCCGCCACTATCTGGCGCTGCTGCAGGAGCTGGACCGCAGGCGCAGGACTAACCAGCTTGCCGCCTACCGGCCTTATCCCAGGCAGGCGCAGTTTCACGCCGCCGGCGCGCAGAACCGGGAACGTCTGTTCATGGCCGGCAACCAGCTGGGCAAGACCAGGGCCGGCGGCGCCGAATGGGCCATGCATCTCACCGGCCGCTATCCCGCGTGGTGGCAGGGCAAGACCTTCGACGCCGCCGTCAGGCTATGGGCTGCCGGCGTGACGGGCGAGGGCACGCGCGACAACCCGCAGCGCGTGCTGGTCGGCCCGCCGCAGCAGCAGGCGGCATGGGGCACCGGCATGATCCCGCCGATGCCATCCGCCAGACCACGATGGGCCGCGGCGCGCCGGGCGCGCTCGACAGCATCGTGGTGCGCTGGGGCGGCGGCGGCGACGTGCAGGCCGATGAATCGGTGCTGTCGTTCAAGAGCTATGAGAAGGGCCGCGAAAAGTGGCAGGGCGAAACCCTGCACGGCGTCTGGTTCGACGAGGAGCCGCCGCTCGATATCTATTCCGAAGGCCTGACCCGCACCAACGCGACGGGCGGCATCACCATCGTGACGTTCACGCCGCTGCTGGGCATGAGCGACGTGGTGTTGCGGTTCTTGACGGGTGAGGTGCGCGCTCTTCCTTCCCCCCTTGTGGGAGAAGGTGGATCGGCGCGATAGCGCCGAGACGGATGAGGGGTGTTCCAGCGGAGTGACGCGTCGGCGTTCCCTGGAACACCCCTCATCCGTCGCCTTCGGCGACACCTTCTCCCACAAGGGGAGAAGGGAAGACCCGCCGCGCACCGGCCCAAAAATATCGTGTGCGAACAAAGCCATATCACGGCATCCCGAATCAATCCGGCAGGCCCCATGACCCGTCACGTCACCTTCATGACCATCGATGACGCCGAACATTATTCGCCGGACGAGCGCGCCGCGATCGTCGCCGCCTATCCCGAGCATGAGCGCGAGGCGCGGGCGCGCGGCGTTCCGGTGCTGGGCTCCGGCCGCATCTTTCCCATTGCCGAGGAGCTGATCGCCTGCGAGCCGTTCCGGCTGCCGCGCTACTGGCCGCGGATCGGCGCGCTCGATTTCGGATGGGACCATCCCTCGGCCGCCGTCGAACTCGCCTGGGATACGGAGGCTGATATCGTTTACGTCACCAAAGCAGCCAGGGCCTCGCAGCAGACGCCGGCGATGCAGGTGCTGGCGCTGAAGCCATGGGGCGAATGGCTGCCCTGGGCCTGGCCGCGCGACGGCCGCCGCGAGACGCTGGAAGGGGCGGGCACGGCGCTCGCCAGGCAATATGCCGCCCACGGCTTGAACATGCTCACCGGCCACGCCCGCTTTGCCGACGGCTCGGTCTCGGTCGAGGCCGGGCTGATGGAAATGCTCGACCGCATGCAGTCCGGCCGCTTCAAGGTGTTTTCGACCTTGCTGCCCTGGTTCGAGGAGTTTCGCCTCTACCACCGCAAGGACGGCCATGTGGTCAAGCTGCGCGACGATTTGATGGCGGCGACGCGCTACGGCTTGATGATGCTGCGGGAAGCGGTCGTCGATCCGGCGGAGTTCAAGAGTGCCCGCAAGCCGGTAGGGCAGAGCGATCCGCTGCAGGCGTTTCGGTAGCGGCATTTCGGCAATTCTCCGCCCTTGAGGCGGCATACCGGCCGGTTTCTCCAGGCATCTGGAAGCCGCTGCCCCAGATCGTGCGTGCGATCTCGTCCTTTTTTCAAATCCAGCCAGGCAGGAAAAACAAATGGTTCACATCATTCCTTTGTCCGTCGGTCGGCGCAGGAAAGCCTCCGGCAACGAGCAGCAGTACCCGGCCGGCCCGCAGGCGGGTGCTGTCCAGCCGCTCGACGAATACTGGCAGGCTGTCGCGGACCGTTACGAGCAGCGCCTGGCGCAGCAGAATGCTTTCGACACGGAAATCGCGACGCGCGCGCTGGACGGCGAGCTTGCCAAAGCGGAAGCCGACGCTGTTGCCAATGCGTCCGCGGACGGGGCGGGCCTGCATGATGGAATGTACGGCCAGGTCGATCCGCATACCGGGCGGGTTTTGCAGACGGGCCGCTTCGATACGCTGTTCGACAATTTTGTGAAGCAGGCGCCGGCGGAGATTCGTCCCGATCTTGCAAGCCGTAAGACAACGCTGCGCGAGGCCGGCGCCCTACGGATGGCACAGCAGCAACTTGATCGCCGCAGGCAGTACGAGCAAGACCAACTGGCCGGCGTCCAGGCTGCCGGGCTCAACACGATCAAGCTAAGCGATCCGAACGACCAGCCCACTTTCGACGCAGCCCGCCGGACCGGCCTCGATCTTATCTCCAAGATGTATCTCGATCCGCAGGCCAGGCTGCGGGCCGAAGCCTCATGGCGAGAGAGCACGGCAAAGGCGCGGATGGAAACGCTGATCGTGCAGGACCCCAGGCGCGCGCTGGATATGTTGAGTGCCGCGCTCGGCCAACGGGGCAAAGCGCCGCCGGCTGCTCAGCAGACATCAGGGGAAAATGGAGGGCAGGAATAATGGAGACCGGCAAAGGCATGATTCTTGACGGCGCCGATGAGCAAACCGACGACACCGGCGAACTGCCCGGCGCTCAGGACCAGTCCGCCGCGCTTGCGCCGCTCTATGAAAAGATAGAGCGGGCGCTGGATGGGGATCGGCCCGTCGCTGCCCTGCTTGCCGACCTTTCACCCGAGACCACCGACGGTCTTCTGCGGCAGGCGCATGCGGCCGACGCATCCCAACTGATCGGGGCCGGCGCCGACATTTCTCTTGCTTCTCAACACGGGCCGAAGGCCTTTGCCAGCGACGGCAACTATGCCGGCGTCTTGCCGGGGCCGGAAGCGTTCGTGTCGGTCTATGGAGCGAAGGAGGGCGGCCGGCAATTCGCGAAATTCGACCAGGAGGTAAAAGCAGGCAAGCAAGCCTTTGAAATGCGCGCCATGCCGGACCGGGACATAAAGGCTCAGCTTCTCGAAGCGGCGGCTAACATAGGACATTCCCCTGATGGCCAGTCGCGATATCAGGTGACCGCTGCCGCGGCTCAGCAAGCGTTGGAGGCCAGAAGGAACGATCCGGCCGGCCAGGCCAGCAAAGCCTTTCCGCAAGTGAATGCGGCCTGGCGCGCGCTGCTTGGTCAAGGCGAATACAGCCCCGCGGCCGCCCAAGAGGCGATTGCACTCAGTCTCGCGGCCCAGCAGTATCTCGGCATCGAGAAAGTCCAGCCCGTGCCAAGGTCCGTGCTGAAAGGTCTTGGAGGCCTGGCCCCGCAAGACATGAAGACAAAAGTGGGTGATCTGCTTGCGGGAACCGCCGATCCGTACGTCAGGCTGGCGATGTCGCGGCAATTCGTCGAAGCCGGCTTGCTCGAAAGACCGATGTACTTTGGGCAGCCGTTTAGTTCCGATGGGTTGACCGAGAAAAGCAGTGGCGCCCCCCAACTCACGCCAGATGAACGAATAAAGCAGCCGTTTCAGGATGATCTGCCAATAGATGTTCAGCTTGCCAATCGCGCGCCCGATGTTTTTGGCAACCGTAACCAAGCGGCGAGCGAGCCCGACGCGGAAAGTCCAATCAGCGCGGGCGCCGACCCGGGGACGGCATTCAACTCGAAGACCGGCGCCGAGCCGTTCATCGCTGCTTTTGGTGTTGACGAGGGTATCAAGCAGTTCGAGAAAGGGAATGGCAACTTTAGCGCGGAAATTCTCGCCGCCAAAGGCAGCCGCAAGAAATTCGTCAACGTTTTCTATCAGGCTGGCAAGAGCCTTGGCCTAACCGACACGCAAGCCCGCCTGATGGCCGCTCAAGCCGCGCACGAAACTGGCAACGGCAGGAGTGTCCCCGGTTTCAACTATTTTGGCATCAAGGCCAACAGTTCATGGAAGGGTGCTACGCAACTTCTTTGGACCCACGAGGAAAGAAATGGCCAACGTGTGAAAGTTAAACTACCTTTTCGCAAATACGCCACCCTTGAAGACGCCATTCGCGACCGCATTGCAGTCATGAAACAATCTTGGCCCAAAGCTAACGATGCCACGGATATAGATAGCGCGATTGCCGAACTTCGGCACGGTACTTATGGGGTATATGCGACAGCTTCGGACTACGCCGATCTGTTAAAGCCTTATCTGAAGGAACTACCCTAGTGGCCTTACCCGCCAACGCAGCAAAGCGGCCATCCGAGCCCGACAAGTGATTGGTTCTGAGATTTGCATACCGAACTGTATGTGCGCCGATTACCCATTTTTGCGAAATGACCTGGCAATGCGCTCAACAATTGGATCAAGCACCGCCTGTTTCTTCTTGTCATATGCAATGTCAAAGCAAGTGACGATAATCCGCTTTTGGCACATACCGTAGAAGACCCTTGTACCATCCGGCGTGGTGCCGGAAATTACACCAAGCGATGGCTTGTCAATTGTATACGTTGCCTTGCCCTCGCTTGAGGTCTTTTCCTTGATGTATTCGAACGGACGCTTGTCCGGCTCGTCGAATATTCCGTATTGACGAAGATAGACTCCATACTCTTTCGAGGAAAACGTTGTGCCGTGGCTTACGCCGTCCGTCAAAAGCTCTCGACCATCGTCGTCCTTGAAGAAGACGGGGATCTCGATTTCGCTCCCGCCGCTTACTGAAACGGTCCATTTGATTGGCTCTTTGGCCACCGCAGGCAGCGCCAGGAGGCCGAAGGCGAAGCCAAATGCTCTCATGACGTTGGCTCTTGGAGCGACAACTGGGGCGAGAATGAGTGATCGCAAGGGTGCTCTCTTAAATTGTATGTTGCAAGCTATAGCGCCATTTTGGTTGTAGCAAGTGCTGACATCGCTGGGAAGGATATGGGATAGGATTGAAAAAAGCGCGCACTATGGGTAATCCAGAGGTGCAGCAAACTTTGTCATAGATGAGTGCCCGACGCCGGACCTGGTTATTGGCCGCTTGATGAGGGAGAGCGGTTTGAAATGCATCGGAACCGGCTGCGGGGACGGCGAGTGAGGGAGCAATCTGGGAGTTTGTGGAAGGCACGTTCAGTCCTGCTCGCGAGCCTTTCCCTTGGCCTTGTCTACGCCGTGCCCGCGTCGGCAATCACCCTTCAAAGAAAGAATGGAGGGCATTCTCCTGCGTTCTAAGCAAGGCACGCGATCAGGGTAACCCGGACGTCGCTGCCGGCTACGCTATCGAAGAGTGTCCCACGGAGGGCTGAGTGACGCGCAGAAGGAGCGGATCAGGGATTTGGTCACCCGCCGGCTGATGAAAGAATACGGCTTGACGTGCATCGGAACCGGCTGCGGGGGAGGCGAGTGAGGCGAGAGCCTCTGTACTGTTCACCGTGGCTCGCCAATCATCGGTTTTTGCGGAATGACCTTACGATGCGTTCGGCATCAGCAACCTGAGGCATCATCATGGAAGCGGAAACCAGCATTCTCGCATACATTATTTCCTACCTGCCATTGCTGGTTTATCTGGTGGCGCAGCTGTGGGTGAGCATCTGGCTCGCATTCAAACTCATCCGCGTTCAGCAGCAGATGGTGCGCGCGCAGGAAGGCATCCTGGCCAAGTTGAGCGAGATCGACAGCCGGATGGCGGCGAAACCGAACAAGGACTGAGCATTCACAAGGATGCCTCCTGTCGACGGGCAGTAGGATTTTATTCTTAAATCCGTTGACGGGGTGAGGGCAGCAATGGTACACTTCTGTCCATGGTGCTGATTTGCGCCAATGACCCGCCACGAGGCGGGTTTTTGTTTTTGCGCGATAGCCGGTGCGGATGCTGCGACGATTGCGAGAGAACGCGGCGCCTCAGAATTCTGCACCGCTGCACCGCTGCACCGCTCGCGGGTCACGGGCATGAATCCCTTGGCTGCGGAGCAGCTCCAGGGGTCTGCGCCGCGTCGCTTCGCTCCTTGCTTCGCCATAGGATGACGAAGGATGGGGGGCGTCTCGCTTCCTTCACTGACGATGGCTTCGCTTCTGGCTGACGAAGGTCCATCCATGACCCTCCGCATCATCGCCGCCACGCTGCGCGATCTCTCCTACATCGCCGCAAATCTGCGTCCCGAGGACCGTGCCGAGATCGACTGCCAGCTCGACCATTGGTCGCCGGCGCTGCTGGCGCTTAGTGCGCTGCAGGGCTTTGCCTATGTCGCCGAGCTCGACGGCAATCCGGAAGCCGGCTTTGGCGCCGCCGAACAGCGCGGCGGGCTGTGGATCGCCTGGAGCTGGGGCACGCGCCGCATGAAGCGCTGCGTGCCTGGCATCACCGGCCACTTCCATGCGGTGCTTGGGCCGAAGGTTGCGGCGCGGGGCGCCTGGCGGGTCGAGGCGCGGGCGCTCGCCGCCAACGAACTGGCTCTGCGCTGGCTCGGTCGGCTCGGCGCCACCCAACGCTGCCGGTTGCCTGGATATGGCCGCAACGGCGAAGACTTTTTCCTCTACGACTGGACAAGAGAAGGCTGGAACCATGTGTCTCTTTCAAAAGCCGCCGGCGCTGAAGCCGCTGCCACCGACCCCGACCATTGAAGACAAGGACGTGCAGGCGCGCGAGGCAGCCTTGCGGGCTGAACTCGAACAGCGCCAGGGCACGGCGGCGACGGTGAAAACCGACCTCGCGCCCGGCGACCTCACCGGCCAGCGCCGCGTTTTGCTGGGGGTATGACCATGACCGCGATGAAACGCAGTTTCAGCAAGCGCGTGCTGGCGTGGTGGTACTGGCGACGGCATGCCAGGCTGGTGAAGCGGAGGTGACGCATCTTACCCTCCCTGTTGTGGGGAGGGTCGTAGGCTGAGCCGCACGGTACGTGCGGTTCAGCCTGCGGGGTGGGGTCTGCGCTGCACCCCCACCCCGTCTCCCTCGCTTTGTTTTGCAAAGCGAACTCGCCGACCCTCCCCGCAAGGGGGAGGGCGTAGCAATTCGTCATCTCTCAGCGGCTTGACAATCGCTCCTCAGGCGCCATGCTGCAGTGCAACATGGCTAGCTACGAAACCAGCATCATCAAGTCGTCGCGCATCGAATGCCTGGACGGGCTTCGCGCGCTTGCGGCGATCTGGGTGCTGGTCGGGCACTGCATGCTTTTGACCGGCTGGCAAATTCCGATCGTCGGCGAGCCGGATCTCGGCGTCGACCTGTTCATCATGCTGTCCGGCTTCCTGATGGTGTTCCACTATCAGCTGCCCCAGGAAAAGGAGCCTTGGCAAAGACCGGAAACCTGGCTGAAATTCTGGACGCGCCGCTATTTCAGGATCGCGCCGCTGTTCTATGTCATGCTTTTCCTGGCGCTTGCGCTTGGCCCCTATCTCTACGATTGCAGGATCATCATCGACGATTTCCTCTCCAGATCGCACCAGGCGCCGGAACGCTACCTCGACGGCAGCCTGAAAAACATCGTCGCTCATCTCACGTTCCTGTTTGGGCTGGTGCCGAACCTCGCCTATCGCACGCCGCTGCCTGACTGGAGCCTGGGGCTGGAGATGCAGTTCTATGCCGTGTTCCCGGCCGTCATGCTGCTGGTGCGCAGGCTGGACGGGATGAGGAGCGCCCTTGTGGTCGCGGCGGCCGGCTGCGTCATCGTGTTTGCGATGCGGCTGTTGTCGATCCATTTTCCGATGCCGTCCTTTCTGCCGCTCAAGATACAGATATTCCTGTGCGGGATGCTGCTGGCCGGAGTCGTGCATCAGAGCCAGCCGCGATCTATCCTGTACTTGGCACTGGCGCTGCTGCTGGCGGCGCTGCCCTCTGGCGGCGACCAGGGGCTGGGCAAGCTTCTGGTGCGTGAAGCGCTGGTGGCGGGCTTCTTTGCGCTGGTTCTCTACCGCATGCTGCCTGGAAGGGCGGGAACGCTGGCGCGAGCGATCGCCGTGACGCTCAGCAACCGGTTCTTCCACCTGATGGGGGAGCTTTCCTTCAGCATCTACCTGATCCATCTGCTGGTGCTGCAGCCCGTCGCGGCGTTCGTCATCAGTGAGTTCGGCCACGAATTGTCGGCGCCGCTGCGCTTCGCCATCGTCGTTGCCGTTGTGCTGCCGACGGTGACGTTGCTGTCCTGGATCACCTACACTCTGATCGAGGTCCCCGGCCAGAAGGCGGGCCGCTTCGTCGTCCAGCGCTTTGGCCGGAAAACTGCGCCGGTGCTCGAGGGCATCAAGCGCAGCGCGTAGTCGGCTGACGCTGCCGATCTCCCCCCTCGAGGGGGAGCTGTCGCAGAAGGCGACAGAGGGGGTCGGTGCGACCGGACGCGACCTCCCAACACCGACAGATGACGCTAGCGCTCTACGCGAGACGACCTTCTGGCCTGCCAGCCATCTCCCCCTCAAGGCGGGAGATTAGCTGCTTCGCCGTCCATTCACATCCTACCCAGCGAGCCCCCTCATGACCGATTCCCGCGCCCGCGATATCCTGTCCCGCCAGTCCGAGCTCGAGACCGAGCGCTGCCAGTATGAGGCGGTGTGGGAGCAGGTGGCGGAATTTTGCGATCCCGATGCGCCCGATGTCTGGAGCGGCCGCAGGAGCGGCGGACCGGATTCGCAGGCCGAGCGGCAGGAGCGGCGCGGCGCCCGCGTCTATGCCAACACCATCAACTCGGCCGCCAATCGCCTCGCCGCCGGGCTCGAAAGCCTGATCATCCCGCAGTCGGAAAAATGGCACGGGCTGACCACCGCAGAAATGAACGACGAGGAGACCGATGAGGAGAAGGAATGGGCGGAGGGCTTGCGCGACTTCCTGTTTGCGCTGCGCTATTCCGCCAACTCCAATTTCGTGCCGGCGACGCAGGCCTGCCTGCGCAATGTCGTGCGCTATGGCCCGGCCTATCTCTATGCCGAGGAAGGCTTTGGCGGCACGCTGATCCGCTATGCCTCGATCCCCGTGGTCGAGGGCTATCTCGCCCGCAACCGCTGGGGCCAGGTCGACATTTTCCATCGCCGCTATGAGCGCACGGCAAGGCAGGCGGCGCAGCTGCTCGGCTACGAAAAGCTGCCGGCGCGGATCAAGATGCTGGTCGACGATCCCGCCAAATGCGAGACGAAGATCTCGCTGATCCAGTGCATCCAGCCGCGCGACGAGCGCAAGATGTACCGGCTGTCGGGCGGCTACCAGTATCTCGACACGGCTTTCGCCTCCTATCACGTCATCGAGGACGAGGAGGAGATCGTCAGGGAAAGCGGTTTCCGTTCCTTCCCGGTGTCGACCTTCAACTGGCGCCGCTACGAGGGCGACCCCTATGTGACGCCTGCGCAGCGCAAGCGGCTGCGCTACCTGCGCAAGCACCCTGAGGACGGGTGATGCGCCGCGTCTAACTCTTCGGTCTTCATCACAGCGCTGATCGTCGCGCACCAAATTGGAACTTCTTTCAAGCCTCGCTTTCGCGGGGCTTTTTTCATGGAGCAAGCCTTATGGCCCGACCTGCAACTGCCGCCGTTCGTCTGTTGACCGGCGAACGCGAACCCGTGCGCCTGGCGACGACGGGCAACATCACCCTTTATGGCCTGCAGACCATCGACGGCGTGCCGGCCGAGGTCGGCGACCGTGTGCTGGTCAAGAATCAGACCGATGCCCGCGACAACGGCATTTATACCGCCAGCGAAGGCGCCTGGTTCCGCACCGCGGATGCCCGCACCGACCGCACCTTGCAGAAGGGCACGACGCTGCATGTGCAGCAGGGCACGGTCTCGGCAGACTTCGTCTATGTTTTCGAAACGTTCGACCCGGTGATCGGCACCGACGCGGTCACGATCGCCTTTTACCTGTCGGAGGACACGCTGGGCGATGCGGTGGGCGCGGCCAGCGCTGCTGCCGCCAGTGCCGCTGCGGCGCTCACCTCGAAGAACGCTGCCGCCACCAGCGCCACCAATGCCGGCACCTCGGCCGGCGCCGCCGCGGGTTCGGCCACGGCCGCCGCCGGCTCCGCCACAACAGCCGCGACCAGCGCCACCAATGCCGGCAATTCGGCAACTGCGGCTTCCGGCTCGGCATCGGGCGCGGCGACCAGCGCCACCAACGCAGGCAACTCGGCTACAGCTGCAGCCGGTTCGGCGAGCGCTGCCTCGGGCTCGGCAACCGCGGCTTCCACCTCAGCCACCAATGCCGCGACCTCCGCTTCCAATGCGGCGGCCAGCGCTGCGGCGGCATCAACCTCGGTGGCGGCGCTCGGCTACACCTTTTCCACGACCACAGCCGACGCCGATCCGGGCAATGGCACCTTGCGGCTGAACAATGCGAGCGCTGCCTTGGTGACCGCGGCCTATATCGACAATCTCGATGCCGGCGGCTCCACGGGAGCACTGACATGGAAGGGTTTCAACAACTGCTCATCGCCTGTCTCGAAGCCGCGAAACCCTATGCTATCGGCTTTGCCGCCGGGCTTGTCGCCGGGTGGCTGCTGTGAGCGCGCTCCTCGCCGTCCTGCTTGGCAACAAAGCGCTGCTGGGCTTCCTGGCATCGGTCATCGCCGCCCTTTGCTGGGGCGTTCACCAGCGGCTGGCCGGCGCCAGGGCCGAGCGCGGCAAACTGGCGGCCGCTGAGGCCGCGGCGCGCGCGGTCGCTGAGCAGGTGCAGAACGACGTCGGCGCACTGCCGGCGGACGCTGTTCGAAAGGAGCTGAAATCATGGGCAAGGGACTGATGCTTGCGCTGCTTGTGGCGCTTGCCGGGTGCACGACTGCTTCGGGCGGCTTCTGCGCGATTTCGAGCCCGCTGCGCCTTTCGGCCGAAGCCGTCGACGTCCTGTCGGACGCCGAGGCGAGAGCGCTCCTGGCGCACAACCGCAAGGGACAAAAGCTCTGCGGATGGAGGCCTTAGCCGATGCACGACCTCTTCGACATGCTCGGCATCAAGGGGCCGGTCGTCGCCGCCGGGCTAGCCGGCGGCGTGCTGCGAGCACTGTCGCGCCATCGCTACAAGCTGCGCGAGATGATTGCCTCGCCGATCTGCGGGGCGCTGGCGGCTGCGTATCTGACGCTGCCTGCCGTCGCCTGGTTCAGGGCAACCGGCATGCCTCCCCGATCCGGCCGACGATACCACGACGCTCGCCGCCGCCTTTTTGATCGGCGTCTCGGCCATGTGGATTTCCGACATCGTCTTCGAGGTCATCGTGCGGCGGTTCGGCTCGGCCGGCAACGAGTGATGCACTTGAGATGCTGGAAGAAGCCAGCGACAATGCCTACCTAAGGAGCAATCCAATGGAGGTATGATATGGCGACGTCCACCGAACGTGCAGTCCTTGCCGGCGGCTGTTTCTGGGGCATGCAGGATTTGATCCGGCGCTATCCCGGCGTGATCTCTACCCGCGTCGGCTATAGCGGTGGCGATGTGCCCAACGCCACGTATCGCAACCACGGCAGCCATGCCGAAGCCATCGAGATCGTTTTCGATCCGGCCAGGATCAGCTTTCGCACATTGCTCGAATCCTTTTTCCAGATCCACGATCCGACCACCAGGAACCGCCAGGGCAACGATGTCGGAATGAGCTATCGCTCTGCGATCTTCTACACCAGCGACGAGCAGAAGCGCGTCGCCGAAGACACCATCGCCGATGTCGATGCCTCTGGACTGTGGCCGGGCAAGGTCGTCACCGAGCTTGCGCCGGCGGGCGATTTCTGGGAGGCGGAGCCAGAGCATCAGGACTATCTCGAGAAATACCCCAACGGCTATACCTGCCACTTTGTCAGGCCGGGCTGGAAGCTTCCGGTCCGCGAAAAGGCTGTTTCGTAACGCAGCCGCTATCGTCTGCTTGTCTGGCGGCCGAACTATTCTTCCGCGCGATCGCTATGCCGGCCGCCTCGTAGAGGTGGCCGTGCTCGGGCTGCCCATAGACGAACGCGCCGTGGACGGGTTTGCCGTCGACCTCAGAGCCTGAGAACGCGACGGCCTCGATCTTCTTTGTTCCGGTCAGGCTCTGGTTTCGAAGATAGGCGAAGGTTCGCACCGCTTCTCCAACAATTCGATCGAGAAACGGTTTTGGCCGCCTCCCGGGCCGTCGCACGAGGCTTAGAAAGCGCTCTCGTCCCGAAACAAAATGGTGTTGTGCGCAAAGCGCCGGCATGATCTGATAGATTCGGTTGAGCGAGCAGGTCATGAATCCTGGGTGAAAAAGAACGAAGTCGACCTCTCCTCTCAGATGCATGGTCCTGCGCAGCAATCTTTGCGCTGCCGATTTGGAGAGGACATAGCCTGCGGCGCCCGCGTGCAGGCCATAAAGTCTGGCAAGCGAAAACCCATCATCGAGAGCGACTTCCTTGCGTCCGACCCTCACGTTGGCAAAATGCGTTTCCAGCTTGATCACATCGGCATCGCGTGGCACCCATCGATCGGAAGCAAGCAGCGAGCCGGCGCCAGCGCCGAAAACGACGTCGTCTTCGAAAACCGCGCCATATTGATCCGCGCCGTTCGCAACGATCTCCCAACACGAGCGGTGGCTCAGAAAACAGCAAACCTCAGCAGCGCTCAGCGGGCTTTTGGCGACAGAGCAGCAATCGGGGCAATCAATGGCGGAGACACGCTCAAATGGTACTCCGATCCGGCCGAACTCGGACGCGACATGCGCCAGCCGATCGCGAGAACGATCAAGATTGATCACCAGACACCTCATCAGCGCCCCCTTTGTCCGGTGATCAGTGAATATCACGTTCCCGTGATTGCACAAAATTTGCTTACGTGCGGGGCAGTAGGTAGCGGCGTACGTGCCGCCGGTGATTTTGGAGGTTGGGTGGACATTGACTGCATCCCCGGCGAGGCGCGAGGCTTAACCGTGCGCGGGTAGACGAGTCGAGTCGCCCTAGAAGCCGAAGAATTGCCGGCCGATCATGTATCCAAGCGCGACGACCAAAAGGGGAAACAGGGCGGGCGCCAGCCGACCAAGAGCGGAGGTCTTTCGCTGTTGCCTGGAGATGGTCGTGGGCGCATTGCCGAGATTCTTGGTCATCCGGCATAGTAGCAAGCGCTGATTAACGATTCCGTAACCCAGTCGAGGCCGCCGCGGCTTTTTGCGTTTCTGGCGCGACCTTGACAATGCCCAGCCCGTGACGCAACTGGGCCGTCTTGAGAGCATTGTGAGGCAAGGTCAATGCGGGTGACGCTCGTTTTGAAGGGCGTAATACCCTGCCGAGGTTACGGTGGGATTCAGCGTCAGGTCGAATGGCTGGCCACGGAGATGGTTCGTCTCGGACACGAAGTCGTGGTGATCGCTGGCCCTGGCTCCAGCCACCCGCTCTTCGAAGTCCGGCACGCTTCGACCGATGCCGAATGCCGGGCAGCCATTCCGCGCGACACGCAAATCGTCCACACCCATAGTTGGCCCGTCGAGGTGCCATTTCCAACGCTGAATACGCAGCGCGGCTTTATGCCGGACCAGCCCATGCCAGTTGCGAACTGGAGCTTTATCAGCGCCAATCATGCCCGCCAGCATGGGCGCGAGACATTCGTCTACAATGGCTTTCCGGTGGACGCCTATCGTTTGTCGGCTGCAAAGGGCGACCGCCTGCTATTTCTCGCCGGCATTGCACGATCAAGCAAAGGCCTCAACCGCGCCGTCGATCTCGCCAAAAAATTCGATTTCGGTCTAGATATCGCCGGTGGCTCGCGTTGGAAACTGCTGGGCCGAAGTCAGACCCGCCGCGAAGGGTTGTTTTTCAAGAGCCTTGGCAGGCGATACCGTTTCCACGGAATCGTTGACGGCGAGCCGAAGCTTCGCCTTCTCGGCGAAGCGCGAGCCTTCCTCAACCCCATCGCCTGGGAGGAGCCGTTCGGCAACGCACCGGTCGAAGCCATGTTGTGCGGCACTCCGGTCCTGACGACGACGCGAGGCGCATTGCCCGAGACGGTCGATGCCGACAGCGGGCGCTTCTTTGAGACCGATGAAGAATTTGCGGCCGCTTTCGAGGCCGTCGCCGACCTTACGCCTCAGCAATGCCGCGAATCGGCCGCGACGAGATTTCCCATCCAAAAAGCGGCGCGCGGCTATCTGGATCTCTATGCCCGCATCCTTGACGGCGAAGCGCTTCCTTGACGACCGGCGATCCAATCCTCTTCGTCGGCTTCCCCGCGGTCGGCGACTTCGTCCGTTGCCATTCCGCCATCCAGATCATTGCCGCGCGATTTCCTGATCGCCCCATAGATGTCGTCACCTCGCCCGTTGCAGCGCCGCTGGCGCGCCTGATGCCGCATGTCAGGAAGGGCTGGGCGCTTGCCAAGCGTCATCAGCGCCCCGGTTTTGGCGAGCGCAGCCGCCTGGTTGGCGAGTTGCGCAAGGAAAATTACCGTACGGCCTATCTGATGACCAGCAGCACCAAGGCGGCGCTGATGGCGTTCATGGCCGGAATAGAGGAGCGCATCGGCTATCCGCAGGAGTTGCAATTCGGCCTCCTCAATCGCTTCCCCGCCGGCTGGTTGGCGCATCTATGGGCCTTCGGACCCCGCAAGACGCGGCTCTTCGAGGAGGTCTGCTCGATTGCCTCGCTTGGCGAAAAGCCGGCTGCGGGCGCAGAGTGGCCGGCGCCCCGGCTTGTGGTCGATCCGGCCGAGTTGGACGATTGGCGCCAGTACAAGAAGATCGATGCCGGCCGACCGGCCCTGGCGCTCTATACTGCCGACATTGAGAACTTCCGCTCATGGCCCGTCGAGCGCTTCATTTCGATCGCCAGAGACCATCATGATCGCGGCTGGGCAATCTGGATTGTAGGCGGACCGCGCGAGCACGCCGGTGCCGCAAAAATCCGGGCCGCCATTCCTGAGGCAATCGACTTCACCTCGACCCCGTCGATTGCTGACGCGATGTGCCAGATCGCTGCGTCGACCATGTTCCTCGGGGTTGATGGCGGGATTTCCCACGCCGCCGCTGCCCTGAACGTCCCATGCGCGCTCATCTACGGGCTGAATCGCCCCTATGTGCATGGGCCCGTAAACAACCATGTTCGCTTTATCGAACCACCGCTTTCGACGCCCAGCTGGGTCAAGGACACGCGGGGCATCAGCGAAACTCGGGTGAGGGAGGCTCTGGCTGACATCTCAGCCGGTATCGCCAACTGACCAATGGTCTCGCCGGCCCCAGGCGTCTGGTTAAAAACGCCCCGTGGGGGCAACCGTCGCCGCGTTTCGGTTACCCCATGGCCCTGCGGCTTTCGGGCTCGTGATTGCCGACCCAATGTGCACGGATGCGGTCGCTGGCTTCAAGGTAGGCCATGTCGATGAGATAAGTCAGAAGCTTCTCGCCGTCGGCTTCGGCTTTCTGCCTAAGCTCCCGCAGTATCCCTTGCGCGAACTGCAGGTTCTCCATTTTGCTCGGCTGGTCCATCGGTGCTCCCCCAACGTCTGCGTATGAACTTTGCGCTGGCTATGCTTGCATGAAGATTGCCGTGAAGTGGATATTGCAAGTGCGGACCGCGATCCTGCGAAGGCGCTGGCTGCATGAAAGCCGCCCCATCCGGCTTCAAGATTCGCTACACTATTTGACGGAAAGAAAATAAACAAAGCGTTCTTTTGTACAAGACAGGAAGATTCCTTCAGTTCACACCACGAGATACTTGGACAGCATAGTTGACGTAACGATATTGCGTGGCCTTAGGCTCTCGTTTCGAAACAAAACGTAGCATCGTTGCAACCACAAGACGAATTCCAGCTGACCGGGGCCGCTCCGTAGTCAATCGCCGGTTACAAACGGCACCGGGTCTCAGCCCAGGGCTTTGGCCAACCCATCGTTCCACGGCAGCGCAGGCCGGATGATCTACCGCCCGCCTTGGCTTGACGCCAAGGCGGGCTTTTTGCGTTTGGCTTCTACCGGGTGAAATGTTGTCGGACCCGGTCCTGTCGGCATCGGGCGGTTTCGAGAATGAATTTCCTGCCTGCCTGCTTTCTGCGCCGCTCGCGCTAGGCCGACTTGCGTTGCGGCAAGCTAGACGGCGTCTCGACACCGTCAGAAATCGGTTCGGCTGTCCGGTTTGTCGGCTCGTCATCGACCCGGTCGTGCTCGAATTGCCGGGCGGCAGGCAAGGGTTGCAACCAGTGCTCACGGCGATTGACCCAGAGTTCATAGCTGGGCTCCAGCCCTTCGGTGGGCACCTCATCGAGGCTGCCAATCGTCACTTCCACCTCATTCTCACGAACCAAAGGGACCCGGCCGCCGCAGGTGGGACAAAAACTTCTGTCGCCGTAGCTATTGACGATACCCGTCGTTTCGAACGCCTCGAGCGGCCACACTGCAAACGCCGAAAAAGCCGACCCGCTAGCCTTGCGGCAGTCCTTGCAATGGCAAAGGCCAATCCGAAAGGGATCTCCCGTCACCGAAAACTGGATGCCGCCGCACAGGCAGCTGCCGCTCCGCCTTGTATCATTGGGCATGACCGCTCCTCCATCTGGTTGGGCATCACACCGCTACATCTTGCAGCGCCATGCGCACAATCAATTCACGCGCGGCGCAACGGTTCCATGTCGCCTCGCGCAATGCATTGTCTGGACCCGGCAGCGCCATGGCGACGACCGCCGCAAGGCTGCTGGATATGTCAGTTCGGGAAATCGAATACCGGTTCCCGGCACCAATAGACACGGCACTGGCCATCACGTGTCGGAACGGAGGCAGCGACCGGCACCTCCGGCCAGTCGCACTCGTTGCCGTATTGGCGGACATAGCGATCATAAGTATTCCGGCCGGTCGTCAACACCGCCGAGTGATGGCTCTGGATGAGGCGCTGCGTCGCCTCGCAGGTCATCGAACGCGTGTCGGGTCGGGCGTAGGCCGTGCTTGTTGCGGCAAACAACGCCGTTCCGATGATCCATGCGATTGTTTGGGATGTCATGGCGACCCTTATCCTAAAATACGGCCAGGTATTTCAACAGCGAAATAATGCCGATAATGATGACAACGATCTGCGCGATCTGCCTCGTGCGGCCATCGAGCGGCAGACGCTGGACGAGATAGAGCACCAGGATGATCACCAGGAAAGTGATCAGAATGCCGATAAGTACCGATGAAGCCATGTCCCTCACTCCGTCTGGCTACGTCTGAGAATAGTACGCAGCGGCAAACGCTCTGGCCCTCGATTGGTTCCTGTCGATGCGAAGCCATCGGCGCAGCGTAAAGGCCGCGAAACCACGTTCCGCGGCCTTTGAAGCTGGATGCCGATCAGGTCTGTTTGCCGTAATGGTTGTCGTTTGCCATCGGCGACACGGTTTCCAGGCGACTTGTTGCTGGGTCAGGCTGGGCGAACCGCCCCGGGCTGACGAGGTTCCGACAAAAACGGCCGCATCACGTTCTACAACGAGGCCGCTGCCGACATTTGGGGGCATCGTCCGGTCTTGGCCGAGACCTGTGGTGCGGCTCGTGGAAACTCCGTCACCTCGATGGTCGGCCGATGGCGCATGCTGAGTGCCCGATGGCCGTTTCCATGGTTGAAGGACACGATATCACGTGGGACCAGGCCATTGCAGGCAGAGCGGCCGGACGGCGAACTTATTCCGTTTAAAGCCCACCCACGCCTGCTCCGCGACGGATCGGGCGAAATTGTCGGCGCCATCAACAGCTGCTTGATCTGCGCACGCAAACGCAAGCCGACGAAGCCCGCATCCGGCCATCATTCCAATGATCCGCGAGACGAGCAAATCGGCGGGCAATCCGACGACATTCCTCGAGCAGGGTGCGAGAGCGCATCTCGGCGCTTTCGCAATCGCACGATCTCTTGGTCGACGCCGAATGGCGCGGCGCCAGCATCGGCGACCTGATCAAGGCGCAACTCAAAGCTTTCGCGGCGCAGGACCGTTTGTCGCTGGCTGGGCCTGTGATCACACTTCGCCCGAATGCCGTGCAGTATCTCGGCATCGCTTTCCACGAACTGGCCACCAATTCGCCAAAGCATGGAGCACTGTCAGGTCACGGCGGACGAGTCGAAATCGAATGGGGTACGGCGCCGGCAACCGACGGCACCGATACCCTTAGCTTGATCTGGCGTGAATTGGGTGGGCCGAACCTGAGTGGGACGACGCGCCGCGGTTTTGGCTCCGTCGTCCTCCAGCGGGTTGCGCCACAAGCGCTTAGCGGCACCGGACAACTGGAATTTGGGGAACAAGGCGTCGTCTGGACGCTCAAAGCGCCGCTGCGCTCGGTCCAAATCTCTCTCGCGGATTTTGTCGATTGAAAGAGCGGGTCGCGCCTTAGGACAATCCCAGCAGGGGAGCGGTTTGGCCGCCTGTGGTGTCGGAATTGCCGATGCCAGGCAGTTCGTGCTTATCGTCGGCAAGCGAAGTCAATCTCCCCGCCTCGACGGAGGTCAGTCCGTCCAACTCCATCACCGCGCCGTAGAGTTGGGCCGTCTGCATCACAAGCCGCTCGACATCTTCAAGGGCGACGTTCTCGTCCAGGTTACGCAATCGTATGTCCTCGGCAACCACCGCAATATTGACCATTCCGCGCGAGCGCAGCGCGCCCAGGACCCGTGAATTGAGATCCTCCCGTAGCCGAGCCGAATATCCGTAGCGCATGGAAACCTTCCTTTCAGGAGCCGGTTGTCGCGTCGTGATCAAGATGCGCCAACGACCTTCAGATGGCAAGAAGAATATAAAATATTCCCAAGTAAATCAACTAGTTAGCAGACTGCGCGGGTTGTGCTATCGGCGTGTCTTCCTCATCGTTGGTCTTGTATGTGAGTCACCCATCAGCCTCTCTTGACGCGTTGCACGCGGACCCCTAGCTATACTGCAATGAGACACATACTAACTCACCATATTTTTGGTCTTGACGGTTGGAGGCGCGAATGGCCGAGCTGGAACGACCCGAGCGACTGCAGATCATGCTGACAGCCGAGGAATTGGCTGCCTTGGAAAACTGGCGCTTCGAAAAGCGCATGCCAAGCCGGTCCGCGGCAGTGCGGGAACTGCTGCGGCGCGGCCTGGATGCGGATGGATTCCTGACTGCGGGACAAGGAACAAAGTCTCAGGACTTTGGAATTCTGGGCAGCAGTGTGACTGGCGACGGCCAGTCGGGCGAGTAATCCGACGGCGGTTAGCCAACAATCGCTTTTTCTGGAAGTGCCGCTACCAATTTATTGCGGTGGCGGAAACGCAAAGCGGGTCGGCTCTCGGCAGGGTACTGGTCTCAGCAGGGTACTCTTGGCGTATGGTTGCAAAGCCCGCTCCGGTTCGCCGGAGCGGGCTTTTTGCGTTTTCCCAACAGGAAATAGTCGCGATCGCTTCAGACACGCTCAAGGTTCTCTTCGCACTCCATGCACGCGACGCTGTGACCGGGGCAACTGAGCCGGTGTGTTCCTCCGGGGCAGCAATGGCCGTTCGAGCTCGCCCACCGGGCACAGACAAACACCTTGCGGGTTCCGTGGCATTGTGGACATTCCATCGGGCGGGCCAGCAAAGCCTCGTTTTCCGAGACACGGCATTCCCTCTCAAGAGCCTGGACCATCTGAAACCCCAAGGCCGAAACATGGCTAAGCTATCCATACCCGGAAAGCCTAAATTAGAATTTAATTACATACGCCACGAGAGCCTTCCGAGGGGAAGTTCGCGGATGGCAATCTCAGGCCACCGGCAGTCCGCCGCGCGTGTCTCATTCCCAATCTCGGCCGTCTCAAGATCAAGCTCCGGTTGCTCCCGGCATCGGTCAACCCGCGATTTTGCCCACCGATTTTCGCATTCGGATCGTTATAGGCTTTCGCTTTGCTGGAGCGGCGTTAAAGCTGCCCGGCAAATGCCTGAGCGGGAACAGTCCGTTCCTGCGTCGGTTCGTTTGGACAAGGATGTCTGCCAATGACATTGATGGGCGCAGCGGCACTTTTGATCCTTGTCCTGACTTATGCCGGCGTCGCAATCGGGCGTATTCCAGGCCTCCGTCTCGACCGGGCAGGGATCGCCTTGCTGGGGGGTGCGGCGATGATCGCCATCGGCGCACTCAGTATGGAAGATGCCTATCGCGCCATCAATTTCGACACCATTACGCTGCTGCTCGGCATGATGATCGTGGTGGCGCATCTGAAGGTGTCCGGCGCCTTCCGGGCGCTTGGCGCCTACGCTATCGAGCATGCGCACGCGCCTTTCGTGCTGCTGGTGATGGTGACGCTGTTGACCGGCGTGCTGTCGGCGTTCCTGGTCAACGACGCCATCTGCCTGGTCATGGCGCCGATCGTCGTCCACGTCACCCGTGTCATCAACCGCAATCCCATTCCCTATCTGATCGCCACCGCCACCGCGTCCAACTGCGGCAGCGTCGCCACCATCACCGGCAACCCGCAGAACATGGTCATCGGCGCGCTGTCGGGAATTTCCTACCCAGCTTTTTCGGCCGCCCTGGCGCCGGTTGCCCTCTTCGGCCTCGTCGCGGTCGTCGTCATCGTGCGCATCGTCTACCGCGCCGAATTCGCCCGCACCGCCGATCTCAACCCGGAAGTCTATCGCGGCCGCATGCTGCCGGGACAGGTGCTGAAGGCGGTGGTTGTCTGCATCGGCCTGGCCATCGCCTTCTTCGCCGGCGTTCCGGTTGCCAAGGCAGCGCTCATCGGCGGCGCCATCCTGCTGCTCACCCGCGCCATCAAGCCGGCACGCATCTACCGCGAGATCGACGGCCCGCTGCTGTTCATGTTCGCCGGCCTGTTCATCGTTGTCGCCGGCGCCGAAAAGACGCTGCTGACGCCCGACATCATCGCCTCGGGCAAGAACCTCGGGCTCGACGACGTCTGGCGTCTATCGGGCTTCACCGCGGTGCTCTCCAACATCATGAGCAATGTTCCGGCCGTGCTGGCGCTGCGGCCATTCATACCCGGCCTTGAGAACCCCGGGCGTGCCTGGCTGGTGGTGGCGATGAGCTCGACGCTGGCCGGCAACTTCACCTTGCTTGGCTCGGTCGCCAACCTGATCGTCGCCGAACAGGCGCGGGCGGCCGGCACGCAGCTGTCCTTCTCAGCCTTCTTCAAGGTCGGCCTGCCACTGACGCTGCTCACCCTTGCCGTCGGCACGGCATGGCTGGCGGCTGGATTCTAGAGCAACTCCACGAAAAGTGTGAAGTGGTTCTCCGTCCGGAATTGCGTCAAAGAGATAGCGTGTTTCGCCGTCTCCATTAAACGGTGAACGCTCTAGCGGATAGTCGCCGATCCTGACCTTGCTCGAACCAGCGTTGCAGCGGCATGTCCGGCCGCCTCGACATAGTCGGGGTTGCGGTGGATCAGCATGATCGAGAACGCTCCGTCCATCAAAAGCACGATTTCGCGCGCCAGGGTCTGCGGCTCGTCGACGCCGTGGCCTGTGAGTTCGCCGGCCAGCCAGGTCTCGAAATTCTGCTTATGCCGCGCCCCCGCTTTAACGGCCGGGTGTCCGGGCATGGAAGCGAGTTCGGCTGCCGTGCGCAGAAAGCCGCAGCCTCTCCATTTCGGGTGCTTCGCCACGCGCGCCAGATTGGTGAAAATCGCCTCGACCTTGCGCTCGACATCGCCTTCGGCCATCTCGAACCAGCCGGCCATCTGCTTGAGGTTCGGCTGGTCGCGACCGTCGAGATAGGCCGCGATCAAATCGTCCTTGCTCTTGAAATGATAGTAGAGCGTGCGCTTGGTCAGCCCGGCTTTTTCCGCCACTGCATCGACGCTGACGCGGCCGATCCCCTCGGCATAGAACAGCTTCGTTGCGGCATCGACAATGCGTTTGCGGGTAGGGCTTGGTGCTTCGCTCATACGCAAGTATACCGACTAGTGAATATACATACAACCGAAAGCCTGATCCTCTCCGTCGACAAACACAGGGAAGGAAAAGACATGACCGAGCTTGTGCTCACCGGGGCCCGCAACGGGATCGCCATCCTCACACTTAATCGGCCGGAGAAGCTCAACGCCTTGAACTATGCGCTGATTGATCGCCTGCTTGCGCTCCTCGATGCCGCCGAGACCGACGATGCCATCCGCGCCGTCATCCTCACTGGAGCAGGAGAGCGCGCCTTCTCCGCCGGCGGCGACATCCATGAATTCTCAGGCAGCGTGGCCATCGGCGTCGACGTTGCCCTGCGCGACTTCGTCATGCGCGGACAGCGGCTGACGGCAAGGCTGGAGGCATTCCGCAAGCCCGTCATCGCCGCCGTCAACGGCATCGCCTTCGGCGGCGGCTGCGAGATCACCGAAGCCGTGCCGCTCGCTATCGCCAGCGACCGCGCCTTGTTCGCCAAGCCTGAGATCAACCTTGCAATGCCGCCTGCTTTCGGCGGCACGCAGCGGCTTCCGAGACTGGCAGGGCGCAAGAGGGCGCTCGAGCTGCTGTTGACCGGCGATTGGTTCCCGCCGCCGCGCGCCCTCGAACTCGGCCTCGTCAATCAGGTGGTGCCGCATGAGGAGCTGATGCCCGCCGCAATTGATCTCGCCCGGCGCATGACCAGGCATTCTCCTGCAGCAATTGCCTCGATCCTCACAGCAGTGGCGCGGGGCCTGAACCAGAGCATCGCGGAAGGCTTGGCTGTCGAGGCCGAGCAGTTCGCCCGCATGGCTCCGACCGCTGATCTGCGCGAAGGGCTGGATGCCTGGATCGCACGGCGCCAGCCGGGCTGTGACGGCTCGTGGACGCACATCACCCGGCCGGATGAAGCCAGGTGAGCCTCAACGCAGCAGGACGGGCTTGCGGACCTGGATCAAGGCGCCGTCACGGCCACATGACCTTTCATGTTGGGGTGGAAGCGGCAGAAATATTCGACCGCTTCCGCCTTCCGCAGGGTCAGGCTCGCTGTTGTCTTCGGCGGGATCATCACTTCCCAGCCACCCTTGACGGTAGCCGTATGTGCGAACACGTCCTTGTTCACCCACTTGATCGTGTCGCCGACCTTCGCGTCGACGGTGGCCGGCGAAAAGACAAGTTTGTCGATGGTGACCTGGATGGTTTCGGCCTGCACGGGTGAGGTCCCGAAGACCAGCGCCAGTGCAATCCACAGCTGCCGTTTCGACATGGCCTGGTCCTTACTTCAGCATACCTGCAACATGCTCGGCGTGCTGTTCATGGCCCTGGAAAATCTTCAGGCCGGTCTCCAGCAGGCTCTTCAACTCGGCATTGCTGGCCGATGGGATCAAAAGGGTTTCAAGCGCGCCGTCGACCTGTTTGTGGTAGGCGATCTCGTTGTCGACATAGGCTTTGTCAAAGGCTGCGCCGTCGAGTTTGGCGAGCTTCGCCCGCTCCTCGGCCGCAGCCTTGGTCAGCGCCTGGCTGGTTGCGTTGTCTTCCGGCGTCACCTTCAGCTTCTTTACCAGTTCCAGTGCCTGCGCGTTGACCGCTTCGTGGTCGCGCACCATGTCGTTGGCGAAATCCACGACCTCCTTGGTCTTCGATTTCTTGATCGCCTGCTTGGCGGCTTCCACATCGATGACGCCTGCCGTGTAGGCGATGTGGGCGATCTGCGGGTCCGTCGGCTTGTCGGCGGCTTGCGCGAGCGGGGCAGCGCCAAGCAGCAGCAAGGCAGCGAGGGCGGCGGTGTGTCGGGTAAGCATGGCATCTCCTTCGCCCGGACGCGGGATCGCGCCGGGCCATGTTTTTGAGTTGACGGTCATTGGATGCGCAGCGGCGGCAAACGTTCCCGGGGAAATCGGCCAAATCAGCCGATGATCAGCTCTCCAGGCCGAGCCGCTGCATGACGGCGCTGGTCAGCCTGTCGCAGCGCCGGCCGGCAAACGGGAAGGCGTCGAGCAGCACCGGCCCGATCTGGTCGTCGAGTGCCTTGCGTACCAGGGCGCGGGCGCGGTGTAGCCTTGTCTTGACGGTTTCCGGCCGCACGCCAAGCAGCTCGGCGGTCTCCTCGATACTGAGCCCCTCGATAACCCGCGCCACGAACACCGTCCGATAAACATCGGGTAGGCTGTCGGTCGCCCGTTCCACCAACTCGAGGATCTGCCGCTGCGCCATCGTCCGCTCCGGATCGTCGCTGGGATTGAGGGGGAACTGGATGATTTCGGCTTGCGGGTTTTTCGCCACCGTCCGCCGCCTTTTGCGCAGACGGCCGAGCGCCTCGTTGATGACGATGCGCGACAGCCAGGTGGCCAATGAGGACTCCCCGCGAAAGGCATCGAGATGGGCAAAGGCTCTGACATAGGCCTCCTGGACGATGTCCTCGGCTTCGGCATCGTTGCGCACCACCCCGCGAGCGATGCGATAGAGCCGCTGATTATGGGTCTTCATGATGATGCGGAAGGCGTTGCCTTCGCGTGCCAGCGCGCGGCGCACGAGAAGCATCTCGCTTGAGGCAGCAGTGGGCATTGGTAGAGACATAGCAGGCATGGCCAGTTCCTCGATCCAATCCCCGTTCGAAACCTCGATCAAGACATTGGATGACATCGCCGGCAAAAGGTTCCCGGCCATTTTCGCCCGGGTCCGACGGCGCCTAGAATACTGCTTCCGCCAGCGGCTTGTCAGCAGCCTGCGCTCGTGCCGTTGCCGCAAGCAGATCGGTCTGCGTGATCAGGCCAAGGATGCGGCTGTCCCCGTCCACGATGATGACTGCATGGGTGCGGCCGTCGGTGAGCACCGGTAGCAGGGCCATGGCGGGCGTACCGGCGGCGGCGGTCGACGCTGTCGACGTAACGCTTCCGACGGCTTCGTCGGCTCGCGCCAATTCCCTCAATCCAACGGTGCCGACCAGCCTGGCGTCCTTGTCTACAACCGGCAGCGTGCGGATATTGTGGTCGAGCAGCAGATGACGCGCCCGATCGGCGGACGCGTGTTCATCGACCGAAATCACGTCGCACGACATGATGTCCTCGCACAACATGGTTCGGTGTGCGCGCATCGTCGCTTGCAGTTCGACCTGTCGCAGCAGTTGTTCGAGATCGTTGCGGTCGATGTCGAAGGTCTCGTCGAGCGCAGCCAGCGCGGCATCGATGTCCTCGGCCCGGAAGCCGATGCGCTCCTGAGCCGGCGGATCGCTGGTTCCGTGCGTGCTTTTCGGGGCAGGGGCCGGCACATGCGGGTAGCTGCGTCGCGACAGCCTGTGGAAAGCATAGCCGAGCGCGACCAGCATCATGGAGTTCAGCGCCACCGGCACGAACGGAAACAGGAAGCCGGCACCGATCACGGCCGGCCCGCCGAGCACGGCGGTCAGTGCGGCGGCTCCGCCCGGCGGATGCAGGCAGCGCGAGAACGACATGGCGGCGATCGCCATCGCCACGGCAATGCCCGTGGCGAGAACGGGCTGATGGACGAAATGGGCCACGATCACGCCGACCAGCGCCGATATTGTATTGCCGCCGATGATCGACCATGGCTGCGCCAGCGGGCTTGCAGGCACCGCGAACAGCAGCACCGCCGACGCCCCCATCGGCGCCACCAGCAGCGGCACATGCGGGCCATTGCCAAGCACCAGCGCGCCGATCGCGCCGGTCAGCGCAATGCCGATCATCGCCCCGATGCAGGCGATGAGGCGCTCGCGCAGCGTCGCGCCGGCGAGAATGGGGACAAAGAGACGAAAGGCCATGGCAAGCTCAGTCCGGCTGGAATTGTGCGCGCAGCGCCTGCAATGGCGTTGGCCCGACGATTTTGAAAGTCAAACCGATCCGAAAAAGCGCGCGTTGGGGAAATAACATTGCGCTTGGTCGACCCATGAGCGGCTTTGCGAGGTCGATCGTCCTACGAAAGTCGCTCGCCAATCCTTTAAACGGGTTAGCCGGCTAGCGGAATCAGCTTGGCAAGTTTGCTGGTGTCATGCCGCAGCGGCCGCTTCCAGCCCGCGCAGGATATCGGCCTTGAGGTCCTCGACATCCTCGAGCCCGATCTGCAGCCGGATCAGCGGGCCGTCATAGGGGCCCTTGGCGACGGTACGGTCGCCGAGGAAGACCGGCACGGCAAGGCTCTCATAGCCGCCCCAGGAATAGCCGAGACCGAAGATTTTCAACGCATCGAGGAAGGCATGCTGCTGTCTCTGGCCGCCGCCTTTGAGCACGATGGAAAAGATGCCGCTCGAGCCGGAAAAATCACGCTTCCACACCGCGTGGTCGGGGTGGCTGGGGAGCGCCGGGTGCAGCACGCGGGCCACGCCGGGCTGGCCTTCAAGCCAGGCGGCAATCGAAAGCGCGCTCTTTTGATGGTGATCCAGCCGAACGCCCATCGTGCGCAGGCCGCGCAGGACTTGGTAGACGTCGTCGGGGCCGGCGCAGCAGCCCATCGTGTAGAACGTCTCGCAAAGCTGCTTCCAGCAGTTGGCATTGGCAGACACTGTGCCCAGCAGCACGTCCGAATGCCCGGCCGGATATTTCGTCGCCGCATGGATCGAGATATCGACGCCGTGGTCGAGCGGACGGAAATAGAGCGGCGTTGCCCAGGTGTTGTCCATCATGACGATGGCGCCCGTTTCATGCGCCGCCTTGGCGATCGCCGGAACGTCCTGCACCTCGAAGGTGTTGGAGGCCGGTGATTCCGTAAACACGACTTTGGTGTTCGGCTTGATCAAGCTGGCGATGCCGGCGCCGGCATGCGGATCGTAATACTCGACCTCGACACCCAGCCGCTTCAGCATCGTGTCGGCGAAATTGCGGGTCGGATGGTAGACGGAATCGACAATCAGGATGTGATCGCCTGCCGAGAGAAACGCCAGCAACGGGACGGTCACCGCCGCCAGGCCCGACGGCACGATTATTGTGCCGGCGGAGCCTTCCAGCGCGTCGATCGCATGCGCCAACGCATCGGTGGTCGGCGTGCCGCGTGTGCCATAGGTGTATTTCTGGCTGCGCGCCGCCATCACCGACGCATTGGGATAGAGCACGGTCGAGGCATGCACGATCGGCGGATTGACGAAGCCGAAATAGTCGTGCGGATTGTTGCCCGAATGGGCAAGCCGCGTGTTGATACCCATTTCGTTGCCGTCAGTCGCCATTGCTCTTCGCCTTGTGGTGAAAGCGCTAGCCATAGAGCGGCGGCATTGGTCGTGCAACAGCGGGCGCCCGCCACGCGGTGCCCTTTGCATAGGCCAATTCCCCTATGAATAGTCTGGAACGCGTGGCAATCCAGAGCCGCGGATTTCATGAGTGGATGTGGATTAGCGTCGACGGACTTTGCCGTTTTTGTTTGCGGGGCTTGCTGCTTTCCTGAGGGTGTTGTCCGCAATTCAGGCATTTGCGGCAATTGGTTTTCAAAGCTGTCGTGAAACGGTCATTTCCCTTGACCTCACAGAGATAATCGCCTTCGATGCAGTTCGTGAATGGGAGGGGCCGGGCGTCGGTTACGACGCGAGGTTCCGGAATGAGCCGGATGGGAGCCGGGTTCACGCGGGAAAAGATCAGGATTTGCCTGAGGATCAGGGTTTACCTGAAAACAGAAAAGGGTCTGTGGGTTATGAAACATATTGCAATTGGCATTCTCGGTGCCGCTGCGCTTGGATGGATGGCTTCGGCCGCGTTGGCGACAACGCTCGATACCGTCAAGGCGAAGGGCTTCATCCAGTGCGGTGTCTCGACGGGCCTGGCCGGCTTCTCGGCGCCTGACGACAAAGGCGATTGGAAAGGCATCGACGCGGATTTCTGCCGCGCTGTCGCTGGTGCAGTCTTCGGCGATGCCTCCAAGGTCAAGTTCACGCCGCTCAGTGCCAAGGAGCGCTTCACCGCGTTGCAGTCGGGCGAGATCGATCTCCTGTCGCGCAACACCACATGGACCATCAATCGCGATACCGCGCTTGGCCTGAACTTCATCGGCGTCACCTATTATGACGGCCAGGGTTTCATGATCAACGCCAAGAAACTGCCTGGCGTCAATTCGGCGCTGCAGCTTTCAGGTGCGGCAGTCTGCGTGCAGAGCGGCACCACCACCGAGCTCAACCTCGCCGATTACTTCAAGGCGAACAAGATGGAGTACAACCCGGTCGTCTTCGAAAAGCTGGAAGAGGTCAACGCTGCCTATGACGCCGGCCGCTGCGACGTCTACACCACCGACCAATCCGGCCTCTATGGCATCCGCCTGACGCTGAGTGCGCCGGCCGACCATGTTGTGCTGCCCGAGATCATCTCCAAAGAGCCGCTCGGCCCCGCCGTACGCCAGGGGGACGACCAGTGGTACCACATCGTCAAGTGGACCTACTTCGCCCTGTTGCAGGCAGAGGAACTGGGCATCACCCAGGCCAATGTCGAAGAGATGAAGACCTCGGATAATCCGGAGATCAAGCGCGTGCTCGGTCAGGAAGCCGAAACCAAGATCGGAACCGACCTTGGCGTGAGCAATGACTGGGTCGTCAACATCGTCAAGGCAGTCGGCAATTACGGTGAGATGTTCGAGCGCAATGTCGGCACCGGCAGCCCGCTGAAGATCGCGCGAGGCATCAATGCGCTGTGGACCAAGGGCGGCCTGCAATACGCACCGCCGATCCGCTGATCGAAATGTGATCCGGAAGGCAGATCATCTGCCTTCCGGTTTCTCTTTCCAGGGGATGAGCAATGGCGTCGCAGGAAGTTCTTCGCGAGGAGCCGAGCCGCGGTTCCTTCATCAACGATCCGAAAGTCCGCGGGTTTTTCTTCCAGGCGGTGGTTGTCATCTTGCTGGTGGCGGGCGTCTGGTGGATCGTCCACAACGTCATCGTCAACCTGCAGCGCCTGCATATTACTTCCGGTTTTGGCTTCCTGAACAACCGAGCAGGCTTTGACATTCCAGTCAGGCCCATCGCTTATGATTCCGATTCGACCTATGGCCAGGCCATTGTCGTCGGGCTTATCAACACCATTATCGTCGCCGTTGCCGGCATTATCACCGCGACCATCATTGGCTTCATTGTCGGCGTCGGCCGGTTATCGCGCAACTGGCTGGTTCGCAAGATTTGCACGGTCTATGTCGAGGTGTTCCGCAACATCCCGCCGCTGCTGGTGATCTTCTTCTGGTATTCAGGCGTGCTCGCGGTACTGCCGGCGCCTCGCGACAGTTTCAATTTGCCGTTCGGCTCTTTCCTCAACCAACGCGGTTTCTATTTTCCGCGCGCTATCTGGGGCGACGGCTCCTGGCTGATGTTTGTCGCCTTGCTTGTCGGCATCGCCATGGCTTTTTTTGTCGCGCGCACGGCACGCCAGCGGCAAATGGCAACCGGCCAGCAGTTTCCCGTATTCTGGACTTCGGCGGCGCTGATCGTCGGCCTTCCGCTCCTGGCCTATGCGCTGAGCGGCTTTCCCTTGAGCTTCGACTTTCCAAAACAATCGACCTTCAACCTGACCGGAGGCTTTCAGATCGGGCCGGAGTTCCTGTCTCTCTATTTGGCGCTGTCCTGTTACACGGCCTCCTTCATCGCCGAGATCGTGCGCGCCGGCATTCTCGGCGTCAGCAAGGGTCAGACCGAAGCGGCTGGCGCCTTGGGGCTGCGGCCGGGATCTATCCTGCGGCTTGTCGTCGTTCCCCAAGCCATGCGGATCGTCATCCCGCCGCTGACCAGCCAGTATCTCAACCTGACAAAGAACTCGTCGCTGGCCATTGCCATCGGTTACCCCGACCTGACGGCGATCGCCGGCACAGTGCTGAATCAGACCGGTCAAGCGGTCGAGGGTGTGCTGATCATGATGGTCGTCTATCTCATCATCAGCCTGGTGACGTCGGCGGTGATGAATGTGGTCAACGCCAGGATGGCGCTGGTGGAGAGGTAAGACCATGCAGGAACATGATACCTCCTGGGTGCGGACCGAAATGGCACTCGCTCAACAAGCCCCGGCCGGCGTGCGGGGGCCTTTGGCCTGGGTTCGCAAGAACCTGATCGGTTCGGTGGGCGACGTCATCCTGACTGTAGTGGCTATTGCGCTGGTGGTGATGATCGTGCCGCCCGTCGTCAACTGGGCCTTCATCAACGCCCAGTGGACGGGGCCGGACCGGACTGTATGCGCCACGGTGGCGCAAGGCGGCATCCAGCCGGACGGCTGGTCAGGCGCCTGCTGGGCCTTCGTCAACGCGAAGTTCGGCCAGTTGATGCTTGGCCGCTATCCCCTGGAAGAGCGCTGGCGGCCGATCCTGGTCGCCGTCCTGTTCGTGGCGCTGCTGGTGCCGTTGCTGATGCCACGCGTGCCGCGGAAGGGGTTGAACGCCATTCTTCTATTCCTGGCACTGCCGATCATCGCGTTCGTGCTCCTGGTCGGCGGCATCTTCGGCCTGCCGCATGTGGAGACCCAGCTATGGGGCGGGCTGCTGGTGACGCTGAGCCTGTCCTTTGTCGGCATTGCCGTGTCGCTGCCGATGGGCATCGTGCTGGCGCTCGGCCGGCGCTCCAAGATGCCGATCGTCAAGACACTGTGCGTGGTCTTCATCGAGTTCGTTCGCGGCATCCCGCTGATCACCGTTCTGTTCTTTGCCAGCGTCATGCTGCCGCTGTTTCTGCCCGCCGGGGTTTCGTTCGACAAATATCTCAGGGCGCTGATCGGCGTCTCGCTGTTTGCCGCCGCCTATATGGCCGAAGTGGTGCGCGGCGGCCTGCAGGCGATCCCCAAGGGCCAGTATGAGGGTGCGGATTCGCTTGGCCTGGGCTACTGGCAGAAGATGGTGCTGATCGTGCTGCCGCAGGCACTGAAGCTGGTCATCCCCGGCATCGTCAATACCTTCATCGGTATGTTCAAGGACACAAGCCTCGTCATCATCATCTCGATGTTTGACCTGCTTGGCGTCGTCAAGCAGAACTTCTCGGACGCCAATTGGGCGACGCCACAGACCGCGAGATCCGGTCTCATCTTTGCAGCCTTCGTCTTCTGGCTGTTCTGCTTCGGCATGTCGCGCTATTCGATGTACACGGAACGCCGGCTCGACACCGGTCACAAACGTTGATGCATGTCGCCCAAAAGTGTTTAGCGGTTTTGGGACAACGACATGCATCATAGCTAAAAGACAGAACAAAAAGGGGAACCTGCCATGGTCATAGAAAACGCCGTCAGCGCCGAAGAGATCAAGGTCGATGCCAAGAAGATGCACATTTCGACCACCGATGTCGCAATCGACATCATCGGCATGCACAAATGGTATGGCGAGTTCCATGTGCTGAAGGACATCAACCTCAAGGTGATGCGCGGCGAGCGCATCGTCATCTGCGGTCCTTCGGGCTCGGGCAAGTCGACCATGATCCGCTGCATCAACCGGCTGGAAGAGCACCAGAAGGGCAAGATCATCGTCGACGGCAAGGAACTCACCAACGATCTCAAGAAGATCGACGAGGTGCGCCGCGAGGTCGGCATGGTGTTCCAGCACTTCAACCTGTTTCCGCATCTGACCATCCTGGAGAACTGCACATTGGCACCGATCTGGGTGCGCAAGACGCCGAAGAAGCAGGCCGAGGAAATCGCCATGCACTTCCTCAAGCGCGTCAAGATCCCCGAACAGGCCAACAAATATCCGGGCCAGCTGTCGGGCGGCCAGCAGCAGCGCGTGGCGATAGCGCGTTCGCTGTGCATGAACCCGCGCATCATGCTGTTCGATGAGCCGACCTCGGCGCTCGATCCCGAAATGATCAAGGAAGTGCTGGAGACGATGGTGGGCCTGGCCGAGGAAGGCATGACCATGCTGTGCGTCACTCACGAAATGGGCTTTGCCCGCAAAGTCGCCAACCGGGTGATCTTCATGGATCAGGGCCAGATCGTCGAACAGAACACGCCGGCCGAGTTCTTCGACCATCCGCGCCACGAGCGCACGAAGCTGTTTCTGTCGCAGATCCTGCACTGAGCATTTTCATGCGAACCAAAAGAGCCCGGCCGTAATGCGGCCGGGCTCTTTTGCTATCTGGGGTCGGGGTTGATCTTCTCCATTGAAACACAAAGCCGCCGCCGCATGAGAAAAGCCCTGCGTTTCGTGGCCATGCTGATTATCGTGGTCGCGCTCGCTGCCACGCTCGGCACGCTGGTGCCGCGTCCGCTGTGGCCCGCGTCAGCGGCGGGTGAGGGCACGCGCCATATTCTGGTGCTGGAGAATCCGATCCACACCGACATCGCCATTCCCGTCGATGACGAAGTGCGCCGGCGCTTCCATTTCCTGGTCGCTGCCGGCATCCCTGTCGACGCCCCGGAAGTGCGCTACATCGTCTTTGGCTGGGGCGGCCGGGCCTTCTATCTGGAGACGCCGAGCTGGTCGCAGCTGAAAGCAGTGCCCGTCCTCAAGGCGCTGACACTGGACGCCTCGGTCATGCATGTCGATATCGCCGGGGCCATCGCCGAGCCGCACCCTGCTGTCACCGGTTTCGACATCGATGAGGAACGTTTTGCAGCGCTGCTCGACTATATCGACGCGAGTTTCCAGCAAGGGCCGCATGGTCCGGTCGTCATCGAGAACGCCGCCTATTCCAGCTTCGACCGCTTCTTCGAGGCGAACGGCCATTTCAACGCGCTTGTCGGCTGTAACACCTGGACAGCCGCCGGCCTGCGCACCGCCGGCCTGCGCACCGGCTGGTGGAACCCGCTGCCGGCCTCGCTGGGCTTGTCGATGCGGTTTTATAACTAGCAGTCCTTCATCGCACCGCGACAGTGTTGGATCTTTTGAAGTCAGCGGGACAGCACCCCCCTCTGGCCTGCCGGCCATCGCCCCCGCAAGGGGGGAGAGCAGCCGTTTGCCCGCGGCGCTCCTGCTGCAACGCCGGCGATTTTGGCGAAGGCGACGGCGACATCCAATCTCCCCCCTTGCGGGGGAGATGTCCGGCAGGACAGAGGGGGTGGGAAGGATCGCTAAGTCGACGATCTAGACTGCCGAGCGTCCGCTCGCCATCCATAGAGCCAGTCGAGGTCGGCGGCGAGCTTGTCGGGCGAGCGCATGGCCAGGAACAGATTGCGGGCGATCGCCACCGGGCCGGCAGCATGCCAGGCGAGGCGGTTTACGGCCCCACGACGCGCGGCCTTGGCGACACGCGGCCGCCGAAGATTTTCCCAGATTTGAAAACTTCTGGGCAGATCGCCAGGGAAATCGGCGATAGCGTCGGCAAGCGTGATGGCATCCTCGATCGCCATTGCCGCGCCCTGCGCGGCAAACGGCGTCATCGCGTGCGCGGCGTCGCCGATCAGCGCGATGCCCTGCGGGCTCGTCCACCGCTTCTGTTCGACGGTGTGGATCGGAAAGGCCGTCCATGGGCCGGCCAGTGCCACAAGCTTCGTCAGGCCCGGCGCGGTGCCGCGCAGGGCAGCCGTGAGGATCGCGGGATCGGCATGGCCCGACCAACCTTCGGCTATGCGCTCACCCTTGGTGAAGGCGGCGAGATTGAAGGCCCGGCCTTTGCTGACGGGGTAGGCGACCATGTGGAAGCCAGGATGCAGGAACGTGGTGACGCAGTCGGCGGCGCCGATCGCGACAAAGGCTTCTCCGGCCGCACCGTCGGCCGCGATCGTGACTCGCCAGGCGAGTTCGCCCGAAAAACGGCTTTTGACGAAGTCCTCGCCTGCGAGTTGCGCCCTGACTGCCGACCAGACGCCGTCGGCGCCGACCAGCAGTTTGCCGCGTGCCTCGATCTCGCGGCCGTCCACTTCGGCGGTCACGGCGACATATTGCGCGTCTTTGACGGTGCCGGTCACGCGGGCGCCGGTGATGAGCTCAATCTCCGGCCGTTCGGCCATTTGCGCCAGCAGCGCTGCCTGCAGATCGGCGCGGTGAGCGACGAGATAAGGCGCCTGCCAGCGCGCTTCGGCGGCTTGCCCAAGCGGTACCCGCGCCAGTTCGCGCAGCGTCCCGGCGTCCTTGAGCACGACCGCTTCCGGCCGCAACGCTGCGGGCAGCAGTCGGTCGAGCACGCCGAGTTTTCCAAGAATGCGTGTTGCGTTGGGCGAAAGCTGGATGCCGGCGCCGGCCGCTTCTAGGTGCTGTGCCTGTTCGATCAGCTTTACCGGATAACCCCGTCCGGCGAAGGCAAGGGCAGCGGTCAGCCCGGCGATGCCGGCCCCGGCGATTATGACCTGCCGGGACCTGATGTCTTCCATCGGGCTTGTCGCGGAAGGATCAGGCGGCCTGGTCGATATAAAGGCAACCGGCCGGCAGCGTTTCCGTCGCCCTCAGCTTCGCCGAATAGCGGTAGAGCGTCGAGCAATAGGGGCAGACCTTTTCATTGTCGTCGCCCATGTCGAGGAACACGTGTGGATGGTCGAAGGGCGGGTTGGCGCCGGTGCACATGAATTCCTTGACGCCGATGTCGATTGCCGGATGGCCCGCATCGTTCTGGAAGTGGGGAATGGAACCGCCTGCCATCGTCGTCTCCTTGATCTCGTCGAAAAGCATCTGGAACATAACAGGCCTGTTTGCAAGATCGATGAAATGAAACTGTCGCAAAAGCCTGTCAGAGGATACGTTGAGCCGGTTAAGTGCATGTCCCTGAAATCGGAACGGTTTTCGCCGAAGGGTCATGCGCCACAAAAGCGTGTTAGAGGCATGGCACGTCCAGCGGCGCTCCAAGGGACGGTTGGCGGGGGAAGAGCAGGAACCATGAACGAACTGAAGCCGGTGCAGAGCGAATTCATCAATGTCGAGGTGGCGAGCCCCGAGGGCGGCAACCCCGATCGGTTCGTCAACCGTGAGTTCTCCTGGCTGCAGTTCAACCGGCGTGTGCTCGAGGAATCCCAGAACCAGCACCATCCGCTGCTCGAACGCGTCCGTTTCCTGTCGATTTCAGCCGCCAATCTCGACGAATTCTTCATGGTCCGCGTCGCCGGCCTTGCCGGCCAGGTGCGCGAAGGCATTGCGCTCAAGAGCCCCGACGGCCGCACGCCGGAGCAGCAGCTGGAACAATTGCTGCGCGAGGTCGAGCGGCTGCAGGAGGACCAGCAGAACAGCCTTTCGGCGCTGATGTTGCTGCTCAACAAGGAAGGCATTGAGAGCATCACCCGCGATGCACTGACCAAGGATGAGAAAGTCTGGCTGGAAGATCATTTCCAGGACCAGGTCTTCCCGGTCCTGACTCCACTGTCGATCGACCCGGCGCATCCGTTTCCGTTCATTCCCAATCTCGGCTTCTCGATGGCGCTGCAATTGCGCCACCGCAAGAATGGCGAGGAGATGAGCGCGCTTCTGCGCCTGCCGGTGGCGCTGAAGCGCTTCATCCGCCTGCCCGACCGCAAGCAGCACGTTCGCTTCATTCCACTGGAGGAGGCTGTCGGCCTCTATATCGGCAAGCTGTTCCCCGGCTATGAGGTCAAGGGTTCCGGCACCTTCCGCATCATCCGGGACAGCGATATCGAGGTCGAGGAAGAGTCGGAAGATCTCGTGCGCCTGTTCGAGACGGCGCTGAAGCGGCGCCGCCGCGGTTCGGTCATCCGCATCGAATTCGACAAGTCGATGCCCGGTGAATTGCGCGAGTTCGTCGCCGGCGAGCTTGGCGTCTCTTCGAGCCGCATCAGCGTTCTGACCGGCCCGCTGGCGCTCAGCCAGATTTCCGAGATCGTCGCCGTGCCGCGCGACGACCTGAAGTTCACCCCCTACAATCCGCGCTTTCCCGAGCGCATCCGCGAGCATGGCGGCGATTGTTTCGCGGCCATCCGCGAGAAGGACATCGTCGTCCACCACCCCTATGAATCCTTCGACGTGGTGGTCCAGTTCCTGCGCCAGGCAATGGCCGACCCGGAGGTGGTGGCAATCAAGCAGACGCTCTACCGCACCTCCAACGACAGCCCGATCGTGCGCGCCTTGGTCGACGCGGCCGAGGCCGGCAAGTCGGTGACCGCCCTGGTCGAGCTCAAGGCGCGCTTCGACGAGGAAGCCAACATCCGCTGGGCGCGCGACCTCGAACGCGCCGGCGTCCAGGTCGTGTTCGGCTTCCTCGAACTGAAAACCCATGCGAAAATGTCGCTCGTGGTGCGGCGTGAGGACGGCAAGCTGCGCAACTATGTACATCTCGGCACCGGCAACTACCATCCGGTGACCGCGCGCATCTACACCGACCTGTCCTTCTTCACCACCGATCCGACGATCGCGCGCGATGTCGCCCAGCTGTTCAACTTCATCACCGGCTACGCCGAGCCGACCGATGAGATGCGGATCGCCATCTCGCCGTTTACGCTGCGCAGCCGTATCCTCAAGCACATTGCCGACGAGGTCGCCTACGCGCTGGCTGGCCGTCCGGCGCGCATCTGGATGAAGATGAACGCGCTCGTCGATCCCAACATCATCGACGCGCTCTATGACGCCAGCCGTGCCGGCGTCGAGATCGATCTCGTCGTGCGGGGCATCTGCTGCCTGCGGCCGCAGGTGCCCGGCCTGTCGGAAAACATCAGGGTCAAGTCGATCGTCGGCCGCTTCCTCGAACACAGCCGCATCTACTGCTTCGGCAACGGCCATGGCCTGCCGTCGGACGAGGCGATCGTCTACATCGCCTCGGCCGACTTGATGCCACGCAATCTCGACCGCCGCGTCGAGACTATGGTGCCGATCACTAATCCGACGGTGCATGAACAGATCCTTGGCCAGATCATGCTGGGCAACATCATGGACAACCAGCAAAGTTTCGACGTATTGGCTGACGGAACCTCCCGGCGCGTCGTGCTGGAGGAGGGTGAGGAACCGTTCAACGCGCAGGAATATTTCATGACCAATCCGAGCCTGTCGGGACGGGGTGACGCGCTGAAGTCGCATGCGCCCAAGCGCATCGCGCAGTTCAAGCGTCGCAAGAAGAACACCGGCTGATGATTTCAACGTCCCAAGGCCGGCTGCAGGATCGCCGGCCGCTGTCCATCATCGACATCGGCTCGAACTCGATCCGCCTTGTCGTCTATGAAGGGCTGGCGCGCTCGCCGACCTTGCTGTTTAACGAAAAGATGCTGGCCGGTCTCGGCCGCGGCATCGTTTCGACCGGCAAGCTCGATCCCGAGGCGGTGACGCGCTCGATGGAGGAGTTCCGCCGTTTCCGCGCGCTCTCCGACCAGGCGGGTGCGGAGCACATGTTTGTGCTGGCAACGGCCGCGGCCCGCGAAGCGATCAACGGCCCCGATTTCATCCACCGGGCCCAGGATGTGCTCAAGACCGAGATCCGCGTGCTCACTGGCCGGCAGGAGGCGCATTATTCAGCGCTTGGCGTCATTTCGGGCTTCCACCCCGCCAATGGCATTGCCGGCGATCTTGGCGGCGGCAGCCTGGAGCTTATCGACATCAATGGCGAGGCGATCGGCGACGGCATCACGCTGCCGCTGGGTGGCCTGCGGCTGCAGGACATGGCCAGGAATTCGCTCGCCCAGGCGGCAAAGATCACCCGCGACGAACTGGCGCGCGCCAAATTGTTGAAGGGCGGGCTGGGACGGCCCTTTTACGCCGTTGGCGGCACCTGGCGAAACCTTGCCCGGCTGCACATGGAAATGACCAACTACCCGCTTGGCGTCATGCACCACTATGAGATCGGTGTCGAAAGCGCCGCCAATTTCCTGAAGCAGGTGGCGAAAGGCGAGATCGAGAAGGTCAAGGGCATCGAAGGTGTGTCGAAGAACCGCCGTTCGCTGCTGCCCTATGGCGCGGTCGTGCTGCAGGAGATCATGGCGGCGATGCAACCGTCGAAGATCATCGTCTCGGCATTGGGCGTGCGCGAAGGGTTTCTCTATTCGCTGCTCGACCCTGCCGAGCAGAAGGCCGATCCGCTGGTCTCCGCTTCGGAGGAACTGGCGCGGCTGCGGTCGCGCTCGGTCACCCATGCGCATGAGCTTGTCGAATGGACGGACAAGACCTTTGCCGCCTTCGGCATCGACGAGACGGAGGATGAGGCACGCTATCGCCACGCTGCCTGTCTGCTGGCCGATATAGGCTGGCGCGCACACCCGGAATATCGCGGCAAGCAGTCGCTCAACATCATTGCCCACGCATCCTTCATTGGCGTCGATCACCCCGGCCGTGCCTTCCTGGCGCTGGTCGGCCTGTTCCGCCACGAAGGCGTGTTCAACGATGCGGCGCCGGAAATCCGCGGCCTGGCGACGCCGCGCTATCTCGAGCGCGCCCGCATCCTGGCGGCGGTGCTGCGCGTCGTCTATCTGCTGACTGCGGCCATGCCCGGCGTCATGCCGCGGCTGAAATGGGAAAACCGCGGCAATGGCACGTTGGCGCTGGTGCTGCCGGCCTCACTTTCCGATCTTTACGGCGAACGCCCGGCCGGACGGCTGGCGCAACTGGCGCGGATCACCAACCGCCGGCTGGTGCTGGCGGTCGAGGGTGGGCAGAGCGTGTCGGTGAAGTAGGCGCGGCCTGACAGCAAAACCATGTCGTCGTCGGCCTCGCGTTCGAGCACCGGCTTCCTCAATCCGTCGCTGCTTCGCACCGCCACCTTCCCCCTCCGGAGGGAAAGGAAGGGAGCCTCGTTGGAAAGCGTTGGCGGCAATAGGCTCGCGCCCTTCCTCTACCCCGTCGATCGGGGGAGAGGGGGCTCGGCGAAGCCGAGACGGAGTGGGGGTCGACCTGCCTCGGGCATCGATGGTTCAACCGGGACGATATTTGACGATATCAGACCGCGGCACCGCGCCCGTCGATCGACCAGGCCCCGGCGCCGGCCATGGCTAGCGCCAGGAATCCGCCGGCGATGGCAATATCCTTCATCAGCATCTGCTGGTGCAGGAAGGTGAGCATCGGGTCATCGCCGCCCTGGCCGTAGTGGCCGATGGAGCCTGCAACGATGCAGAAAGCGGCAAGAAGTATCGCAACGACCGGCGTCTGAAAGCCGACCAGTATCAAGAGACCGGCAATCAACTCGAACAGCCCGGTGCCCCAGGCGGCAAGGGTCGGCAATGGCATGCCGAGGCCGGCGAAATAGCCGGTCGTCCCGGCAATGTCGGCGAGCGCGTGGTAGCCGGAGGGAACGAGCAGGGCGGCGAGCAGCAGCCGGGAAATCAGAAGCAATGCATCGCGGGGCATGGTCATCTCCGTTGTCTGTCCGCCGGCTGTTTCGAGACCGATCCTAGCAGGGATGGGACGGGTGCGCGCTTGGGCAGACAACGAAAAAGCGGCGTGGAAAATTCCACGCCGCTTTTTTCAGGCTTGGGAGGGAAAGCTCAGCCGCGCTTGGCGTCGATCGAGTAGGCGCCAGGGCCCGAGGAAGCCAGCAGCAGGAAACCGCCGGTGATGGCGACGTTCTTCAGGAAATGGATCATCTGGTTCTGGTCGGCCCAGCCGGTATGGGCGACAAAGGCCGAGGCGATGGTGAAGACCGCGAGCACCCAGGCGGCGATGCGGGTCTGAAAGCCAACGAGCACGGCAAGGCCGCCGAGCAATTCGATCAGGCCGACGACAATGGCCGTTACGGTCGGCACCGGCAGGCCCATGGCGCCGAAATAGCCGGCGGTGCCCGAAATGGCGGTGAGCTTGCCGAAGCCGGAAAGCAGGAAGATGGCGGCGAGCAGGATGCGGCCGAGCAGGATGGTGGTGGAGCTGTTGGACGCGATGCCGGCGCCGGCAGCGGAAGTGTTGATGGACATGGTGGCTCTCCGAAAAGGGTTGATGTCCCGTCAGATAGACCAAGCCGACTGTTCACCAAAGCCGCCAGTCCGGCGACACATTGTTCACAGGACGTACATTTCGGGATCGTTCGACCGACGCAAAATTCTTGTCGCGGCCAGCAGCGGCGGGAGCAAATTGTCCCGCCCCAAAATTCGGATTTCTAGTTGACGCAATCCCCAAGAAGAGGGCTGCGCGCTTCCCGAGGAAACGCAAGGCACTTCCCCTGGAATCGCTTAACCCGGATGCGTCATGTCCTCCGGCCGCACCAGCCGGTCGTAGTCTGCCTCGCTGACCAGCCCGGTGGCCAGTGCTTCCTCGCGCAAGGTGGTGCCCTTCTTGTGCGCGGTCTTGGCGATCTTGGCGGCATTGTCGTACCCGATCGTCGGCGCCAGCGCGGTCACCAGCATCAGCGAGCGGTCGAGCGCGGCTTTGATGTTGTCTTCGCGAGCCTCGATGCCGAGGACGCAATTGTCGGTGAAGGAGATCGAGGCGTCGGCCAACAACTGCACCGACTGCAGGAAGTTGTAGGCCATCAGCGGGTTGTAGACGTTGAGCTCGAAATGGCCCTGGCTGCCGGCGAAGGTCAGCGAGGCGTTGTTGCCGAACACCTGCACGCAGACCTGCGTCAGAGCCTCGCATTGGGTCGGGTTGACCTTGCCCGGCATGATCGAGGAACCCGGCTCGTTTTCCGGCAGCGACAGTTCGCCGAGGCCCGAGCGCGGGCCGGAGCCGAGGAAGCGGATGTCGTTGGCGATCTTGAAGAGGGCGGCGGCCGCCGCGTTGATGGCGCCATGCGAGAACACCATGGAATCGTGCGCGGCGAGCGCCTCGAACTTGTTCGGCGCGGTGACGAAGGCAATGCCGGTAATGTCGGCGATGCGCGCCGCCACCTTTTCCGCAAAGCCGACCGGCGCGTTGAGGCCGGTGCCGACGGCGGTGCCGCCCTGCGCCAGTTCCTGCAGGCCGGGCAGCGTCATCTCGATGCGCTTGATCGAAGAGGCCACCTGCGCGGCGTAGCCGGAAAATTCCTGGCCCAGCGTGAGGGGTGTCGCGTCCTGCGTATGGGTGCGGCCGATCTTGATGATGTGGGCGAAGGCCTTCGTCTTGACCTCGAGCGCAGCGTGCAGATGCTTCAGCGCCGGCAGCAGATCGTGCACGATGCGCTCGGCGCACGCGATGTGCATGGCTGTCGGGTAGGTGTCGTTCGACGACTGGCTCATATTGACGTGGTCGTTAGGGTGCACCGGCTTCTTCGAGCCCATGACGCCGCCCAGAAGTTCGATCGCCCGGTTGGAGATCACCTCGTTGGCGTTCATGTTGGACTGCGTGCCCGAGCCGGTCTGCCAGACGACCAGCGGGAAATGATCGTTCAGCTTGCCGTCGATCACCTCTTGCGCCGCCTCGATGATCGCCTTGCCGACTGCCGGATCGAGCCGCTTCAACTCCATATTGGCTTCCGCCGCCGCTCGCTTGACGATGCCGAGCGCACGCACGATCGAGGCCGGCTGCTTTTCCCAGCCTATCCTGAAATTGCCGAGGGAACGCTGCGCCTGCGCGCCCCAGTAACGGTCGGCGGCAACCTCGATGGGGCCGAACGTGTCGGTTTCGGTTCTGGTCCTGGCAGCGGTCACTTGTCTCTCCGACGATCGAATTCGGCAACGGCGTATCGCGTTGCACAATGGCCTTCAAGCAGAGATTGCGGCCGGCAGGCAGTAAATCGGTTGAAGCAGTAGCGCCGGCCTTCGGGATCCTGCACCCTCCACTTTCGTGTGAAGGAAATTGCTCCTCAGTGCGGCTTGATCCCATGAAGTGGACGGAAACTTGCGGATTTAGCTCGATAAGATCATGTCGAGCTGGCGGATTGCTCTACGCAAACTTCCCCCAGGATCAGCAATGCGCAATTCATGTCTACCTACTCTACCTACGAGCGACGCTGCCACACAAACTACCATCCGTGCCGGCGTCTCACTGGCAACAGCAGCGATGAGGTAGCTTATGCACTTGTCCTTCTGTTCAGTTTCCCGACCAAAATCCGGCATCGCATCCGGATCGAGCTTCGGATCGCGAAACCGAGAATTTCAAGTCCACCCTGGGAGCGCCTCCACATAGCCTCGGAGATTTCCAAGATGCATGGCGGCAAGGTCGAAGCCGTCTCGACGTCGCAAGAGACGCTCTTTGTTCTCCGTATTTTGCTGAAAGCGCGCCTGATCGCGGACCGTCAGCTCGGAACCTTTTTCCTCCAACGGCGCAGCTTTGTCCTGAGATAGGATCTGTAGCCGAACGGAAGTGTTCGCCGTCCGGAAGGCTTGCTTGTCCGCGCCTCCAGACGCTGGCGCACGACGCTCATCAGTCTGCAGAACGCGGGTGTTTCCAATGATTGCACCCGTTTGACGAGGTTGTCGGGCAATGGCTTTGAGCGCCAGTCGAAATAAGCCTCGTAGTCTTGCGGCGTTGCGATCAGGTGCTGGAGATAGGCTGCAAGATCGCTGGCGCTGGCGAAGGCACTGGCGTCAATAAAGGAGTGCTCCGGAACGAACTCGTCCACATTGGGAGCGCCAAGGTAGATCGGCACCGTGCCCGCCATGAACGCGTCATAGATTTTCTCGGTGACATAGTCGGCCTCGATCGAGTTCTCCATGGCCAGGCAGAATTTGTGCCGCGCAATGGTTTCGATCTTGGTCTTCGAGCCCAGATCGGGGCCAGAGACCGATCGGTTGTTGCGATATCGGCCATAAGAATCGATCTTGATGTGGCGCGCCAGTTCGTTCGCCAAATCGACACGGCCGCTATAATTCAGGCCGGCCGACTGGAAGAGTGCGACCGGCGCTTCTTCCGTTTTCGGTACGATTGGTCTGGCCAGCGCATCTTTCCACCACACCGCACGCGGAAGGTAGGGTACCCAGACATCGGACCGGGATTCATGCGTCATGATGATATCGAAGTGCCGCATGATTTTGGGGTCGGCAAGTCGCTTGTAGTTTTGGCCGCATTCCATCGACCAGGCGACCCAATATTGACCAGGGTATTTGTAGGCATCGCCAACTTCGCGAAAGTTCGGAATATGGAAGACGACTGCCGCGGCCTCGGAAATCCGTCGTTTGTCCAGTGTCCACCGCCCGGGCATTTCGCACTGTATCGACGCGATATCGACGGGTTTGCTGAAGAACGTTGTGTAGAAGAGGATCAGTGGATCGATAGACGGCATGGCACCACGAATGTCTGAAGCATTGCTCAATCTGCAGACAGACGCGGTATCGGAAGTTTGGTCAAGTGCTCCGCTTGTTCGAGGCCGAGGGCCGTCCAAACGGTCACCTCGCCGTATACCCGCCATCGATCGCGAAAATGCCGCCGCTGGTCCACGCCGCCTCGTCGCTGGCCAGATAGACGGCGATGCCGGCAAGATCGCTGGTCTGGCCGATGCGGCCGAGCGGGTAGCTGCGCTCGACATAGGTTTTCAGCTCGGCTTGCGCTGCCGCCGGCAGGTTGTCGATCGACTTGCGCCGCATGGCGGTGTCGACCGTGCCGGGCGCAATCGCATTGACCCTGATGCCGCGCGGACCAAGCTCGAAGGCCAGCGACTTGGTCAGCGAATTCAGCGCGCCCTTGGACAAGGAATACAGGCTCGACGGCCGCTTCGGGATCATCTTGTCGGCGAAGTAGGACGAGATATTGATGACGGAGGCGTTGGCGCCGAGATGCGGCAGCAGCCGCTGGGTAAGGAAGAACGCCGCCGTCACATTGAGCGCGAAGGATTGCTGGAATTGGTGCTCGGTGACGGTCTCGAAAGGCACCAGATAAGCGACGCCGGCATTGTTGACGAGGATGTCGAGCGGGCCGGTTGCTTTCGCGCGATCGACCACGGCATCGATGCCGGACGAGGTCGAGAGATCGGCCGACTGGGTGCCGACGTTGCCCGCCGCCGCAAGTGTCTCGCGGGCGGTCTCGAGCTTGCTGGTGTCGCGACCGACGATCAGCACGTCGGCGCCCTCGCGCAAGAAAGCTTCCGATGTCGCCAGGCCGATGCCGTCCGAGCCGCCGGTCACCAGTGCTCGTTTGCCAGAAAGTCTCATTGAAGGCCAAGTCGCATCGAATGCTCTCGCTGTTGCCCGCGTCACGAAGGCAATGCCGATCGGCGAGGGCGGTCAAGCCGCCGGCCTATCGCTCAGTATGAACTTCGGTTGGCCGCGTGCCGATCCGGTTACCGCAGCAGCGACTGCGACGTCGGCGTCAGGCGCAAGGTTTCGGTCCGCCAGGTCACATCGGCCGCTTGCCATTGGGGCGAAGCGGCAACTGCGGCTTCGTAACTGGCATGCGCCTCGGGACTGTTGAAACCCGTCACCGCGATAAAGACGTTTTCGCTCAAGCGCACCGGCAGGCGGGGAAAGCTGTTTTCGGCGTGCTCGGTGATGAAGGCGCCAAGCAACCGTCCGCCGGCGCCGATAAGGACCGGAACGGCATCCGTTTCGAAATTGCCGGCGAAATCGGCTTCGGCGCCAGACCGCAGATGATGAATCTGGATGACAACAACACCGGTCAAGCCATTGTCTGCGCTTGGCTTTCCATCCGCCGGCATGGCGCCTCGCTGCGCGCCTGACAGATCGAAGCCGGCGCCTGGCCATGCCGGCTTCAAGAGCAGCACATCGTCGGAATCGATCATCGTCGCATTGGCGGCGTCGCGGTGCGCCGTCCACACCGGCCCGTCATAGAAGGCGGTGAGCGCCTGCTTCCGCGCTTCCATGCCATCGAAGCCGCGCAGCCAGACGAATATGTCGGGGCGGTCGAGGTCGCGGAACTGTCCGATGATGGTCATGCCGGCGTGTTCCTGGCCTTCGATGAACCGACTGTCGAAGATGTCGATCAGCGTCTCGCGCCGTCCCGGCTTCAGCGTGTACTGCCGCAACTCGACGACAGGCGAAGCGAGCAGGCTTGCCGTCGCAGGCGCATTCAGGGGTACGGTCATTGTGTCGTCTCCAAAAACAGGATGATCATCCGGTTTATAAAACAGACCGGTTGTCCTGTTTTGTCAATCTGCTATCGTTGGCAAATGTCAGCAGAGATTGCTCGGGCTCCGAAAGGGCCGCCGCGAAAACGCACCAACGATCCCGAAGGGCTGCGCAACAAGGTGCTCGATATCGCCGAAGCGTCGTTCCAGGCGCGTGGCTATCATGCATCCGCTCTTGGCGAGTTGATGACGACCGCAGGCGTCAGCGGCGGCGCGCTGCATCATCATTTCCCGACGAAGAAGGCGCTCGCTCTGGCGGTGATCGAGGAGCGCGTGGCAGCGGCCCTCGATGAAACCTGGATCAACCCTGTACGGGCGGCAGGCTCGGCGCGCGAAGGCGTGCGCGCGGTGTTCGAGGCGGTGGCGACCGAGCTTGAGCAGCAAGGCTTCGTGCGCGGCTGTCCGCTCAACAATCTGGCGCATGAACTGTCGCTCGCTGACCCGGATTTCCGCGCCGCTCTGGACGATATCTTTGCCGGATGGCGTCAGGCGGTTGCCGACAAGGTGCGAGCCGACCAGCAGTCGGGGAGGGAGCAGGGCACCGACCCCGAGCGCTTTGCGGCACTCGCCATCGCCGCCTATTCCGGCGCCATGTCGATGGCCAAGGCGGCACAGGATGCCAGCGTGCTGCGCGATTGCCTGGCCGAACTTCAGGGCAGCTCAACGCCGCCATTCCCGAGCAGAGCGAAGCGGCGTCGCAGGATCCTGCTGCGGCCGGGAAAACCTTGAGGCCGGAACTGCGCTGTTCTAGTTGGAAAGCGGCTTGATCGTCTCGTAACCGTTCACCGATTCCGCGCTGGTCCCTTCGTCGTAACGCCGGGCGAGAGACGCTTGCAGATCGGGAGCATAAAGCGCGGTGAATGTGTCCAGCGTTTCGCCGGCGCCGTTCTTGAAGGTCTCCGTGACCGCCAGCACGTTGTATTTGCAGCCGCCGACGCTGAACGTCTCCTTGCCCTTGACGACCAGGCTCAGTGTCTTGGTGCTCTTCGGCTGCTTGTTCGGCGACAACTCGACGAATTCGATCGTGCTCTTGGCTCCCGTCTTCAGCGGAAACAGTTTTCGCAGATCGGAAAACGGAATCGTCGCCACCCGTCCGGTATCGCTGTCGCGAAACACTTCGACCAGGCCGGCAAACAGGAACTGTGTCTGCGGCGATTGCGATTCGTAGTTGTTGGCGACGGACACCATGCCGCCGGCCACCGGCCGAAACTCGCTGCGGACGCCAGGCATTTCCAGAACGAAGCCGGCCTTGGCCGATTTTGCGTCGACACAATCGGCGGCATGCACCGCAGCCGCCGGTAGCAACCCAGCCAGCACCACGCCTATCGAAACGGCTCTCATGAAATCCTCCCCCTCTGCTTGTATTTGCTACGCGCCAGCATGACCCAAGAAATGCCAGAGCCACAGTGCCGTGTCGACCTGCCATTCCTGGCAACTGGACGGTGGGGCGCCGGCTGTGCTGAATTTCAGGTCATGAATCGCAAGCTCGTCCTCTCCCGTCGCAATTTCCTCGCACAGGCAGCCGGCCTTACCATGGCTGGCATGCTGCCGCGCGCCGCGCTTGGCCAGACCGGCAAGCGCATCCAGCCCATCGACGCCACCTTTCTGTTCATCGCCGACGTCCATGCCTGCCGCATGTCGAGCGGCCTCAGCCCCAACTGCCTGGAGGAAGGCAAGACCGACGCCGCCTTGCTGCGCAATGTCGCTGTCCTCAATGGCTTGGCCGGCCGGCAATGGCCAGTCGAGATCGATGGCGTTGCAACCCGCCTGCGTTCGGCCGGCGGCCGCATCGATGCGCCGCTCGGCCTCGTTGTCGGCGGCGACATCACCGACGATGGCGGCGGCCAGATCACCGAGCCCAGCGAAGGCACGCAACTGTTGCAGTTCAGCCAGCGCTATCAACAGGGCGTCGGTCCCGATCGCGTGCACATGCCGGTCTATGTCGGCCTCGGCAATCACGATCTCGACCAGAACGGCTCGCCGCCCCATGTCGACTGGTACCGGCGTGAATTGCGCGACTATGTCGAGATCAACCACCGCCCCGGCGTGTTCTTCAAGCCGCCGGTGCCGGCCACCGAATACGATGTCGACACCGACTGCTATTCCTGGGACTGGGGCGGCCTGCATCTCGTCCAGACCCACCGCTTTGCCGGCGACACCGGCCATGGCGCGGTGAGCAGCCTGCCGTGGCTGAAGCAGGATCTGGCGACCTACGCGGCGGATGGCCGTCCCGTCATCCTGTTCCAGCACTATGGCTGGGACACTTTCTCGGTCGAGCGCTGGGACCCGGCCAAGCGCACCTATGACGATGACGGCGCAGGCGCGCCGCATTGGTGGAGCGAGGCCGACCGCCAGGCGCTGCTGGCGGCGCTGAAGGGCTACAATGTCATCGCCATCTTCCATGGCCATCAGCACGAAGTGCCGATGATCTACAAGAGCGATGGCCTCGACCTGTTCAAGCCGAAGGCCGCCTATATGGGCGGCTTCGCGCTGGTGAGGGTAACCGGGGACAGCATGGACGTAGTGCTGGGCGAGGCGGCCGGCGACCACGGCGAGGTCAAGTTCACCAGCGCCTTCAGCAAGAGTCTCAGCCTCTGACAAGAAAAAGGCGGCCTTGAGCCGCCTTCCTCATTGCCTGCGAGATCGGGTCAGAGCGCCTTTTTGATCTTGTCCTTCACGTCGCCATAGACCTTCTGCACCTTGCCGGCGGTCTTGTCTGCAGTGCCTTCGGCCTGGGTCTGCCTGTTGCCGGTCGCCTTGCCGCCGGCCTCCTTGACCGAGCCCTTGACCTGCTTGGCCACGCCGGCAACCTGATCCTTGTTCACCATCTTTGCATCTCCTGGGATTCCGGGGATTCATTCGCAGGAGGCAAACGGGCCGGCTTGGCTTAGGTTCCCTGGGCGGCGATCATCGTCGCATCTGGTCGCTTATATGGTCGCCGAAACGCTTTGCCGCGTCGTATCGTGTGACTAGTGTGACGAAATTTTGGGGAGACCGCCTTGGCTGAATTTACGCTCATCATCGCCAACAAGTGCTTTTCGTCCTGGTCGCTGAGGCCATGGGTGGCGATGAAGCATCTGGAGATCCCGTTCGAGGAAGGTTTCGTGCGCCTGCGCACGCCCGAGACTTTTGCCGCTCTGGCGAAAGTCTCGCCCACCGGCCTTGTGCCAGTGTTGAATCACAATGGCAGGATTGTCTGGGAAACCCTTGCCATCCTTGAATATCTGGCCGACCTGTTTCCGGAGAAAAAACTTTGGCCGCAGGATATCGGCGCCCGCGCCTTGGCTCGCTCGGTGGCGACCGAGATGCATTCCGGCTTTCGCGAGGTGCGCTATGGCTGGCCGATGAATTTGCGCCGGCCGAAGGGCCACAAGCCGCTCGACGCCGAAGGCGAAATGCAGCGCGCGCGCATCGAAACGATCTGGCGCCAGTGCCGGGAACAATACGGCAAAGGCGGCCCCTTCCTGTTCGGTCATTTCACCGCGGCCGATGCCATGTATGCACCTGTCGTCACCCGCTTCGACACCTATGGCGGCAAGCTCGCGCCCGACACGCGCGCCTACGTCGACGCCGTGTTGGCAACGCCGGCGATGCGGCACTGGTATGCGGAAGCAGCGAAGGAGACTTGGCCGGAACCCGGCCCGGACGAATAGGACCACTAATGACATCACGGTGAGTGACCGATGGCCAGCAATGATGGACCGCGTGAGACTACCGCGCCAACAATCTTCCACTGCCGGCTGATCCCGCCTCGGCCGGACTTCGCCTTCACCCTGACGGAGGAGGAGAGGGAGTTGATGGGCCGGCATGCCGACTATCTGCGCGGCAAGCTTGCCGAGGGCACCATGATCCTGGCCGGGCCGGTCGCCGACCCGGCCGGTCCTTGGGGTCTGCTGATCCTGCGTGTCGGCAGCGAAGCCGAGGCAAGAGCGGTCACCGACGGCGATCCGGTGTCGAGCTCCGGCCGCGGTTTCCACTACGAGATCCTGCCGCTGATCAGCGCGATCCTGTAGGCCGCCAGCGTGAGTTTAAGGAAAGTGTGAAACGGTTTTCCCCTGGGAATTGCGTCAGACAAGGGCACTTACAAGAACGCCTCTCGCACCGCTTAATGTGCGGGAGGCGTTCTTTTGCCAGCATTACCGAGATTGCTCTCTGAATTGCTGACACCACGGAAATGCGCCGGCTTGCGATTGGTTCCGGGGCGTGGAATATTTTTTGGAACGCCTTGAGCTCCGCCACCTCGTCAGTTGAGGCTTATGCCTCAGGCACCCTCAGGTTGAATTTGGGTTCCGGCCAAACCAGAAATTGACTCGGCGCTAAAAGAAGTCTATAAGAAACATGTCGATATTTGTTTGACCGACTTTTGTTATCCGCGCATGATGCGCGCCTTTGACGAACTTCCCCATCAAAAATCGAGACAAAACGCTGTTGTGCAGTCGCACGATGGTGAACGAATATTTGCCAGGGAAAGGGTTCTTCATGGCCACCGGCACAGTGAAATGGTTCAACGCCACCAAAGGTTTTGGTTTTATTCAGCCTGACGACGGCTCCGCCGACGTTTTTGTCCACATCTCGGCCGTAGAGCGCGCCGGCATGCGTGACATCGTCGAGGGCCAGAAGCTCGGCTACGAGATGACCCGCGACAACAAGTCGGGCAAGATGTCCGCCGACCAGTTGAAGGCGGCCTGATAAGGAATTCGGCCTTCCGGTGACCACGGATGTACTGGCACCGATGAAAGGCTGAAAGGAGCGCCTTGCGCATCCAACTGGATGCGCGGCGCTTTCATGGAAGGTCAGGCGGTGCCTGGCCTTTTTCATTTTGTGCGTCATGCCGCTAAAAGTGCGCCGCACGCCGGCCGGAACGTGCTAAGGGACGATCCAGCAATCTGAACCGCCCATACTGCCCCGCTGCCGTATTGCTTTGGTCGTAATCGAAGACCGCTCTCGCTCTATCGGCACCAGGCTCCCGACAGGAGAAAGTTTTGACCACTCAATCCAAGACTGCCGACCAGGCCGGCTCGCTGTTCAGCAAGACGCAAACCCAGTCGATGTCACTCAACCGCATCCTGTCCGAGCGTGATGCCGTCAGCGAGGCGCGCGAAGCCAAGACCGCGCGCTTGCGCGAACTGCGCAAGGAAAAGGAAGCCGACGACATGGCAGCGGCCGCAGTCCTTGCGGCGCTGCCGAAGCGGGCAGGCAAACGCTGATGGCCACCAAGCGCGTACCGCCGACGCCGATCGATGCCGATGCGACCATCGCGTCCATGGTCCCGGGCCTGGACAAGCCGGTCGAATATGTCCGCCGTGTGCTGGAAAAGCTCGAGCGCTGCAAGCGCGCGCATGGCGATGCCCAGGTGCGCGTCGGCGTGCGCGGCCGTGCCGAAGCCCCGAACTATCTGGTCGAATATGTCCGCGAGGACAAAAAGACCCAGGAGCGCGTGACCTACCAGGATGCCGCCTATAGCGGCAGCACGCATCGCGAACTGGCGGCGCACCACATTGCCGAGGCGAGGAACTGGTCGCCCGAGGAAATGAACATCACAGCGGTCTCGGCGCTGATCGGCCGCTTGCGCAATCCGCGCGCACCATCATCCCGCTTTTCCGACGAGGACTGACATGGCCATAAAGTTTTCCACCAAGGACCAGCCGGCAGCGCCGGCTGCTGCCACTGCAAAGCAGGCCAAGCCCGCTGCCGCGCCGAAGGCCGCCGAACCGTCGGCGACCGATCTGTTCGAGGCGCCAGCCGCCACGCCCAAGGGCAAGGCAGGCAAGAAGAAATAGCGCCTTGCCGCACCAAGCCGATCGCAATCTCGCAGCGCCTGGGCTGGTCGCGTTGGCCGCCAGGGATATCCGGTCGTCAAAACAGGACGACCAGCCGGTTTTCGATTGCCAGAGCTGCGGCGCCTGCTGCTCCTACTCGGCCGAATGGCCGCGCTTCTCGACCGAGGACGATGCGCAACTTGACCGGATTCCGGAAAAGTTCGTGTCCGCCGACCTGTCCGGCATGCGCTGCGAGGGCGTGCGCTGTTCGGCGCTTACGGGCGAGATCGGCAAGCACACGGCCTGCGGCATCTACGAGATCCGCCCGGACGTCTGCCACGCCTGCATGCCTGGCGGCGACGATTGCCTGATGGCGCGCAAGGCGCACGGGATGCCAACGATCTAGCCGACGCCCACCTTGCCTCATCCCACATCCCCCGATAGCTTCCACCACGGGCAGGGCGTTGGAGGAACCATGAGCATCGAATTCCTGTTGACGTCGCTGATCGTCGTGGCTTCGCCCGGCACCGGCGTTCTCTACACGCTGAGCGCCGGGCTTTCGCGAGGCGCGCGCGCCTCGATCACTGCTGCATTCGGCTGCACGCTTGGCATCATCCCACATATGGCCGCCGCCATCACCGGCCTGGCGGCGCTGCTGCACACAAGTGCTGTCGCCTTCGAGACGCTGAAATATCTCGGCGTCGCCTATCTCCTCTACATGGCCTGGAACACGCTGAAGGAGAAGGGCGGCCTGAGCGTCGATGAAAACGCGGCACCCCGCTCGGCAGCCAAGGTCATCACCTCCGGCATCCTGATCAACATCCTGAACCCGAAGCTGTCGATCTTCTTCTTTGCCTTCCTGCCGCAATTCGTCAGCACGACCGAACCGAACGCATTTGCCAAGATGCTGGAGCTCTCGAGCGTCTTCATGCTGCTGACCTTCGTCGTCTTCGTCGCTTACGGCATCTTTGCCGCCTCGATCCGCAGCCATGTCGTGTCGCGGCCGATGGTGCTGACCTGGATGCGCCGCACCTTCGCCGGCGCCTTTGTCATGCTTGGGGCCAAGCTGGCGCTGGCTGATCGATAGAACAGGATCTAGCAGGCATCGGCCTACTCTTCGTCGGTTCCGGATCCGGTCCGGATGCCTAGACGCCAGGCGGAGGGCGGAAGGCCGATCATCTTCTTGAAGGCGCGGCTGAACGCTGCTTCGGATTCGTAGCCGATTTCAGCGGCGATGCTGGCCATGTTGCTGGAGCCGGCGCTGAGCAGCTCCGAGGCGATCTGCATGCGCCATTTGGCGAGATAATGCATTGGCGGCATGCCGACCAGCCTGGTGAAGCGTTCGGCGAGCACGCTGCGCGACAGCGCGGAGTCTTTCGCCAGCGCCTCCACCGTCCAGTTATGCGCCGGCCGGTCGTGGATCAGCGCCAGCGCCCTCGCCAGGTGCGGATCGCGCAGGCCAGCCAGCCATCCCGTGGTTTGTGGCGGCAGCGATTCCAAGTAACGGCGCAACACGTCGACAAACATCAGTTCGCTCAGTTTGGTGAGCACCGTTTCACTGCCTGCGCGCTTTTGCGCCACCTCCGTGACAGCCAGGTTGATGAACTGGCTGAGCCAGCCGCCATCGCCTTTGGCATCTTCGGCCTTGATCACCGGCGGCAAAGCCTCGAGCAGTGGATTGAAAGGCTGTGCATCACAGGCGAGATAGCCGCAAACCAGCCTGGCCGAGGCCGCGCCGTCGCCGGCGCAGTTGATGTAAAACGGCATCCGGCCGGCTGTTGCGATGTCGAGAACGTCGGCTGTCGGCGGATCGGCGCGCAACGCCGGATTGCTGGACATAATGTGCGGGTCGCTCCTGGTGAAGACGACGACTTCGCCGGCCTCCAGCGCGATCGCTTCCTGGCCGATGATGCGCGCGAAGCAGCGACCGGCCGTTACCACATGGTAGGAGATCAGATGGTCCGCACCGGGCAGGATCTTCGGCAGGATGGACGATGGCGCCGGCGAACAGACGGCCCACGGCTCGTGGCCCTCAATGTCAAAAAACGTCGCGCCGGTAAGGCGTACCGTCCTCAACAGGTCAGACAGAGCATCCCCGGCCATTCCGTTTCGTCCCGCACCCGGCTAGCCGGTGAGCCATCCCTTTCGAGTTCCGGACGCGCTGTCAAGCGAGGCGGACGCCGTATCATTCAGTTCGCGGCCAGAACTCCTAAACCTGCACCGGTGCTCAAGCGCTGCCGAGAGTGGGCGCTGAGTGCTGTCGAAACCAACCAGGGACAAAAGTCATGACGGTACATAAGGGCGGGTGTTTTTGCGGCGCCGTGGAAATCGAAGTGCACGGAGCCGCCGAGGCAATGGGCTATTGCCATTGCGGTTCGTGTCGATCGTGGTCGGCGTCTCCCGTGAACGCCTTCACGCTGTGGAAGCCTCAGAACGTCAAGGTCACCAGGGGCGCGGAGTTCCTGTCCGGGTTCGAGAAGACCGAAATGAGCGATCGCCAGTTCTGCACGAAATGCGGTGGTCATCTGATGACCGTTCATCCGCCGCTCGGCCTGGTCGATGTCTATGCGGCAACGATACCAGGCGTGAAATTCACGCCTGGGGTTCACGTCAACTACGCTGAGACCGTGCTGCCGATGAAAGACGGGCTGCCCAAGCTCAGGGACTTTCCGGCTGAGCTCGGCGGCTCCGGCATCGCGGTGCCGGAATAAGGGCCCGGCCACTGCTCGCCATTTTTGACAACGACAATTCAAGACAGGAGATTGTTCATGGAAATCGCAACATTTCGCGCCACGCAGGAGCCGATCAAGGATCTCTATCGCAGGGATGCGAAGGCCGCGTTCCTCACCTTGAAGGCCAAAGGCGTCGCCGACGCGTCCACCGTCACCTGCCAGGTCGAGACCGGACGCGGGCTGGCGCTTGCCGGCATCCATCCGATGGCCGGGGGCAGCGGCCAGGAACTGTGCTCCGGCGACATGCTGCTGGAGGCGCTGATCGCATGCGCCGGTGTCTCGATGCGCGCGGCGGCGGCCGTGCTCGAAATTCCGATCAGGTCCGCCGAAGTTTCCGCGGAAGGTGACGTCGATCTTCGCGGCACGCTCGGCGTGACTGCGGGTGTTCCAGTGGGCTTCAAGGAAATCCGCTTGCGGTTCGACATCGACACCGACGCTCCCCAAAGTCAGCTTGACCAACTGCTCGAACTCACGGATCGCTATTGCGTGATCTTCCAGACCATCCAGAACAGTCCCAGCACCACGGTGAAGCTGCACCGCGTCATCCAGTGACCAGAAAACCGGCCCGGAAACTCGACTTGAGCGAGATTCCGGGCTGGGAACGGGAGTGCCGTATCGGGCAACGCTTCTATCCCTTGACGTAACCCATCGCCTCGACGATCAGCCCGTCCGCGACACGCATCAGGTTGACGCCGCGGATGGAGTTGCCGTCGGCCATGAAGTAGCGCCAGCGGATCGTCGCCCGTTCGCCGGCGACGAAGGTTTCCTCGAGGTCGAAGCGCGTGCCGGGCTGGGTGGCGATCGCCGACCATAGGTCAATGCACGCCTCTTTGCCGGCATGGCGGGCGCCGTCCGGCGCCGGCACGGTGTTTTCGATAACGCAATCCTGCGCCACCAACTCGGCAAGCGCGGACGGATCGTGCAGCTGGAACACATCGTTGAAGCGATGCATGATCTCGGCCGTCTGCCGGGACAAATCATTCCCGGCTGCGTCCATGATAAGCTCCTGTTTCATCATATTCTCCCGGTTTCATTGATCTTTGACGGCTTTGACCAGCACGGCCTTTAGGGTGATCTGAGGCACGCCGGCCAAGGCGCGCGAGACGAGGCAAGTCGCCTTGGCCGACTGCGCCAGGCGTTCGAACTCGTCTTCGGCGAGATCCGTGACCTCCGCCTCCGTTTCGAGCTCGATGCGGGTGATCGTCGGCCCGGCGGCGGTCGCGCCGAGATGCACCTTGGCGACGGTGCGGATGGTGCGGGCGACGTGGCCTTCCTGGCCGAGGATGAAGGTCAGCGCCATCGAGAAGCAGCCGGCATGTGCTGCCCCGATCAGCTCTTCGGGATTGGTGCCCGGACCGTTCTCGAACCGCGACGGAAAGGAATAGGCGCCTTCGAAGACGCCGCTGCCAAGCCGCAGACGGCCGCCGCCTTCCTTCAGCGTGCCTTGCCATTCTGCGGAAGCTTCACGGATGGTCATGGTCGTTCTCCTGGTTCGGGGTTGAAAAGCGGGCAATTGGGTCAGGCGCAGTCGATGACAACCTTCCCGAACACGTCGCCCTGCTGGAAGTGGCGGTACGCTTCGGGGGCTTCGGCAAAGGGGAAGACCCTGTCGACAACGGGCTTGAGGCGATGCTGCGACACGGCGCGCAGCATGGCCTCGAGATTGCTGCGGCTGCCGACGAACAGGCGGCTGATGGTGGCGAGGCTGCGCTGATAAAGCGCTGCCGGCATCTCGATCGATCTGCCACTGGCGTCCTGCAGCGTCAGCAGCACGATGTGTCCATAAAGCGTGCTGGCAATCAGCGACTGCGCGAAGGTGGCCGGGCCGCCGGTTTCGACGACGAGGTCGATGCCGCCTGTCTGCTCGCGCGCCCAGCCGCCCCATTCCGGTATGTCGGTGCTGGAGACAACGAGGTCGGCGCCCAGCGCCCGCAGCCTGTCGGCCTTCTCCGCGCGCGATGTGATGGCGACAACCCGGCAGCCGAGCAACTTGGCGAACTGCAGAGCAAACAGCGAAACGCCACCCGAACCGATGGTGAGAACCCATTGACCAGGCTTCGGAATCCGGGTCCCGGTCACCGCGTTCCAGGCCGTCACGCCGGCGCAGGTCAGCGTCGCCGCTTCGTGCCAGCTCAGATGATCGGGCAGTCGCGCCGCCCATTGTTCGTCGAGCACGGCAAACTCAGTCAGCATGCCGTCAAGCGTACAGCCGAGCTGGTCGATCAGACCGGCATTGATGCGGCCATCGATCCAGCGGGCGAAGTAGCTGCCTGTGACGCGGTCGCCGACGGCAAAACGGGTGACGGCATCGCCGATTGCGACGACGTCACCGGCGCCGTCGCTCAGCGGCACGATGCCTTGCCGCGGCGGCAACGGATAGGTGCCGCCAAGGATCATCGTGTCGCGCCGATTGAGCGAGGCGGCGCGGACTCGCACCACGATCTCATGCGGTTTCGGTTCCGTCCGCGCCTCGTCGCGCATGGCCAAGGATTCGGTTCCACCAAACCCTTGAAGACGGTAGCTGCGCATATCACTCTCCTATATAATATATAGACTGATCTACATATTATATAGACCGATTGTCATATTCTTGGCAAGGCCTATAATGCGTCACTGCTGACAGAGGTTGACATGGCCAACGACACCCGCACCCGCATACTCGAGACCACAGGCCTGTTGCTCAAGCAGCGCGGCTATCACGGCACCTCGCTCAACGACATTCTGGGCGCCAGCGGGGCGCCGCGCGGCTCGCTCTATTTTCATTTCCCAGGCGGCAAGGACCAACTGGTCATCGAGGTGACGCGCAACAGCGTTGCCGACGTCACGAAAAGGCTGGGCGAAGCACTGGCAGCCGAGAGCGATCCTGCAGTGGCCGTCCATCACATATACCAGTCGGTCGGGCGCATGCTGGAGGACAATGATTTTTCGCTGGGTTGCCCCATCGCGCCGGTGGTGCTGGATTCACCCACCGATGTGCCGGAACTGGCGGAACTCTGCCGATCGGCTTTCGAGCAATGGATCGGCTTGCTGCGACAGGCCTTTGTCAGGGCAGGAGTGCCCGAACGCCGGGCGCATGCCCTGGCACTGCTGGTCGAATCCTCGCTGGAAGGGCTGATGGTGATTGCGAGGGCCACCCGCGACCGTGCACCGGTGCTGGCGGTGGCCGATGAGGTGGCTGCATTGGTCGAGCAGGCGGTGCTTGCGGGCAAGGTTGCGCGGCACGCCGACGCCGCTATCTGAGGTCGGTCCCGCAAATCGGCGCTCCAGCTTCGCCGCCTCGATCCGCAGCCATGTCGTGTCGCGGCCGATGGTGCTGAGCTGGATGCGCCGCACCTTCGCCGGCGCCTTCGTCATGCTCGGCGCCAAACTGGCAATGGCCGACGGGCAGGGACGGCCGATCCGATCTATGCGTGTGCTGAAAATCTACGCGGCATCTGCACGGCGCCTGGTCCGGCTCGCCATCGTTCCGCGCTCATAGGCAAGCAAATGGCAATCGGCCAACGCCGAGGAGTGCTTGTCTTGCTGATTCCTTTGATCCTGATCCCGCTTCCGTTTCTGTTTGTGCCCTTCTTCATCGCGGTGGCAATGCCGAACCGCGTGTGTCTCGCCGTCTGCGCTGTCGTCCTGGCTGCCGGCATCGCTTACCTGCGTGGCGATGGCTCTTTCGACGGACCGGGAGGCTTGTTGGCTGCCGTGCTGTGGGCAGCAATGGCAATAGGTGCGGCGGCGGGCGTCATCGCGCGAGGCATAGGGTTGGGATTGCGTTCGTTCGGCGCGAAGAGGGCCATCGTACAGTCGCCTGTGCTCGTCGCGTTTCTGGTCTTGGCGCTCGGATTTTCATGGCTGTTTGTCGTCAAACCGAAACTTGACGCACGGCCGGCATCGCAAGCCTGTCTGACATCGATCATCCACATCAAGATCGGCGGCCGTTTGCTCTCGACCCCGCCTGCGCCCGTGGTGCAGATCAGCAACGGCTATATAGCCGACTACGGTTTGAGCAGTGCCAAAGGCACGCGCCTGGTGTGCAGCGCAACTGACAATGGTTTGATTCCCCTGACCGCCAGTTCACTCTCCCTGCGCTTTGGCGATCTGAAGAACCACCACAAGCCGAATCTCGTCGAGCGAACATTTTGTACCATGGCTAAACCCGGTGGTTGGGCCGCTCTGTGGTGCGACAGATTCAATGCACCCGAAGCATTGGCAGACTGGCCCGAAACGCTTGTCGTGGGTCTATCGTCGGATTTTTCGCTGAGGCATCCCTTTCTCCTCAACGGGCCGCCGCGAGAAGAACTTGCTGCAGGACTTGCCAAATCGGCAGGCAGCGGCAACCCGATCGTTGGGCTGCCGGCAGTCGGTTTTGTCCGCTATAAAATGCCTTCGAATGCTGAATACTGGGTCAGCACCGACCCAAGCTGGCGGCTGCCGGACAACGCGATCTATTTGATGGATTGTTCGTTGGACCGATGTCGCGTCGCGTTTTCGATCGATGGCACCGTTTTCGCTGGCTACAGTTTCCAGGCACCGATCGAGGGCCGCGAGGCAAGGTCGCGCGCCGTCTATTCGAAGGCTATGACGCTTCTGGATGAACTGCATTCCAATCGCTAAATTTAGGTCCCGCTGTCGAGAAGGTTCTGGCTAGCCAGCTGCTCGACGATCGCCTTTCTTGCCTCGTCGCGCTTCTTGACATCGGCGACCGCGTCGGCGCGTACGAGCATCGCTTTCCAGAATGCGGTCCAGCTTTCGTTGCGCGGGAACAATGCCGACAGGGAGCCGCCACCCCTTTCTGTGCTTAACTTGTCCAGTTTGGCCCACAACGCCGGCGATTGATGCCTAATCCTGTAAAGCGCAGAAAAGCCGTTTCCGAAAACTTGCCCACCAGCGGCGTCAGCGCGCGCATCTTATCGTCGAGCAGGGCGCTATGTACGCCGTAAACAAACGCCTGCACCTTCAGGTCCATCACGTCGTCAGGGGACCGGAGCACCGATTCGAACATCGATCTGCGCCGTTGCAGGATCGTGTCTCGGCTCGATGGATAGATATCCGCCCAGTGCAGCAGCCCGATGTACTGCCACAACTTCAGATCGACCTTTTGTTTGAACGCCTCTGACGCGCGTTGGCTGTTGATGTCGTTCTGCCGTAGAACGGATGCCCCTGCGCACCAGGAGCACACCCGTGCCGTGGTCAGGATGCGCAGACGTTCGTCGTTGAAGACGGCGGTTTGTTCGGGAGTAAGATTGGGTAAAAGTTTGGAGAGAGGCAGATCGGGCCGCATCTCATATTGGCTGAGGTAGACGCGGCGGGTGGCGACTCTGATGGTGTTGTCATCGACATAACCCTCTTGATACAGCATGCTAACGATGCCGAGTGCGGAGAGGACATCCGAACGTTCCCACTTTTCCGCAAGGTCGAGCGCGTCCTTGGACAGCTTGGCGTTCGATGCAGTGCCACGGCTCGGCGGTTTGGTCGGATCGAGTCTATAGATTGCCGATGCCATCGTTGCCGGCCTAAGGTCGGGTGCGCCAAAACTGACAAACGTGAAGGGGCCGCTGCGGTCCTCCTATATCGATGCCGGCTTCTCGACGGACGTCCCCATGTACATCGCCAACATCGGCAGATAGGAGGGCACCCTTGCGCTGCCTTGCCGCCATGTGAGCACCGTCTTCTTCTGGCCTGCGGTCATCATCACCGCCGACAGTTCGAGACAGCAGTGGGCCGTGGTGAAGTTTCGTTCCGGGTAGGCCTCGACATAGAGGCCGTCGGGAATCTCGCCAAGAGTGGTGCTCTTGTAGCATTCGTCGATGCGGCCGACCTTGCGAAGGTCATCCGAATCGGCCAGGGCTGCGCCGGTGCAGTCACTGCCCTTGGCAAGCCGCACCTCGGTAATGGTCTTGATCGTCTTCTGATGGGAATCCTCGAATCCGACAACCCGGTCAACGATGCCTTCGGCGAGGAAGGTTGGACGTATCCATTGACCGAGCACGCCAAAGGTTCGGATTTTCGACAGCTCCGGATCGATGGCGGCCGGCGCAAGCGACGCCGTGCTTGCGGACAGCCAAAGGCGCATTCCAATGGACGTTGCCGCCCACAACCCTAGGAAGACGAAAGGGCCAGCATGAACCCACTGCGATCGGCGCGACTGCGGCTATAGAGCAGGCAGCCGCTGACGCCTGCGATCAGCCCGATCGCCGCAATGAGTACGCCCAGTCCGCCGAAAATACCCATGCTGAATGCGGCAATGACAGCGCCGGCATATGTGCCTGCCCAGGCGAGCATGGCGATCAAGATGATACCACCGACGCACTGCCCGATAGTTCTTTGCAGATTCGTCATCGCGGGTGTCCGATTGTCCACTGCAACTTCTAGGCGGCGACGATCATGGTTCCGTTAAACCGTTGCCAGCCGGTGAAGTAGCGTTGGCAGATAGTCGTCCCTTCACGAGCAACAGGCGCGATAACCGCGCCGCCTCAGCAGCAGCGCTGTTGTTCGAGTATGCAGATGCGGCTGACGGGCTCAGTCCAAAATAAAAAGGGCGCCTCTCGGCGCCCTTTCCGTATGCATAAGCCAGATAGCTTGGATTAGAAATCCATGCCGCCCATGCCGCCCATGCCGCCGCCGCCCATGCCGCCAGGCATGCCGCCGCCGGCAGACTCCTTCTTGGGAGCCTCCGCGATCATGGCTTCGGTGGTGACGAGCAGGCCGGCGACCGAAGCCGCGTCCTGGAGAGCGGTACGAACGACCTTGACCGGGTCGACGATGCCCATGGCGATCATGTCGCCATACTCGCCGGTCTGGGCGTTGTAGCCGTAGGTCGCGCCCTTGTTGTCGAGGATCTTGCCGGCAACGATCGAAGCTTCAGCACCTGCGTTCGAAGCGATCTGACGGGCCGGAGCCTGCAGTGCACGACGAACGATGTTGATGCCGGCAG
>NZ_JAMYLX010000021.1:0-76694 GCF_040318265.1 Mesorhizobium sp. M1252 | reverse complement strand
AGCGCCTCGTCCATCTCGGCCTCAAGCACCTCCTGCATCACCGCACGGAGCACTTCGTGCAATCCATCCGGGTTCGAAAGCAAAATGTCTTTGACGGCAGCGCTGGCGGTCTTAACTTCAGTCTTGGTCATGGTGGCGTTCCTTCGCGGGAATCAGGTGACGTGAACAATCACCAGCCTGCCATGACCGCCCCCTCTCAGCGAATTTGCAGAACTCTCAGCACACTACCGGTTTTCAACAACAAAGATGGTCTGAATCATACCATTCGGGTCAGCGGATAGCGGCTGCCGACGTAGCGTCTCCAAGGCCGAGAAAACCGCCATCCGCGCGCAACAGCGGGTTTCCATAGTCACGGCTACATCCGAAGAATCGACCGCATAGATTCAGGAATGTGTGTTGTCGTCACGGTTCCATACAATTTGGAAGGCCATTCCCCTACGGCAGGGTAGCGCCCAAATGAAAGGATAAGCGGGCGGGCAAGTTGAAGGCGTACTTATGCCGATCGGGCTTTGGTCCAGCAAAAGCCTCTCAGCCTGACGCCTCGGAAAAGTGCGCGGCAATGGCGCTCAGAAAAACCTTGCCGAACTCCTTGAGCTTGGCCGCACCGACGCCATTCACTTCGGCGAAATCGTCGAGGTCTTGCGGACGACGCTCGGCCATGTCGATCAGTGTACGATCCGAAAACACCACATAGGCCGGCACCTGGCGTTCCTTGGCCAGACGCAGCCGCAGCGTCTTGAGCGCCGCGAGCAGCGACGCATCTACATTTTCGCTCTGGGGGCTCTGCCCGGCGCGAGCCGCGCGGCGCGCGGCGCGCGTGCGCATCTCGACCCGATACTGGAACGGCACCTCGCCCCGGCCGAGTGCGTGGCCCTTGTCCGCGATGGCCAACCCGCCATGGCCGGCCGGGTCCGGCATCAGGAAACCGTTCGCGACCAGCTGGCGAATCATAGATTGCCAAAAATCCTTCTTGTGCGCGGCGCCATTGCCGAAGGCTGCCAGCCTGTGATGCCCCCTTGCCGCGATCTTTTCAGTCTCGTGGCCGATCAGGATGTCGATGACATGGCCGGCGCCGAAGCGCTCGCCGCTCTGCGCCACCGCCGCCAGGATGAGGCGCGCCTCGGCGGTGCCGTCGGCGCGCGGCGCCTGTTCCAGGCAATTGTCGCAATTGCCGCAAGGGACCGCCTCTTCACCGAAATAACCGAGCAGCACCTGGCGGCGGCACTCGGCCGTCTCGCAATAGCCGATCAGCGTATCGAGCCGGCCATGCGAGCGGCGCTTGTGTTCGACAGCGGCGTCCTCGTCGTCGATGAACATGCGGCGCATGCGGATGTCGCCAAGGCCGTAAAGCATATGCGCCTCCGCCGCCCGGCCGTCGCGACCGGCGCGGCCGATTTCCTGGTAATAGGCTTCGAGGCTGCCCGGCAGGTCGGTGTGGAAGACATAGGCGACATCAGGCTTGTCGATCCCCATGCCGAAGGCGATGGTCGCCACCATGACGACGCCCGACAGCGTCATGAAGGCGTTCTGGTTGGCATCACGCGCCTCCTTGCTCATCCCGGCGTGATAGGCGAGCGCGGTCACGCCGTTCTTTTCGAGGAATGCCGCCATCTCTTCGGTCTTCTTGCGCGACAGGCAGTAGACGATGCCGCTGCGCCCCTGATGGCGCTCGATGAAGTTGAGCAACTGCCGCTTGCTGTCCTGCTTGGGCTCGATGGCAAGCTTGATGTTGGGCCGGTCGAAGCCAAGCACCTGCGTTTCGACACGCCCGCCAAACAGCCGTCTCTCGATGTCTGCCCGCGTCGTCTCGTCCGCCGTCGCCGTCACCGCAATGATCGGTACGTCGGGAAAGATGCCACGCAGCTGCGACAGGTCTTCATATTCGCGCCGGAACGCCGGCCCCCACTGCGAAATGCAATGCGCCTCGTCGATGGCGATCAGGCTGACATCGAGCCTGGCAAGCGCATCCAGCATCCGCTCGGTCATCAGCCGTTCCGGCGCGAGGTAGAGCAGCCGCGTCTGGCCCGACGCGACGCGGCGCCATGCCGCGACATTGGCATCACGGTCGATCGAGGAATTGATCGTATCGGCGGCGACGCCGGCGAGGCGCAGTGCCGCGACCTGATCCTGCATCAGCGCCACTAGCGGCGAAACGACAATGGTCAGCCCACCCTTGACCAGCGCCGGAACCTGGTAGCACAGCGATTTGCCGGCACCCGTTGGCATGACGGCCAGCACATGGCGGCCGCCAAGCAGCGCCTCCATCACCGCGGCCTGTCCGGGACGGAAATCGTCGAAGCCGAACACGTCCTTGAGGACGCGCCGTTTGGGATCGTGCGTCGGCACGCTTGTCGTCGATATCTGCATCACTGATGTTTTTGCGATCGGCCGCCCGAAGCAGCGGCGTGGACAGAACGATTAGCGCAGCCCCTGCGTGACCACAACAAGCAGCAGCAACACCCCACCGGCGATCGACCTGATTGGCATCGTTAAACCTATCTTCACCATGTTGCGGCACCGTCCAACCCTGCGGCGATGTTTCGAGTACCGCTGCGCCACGAGCGCACAGGCAACAGCCCGCGCCTACCCAGGAGGCGCGGGTTTCCTGTTTCTGGAATTGCCGAAAAAGGTTCAGGCCAGGAAATCGGCGCGGTGCGGGGTAAAGCTGTCGACCAGGCGCCCGGCCTCCAGCGCCTTGACGCCGTGCACCAGATTGGACGGCACGATGAAGCTGCCGCCGGTCTCGATGGTCGCGGTGCGGCCGTCGATGGTCACCTCGAAGCGACCTTCGGCGACATAGCTGGCCTGGACATGCGGGTGCGAATGCAGTGCGCCGACGCCGCCCTTGTCGAAGCCGAACTCGACCATCATCAGCTCATCGGTGGAGACGAGAACGCGGCGTCTGTTGCCGTCCGGCGTCGGCGTCCAGGCGCTCTCGCCGGGCTGTGCGAAAATCTTGGCTTCAATCATGACCATCTCCTCATCGCGCCAGCCAGCCGCCGTCCACGGGAACCACCGCGCCATGCATATAGTCGGACGCTGGCGCCAGCAGGAACACGGCGGCATCGCCTATGTCTTCCGGCCCGCCCCAACGTCCCGCCGGGATGCGTGCCAGGATGGCAGCACTGCGGTCGGGATCGGCGCGCAACGCCTCGGTGTTGTTGGTTTCGATATAGCCGGGCGCAATGGCGTTGACGTTGATGCCTTTTGCCGCCCATTCGCAGGCCAGCAGCCGGGTTATGCCGAGCGCGCCATGTTTCGACGCGGTGTAGGACGCGACACGAATACCGCCCTGGAAACTCAGCACCGAGGCGATGTTGACGATCTTGCCGCGCTGCCCGGAATCGGCCAGCACGCGCCTGGCAAAACCCTGGCTGAGGAAGAACAGCGTCTTCAGATTGACGTCGATGACGTCGTCCCAATCGGCCTCGGAGAAATCGACCGCATCGGCGCGGCGGATGATGCCGGCATTGTTGACCAGCCCGTCGATCGGGCCGGTCTTCTCCCACACCTGGTCGAGCATGGCCTTGGCGGCAACATGATCGGCGAGATCGCACCGCACAGTCTCGAACTGGCCGCCGGCTTCCGCGACTTGTCTTTCCGTGTCGTCCATCACAGAGCGGCCGACACCGATGACGATGCCGCCGGCGCGCGCGATCGAGACCGCGATGCCCTGGCCGATGCCGGTGTTTGCGCCGGTGACCAGGACGCGCTTGCCGGCCAGGCTGAAGGAGGAATGGCCGCTCAACGCAGTTCGCCCAGCGGCACCGGGTCGACATCGGTGTAGTCGACATTGTCGCCGGCCATCGCCCAGATGAAGGCATAGTTCAAGGTGCCGGCCCCCGAATGGATCGACCAGCCCGGCGACAGCACCGCCTCCTCGTTGGCCATCACCAGATGCCGCGTTTCGTCCGGCTCGCCCATGAAATGGAAGACGCGCGCCGTCTCCGGCAGGTCGAAATAGAGATAGGCCTCCATGCGCCGGTCATGCACATGGCAAGGGATGGTGTTCCACACCGAGCCCGGCGCCAGTTGGGTCATACCGACCACCAGTTGGCAGGTCTTGACGCCATCGGCATGGATGAACTGGAAGATGGAGCGTTCGTTGCAGGTTTCCTTGCTGCCGAGATCGAGGCGCTTGGCATCGCCAATGCGGATCAGCCGGTTGGGATGGGTGTGATGCGCAGGCGCGCTGAGCAGATAGAACTTGGCCAGTGCGCCCTCATCGGCCGATGCGAACGAAACGTCGGTGCTGCCCATGCCGAGATAGAGCATGTCACGTGCCTGCAACTGGTGGGTCTCGCCATTTGCCGTCACCGAGCCGGCGCCGCCGATGTTGACGATGATCAGTTCGCGGCGGTCGAGAAAATTCTTGGTCCCCGTCGGCTTGATCGCCTCCAGCGGCAGCGCTGTCCCTTCCGGCACGGCGCCGCCAACGATCATGCGGTCATAATGGGTGTAGGTCAGGCTGATGCGTCCCTGCTGGAACAGGTCGTCAATATGGAAATTGTGACGCAGTTCGTCGGTGCCCATGGAAGCAGCGGCGACCGGGTCGATGGCGAAACGCGAGGTGAAATCGGTATGCGGGTGACTTTGAGTCATTGCTGCTCCAGCTGAATGAATGGCTATTTGGTTGCCGACGCCTTGACCGAGTCGGCGTAGTAGACCTGGCGGGCGTGCAGCCGCTCGCGGTAGCGCTCTTGGCTGGCGGTGAGATGAGCGCGCATCGCCTCGCGCGCGGCTTCGGCGTCGCCTGAGGTGATCGCATTCAGGATCACCAGATGCTCGCGTTGCAGCCCTCGCTGATAGCTGTCGGATTGCACCAGTTCGGTCGACCAGGGCGAGGTCACGTCGCAAGGAATGGCGCGGCGTCCGAGCACATCGAGCATCTCGACATAGAACGGGTTGTTGGTGGCGCTGGCGATTGCCCGGTGGAAGGCGAGATCGGCCGGACCGGTCGGCTCGCTGTTGAGCAGCAGCCGTTCGAATTCGAAGAACGCTTCCTGGATCGCTGCTTCCTGCGCGGCGTTGCGGCGAATGGCGGCGAGCCCGGCCGATTCGATTTCGACGGCCAGGCGCACTTCGAGCACATTGAGCGCGATGGAATCCTTGCTGCCCATGTCGGCGGCGAGCGCGCCGAACATCGTTGAGATGTGCTCGGTGACGAACACGCCTGCGCCCTGGCGCGCCTCGACCAGCCCGTCGGCGGCGAGCTTGGCCAGCGCTTCGCGGATGACGGTGCGGCTGACGCCGAAGGTCTCGGTCAGTTGTCCTTCGGTCGGCAATTTGTAGCCGGGCAGGATCTCGCCCGCCTGCAGCTGCTTGCGGATCGCAGCGACGACGGTCTCCGACAGTTTGGGTTTTCTCTCGACCCTGAGATCAACAGCGCTATCCGATGCCATATCGCACCCCTGTTTGAAGACGTCTATTTGAAGACGCCCTATTTGAACACGCTCGGCAACCAGAGCGAAATCGCCGGAATATAGGTGACCAGCCCCAGGACCACGATGCCCGCGCCATAGAACGGCCAGATCGAGCGCATCGCTTCCCAGACCGTAATCTTGCCGACGGCACAGGCGACGAACTGCACCGTGCCGACCGGCGGTGTGTTCAGGCCAATGCCGAGATTGAGGATGGTGATGACGCCGAAATGCACGGGGTCGACGCCGTAATGGGTGACCAACGGCAGGAAGATCGGCGTGCAGATGATGATCATCGGCCCCATGTCCATGAAGGTGCCGAGCAGCAGCATCAGGACGTTGAGCAGAAGCAGCACCACCAGCGGATCGGTGGAGATGGCGTTCATGCCTGCGATCAGCAGCACCGGCACTTTGAGATAGGCCATCAGCCAGCTGAACGAGGCCGCCGTGCCGATGATCAGCAGCACCATCGAGGTCGTGCGCACCGCGCCCTTTGTGGCATGGACGAAATCGCCCCAGGCCATCGACCGGTAGACGAAGACGGTGACCAGCAAGGCGTAGATGATGGCGATGCAGGAGCTTTCCGTCGCCGTGAAAACGCCCGAGCGAACGCCGCCGAAGATGATACCGATAAGCAGAAGTCCGGGGATGGCGATGACCGCCAGCTCGCCGACACGCGAGAAGCCGGGAAAGGCCTCGACCGGGTAGCCTCGGCTGCGGGCGACGAAATAGGCAGTGACCATCAGCGAAGCAGCGAACAGCAGGCCAGGCAGGATACCGGCGGTGAACAGGTCGGCGATCGAAATCTTGCCGCCGCCGGCGATCGAATAGATGATCATGTTCTGCGACGGCGGCAGAAGCAGCGCGATCAGCGCCGCCATCGACGTCACGTTGACGGCGTAGTCGGCGCCGTAGCCGCGCGCTTTCATCTGCGGGATCATCAGCCCGCCGACGGCAGCGGCTTCCGCCACCGCCGAGCCGGAAATGCCGCCGAACAACGTCGCGGCGATGATGTTGACCTGACCGAGCCCACCGCGGACATGACCGACCAGCGAGCCGGCAAAGGAAACGATGCGTTGCGCGATGCCGCCGCGCACCATCAGGTCGCCGGCAAAGATGAAGAACGGGATCGCCATCAGCGAGAACGCCGACATGCCCGACTTCAATTGCTGGAACACCACCAGGGGCGGCAGGCCGAGATAAAGCACGGTGGCGAAGGACGCCGCACCCAGGCAAAAGGCGATCGGCGTGCCGGCAAACATCAAAAGCGTGAAGACGCCGAACAGGATCCAGAGTTCCATCTAGGCCTCCTGCACGGCCGGCATTTCCGGCACTTCCTCGAGATTGATATCCTTGTCGATGTCGGCGCCGGACCAGCGCAGCACGATGCGTTCGGCCGAGAACAGGCAGATCAGAAAGCCGCCGGCGACCAGCGGCAGATAGTCGAAACCGCCGGGAAGCTCGAGCGCCGGGATGATGGTCCGCCAGGTCAGCCCGACCAGCTTGCAGCCGTACCAGACCATGCCGAAGCCGAAGCCGAACGCGATCAGGTCGGACAGGGTGCGCAGCGCCCATTTGCTGCCCTTGGGCAGGATATAGAGCAGCACGTCGAAGCCCATATGGTAATTCTCGCGCACGCCGACGGCAGCGCCCAGGAAAATGAACCAGTTCATCAGCATGATGGCGGTGACTTCGGTCCAGCTCGGTGACGCGTTGAGCACGAAGCGGGAAAACACCTGGTAGGCAACAAGCGCGGTCATGGCGACCATCCCGATGCCCGCGAGATAGAGCGCACCGTCGCAAATCTTCGAAAGCACTGCACTGAAGCGCGGTGGCGCTCCGCTCCTGGCCGTTCTCGCAGTCATCCGATCCTCCCGGTCTTTCCGTCCCCTAAAAGCGATTGGCGGGGCGGCGCCATGCCGCCCCGCCAGAAAATCACTTGGTCGCCTGGATGCGCGTCGCGAGGTCCTTGAGCTCCGGCGTCTTCAGATACTTGTCGTAGACCGGCTTCATCGCATCGATCAGCGGCTGCTTGTCGATCTCGCTGACCTTGACGCCGGCCTTCTCGACGATCTCTCGCGACTTCTTCTCCTGCGCGTCCCACAATTCGCGCATCTTGACGACGCTATCCTTGGCCGCCTGCTTGACGATCGCCTGGTCTTCCGGCGTCAGTCTGTCCCAGCTCGATTTCGACATTACCAGCACTTCCGGCACGATCTGGTGCTGGTCGACGGTATAGTGCTTGGCGACTTCGTAGTGCTTGGCGGATTCGAAGCTGGGCCAGTTGTTCTCGGCGCCGTCGATGACGCCGGTTTCGAGCGCCGAATAGACCTCGCCATAGGCCATCGGCGTGGCATTTGCGCCAAGCGCGTTGACCATGTCGACGAACACGTCGGACTGGATGACGCGGAACTTCATGCCTTTCAGATCGGCGATCGAGGTGATGTCCTTCTTGGTGTTGTAGAAGGAGCGGGCGCCGGAATCGTAGAAGGCAAGGCCGACCAGATCATGCGTCTCGAATGCCTTGAGGATCTCGTCGCCGATCGGCCCGTCCATGACATGGCGCATGTGCTCGACCGAACGGAACATGTAGGGCAGCGACGGCACCGCGGTTTCCGGCACGATGCCGTTGAACGGACCCATCGAGACGCGGTTCAGATCGATGACACCGGTCTGCGTCTGCTCGATCGTGTCCTTTTCCTCGCCGAGCTGCGCCGAATGATAGACCTCGACCGAATAGCGGCCGGCGGTGCGCTCCTTGATGAGCTCGCCGAGATATTTGACCGCCTCGACGGTCGGATACCCGTCCGGATGGGTGTCGGCCGAGCGCAGTACGGTCTGGGCGCCGGCAACGCCGATCATCAGCGAGCCGAAGGCGAATGTGGCTGCCATCAGTTTTGAAAAATGCAACATGACTGTCTTCCTCCCTTTTAAAATTCCACGCGCCCGGCTCACAGCCGGTACGCCTTCTTGGCAAGCGTGTAGGCAAGCTCCCGCGCCAGCTCATGCGCCTCGTCCTCACGCAGCCGGTGCTCGGCGACGAGACGGGCGAGAAAGGCGCAGTCAACCCGGCGCGCCACATCGTGGCGGGCGGGTATGGATGGAAAGGCGCGGGTGTCGTCGTTGAAACCGACAGTGTTGTAGAAGCCGGCGGTCTCGGTGGTCATCTCGCGGAACCGGCGCATGCCTTCCGGGCTGTCATGGAACCACCAGGCAGGCCCGAGCTTCAGCGCCGGATAGACGCCGGCCAGCGGCGCCAGTTCGCGCGCGTAGCTGGTCTCGTCGAGCGTGAACAGAATGATGGAGAGGTCGCGCTCCAGCCCGACGCAGTCGAGCAAGGGTTTGAGCGCCGCGGCATAGTCGGTGCGGGTCGGAATATCGAAGCCTTTGTCGCGGCCGAATCTCTGAAAAATTCCGGGCGAATGGTTGCGCCATGAGCCGGGATGGATCTGCATGACCAGCCCGTCGTCGCGGCTCATCTTGGCCATCTCGGTCAGCATCTGGGCGCGAAACAGCTTGCGCTCGCGCTCGTCGTCCGAGCCGCGGCGGATGCGGTTGAACAGCTCTTCCGCCGCCGCATCGGAAAGATTGGCGGTCTCGGCCGTCGGATGGCCGTGGTCCGATGAGGTTGCGCCGAAGCTTTTGAAGAAAGCGCGGCGATTGCGATGCGCGTCGAGATAGCCGGCCCATGTGCCGGTGTCGCAGCCGGTGATCTCGCCCAGACGATCGAGATTGGCCGAAAATCCTTCGAAGTCGGGATCGACGACGGCATCCGGCCTGTAGGCAGTGATGACGCGGCCCTGCCAGCCGCTGTCGCGGATCGTCTTGTGCCATTGGAGATCGTCGAGTGCGCCCTCGGTCGTCGCGATGACCTCGATGTTGAAGCGCTCGAACAGCGCGCGTGGGCGATAATCGTCGCGCTGCAAAAGCGCCGCGATGGTGTCGTAATGGCGGCTAGCGGTGCTGGCGTTGAGCGGCTCTTCGATGCCGAACAGATGCTCGAGCACATGGTCGAGCCACAACCGCGTCGGCGTGCCGCGAAAGAGGTAATAGTGCTCGGCGAAGCGCCGCCAGATCGCCCTGGGATCGGTCTCGACCGGCGAGCCGTCGAGGGTCGGGACGCCGAGATCTTCCAGCCGCACGCCCTGGCTGAACAGCATACGGAAAATGTAGTGGTCGGGCACCACCAGCAATTGCGCGGGATCGGGGAATGGCTCGTTGAGCGCATACCAACGCGGATCGGTGTGGCCGTGCGGGCTGATGATCGGCAGGTCCTTGATGCCGGCATGGAGATCGCGCGCGATCGACAGCGCGCGCCCTTCGGCGGCAAAAAGCAGATCCGGATCGGTCAGTCCCGCCACGTCGTTCCTCCCAGGGGCGATATCGGTAGGATTGGAAAGAAATAATGTCAACATACAAAAACTGGATTGTTGTATGATGACTTTTAACCGGCGTCAGGTCATTGTGCGGCGGAAGAGCGGATGTTACGCCGCTAGCAGATCCCGCCCCGCACACCATCCAGCGACAAGCCGCGCCATGACCAGCAGACGCCTTTCCAACGCAACAGTGCAATCCTTGCCGGCCTCGGTCGCGGTCCCCCCCTATGATCGCGCCAGTGTCGCCCCAGGCATCGTCCATCTCGGCGTTGGAGCCTTCCACCGTGCCCATCAGGCCGCCTATGTCGATGACTGCCTAGCGGCCGGCGAGACCGGCTGGGGCATTGTCGGCGTCTCGCTGCGCAGCCCCGACACGCGCGATGCGCTGACGCCACAGGACGGGCTCTACACGCTGGCGGTGCGCGGCAGCGATGGCGAAGCGCTGCACATTATCGGCTCGATCCAGTCGATGCTGGTCGCGCCGGAAGACCCCGGCGCGGTGCTGGCCGCGCTGACCGACCCGCGCACCCGCATCGTCACCCTGACCATCACCGAAAAGGCCTATCTCAGGGCCGCCGACGGCAGCCTCGACGAAAACCATCCCGATATCGTCCACGATCTGGGCAATCCCGGATCTCCCAGGACAGCGCATGGATTCCTGGCGGAAGCGCTGGTGCGACGCCGGGCCGCCGGCACGCCGCCCTTCACCGTGCTGTGCTGCGACAACCTTCCGGCCAATGGCGCCACGCTGCACCGGCTGCTGGTCGGGTTTGCAAAACTGCGCGATGCCGGCGCTGCTGCTTCAGGCGACGCTGCCCTCGCCGGTCATATAGCCGATGACGTTGCATTCCCATCGAGCATGGTCGACCGCATCGTGCCGGCAACCACCGATGCCGACCGGGCGCGCATCGCGGTCGAACTCGGCCTCGAGGACGCCTGGCCGGTGATGACCGAACCGTTCCGGCAATGGGTGATCGAAAACAGGTTTCCAGCCGGCCGCCCGGCCTGGGAGAAATTCGGCGTCACCATGGTCGAGGATGTCCGGCCGTTCGAGGACATGAAGCTTCGGCTGCTCAACGGCGCCCATTCGGGCATCGCCTATATCGGCCTGCTCAGCGGCCACGTCACCGTCGACCGCGCCTTCGCGGATCCCGCGATCCGCGCGTTCGTCGACCGGCTCTGGGCCGAGGCCATCCCGACATTGCCTGGGGATGCCGGGCTCGACACGTCAGCCTATACGGCCGAACTTGCCGAACGTTTCTCCAACACAGCGCTTGCCCACCGCACGGCGCAGATCGCCAATGACGGCAGCCAGAAATTGCCGCAGCGCATTGTCGCTACCGCCATCGCGCGCATCCAGGCCGGCCTGGTCCCGGAGCATCTGACGCTGGTGATCGCCGCCTGGATCGCCGCCTGCGAGGCGCGCGGCAAGGACCTGCCGGAAGCCCACTTCACCGATCCGCTCGACGCGACGCTGGCCGCGCTCGGAGCGCAGCCGACGCTGGAACGGGTGGTGACGGTGTTTGACCTCGCCGGCTTCGCCAGCGGCAGCCCCGAGCGCCAGACGCTGATCGAACTGGTTGCCGCCCATCGCGAGCATATCCTGCAGGGCGGGGTGGCGCTCGCGCTCGCGGCACTGGGTGTACCGGGAAAGACCAGGTGACCTGACGTCGCCCGGATACAAAAAGCCGGGCTTAAGCCCGGCCTGTTTCATACCTTTGCCCGACCATGACCTCTCGGATCACGTCCAATCATTCTGCGGCTTACGCCGGCAGCAGCGCGCCTTCGAGCGTGGTAAGCTGGCTAAGGAACTGCTCCGCCTTGCTGCGGCTCTGGTCGTCCTTGGCGTCGGCGGCGTCTTCCTTGGCTTCCTGGATGCGGCGGGCGAGATCGGCGCGGTCGATATCGCCGACGGCGACCGCCGATTCGGCCAGCAGCGTGCAGCCGGCCGGGACGATGTCGGCAAAGCCGCCGAACACCACATAGCGCTCTTCCTTGCCAGCCGCTGTCTTCAGCGTGACGACGCCCGGCTTGATCGTGGTCATGACCGGCGCATGGTGCGCCATGACCGTCATTTCACCTTCGGCGCCTGGAATGACGACAGACTCGACCTGCTCGGAAACCAGGAGGCGCTCCGGCGAGACCAGTTCGAACTTGAAAGCTTCAGCCATGTCAATTTAGTGAGTAGGGAATAGTGAGTGGGGAGTAGGGCGAGGACAGCTGTCCTGATCACCCGGCCGCTATTCACTACTGACTACTGACTACTCCCTATTGCCTTGATTACGCTGCTTCAGCCGCCAGGCGCTGAGCCTTCTCGACCGCTTCGTCGATGCCGCCGACCATGTAGAAGGCGGCTTCCGGCAGGTGATCGTAGTCGCCGTTGCAGAGGCCCTTGAAGCCCTTGATTGTGTCGGCGAGGTCGACCAGCTTGCCCGGCGCACCCGTAAACACTTCGGCGACGAAGAACGGCTGCGACAGGAAGCGCTCGATCTTGCGGGCGCGGGCCACCGTCTGCTTGTCCTCTTCCGACAGCTCATCCATGCCAAGGATGGCGATAATGTCCTGCAGCGACTTGTAGCGCTGGAGGATCGACTGCACCTGGCGGGCGACGGCATAGTGCTCCTCGCCGACGACCAGCGGATCGAGCATGCGCGAGGTCGAGTCGAGCGGATCGACGGCGGGGTAGATGCCCTTTTCCGAGATCGCGCGGTTGAGCACGGTCGTCGCGTCCAGGTGGGCAAACGAGGTCGCAGGCGCCGGGTCGGTCAAATCGTCGGCCGGCACGTAGATCGCCTGCACCGAAGTGATCGAACCCTTGGTCGTTGTGGTGATGCGTTCCTGCAGCGCACCCATGTCGGTGGCCAGCGTTGGCTGGTAACCCACGGCCGAAGGAATACGGCCGAGCAGCGCCGACACTTCAGAACCGGCCTGCGTGAAGCGGAAGATGTTGTCGACGAAGAACAGCACGTCCTGGCCCTGGTCGCGGAAATATTCGGCGACCGTCAGGCCGGTCAGGCCGACGCGGGCACGCGCGCCCGGCGGCTCGTTCATCTGGCCATAGACCAGTGCCGCCTTGGAGCCTTCGCCGCCGCCCTTCTTGTTGACGCCGGACTCGATGAACTCGTGATAAAGATCGTTGCCCTCGCGGGTGCGCTCGCCGACGCCGGCGAAGACCGAGAAGCCGCCATGCGCCTTGGCGACGTTGTTGATCAGCTCCTGGATCAGAACCGTCTTGCCGACGCCGGCGCCGCCGAACAGGCCGATCTTGCCTCCGCGGGCGTAGGGCGCCAGAAGGTCGAGCACCTTGATGCCGGTGATCAGGATCTGCGCTTCCGTCGACTGTTCGACATAGGTAGGCGCCGGCTGGTGGATGGCGCGCATCTCGATGCCGTCGACCGGGCCTTCTTCGTCGACCGGCTCGCCGATGACGTTGATGATGCGGCCGAGCATGCCCGGGCCGACCGGAACGGTGATCGGCGCGCCGGTGTCATAGACGTCCTGGCCGCGAACCAGGCCTTCGGTGGAATCCATGGCGATACAGCGCACGGTGTTTTCGCCCAGATGCTGGGCAACTTCGAGCACCAGGCGGTTGCCGACATTGGAGGTTTCGATGGCGTTCAAAATGGCCGGCAGATGATCGCCGAACTGCACGTCGACGACGGCGCCGATGACCTGGCGAACCTTGCCGATGGCGCCGGTCTTCTTGACGGCAACGCTCGTCGTCTTCACTGCCGGAGCCGCGGCCTTGGCGGGCGCGGCCGCCTTCTTGGCCGGAGCGGCCTTCGCCGCTGCTGCCGGAGCCTTTGCGGCCGCCTTGGGGGCCGTCTTCGCGGGGGTCGCTGCTTTCGCCATCGTCTTTACCCTTCTCGTCCTTTGTTTCTCACGCTCCATCAGAAGGTCGATGACCTCCTGGCGGTCGCGCCTAGAGCGCTTCGGCGCCCGAAATGATTTCGATCAGTTCCTTGGTGATCTGCGCCTGCCGCTGGCGGTTATAGGTGATCGACAGTTTGTTGATCATGTCGCCGGCATTGCGCGTTGCATTGTCCATGGCGCTCATTTTGGCGCCCATCTCGCCGGCTGCGTTTTCGAGCAGCGCGCGGAAGACCTGGACCGAGATGTTGCGCGGAATGAGGTCGGTGAGGATCTCGCCCGGCTCCGGCTCGTATTCGTAGACGGCATTGCCACCCGCGGTCGCTTCGGCGGGAGCGGAAGCCACGCCGGCAGGAATGATCTGCTGCGCGGTCGGAATCTGGCTGATCACCGACTTGAACTGCGAATAAAACAGCGTGCAGATATCGAAGCCGCCTTCGCCGAACAGATGGATGATCTTACGGGCGATCGCATCGGCATTGACGAAGCCGAGCTTCTTGACATCGCGCAGGTCGACGCGGTCGATAATCAGCGAGGCATAGTCTCGGCGCAGAATGTCGAAACCCTTCTTGCCGACGCAGATGATCTTGACCTGCTTGCCGTCGGCCAGAAGCCGGCGGATATGGTCGCGGGCCAGACGTGCGATCTGCGAGTTGAAGCCGCCGCACAGGCCGCGCTCGGCGGTGCAGACGACGAGCAGATGCACATCGTCCTTGCCGGTGCCGGTCATCAGCGCCGGGGCATCGCCGCCGCCGCCGATCGCCTGCGTGATATTGGCCAGCACCGCACCCATCCGCTCGGAATAGGGACGCGCCGCCTCCGCTGCTTCCTGCGCGCGACGCAGCTTCGCCGCGGCGACCATCTGCATCGCCTTGGTGATCTTCTGCGTCGCCTTGACCGAGGCGATACGGTTACGAAGGTCTTTTAATGAAGGCATGCTTCAAACCTGATCCCGAGCGTCCGGCTTCTTCTCAAGCGAAGGTCTTGGCGAAGGCGTCGATCTCGGCCTTCAGCTTGGCGCGCAGATCGTCCGACAGCGCCTTTTCCTTGCGGATGCCGTCCAGCACGTCCTTGCCGGCCGAGCGCATATGGCTGAGCAGGCCGTGCTCGAACTTGCCGACCTGGTTCAGCGCAAGCTTGTCGAGATAGCCGTTGACGCCGGCGAAGATCACCGTGACCTGCTCCTCGACCTTGAGCGGCGAGAACTGCGGCTGCTTCAGAAGTTCGGTCAGGCGCGAGCCGCGGTTGAGCAGGCGCTGCGTGGCGGCGTCGAGATCGGAGCCGAACTGCGCGAACGCAGCCATTTCGCGGTACTGCGCGAGCTCGCCCTTGATAGAGCCGGCGACCTGCTTCATCGCCTTGATCTGCGCCGACGAACCGACGCGCGACACCGACAGGCCGACGTTGACCGCCGGACGGATGCCCTGGAAGAACAGGTTGGTTTCGAGGAAGATCTGGCCGTCGGTGATCGAGATCACGTTGGTCGGGATGTAGGCCGACACGTCGTTGGCCTGCGTCTCGATGATCGGCAGCGCGGTCAGCGAACCGCCACCCAGATCGTCGTTGAGCTTGGCGGCGCGCTCGAGCAGGCGCGAATGCAGGTAGAACACGTCGCCCGGATAGGCTTCGCGACCCGGCGGGCGGCGCAGCAAGAGCGACATCTGGCGATAGGCGACGGCCTGCTTCGACAGATCGTCATAGCTGATCAGCGCATGCATGCCGTTGTCGCGGAAATATTCGCCCATGGTGGCGCCGGTGAACGGCGCCAGGAACTGCATCGGCGCCGGATCGGAAGCTGTGGCGGCGACGATGATCGAATATTCAAGGGCGCCGCGCTCTTCGAGAACCTTCACGAACTGCGCGACCGTCGAGCGCTTCTGCCCGATGGCGACGTAGACGCAGTAGAGCTTTTCCTTTTCCGGCCCGTTGTCGTGCACGGCCTTCTGGTTGAGCATCGTGTCGAGGATGATCGCGGTCTTGCCGGTCTGGCGATCGCCGATGACCAGCTCGCGCTGGCCGCGGCCAACGGGGATCAGCGCATCGATGGCCTTGAGGCCGGTCGACATCGGCTCGTTGACCGACTTGCGCGGGATGATGCCTGGCGCCTTGACGTCGACGCGCTTGCGTTCGGTCGCCTTGATCGGGCCCTTGCCGTCGATCGGATTGCCGAGCGCGTCGACGACGCGGCCGAGCAGGCCCATGCCGACAGGCGTATCGACGATGGCGCCGGTGCGCTTGACGATGTCGCCTTCCTTGATGTCGCGGTCGGCGCCGAAGATGACGACGCCGACATTGTCGGCTTCGAGGTTGAGCGCCATGCCGCGGATGCCGCCGGGGAACTCGACCATTTCGCCGGCCTGGACATTGTCGAGGCCGTAGACGCGAGCGATACCGTCACCGACGGACAGCACCTGGCCGACTTCGGAGACCTCGGCCTCCTTGCCGAAATTCTTGATCTGGTCTTTGAGAATTGCGGAAATTTCCGCGGCGCGGATGTCCATCAGCCGACCTCTTTCAGTGCAAGCTTGAGCGAATTGAGTTTGGTTTTGAGCGACGTATCGATCTGGCGCGAGCCCATCTTGACCACCAGCCCGCCGAGCAGCGACGGATCGACGGTAACAGTGATGGCCACGTCCTTGCCGGCGACGCTTTTCAGCGCGGCCTTGAGTTCCGTCTGCTGGGCAGCCGTCAGTTCATGCGCCGAAGTGACCTCGGCTGATGTCTCACCGCGCTGTTCGGCAGAGATCCGGCGAAATGCCTTGATCATGCCGGGCACCGCGAAGAGCCGGCGGTTGCGGGCGACGACGCGCAGGAAATTGCCGGTCAGGCCGGTGATGCCGGCCTTGTCGGCGATCGACGCGATTGCCTTGGCCTGGTCCTCGCTGGAGAACACCGGGCTGTTGATGAGGCGCGTCAGGTCGGCGCTGTCATCCAGCATCCTGGCGAAACTGTTGAGGTCGGCCTCGACCTTGGCCACCGAATTCGACTGCAGCGCAAGTTCGAACAGCGAACCCGCGTAGCGTTCTGCGACACCCGAGATTGGCGATGACGATTGAGCCACGGACCGTCTTTTCTCTTGTCTGACAGGCCGCAGATTGTTGGCGCGAGCAAAAACTCTGGCTAAATCTTTGACCTTACTAAGTTTTTCCAAGCACGGAGGCGCGGCTTCCGCTATCCCCGGCCGAAAGTCGATTGCCGTCTAGCACAGGCATTTTAAGACCGCAATGCGTCGTTCCGCATGCTTTTCGGGCACTATTGTCGCATCCGGCCGCAGAGTTCAACCGAAGCCTTTGGATTGGCTGCCGATTCAGGGCAGAAAGCCGAAGACGAAGGCGAGCGGCAACGCGGCCAGGACGAGTTCGACGACGATCGACGCCCAGTTGAAAGGCGTGTTGGCGCCGTCCGACATCATCGACAGCAAACGGCCAAAAGCGGTGAACAGCCAGGAAAAGCCGAGTGCCATATAGAGCCACGGCTGCGCCAACAGAATGCAGCACAGGCTGACGCCGAGATAGAAGCCCGACATCCGGCCGCGCCCTTCCGCGATTGCCGCTGCCCTTTCGGGCCGGACCTGCAGCCGCAGAATCCGAAATGCCAGCCCTGGCGCGAGGAAAAACAGCAGACCGAGCGCCAAGGTGACGACGGCGCTAGACCAAGCCAGCCATTCGCCCTGGCTGGTCGGCCACGGAAACGCAAATTCCATCTTGTCCCCTCGATAAATGGCTGTCTGAAATCGCGGTCATTCTAGCGAAGGAAAGACCGCGCGCCAGATGGCGGCCGGCAGATTCGGGAGCATGATCCCGAACCGAAGGTCAGCGAAGCAAAAAGTGGTTTCCGGTTTTCGGAAAAGATCATGCCCCAATAAAGAGGCATATCAAGCGAGGGCGAATTCGACCGCTGCCTCGGCATGGATACGCGTGGTGTCGAACACCGGAATGTCGAAATCGCGCTCGCCGATCAGCATGGTGATCTCGGTGCAGCCCATGATGACGCCGTCGATCTTCTCATCGCGCCGCAGGTGGGCGACCTCATCGATATAGGCCGCCTTCGATGGCGCGCTGACGATGCCCTGGCAGAGCTCGTCATAGATCACGCTGTGCACCATGTCGCGCCCGGCCTGGTCCGGCACCACCGGCTGCAGCCCATATTTCTCCGTCAGCCGGCCCTTGTAAAAATCCTGCTCCATGGTGAAGCGCGTCGCCAGCAGCGCCGGCCGCTTGACGCCGGCGCCCTTCACCGCAACCGCCGTGGCATCGGCGATGTGGATAAGTGGAATGGACACCGCCGCCTGCACCTGATCGGCAAGCTTGTGCATGGTGTTGGTGCAAATCAGCAGCCCTTCGGCGCCGCCCGCCTCCAGCTTGCGCGCGGCATCCGCCAGAAGCTCGCCCGCACCGTCCCAGTCGCCATGATGCTGCCGCTCGGCGATCTCGGCGAAATCGAAGGAATGGAGCAACAGCTTTGCCGAATGCAGCCCGCCGAGCCGCTCGCGCACGATCTCGTTGAGCAAGCGGTAATAGATGGCGGTCGATTCCCAGCTCATGCCACCGAGCAGGCCAAGGGTTTTCATAGCGTCATTGCTCCGCTGAAAATTGCGCCATCAATCTTACAAGAAGCTCTGCGGATCGATGTCGACCTGCACGCGGACCGAGCCGCGTTGCTTCGGCCCTTCGGCCAGCATGGTGCGGATGAAGCCTTGGATGTCGGCGCGCTTTTCACCCTGGATCAGCAAACGGAAACGATGGCGCCCACCGAGCAGCGACAGCGGCGCCTCGGCCGGACCGAGCACGAACAGGTCGCTGGCCTGGGGTGCTGCACGGCGCAGGCCGCGCGCGTGGCCTTCGGCCTCGGCCCGCGTCACCGCACTGACGATGACGCCGGCAAGCCTGCCGAAGGGCGGCAGGGCTGCCCGTTCGCGCTCAGTGATCTCGCGTTCGTAAAAGGCCTCGGCATCGCCCGAGACGATCGCCCGCATCACCGGATGGTCCGGCTGGAAAGTCTGCAGCAGGCCGAGGCTCTTCTTGCCGGTGCGGCCGGCGCGGCCGGTCACCTGGCTGAGCAACTGGAAGGTGCGCTCAGCGGCGCGGGGATCGCCATTGGCGAGGCCGAGATCGGCATCGACGACACCGACCAGCGTCATGTTGGGAAAGTTATGGCCCTTGGCGACCAGCTGCGTGCCGATGACGATGTCGGCCTCGCCATTGGCAATGGCCTCGAGCTCCAGCCGCAGCCGGCGCACTCCACCCATCAAATCGGATGACAGGACGATCGTGCGCGCGTCGGGGAAATGCGCCACGACTTCTTCAGCTATCCGCTCGACGCCAGGCCCGCAGGCGACCAGATGGTCGAGCGTGCCGCATTCCGGGCAAGCCTCCGGCCGCTTCTCATTGTGCCCGCAATGATGGCAGACGAGTTGGCCGCGAAAGCGGTGCTCGACCAGCCAGGCCGAACAAACCGGGCAGCCGAAGCGGTGGCCGCAGACACGGCACAGCGTCAGCGGCGCATAGCCGCGCCGGTTGAGGAACAGCAGCGACTGCTCCTTCTTCTCCAGCGTACGTTGCATCTGGTCGATCAGCAGCGGCGACAGAAAGCCGCCGCGGGCCGGCGGCGCGCGCCGCATGTCGATCGTCTTGAGATCGGGAAGCGCGGCTTCGGCAAAGCGCGCCGACAGCACCGCCCTGCTGTAGCGGCCCTGCTGCGCATTGACCCGGCTTTCGACCGATGGCGTCGCCGACGCCAGCACCACCGGGAAGCCGCTGATATGGCCGCGCACCACCGCCATGTCGCGCGCATTGTAGAAGACGCGATCCTCCTGCTTGTAGGCGGGGTCGTGCTCCTCGTCGACGACGATCAGCCCGAGCTCGCGGAACGGCAGGAACAGCGCCGAACGCGCCCCGGCAACGACGCGCACGCCGCCTTCCGCCACCTGTCGCCAGACCTTTTCGCGCATTCGGGGCGGCAGGTCGGAATGCCATTCCGCCGGCTTGGCGCCGAAACGCTGCTGGAAGCGTTCGAGGAAGGCATGCGTCAGCGCGATCTCCGGCAGCAGGATCAACACCTGCCTGCCCTGGTCGAGGGCTGCCGCCACCGCCTCGAAATAAACTTCCGTCTTGCCCGAGCCGGTGACGCCGTCGAGCAGCGTGACGTTGAAAGCAGCGGCCGCGACATTGGCGCGCAGCATGGCGGCCGCGTCTGCCTGGTCCGGCATCAGCTCCGGCATGGCGTAGGAGGGATCGGGCGCGGCGACCACCGGTCGAGGCGGGATCATCACCGTCTCGAACACGCCTTGCGCCTTGAGTCCCTCGACCACCGTCGACGACACGCCCGCCGCGTGCGCCAGGCCGGATCGCGTCCAGGCAAGCCCCCCTTCCGCCGTCTCCAGCACGCGCGTCCTGGCATCCGTCATCCGGTCGGGCATGACGAGGGTCCGCTGCAGGCCCTCGATCCATGGTTCGGGATCGAACGCCTCCGGCGCGCGCAACAGCATGCGCGCCACCATGCCGGGCGGCGACAGCGTGTACTGCGCCACCCAGTCGACGAAGCGGCGCATGCCGCGGTCGATCGGCGGGCAGTCGAAGACCTGTTCGATCGGGCGCAGCTTTTTGGCGTCGATATTCTCGACCGCACCATCCCAGACGATGCCGGCAACCTGGCGCGGACCGAGCGGCACGCGCACGATCGAGCCCGGCACCACGCGCACGCCGGCAGGCACAGCGTAGGTGTAGGGCCGTTCGGCCGGCATCGGCACCAGCACCGGCGCGGCTGCGACAAAGGGCGAATCTTCGATCATCGGGCGTGACCTTGCCCCGACTTTGGTCTAGATCAAAGGGCAACCCGGAATGTGCATGGCATGCACATGGAAATCTTTCAGGAGACCCCCATGAAATTTTTTGTCGACACCGCTGACATCAAGGACATCAAGGAACTGAACGACCTGGGGCTGCTCGACGGCGTGACCACCAATCCCTCGCTGATCCTGAAATCCGGCGGCAAGATCGCCGAGGTCACCAAGCAGATCTGCGACATCGTCAAGGGTCCTGTCTCGGCCGAGGTCGTGGCGTCCGAATACAAGGACATGATGGCCGAGGCCAACATCCTGGCCAAGATCGCCGACAATGTCTGCATCAAGGTGCCGCTGACGCTCGACGGCCTGCGCGCCTGCAAGACGATCCGCACCGAGATGAACCGCATGGTCAATGTAACGCTGTGCTTCTCGGCCAACCAGGCGCTGCTGGCGGCCAAGGCCGGCGCCTCGTTCATCTCGCCCTTCGTCGGCCGCGTCGACGATACCGGCGCGGACGGCATGGAACTGATCCAGGAGATCCGGCAGATCTACGACAATTACGATTTCGACACCGAGATCCTCGTCGCTTCGGTTCGCACCGTGAACCACGTCAAGCAGGCAGCCCTGATCGGCGCCGATGTCGTTACCGCGCCGGCCGCGACGCTGAAGGCGCTGGTCAAGCACCCGTTGACCGACAAGGGCCTGGATCAGTTCGCTGCCGACTGGGCCAAGACCGGCCAGAAGATCGGCTGAGATCGGTTCGATACAAACGAAAAAAGGCCGGGAAACCGGCCTTTTTGTTGCGGACTGCTAAAAGTCTAGTTGGCAGCGCCAGGGAATGCTCAGGCTTTCTTGCCGTGCCTGACCAAGTCCTGGGCGACGGACAGGCTCACCATTTCAGCCAGTTCACGCGCGGCGCGGTTCTCAGCGTCGAGCTGCGCCCGGTAGGAAGCGAACTCCTGCGTCGGCTTGTCGAAGGATGATGGGATCGACCGCTTGCCGGTGGCGATCACCACGCCGGTCCTGGCATCGGTCAGCACATAGTTTGCGGTCAGCGTCACCGTGCCTGCCGTCGGTTCGTCTTCGTCGGTCTGGATCTGCACCACCGCGGCCGATTCGACCAGTTCGGTGACACCGAGATCGAGCATGTAGACCGGTGCCGTCGTTTCGCCGGCACCCTGGCCGAAGGCGAAGATCAGATTGTTGCGGACCTGCTGGGCATAGCGGGTCTTGACCGGCTTGACCGCGATCGAGGCGAGCTCCGCCGACGCGCTGACAGTCGAGCCTGCCGTCAGCGGCGCGCTCGAATAGAGCGGCCTGACCGTGCAGGCCGAAATCAGCGTCATCGAGGCCACCAGCCCGCAGAGCGCGGTGCGGCGCAGCAAGCGCGTCGTCTTTTCCAGATCGGGCCCCATCCTTCTGAAGTCAAGCAACGACATTGACGATCCTCTGCGGCACGATGATCACCTTGCGGGGCGCCTTACCTTCCAGCGCTTTCTGCACGAAGTCGAGAGCCAGAACCGCTTTTTCGACCGCACCTTGGTCCGCGTCGCGGGCAATTGTCAAATCGCCGCGCTTCTTGCCGTTGACCTGGACCGGCAGCACGATCTCGTTGTCGACCACCAGTGCCGGATCGTAGACCGGCCAAGGCCGTTCGGCGACCAGATCGGTGCCGCCGAGCGTGTGCCAGCACTCTTCAGCCAGATGCGGCATGACCGGCGCGACCACATGCACAAGGATCTCCACCGCCTCGCGGCAGGCGCCTTTCAGCGCCGCGTCGGCCTTGCCCTCGGCGACGTCGTTGAGCGGCGCGGTCAAGGCATTGGCCAGTTCGTAGATGCGGGCGATGGCCCGGTTGAAGCCGAGCTTCTCGATATCCTCGCCGATAGCCTTCAGGATCTTGTGCGCGGCCTTGGAAACGGCCCCCGCCTCGCCCTCCGGCGCCGCCTGCGGCTTGGCGCCGTCAAGCGTCTCGGCGGCAATGGACACCAGGCGCCAGACACGCTGGATGAAGCGATGTGCGCCGGCGGCGCCATCGTCCGTCCATTCGACGTCGCGCTCGGGCGGCGAATCCGACAGCATGAACCAGCGTGCGGTGTCGGCGCCGTAGCCGTCGGTGATGTCTTCCGGGCTTACCGTATTCTTCTTCGACTTCGACATCTTTTCGAGTGAGCCGATCGCCGCCTCTTCGCCGGTGGCGATCTCGATGGCGCGGCGCTTGCCGCCGACATCCTCGATCCTGACCTCAGCCGGCGACAGCCAGCGGCCATTGTTCGACGCACCGCCGACGCGGTAGGTCTCATGCACCACCATGCCTTGCGTGAACAGGCCCTTGAACGGCTCGGCCAGGTCGAGATGCCCGGTCGCGCGCATGGCGCGGGTGAAGAAGCGCGAATAGAGCAGATGGAGGATCGCGTGCTCGATGCCGCCAATATACTGGTCGACGGCCAGCCAGTCATCGGCAGCCTTCGGCTCCGTCGGCTCGTTGGTCCAGGGCGCGGTGAAGCGCGCGAAATACCACGACGAATCGACGAACGTGTCCATCGTGTCGGTCTCGCGTCGCGCATCCTTGCCGCATTGCGGGCATTTGACATGCCGCCAGGTCGGATGACGGTCGAGCGGATTGCCGGGACGGTCGAATTCGATGTCGTCGGGCAGCTTGACCGGCAGGTCGGCCTTCGGCACCGGCACCACGCCGCAATCCTCGCAATGGATCATCGGGATCGGGCAGCCCCAGTAGCGCTGGCGCGAAATGCCCCAATCGCGCAGGCGGAAGTTCACCTTGCGCTCGGCCATCGGCCGGCCGCCGATGGCCTTCTGCTCCAGCAGTTTTGCGACTTCGTCGAATGCCTGATCCGGCTTCATGCCATCGAGGAAACGTGAATTGATCATCACGCCGTCGTCGACATAGGCCTCTTCCGTGACCTGGAAGGTCTTGGCGTCGGCATCTTCCGGCATCACCACCGGGATCACCGGCAGGCCGTATCTGTTGGCGAAATCGAGGTCGCGCTGGTCGCCCGACGGGCAGCCGAAAATGGCGCCGGTGCCGTATTCCATCAAAACGAAATTGGCGACATAGACCGGCAGGGTCCACGAGTCGTCGAACGGATGCACGACGCGGATGCCGGTGTCGAAGCCTTTCTTCTCGGCAGTCTCCAGCGCGGCCACCGAGGTGCCCATGTGACGGACCTCGTCGATGAACTTGGCCAGCTCGACATTGGTCTCGGCGGCCTTCCTGGCCAGCGGATGGTCGGCGGCGACCGCCATGAAAGAGGCGCCGAAAATGGTGTCGGGCCTGGTCGTGTAGACTTCCAGTTCGTTCGCATCGCCGATCGGAGCGGCCAGCGGCCAACGGATCAGCAGCCCTTCCGAGCGGCCGATCCAGTTCTGCTGCATCAGCTTGACCTTTTCCGGCCATTCGCCAAGCCCGTCCAGCGAGTCCAGCAGGTCCTGCGCGTAGTCGGTGATCTTGAAGAACCACTGCGTCAGCTCGCGCTGTTCGACCAGCGCGCCCGAGCGCCAGCCGCGCCCGTCGATGACCTGCTCGTTGGCGAGCACCGTCATGTCCTCCGGGTCCCAGTTGACCTTGGAGGATTTGCGCGTCACCAGCCCCTTCTCGACGAAATCGAGGAACAGCATCTGCTGGCGGTGGTAATAGTCGACGTCGCAGGTGGCGAACTCGCGCGACCAGTCCAGCGACAGGCCCATCATCTTGAGCTGCTCGCGCATGGCGGCGATGTTGGCGTAGGTCCATTCCTTGGGATGGACCTTGTTCTGCATCGCCGCATTTTCGGCCGGCATGCCGAAAGCGTCCCAGCCCATAGGGTGCAGCACGTTAAAACCCTTGGCCCGCTTGTAGCGCGCCACCACATCGCCCATCGTGTAGTTGCGGGTGTGGCCGATATGGATCTTCCCGGAGGGATAGGGGAACATCTCCAGCACGTAGTATTTCGGCTTTGGATCGTTGTTATGCGCTTCGAACAGCTTCTTTTCGGCCCAGGCCTTCTGCCATTTGGGCTCTGACGCGCGCGGATTGTATCGTTCGGTTGCCATCGGATGATTTTCACTTAAAAGCAGGCGCAGACCGCCGGACAAGGCCCGGTGGCCAAGGTAAATGTCGTGGCGGTGTTCACCATGGATTGCCGGACCCGTCAACTGCGGCGAGCCGGCGAGGGCTAGAAAGACAGGCAGGATATAGGCATGGCGAGCGCCGTCGAACAGTTTTTCGCCGTCAGGACGAGGATCGCTGCCGCCGAGCGCGAGGCCGGCCGCGACGCCGGTTCGGTAACGCTGGTAGCGGTGTCGAAGACTTTTGAGGCCGACGCCATCCGCCCGGTCATCGAAGCCGGCCAGCGCGTCTTTGGCGAAAACCGCGTGCAGGAAGCGCATGGCAAATGGCCGGCGTTGAAAGCCGAATTCCCGGATATCGAGCTGCATCTCATCGGCCCGTTGCAATCGAACAAAGCGAAGGAAGCCGTTGCGCTCGCCGACGTCATCGAGACCGTCGACCGCGAAAAAATCGCCGCCGAACTCGCCAAGGAGATTGTCCGGCAGGGTAAAACACCAAAGCTCTATGTCCAGGTCAACACCGGTTCGGAGCCGCAAAAGGCCGGCATCGAGCCGCACGACGCTGTCGCCTTCGTCACCCGTTGCCGCGATGTCCATGGGTTGGCCATCGAAGGCCTGATGTGCATTCCGCCGGCGCATGAAAACCCCGGCCCGCATTTCGCCCTGCTGGAAAAGCTCGGCAAGGAGGCCGGCGTCGCCAAACTGTCGATGGGCATGTCCGGCGACTACGAGACAGCGATCACCTTCGGCGCCACCAGCGTCCGCGTCGGCTCGGCGATTTTTGGCATCCGGTAGTCGTCGGCTTCGCGAGACACCTGTCGATCCCCGATTTTTCGAGCTAATGTATCGAGCACATCCGGCCGAGTTAGCGAGGACTATTCTTCTTGGACTGGCACCTCAGGGACGCAAGAAACAATCTTTCGAAGCTTGTGCGACAGGCGCGCGAAGAAGGGCCGCAAACCATCACCTTGCGCGGAAAGCCAGCTGCCGTCGTGTTGTCTCCTGATGACTATGACCAACTGATCGGCGCAAAGCCTTCGCTTGCGGAATATCTCCTCTCCGGTCCCGCATGGGACGACGATTTCGTCGAGGAGGTCAACCGCCGCTCAGAGACGATGATCCGACCCGTGGAATTCTGATAGATTTTCGACACAAACATCGCCTCGCGCATCTCGCCACGGTTGACGAGTTCTATGGGGCCAGATGCATCCGGTCGATTACGCCACGACTGGAAACGAAACGTACCGTTCCTATTTGCTTGGCGTCATCACAATTCTGCTGGAGCCGCAACCATGCGCTACAATCAACTTGGAAATACGGGGATGTTCGTCTCCGAACTCTGCCTCGGCACCATGACCTTCGGCGCCGCCGGCGAGAATGCCCAATGGGGCCTGATCGCCAGCCTCGACCAGAAGAGCGTCAACGACATCGTCGGCCGGTCCATCGCCGCCGGCGTCAATTTCTTCGACACCGCCGACGTCTACTCCTTCGGCCAGTCCGAGCGCCTGCTCGGCCAGTCGCTCAGGGATCTCGGCGTCAAGCGCTCGGACGTCATCATCGCCACCAAGGTGCATGGCACCATGGGCCAGGGCCCGAACGAGCGCGGCTCGTCGCGCGGCCACATCATGGATTCGGTCGAGGGCAGCCTGGAGCGGCTGCAGCTAGACCATATCGATCTCTACCAGCTGCACGGCACCGACACCGTGACGCCAGTCGACGAGACGCTGCGGGCGCTCGACGATCTCGTTGCCAGCGGTAAGGTCCGCTATGTCGGCGTCTCCAACTGGGCGGCCTGGCGCGTCGCCAAGGCGCTGGGCGTTGCCGAGCGCAAGGGATTTTCCCGCTTCGAGACCATCCAGTCCTATTACTCGATCGCCGGCCGCGACCTCGAGCGCGAGATCGTGCCGCTCATCAACGAGGAAAAGCTCGGCCTGATGGTCTGGTCGCCAATGGCCGGCGGCCTGCTGTCGGGCAAATACGGCCCCGGCGCGCCCGGCAATGGCGAAGGCCGCCGCGCCGCCTTCAACTTCCCGCCGGTCGATGAGGACCGCGCCTGGGCGGCTGTCGCCGTGATGCGCGAGATCGCCCAGAAGCACGGCGTCAGCGTCGCCACGGTGGCGCTCGGCTATGTCCTGGCCAAACCTTTCGTCATGAGCGTCATCATCGGCGCCAGCCGCATGGAGCAGCTCGAGCAGAACCTTGCCGCGGCCGAGGTGAAGCTCGACGCCGACGATCTCGCCAGACTGGATGAGGTCAGCGCGCTGCCGGCCGAATATCCCGGCTGGATGCTGGAGCGTCAGGGCGCCGGTCGCCGCCCGGCGCCGTTCACCCCGAAGAAATAGTCACCGCTGTCGCCTGATGCTTGGGGGGTCATCTGGCTCCCCAACGTCTTTTCAGCTCATCCGCACGCTCTCGACCAGAAAGTCGAGAAACGCCCGCACCCGTGCGGGCAAATGCCGGCCCTGGCCGACATAGACGGCGTGGGTAGGCTCCTCGTCGCCCGGATTGAAATTCTCCAGCAGCGCCGTCAGCCGCCCCGCCGCGATGTCATCGGCCACATGCCAGTGTGCCAGCCGGGCGATGCCGGCGCCGCCGACCGCCATCAACCGCATCGACTCGCCATCGCCGACCAGCGTGTTTCCGGTGATCGGCACCATGACGGCGTTCCCGGTTGCATCGACAAACGACCAGCCATCGACATGCCGGACAAAGCCGAAAGCCATGCGATTGTGCCGGTCGAGATCTGCTGGAACCAGCGGCGTGCCATGCGTCTTGAGATAGGACGGTGCGGCAACGACTGTCATCCGGCTTTGCCCGAGCTTGCGCGCCACCAGCCGCGACTCGCCGAGCGGCCCGGCGCGGATGGCGACGTCGGCACGCTCAGCCATCAGATCGATGACGCTGTCGGTCAGCACCAGATCGACCGAAATCCCGGGGTAGCGTTCGAGGAAATCAGGCAGCAGCGAAATCAGCCGATGCACCCCGAAGGGCACATAGGAGTTGACGCGCAGCCGTCCGCGCGGCGCGGCACCCACGGCGGCCTCGCGCTCGGCCGCCGCCATATCGGCCAGGATGCGCACCCCGCTGTCATAGAACGCCGTCCCTTCCGGCGTCAGCTGCAGCTTGCGCGTGGTGCGGGTGACCAGCCGCGCGCAGAGCCTTGCCTCCAGTCGCGCGATCAGCTTGCTCACCGCCGACGGTGTCATACGCAGCGAACGAGCCGCAGCCGAGAAGCTGCCCGCCTCGACGACGCGGACGAACACTTCGATCTCGCCGGAACGGTTGATATCGGGTCTGGCCATCTGTGAATCTATTTCACAGGAAATATGCCCAAGACAAGTCTGGTTCACAAGGCATGGCAACACGATCTCTGCGGTCGGGGCGCGGGTCTGGACAGCGCGCTCGTTCGAGTTCGAACTGGAAACCGCCATGCCTCTTGCCCTCTACGCCCTCGCTGCCGGCGCCTTCGGCATCGGTGTCACCGAATTCGTCATCATGGGGCTGCTGATCGATGTCAGCAAAGATCTCGGAGTTTCGATCTCGGCCGCCGGCCAGTTGATTTCGGGCTACGCGTTGGGCGTCGTCATCGGCGCGCCGCTTTTGACCATCGCCACCGGCAACTGGCCCCGCAAGACCGTCCTTCTGGCCCTTATGGCGATCTTCACGCTCGGCAACCTCGCCTGTGCGATCGCCCCCGACTACTGGACGCTGATGGGCGCCCGCATCATCACCGCCTTTGCCCATGGCACTTTCTTTGGCGTCGGCTCGGTGGTCGCCACCGGCCTGGTCGCGCCCAACAAGAAAGCCTCGGCGATCGCGCTGATGTTCACCGGACTGACTATCGCCAACATCCTCGGCGTGCCCTTCGGCACCTGGCTAGGCCAGGCCTTCGGCTGGCGCGCCACCTTCTGGGCGGTAACCCTGGTCGGCTTGGCAGCCTTTGCCGTCATCCTGCTTCTGGTGCCGCGCAGCAAGGAAGCGCCCGAGAAGACCAATCTGCGCGCCGACCTCGCCGTGCTGCGCCGCACGCCGGTGATGCTCGGCCTCGCCACCACCGTGCTCGGCTATGCCGGCGTCTTCGCCGTCTTCACCTACATCGCCCCGCTGCTCACCGAGATCAGCGGCTTCAGGGAGGCCGCGGTGTCGCCGATCCTGCTCGTCTTCGGCGGCGGTCTTATCGCCGGCAATCTGCTTGGCGGCAAGGTCGCCGACCGCTGGTTGGTGCCGGCGGTGCTCGGCAGCCTCGTGGTGCTGGCGTTGGTGCTGGCCACAATGACCTTCGCCGTCCACAGCCAAATCCTGGCCGTCATCTATGTCGGCCTGCTTGGTGCCGCCGCCTTCGCCACCGTGGCGCCGCTGCAGATGTGGGTGCTGGAAATGGCGCAAGGCGCGGGCCAGAGCCTCGCCTCGTCCTTCAACATCGCCGCCTTCAACCTCGGCAATGCCGCCGGCGCTTGGCTTGGCGGCGCGGTGATTGCCCATGGCCTCGGCCTCGGCTCACTAACCTGGATCGCCGCTTTGCTGCCGGTCGCGGCTCTTGGCGTCGCTGCCCTGGCGCTGCGCCTCGATCGCGCCCCCACAATCGGGGCGCCGGTCTGCGCCCAGTCATGAGCATCACGCGCAAATCCTTCTTCGACATCATCAAGGAGCATAAAATGGATTATCGACGTCTCGGCGCATCGGGCCTGAAAGTGCCCGCACTCTCTTTCGGCGCCGGCACTTTCGGCGGCTCCGGGCCGCTGTTCGGGGCGTGGGGCAACAGCGACGCCAAGGAAGCGCGGCGGCTGATCGACATCTGCCTCGAGGCCGGCGTCAATCTGTTCGACACCGCCGATGTCTATTCGAACGGCGCCTCCGAGGAAGTGCTTGGCGAAGCCATCAAAGGCCGCCGCGACGCGGTGCTGATCTCGACCAAGACTTCGCTGCCGATGGGCGACAGACCGGCCGACTACGGCTCGTCGCGCTCGCGGCTGATCAAAGCCGTCGACGCCGCCCTGAAGCGCATGGGCACCGATTATATCGACCTGTTGCAGCTGCACGCCTTCGATGCAGGCACGCCGATCGAGGAGGTGTTGTCGACGCTGGACGACCTCGTGCGCGCCGGCAAGCTGCGCTATGTCGGCGTCTCCAACTTTTCCGGCTGGCAACTGATGAAGTCGCTGGCCGAGGCCGACAAGCATGGCTACCCGCGCTATGCTGCGCACCAGGTCTACTACTCGCTGGTCGGCCGCGACTATGAGTGGGAGCTGATGCCGCTCGGTATCGACCAGGGCATCGGCGCGCTGGTGTGGAGCCCGCTCGGCTGGGGCCGCCTGACCGGCAAGATCCGCCGCGGCCAGCCCCTGCCGGAAAAGAGCCGGCTGCACGACACCGCCGATTTCGGCCCGCCGGTCGCGGACGAACATCTCTACCGGGTCATGGATGCGCTTGATGCGATGGCTGAAGAGACCGGCAAGACCGTGCCGCAGATCGCCATCAACTGGCTGTTGCGGCGCCCGACCGTGTCCTCGGTCATCATCGGCGCCCGCAACGAGGAACAGCTGCGCCAGAACCTCGGCGCCGTCGGCTGGGCATTGACGCCGGAGCAGGTCAAAAAACTCGACGCTGCAAGCGAGGTCACAGCGCCCTACCCGTACTTCCCTTATCGCCGCCAGGAGGGCTTCGCCCGGCTGAACCCGCCGGCGGTGTGATCGCCGACGTTGAAGCTGCCAATCTCCCCCCTTACGGGGGAGATGTCGCCGAAGGCGACAGAGGGGGTCGCCGCGCGTGGAGCGCTAGCCCCCATCTGCCGCAGGAGGGTCGCGTCCGGTCGAACCGACCCCCTCTGGCCGCTTTGCGGCCATCTCCCCCTCAAGGGGGGAGATCAAGCGCGCCGCTCAGTGCAGCACGAACTCCCCATCCACCTTCCGCCATTCGTTCGGCGCGATCAGCTTCTGGTGGGTGTAGCTGATCGAATGCAGCGGCCCGTCGAGCCTGGCCTTCCAGAACTCGATGAACTTGATCAGCACCGGAAACTTCGGCGCCAGATCGTAATCCTGCCAGATGAAGCTCTGCAGCAGATGCGGGTGGTCGGGAAAATGGTACAGAATCTTGGCCGTGGTCAGGCCATACCCCTTGAGCATCAGGTCCATTTCGGAATGATCGCGCATGACAGCCCCTTGGCCTAGTTGATTCTCCATTCCTCCCAACACCGAATTGTGCGCGCCGTTCCTTAACTGTCTATGATTTCCTGATCCCAGGCGGGTTTTATGCACGAAAACATGCAGTTAGCAGCGACCGCTGCCGAGTGCTGATACAACCGAAACGGGAGCTGCGGCATCCCGCCACGCGAATCCAACGTCTAATGTTGCCGTCAGCGCGGAACTGTTAATAATGCCGCCGAATTCGCGGCTGCGTCGCCGTGATCCTGGCTGTGGTCAAGCCGGCGGGGTGGTTTGGGAGGAAAGTGAAGACATGTCCGAGGTGAAGATCCACCGCGTCCAGCCGGTGTGGAAGAAGAATGCGCTGATCGACAATGACACCTACCTCAAATGGTATGCTGACAGCGTGAAGAATCCGGACAAGTTCTGGGGCAAGCACGGCAAGCGCATCGACTGGTTCAAGCCGTTCAGCAAGGTCAAGAACACCTCCTTCGAGGGCAAGGTCTCGATCAAATGGTTCGAGGACGGCGAAACTAACGTCTCCTACAACTGCATCGACCGCCATTTGAAGAAGCGCGGCAACCAGACTGCCATCATCTGGGAAGGCGACAATCCCTACGACGACAAGAAGATCACCTATAACGAGCTCTACGAGCATGTCTGCCGGCTCGCCAATGTGATGAAGAAGCACGGCGTCAGGAAGGGCGACCGCGTCACCATCTACATGCCGATGATCCCGGAAGCCGCCTACGCGATGCTGGCTTGCACCCGCATCGGCGCCATCCACTCGATCGTCTTTGGCGGCTTTTCACCGGACGCGCTGGCCGGCCGCATCGATGACTGCAAGTCGACCTTCGTCATCACCGCCGATGAGGGCCTGCGCGGCGGCAAGCCGATCCCGCTGAAGGAAAACACCGACAGAGCGATCGAAATCGCCGCCAAGGCCGGCACCAAGGTCGAAAAAGTGGTCGTCGTTCGCCGCACCGGCGGCAAGACCGGCTGGGTCCAGGGACGCGACATCTGGTACCATGACGAGATCGCCACGGTGAAAGGCGACTGCAAGCCGGAGAAGATGAAGGCCGAGGATCCGCTGTTCATCCTCTATACCTCAGGCTCGACCGGCAAGCCGAAGGGCGTGCTGCACACCACCGCCGGCTATCTCGTCTATGTCTCAATGACCCACCAATATGTCTTCGACTACCATGATGGCGATATCTACTGGTGCACCGCCGATGTCGGTTGGGTCACCGGCCACAGCTATATCGTCTATGGCCCGCTCGCCAACGGCGCCACCACGCTGATGTTCGAGGGCGTGCCGAACTACCCCTCGCAGTCGCGCTTCTGGGAAGTCATCGACAAGCACAAGGTCAACATCTTCTACACCGCGCCGACGGCACTGCGCGCGCTGATGGGCGCCGGCGACGAACCGGTGAAGAAGACCTCGCGCAAGTCGCTGCGCGTGCTGGGCTCGGTCGGCGAACCGATCAATCCGGAAGCCTGGGAGTGGTATTTCAACATCGTCGGCAACGGCAAGGTGCCGATCGTCGACACATGGTGGCAGACCGAGACCGGCGGCATCCTGATCACGCCGCTGCCCGGCGCCACCGACCTCAAGGCCGGCTCGGCGACGCGGCCCTTCTTCGGCATCAAGCCGCAACTGGTCAACGGCGAAGGCAAGGTGCTGGAAGGGGCGGCCGACGGCAACCTCTGCATCGCCGATTCCTGGCCCGGCCAGATGCGCACCGTCTATGGCGACCACGACCGCTTCGTGCAGACCTATTTCTCCACCTACAAGGGCAAATACTTCACCGGAGACGGCTGTCGCCGCGACGCCGACGGCTATTACTGGATCACCGGCCGCGTCGACGACGTCATCAACGTTTCCGGCCACCGCATGGGAACGGCCGAGGTCGAATCGGCGCTCGTCAGCCACGAGAAAGTGTCGGAAGCAGCTGTCGTCGGCTATGCCCACGACATCAAGGGCCAGGGCATCTACAGCTACGTTACCTTGATGAAAGGCGTGGAGCCGAGCGAGGAACTGCGCAAGGAGCTCGTGGCCCATGTCCGCAAGGAGATCGGCGCCATCGCCTCGCCCGACAAGCTGCAGTTCGCGCCCGGACTGCCGAAAACCCGCTCCGGCAAGATCATGCGCCGTATCCTGCGCAAGATCGCCGAGGACGATTTTTCCGCGCTCGGCGATACCTCGACACTGGCCGATCCGGCCGTGGTCGATGATCTGATCGCCAACCGCCAGAACAAGAAGGGCTGAGGGGATTTGATGGCTGCACTGGGCGCAGTCACGGAGCTCTGGCGTTACCCCGCAAGTTCGTTTGCCGGCGAACGCCAGGACGCCATTTCGGTCGGCCTTGAAACCATCGACGGCGACCGGCTGTTCGGCCTTGTCGATGTCTCGGACAATGAGATCGCGCGGCCCGACCGCGACGCCAAGTGGCACAAGGTGCCGCGCATCCGCACCCGGCTCACCAACGGTCGCGAACTGGAGATCGCCGTTCCCGACGGCGACTGGCTGGCAGTGCCGGGTGCGGAATGCGACCAAGCCATCTCGGCCTATCTCGGCTTCGCCGCCTCGATCCGGCCGTTCAGCCAGGACAACGCCCCCGGCTACACCGGCCCGCTCACCGCGGCGCGCTACCGCAAAGCGCCGATCCATCTCTTGACCACCGCATCGCTGGCGCGGCTCAAGGCGCTGCACCCCGAAGGCATTCCCGATCCGCGCCGCTTCCGCCCCAACATCGTTATCGACATGGCGGCGGTCGAAAGCTCGTTTCCCGAGACCGAATGGATTGGCCGCAAGCTTGCCATCGGCGACCTGCTGGTGACCGTCTCGGAGCCGTGCCGCCGCTGCGGCTTCACCATCATCAGCCAGGACGGCTTCGACCACGATCCCGGCATCCTGCGCAATCTGGTCCGCCACAACGCCCATAATCTCGGCGTCTATTGCACTGTGGACAGGCCTGCCCGCGTCGAGATCGGCGCGCCGATGCGGTTCGTGTAGGCCTCTACCGCGAGGCAGCGAATCGCAGACCTTGGAAAGCGTGGGGTTCGGCCCCGAATCCTATCTCTACCGATACAGATCCGCCCGTGTCGGCGGCAGCCCGCTCGGCCCGCGTGCGCGTTTGGTGACGACGGTCTGAAAAATCTGCGCCGAGGCGCGCTCGAAGGTGATCGAGCAGCCGGTGAGATAAAGCAGCCACAGCCGTGCCTTGGCCTCGCCGACTTCGGCGACCGCCTCGTCGAAGCGAGCCTGTAGCCGCTCGGCCCACAGCCGGCAGGTGCGCGCATAGTGCTCGCGCAGATTCTCGACGTCGTAGACCAGGAAGCCATGCGCCTCCAGATTGCCCAGCGTCATGCCGATCGTGTCGAGTTCGCCGCCTGGGAAAATGTATTTGAGCAGCGCCTTGAACTCCGGCCCCTTGCGCAAGGTTTTCTTCAAGTCGCCCTTGCTGCGCCTGGTGATGGCGTGGTGCAGATAGATGCCGCCGGGCTTTAGCAAGCGATGGATGGTCTTGAAATAGGTGGCGTGGTTGGCGAGGCCGAGATGCTCGAACATGCCGATCGACGATATCTTGTCGAAGGAGCCTTTGAGCTCCGTATAGGATTTGATTTCGATGGTGATGCGGTCCTGCAGCCCTTCGGCGCGGATGCGCTCGCGGGCGAGATCGGTCTGCGCCTGCGACAGCGACACGCCATGGCCGACGACGCCGTAATTTTTGGCCGCATGGATCAGCATGGCACCCCAGCCGCAGCCGATGTCCAGCAGCTTTTCGCCCGGCTTCAGCCTGAGCTTGCGGCAGATATGGTCGAGCTTGTCGGCCTGCGCCTGGTCGATGCCATCGGCGAAATCCTTAAAGTAGCCGCAGCTGTAGACCATGCGCTCGTCGAGGAAGAGCCGGTAAAAGGCATTCGAAATGTCGTAGTGATGCTGGATCGCCTCCTGGCTCGACCCGCTGACATAGGGGTTGCGACCCGACAGATCGGTGCGTGCACTCATCTGCTTGCGTGACAGGAGCACCGCCGGCAGGTCGCGCAGGATCGCCAGCTTCGGCAGCGACTTGAGCTTGGTCCTGAGCTTGCCTTGCGACGGCAGTGCGTAGAAATCGAAAATCGTCCCGTCTTCGATGTCTATCGTCTTGGAGATCCACATCTCGATCAGCGTCGACAGCGATGGCCGCTTCACCACCTGCCAGACGATGTCCTGGTCGTTGATGGTGAGCACGGGCCCGATGGCGGGACCGATCCGCTCGCCGGTCCACAGCTTGACCGCAAAACCCGGCTTCAGCGTTTCGATCACCGTTCGCACGATGCGCGCGGCCTTCTCGGCTGCCTCCATGGCCATCCTCCCGAGTCCTGACAATCCACCTTGCATGGATTTTGCCCGCCCTCGCGGCTCTTCGCAACCCGGCGCAAAAGGCGGCTCGCCAGCTATTTCAAATCGGCATCTTGTTTTTTGCTGCAACGCACCCCATCATCTGTACGTGTTCAACAAATCGAAAGGAGGTGATCCGATGTCGAGTGATTTCGTTTTCCAGAACGTGGCCTCAGCGGATTGCACTTTCGGGAAGCAGTCTTCCCGTTAAGGCGCGATAAGCGCGGCGGGTGACCTCGGTCGCCGCCATTGGCCGCGCCACGGACGGAAACACGGAAGGCCGCCGGCTTCGTCAAGAAGCGGCGGCCTTTTCCATTTCCGGATTGTGTGTCGAAGCAGATCAGAATCCGGTCACGCCAGCATCCGCGCGCTGATCGTCTTGTCGACGCCGTGATAGGGCGGATTGAACAGCTTGCCTTCCTGCTCGTAGGTCCAGACCTTGAACAGCGAGAGTTGGTGTGGGCCGAAACTGTGCAGCAGCGGGACATCCGTGGCATCGCGGCCGCGCGCGATGACGACGCGGCCGATCCTGGGTTTGTTGTGGCGCGGGTCGAACGTGTACCACTTGCCGTCGAGGAACACTTCCATCCAGGCTGAAAAATCCATCGGCGCCGGGTCGGCCGGTACGCCGATGTCGCCGAGATAACCGTTCACATAGCGGGCCGGGATGTTCATGCAGCGGCAGAGCGTGATCGCCAGATGGGCGAAGTCGCGGCATACACCAACCTGCTCCTCATGCGCTTGGGCTGCGGTACGCGTCGACCGCGCATAGCCATAGCCGAAGGACAGCCGGTTGTGGACATAGTCGACGATCGCCTGCACCCGCGCCCAGCCGGAGGGAACATGGCCGAAAAGCTGCCAGGCCAGACTGCTCAGATGATCGGTCTCGCAATAGCGGCTGCCGAGGAGGTAGCCGAGCACATCGTCCGGCAGTTCCGCCACCGGCACTTCCCTGGCCAGCGTGTTGACCGCGTCAGGCTCGCCGCTGTCCTCGACGGCTGCGTCATAGAGAATGCGGAAACTGCCGGCGGGTACGGTGAAGCGGCGGCAGGTATTGCCGAACAGATCGTGATAGACCTTGCTCGGCACTGAAGGCGACGTCAGCACGCGCGTCTGCCGTTTGATGTCGGCCTGACGATCCCTGTGGATATCAAGCAGCGAGATGACCGGCGTGGCGCCGACGCATTCAATGGCGATTTCGTAGCCGAGCCGGATCAGCACAATGATTGCCCCTTCGATCCCGTGGAAAACAGTATGCTCAAAACGCCAGAGGCGGGACCATGGTTCCCTGGAACTATCGAAAAGGCTCTCCCGCGGCTTCCCAGGCAGGCGTGGCGACGTTACGGTCGAACGACATGTTTCGACCTCCCGAAACGATCCCTAACCCGTGGAAAATCTGATGTTTGCAGGCAGAAAATTCGCCGCGTTCCTGTTCGATATGGATGGCACGGTGCTCAATTCGATCGCCTCGGCCGAGCGCGTCTGGGCGGCGTGGGCGCTTAAGCACGGTCTCGACGTCGAAGCCTTCCTGCCGACGATCCATGGCGTGCGGGCGGTCGAGACCATCACCAGGCTGGCGCTTCCCGGCGTCGACCCTGTTCATGAGGCGTTTGTGCTGTTGCAGGCCGAGTCGGACGATGTCGAAGGCGTGCTGCCGATCGCCGGCGCAGTACGGTTTCTCAACGCGCTGCCGGCCGAGCGCTGGGCGATCGTCACCTCCGCGCCGCGCCCGTTGGCGCTGCTGCGCATGCGGGCCGCCGGCATCCCGGTTCCCGCCTTGGTGGTCGCGGCCGAGGATGTGTCGCACGGCAAACCGGCGCCCGACTGTTTCCTGCTGGCGGCAAAACGGCTCGGCGTCGATATCGGCGACTGTCTGGTCTTCGAGGACGCACCGGCCGGTATCGCGGCGGCGGAAGCAGCGGGCGCGTCGGTGATGGTGATCAGCGCCACTCACCAGCATCCAATGACGACTCAGCACAACTCGATTGGCGGCTACGAAACCGTCTCCATCGCCATCGATGACAGCGGCTGGATGACGCTGGGGGCACAGCGCAGCGCGGCCTGAGGAACTGGAGGACTGGAGGACTGGAGGACTGGAGGACTGGAGGACTGGAGGACTGGAGAACTGCTATGCGCCTTTTTCTTCAACTCTTCAGTTCACCAGTTCCCCAGTTCTTCCGTTCCTGAACCCCTAGAAATCGCTAGCCAGTCCCTTCACTTCCCAGTCGCCGTAGCGGCCGGGTTCCTTGCCGCCGCGGCCGCCGATTTCCTTCGGCAACGCAGCTTCCTTCTGGCGATACGCTTCACGGCGCGCCTCGGCTTCAGCCAGCGCTCGGCTGGCCGCCGGCGTCAGGTCCTTCTCCCGGTCGGCATCGGCTTTGCTGGGTTGGTCGGTCATGCGATAGTCCGGGCGGATTGAAACGAAGGGCGGCGTTTCCCATCATATAGCCATGAGTTCACCCCGATCGACCTTTTTTTTGCCACGGCCGCACAGGGAGCAGATGATGAGCACGCTACGCACCACCATGCTCCTGGCCGCGATGACGGCGCTGTTCATGGGCGTCGGTTTTCTGATCGGCGGCACCGGCGGCATGATGATCGCCTTCCTGGTCGCCGCGGGCACCAATCTGTTCAGCTACCGGAATGCCGACAAGATGGTGCTGTCGATGAACCACGCCGTCGAGGTCAACGCGAAGAACGCGCCCGAATTCCACGCCATCGTCGAGGCGTTGGCCAAGCAGGCCGGCCTGCCGATGCCCAAGACTTATCTGATCGACAATCCGCAGCCGAACGCCTTCGCCACCGGCCGCAATCCCGAGAACGCCGCGGTCGCGGCCTCGACCGGGCTGCTGGAGCGCCTGTCGCATGAGGAGGTGGCGGCAGTCATGGCGCATGAGCTGGCCCACATCCAGCATCGAGACACGCTGACCATGACCATTGTCGCGACACTCGCCGGCGCCATCTCGATGCTCGGCAATTTCGCCTTCTTCTTCGGCGGCAGCCGCGACAACAACAACCCGTTCGGCTTTGTCGGCGTGCTGGTGGCGATGCTGGTCGCACCCTTCGCCGCCATGATCGTGCAGATGGCGGTCAGCCGCACGCGCGAATACGAGGCCGACGGGCGCGGCGCCGAAATCGTTGGAAATCCGCTTTGGCTGGCATCAGCGCTTGACAAGATCGCCCGCGGCGCCGAACGCATCCGCAACCCGGATGCCGAACGCAATCCCGCGACCGCGCATCTCTTCATCATCAATCCCCTTCACGGCGAGCGAATGGACAGCCTGTTTTCGACCCACCCGAACACCGACAACCGCATCGCCGCGCTGCAGGCGATGGCGCGCGACATGGCAGGCCGCCAGCCGGCGCCGCGCCAAGCGCCGACGCCCGGGCAAACAGAAGAACTCCCGGCCGATGCCGTGCAAGGCCCGTGGGGCAAGGCAGCACGCCCCACGCCGCCGACCAAACCGGCCAAGCCGAAAGCCAATCCGTGGGGCCGCAATCCGACCGGACCCAAAGGTCGGTGGTCGTGAGCGGCGCCAGATCCCGGCCCGCACATTCAGGCGATCGCGAAAACAGCTCGGACGAATTCGTCGCCGGCCTCGCCGCGCGCAAGGCAGCGGCGCGGCTCCTGGCCGCCGTTATCGACGCCAAGACGCCGCTCGACGGGCTGACCGACCACGAGAACGGCCATCCGCAATACAAAGTGCTCGACCTGCGCGACCGCGGCCTGGTGCGCGCCATACTGGTGACCGCGCTGCGCTACCGCATGACCATTGCCGGGCTCCTCGCCCGCCGCCTTGAAAAGCCGCTGCCGCCCAACGCCACAGCGCTGTCGCACATCCTGCATGTTGCGGCGGCGCAGATCCTGTTCCTCGACATCCCCGACAGCGCCGCCGTCGATTTGGCTGTGACCCACGCCAAGTCGGACCCACGCACGCAGCGCTTTTCCGGCCTCGTTAACGGCGTGCTGCGCACTTTGGTGCGCGCCAAGGAGACCGAACTGCCGGCAGCTCTTGCCGCCACCGACGAGGCGCCAAAATGGTTCTCCGACCGGCTGAAGGCCGCCTATGGCGCCGAGATGACCAGACAGATCCTGGCGGCGCATCGCGTTGAGGCGCCGGTCGATTTCACGGTCAAGGCCGATCCCGAACTGTGGGCCGAAAAGCTCGGCGGCATCGTGCTGCCGACCGGCACGGTGCGAGTGGAAAAGCTCAACGCCTCCGTCACCGAACTGCCGGGCTTCAGCGAAGGCGCATGGTGGGTCCAGGACGCCGCCGCCAGTTTTCCGGCGCGGCTGTTCGGCGATGTCGAAGGATTACGCGTCGCCGACCTCTGCGCCGCCCCCGGCGGCAAGACCGCTCAGCTGATCCTTGCCGGCGCCAAAGTCACCGCCGTGGACACCTCGAAGAACCGGCTGGCGCGGCTGACGCAGAACCTCGAACGGCTCGGGCTGTCCGCCGAGATCGTGCAGGCCGATCTGCTGAAATACCAGCCGGCGGAGCTTTTCGACGCCGTCCTGCTCGACGCGCCCTGCTCTTCCACAGGCACGGTTCGGCGCCACCCCGACGTGCCATGGACTAAGACGGCAGCCGACGTCGAAAAGCTAGCCGATCTGCAAGCAAAGCTGCTCGCCCGCGCCGTCACTTTGGTCAAACCGGGCGGCCGGATTGTTTTTTCCAACTGTTCGCTGGACCCGATCGAAGGCGAGGATCTGTATCGCGCCTTTCTGGCCGGCAACAAGACCGTCGCCGACGATCCGCTGCAGCCCGGCGAAATCGCTGGCATCGACGCCTTCCTGACCCCGCAAGGCACGCTGCGCACCACACCCGCCGATCTTGACCTTGGTTCGCCAGGGGTTTCCGGCCTGGACGGCTTCTTCGCCGCCCGCATGCGACGTCTGGCCTGACTCCGACGCTACGACATGCCTAAAGCATGTCGTTCAGACTCCAGTGCTTCCCCCACCTCGCATCGATCTCATCATCGACATTCTGGTAGCGGATATCGGTGGAGAGCCGGATACGCCCCTCCGCGCTCTGGTTGGTCGTCGAGGCGTGGATCATATAGGGCGAGTGGAGGACGACATCGCCGGCCTCGAAATCCGCGATCAGCCAGCGTGTATCGAACCGCTCCGCCATGTCGGGCAGGTCCTTCGACACCCAGCCGCCCTCGCTCATGTTCCTGTTGTAGGCGCTGATGCGCTCCTGCGGGCTCAGCCCGGCATTTTCCCTGGCGAACCGGGCCTCCATGTCGAGGCCGATGGCGTGCGATCCCTCGAGATAGACCAGGCCGCCCATGTCGACGGGAACGTCGCCGATCGGGATCCAGGCAGTGACGATGCGGCTGGTGCCGCCGCGCAGATAAACGAGGTCGTAATGCGCCGGCGTCGCCACGGTGGTGCCCGGTTGGGTGAAACGCATGATCTTGCGCTTGTGCAAATAGGACAGCCCGCCGACGAACGCATCCATTAGCCGGGCCATCAGGGGCTGTGCGCAGAACCCTTCATAGGCGGTGGAGCGAACCAGCGCCATCAACCGGCGATCGGCGAGCTGACGGTCGAACGTTCCGGCGGCCGCCGCCAGGCCAAGCGCGGGATCGGACCCGGGCTGCAGCAAGCCGGTGTCGGCCAGATACGAAAACACCCAGCCGCGAAAATCGATGACGTCGCGGCGCGGCAGCATACTTTTCAGCCAGACATAGCCTTGCTCGGCAAGGAGGCCGCGAATGGCATCGATGCCGACCCCGGCGTCGGTTGGCACGAGATGACCCAACCGGTTCGGCGCCATCGATAATGTCTTGCCGTTGGCGTTCAGATCGATTGACGCAACAGGAATCCGTCGTTGCGTGCCACCTGTTGAGCTTGACATTTCAGCCACCTGCGATTTTCCATCCTTAGCTGGAAATGCCATACTGTTCGCACGCTCGCCCATGGACGGAACGAAGCCATGGACTTTTCGCTCATGAACGATCACCCTTACGCGCTCTACAGATCCGCACCGGCCGCGGCCGGCGGCCTGTCGGTTACAGGGATTGGTCGGCATCGCGTCACGCAGGCGATCCAAGCGCGCAAATTGCCGGAATTCGCCGTGGTGCTGATTGAGGATGGTCAAGGCTGGCTTGAAACCAGGACAGCCGGCATGCAGACGATCCGAGCGCCGGCCCTGTTCTGGCTGCTTCCCGGGAGGATGCATTCCTACGGGCCGGATGCATCGGGATGGCTCGAACGCTGGGCGCTCTTCGACGGCGCCTTGATACGCGATTTCACCCGGCTGCGGCTGATCGCCGAGGACGCCCCTGTCGTCCCCTTGCGCGACCTCGGCAAAATGCAGCGGCTGTTCGACAGGCTGCATGGTGAGCTGTCGCTCGATACGATGCTGAGCCAGGCAGAAGCCGCCGCCACGATGCATCGCATCGTCGTGCGTGCTGCCCGCCAGGCAATGGATTGGAACAACCGTCAACGAAATCCCGGCTTCCAGCATGCCGACATGCAGCCCATCATCGACGAATTGCGCCGCTGCGCGTGCGACCCGGTCGATCTCGATGCCTTCGCCGCAAAATTCTCGATGTCGCCGGCAACCTTGCGGCGCAGATTTGCGCGGGCAGCCGGCATGTCGCCCAAGGCCTTCCAACTGCGCACGAGGCTCGACCGCGCCAAACAGATGCTGGCCGCCTCCGATTCGCCCATCGAGTCCATTGCGGCCGCCGTCGGCATCCACGACGCCTTCTATTTCTCCCGTCTGTTTCGCGACCGGGAAAACTGTTCGCCCAGCGAATTTCGGTCTCGCCACAACCGCAAGTGAGTGCCGGATTGCCGGGCTTAAACCCGCGAAGCGCTTGACTTTTTTCGGGGCGGGTCGGTGGCCGGCAGCGTGAGGCGCTTCACGTCGGCGGAATTCGACTTCGCACAAGTTCTTGAATCATATAAGCTTGTGCTGGGGTACCGGAACATGATGCCGAAAAGTGTGACGCGGTTTTCGGGCGACAGCATGCTCTATCTCCAGGCGACGAGGAGGGGTTTTGGCACTGGCTGCCGGCAGCACGACACGTCTGTGGACGCTTGTCGCTAAGGAGTTTTGGCGCAAGACGCGCCGGCGCCTTCGCGCAGGGCCAGTCTATCGCTGGCGCTATTCCGGGCGCACGCCCGAACGCGTCCTGATTGCACCGCCCGACCTCAGGCTCGCCGATCCGCAGATCGCGCTCGAGATTTATTATGGCCGCTATCCGCTGTCGGGACATCTGGTCGAGACCGGCGGCAAATCGCCATTCCAGATCGACGTCGCCAACCGCGGCTGGGTGAAGACGCTGCACGGCTTTCGCTGGCTGCGCCATATGCGCGCCGCCGGCACCGAGCTGGCCGCCGCCAATGCACGCGCGCTTGTCTCCGACTGGATCGCCATGCATGGCAACCAGATTTCCGGCATAGCCTGGGAGCCCGGCACCACCGCCAAGCGAGTCATTGCCTGGTTGCAACACTCCTCGGTTGTCCTACAAGGGGCCGAATTTCCGTTCTATCGCGCCTTCCTGAAATCGCTCGCCGTGCAGATCCGCTATCTCCGCTCGATGGCGCGCGAAATGCCGGACGGCAAGGACAGGCTGCGCGCTCGCATCGCGCTTGCCTTCGCCGCGCTGTCGCTGCCGGCGCCGGCCTCGGCACTGCGCGGCGCCACCCGCAACCTGGCGGAAGAACTCGACCGCCAGATCCTTCCCGATGGCGGCCATATTTCGCGCAACCCGATGGCGGTGCTCGAATTGCTCGCCGATCTCCTGCCGCTGCGCCAGACCTATGCCAATCAGGCAGAAACGCCACCGGCCGCCCTGATGGGCGCCATCGACCGCATGCTGCCGGCGCTGCGCTTCTTCCGCCATCAGGATGGCAGCCTCGCCCGCTTCAATGGCATGGGCGCCACCATCCACGACCGCATTGCCACCATCTTGCGCCACGACGACACCGCCGGCGCGCCGCTGCTGCACGCGCCGCATTCCGGCTATGAGCGGCTGTGTATGGGCGGCGTTACGGTAATTGCCGATACCGGCCCGTCGCCGGCCGTCGATGTGTCCAACGCCGCGCATGCCGGGTGCCTGGCCTTCGAACTCTCGTCCGGTCGCCAGCATTATATCGTCAATGCCGGCATCGACACCTATGGCGCCGCCGAATTCCGGCCGCTGGCCCGTGCCACCGCGGCGCATTCGACCGCCACCATCAACGACACCTCGTCGGCGCGGTTTTCCCATTCGCTGCGCGTCAACGACCTGCTCGGCTCACCCTTGCTCGGCGGCCCGCAGCATGTGCCTTGCAAGCGCATCGACCAGAAGGGCACGCAAGGGTTCATCGCCCGCCATGACGGCTATATGCAGCGCTTTGGCTTCCTCCATGAGCGCGAGCTGAAACTGTCGAGCGAGGGCAATGTGCTCGCCGGCAGGGATCGCTTCCTTCGCCCGGGCGGTGCGGCGATCCGCAACAATGGCCGCGACTTCGTCGTGGTGCGCTTCCACATCCACCCTGATATCAACCTTTTGCAGGACGAGCATGACCGCCTGGTGCTGACCGCCGACCAGGCCGACACCTGGGTGTTCACCTGCACCGAAGTGGTGCCGGAGGTCGAGGAATCGATCTATTTCGCCGGCCTTGGCGGCCCGCGCCGCAGCCGCCAGATCGTGCTCGCCTTCAAGGCCTCGGAGATCGCCGAAGTGCATTGGCAGCTCACGCGCACTGGCATCGCCGGCTATCCCGAGCACAGCTGAGCGTCGTTGCCGGCGCCGGCTTGATCGAGCTTCCGGCTTGATTTCCTGACCTCATGTGCTACGGCCCGGCAACGCTCTCCAATCAGCCCTGAAAGGCCGCCAGCCCATGGCCGTCGCCGCCAAGAACATTCCGGCACCCGACCTCGTTCCGGTCCGCCGCGCCCTGCTTTCCGTCTTCGACAAGACCGGCCTGACCGACTTCGCCAAAGGGCTGGTCGCGGCCGGCGTCGAGCTGGTCTCGACCGGAGGTACGGCAAAGGCGATCGCCGAGGCGGGGCTGGCGGTGCGTGACGTCTCGGAACTGACCGGCTTTCCCGAGATCATGGACGGCCGCGTGAAGACGCTGCACCCGTCGGTGCATGGCGCACTGCTCGGCGTGCGTGACGATCCCGAACACGCCAAGGCGATGCACGATCACCGCATCGAGCCGATCGATCTGCTCGTCTGCAATCTCTACCCGTTCGAGGAGGTCCGCCGTTCCGGCGCCGACTATGCCGCTGTTGTCGAGAACATCGACATTGGCGGCCCGGCGATGATCCGCGCTTCGGCCAAGAATCACGCCTATGTCGCCATCGTCACCGATCCCGGCGACTACGCCTCGGTGCTGAACGCGCTGGAGATGAACATCGGCTCGCTGTCGCTGGATTTCCGCCAGAAGCTGGCGGCCAAGGCCTTTGCCCGCACCGCCAGCTACGATGCGGCGATCTCCGGCTGGTTCGCCGAAACGCTTGAGATCGAGCACCCGACCTGGCGCACCTTCGGCGGCAGGCTGGAAAGCGTCATGCGCTATGGCGAGAACCCGCATCAGAGCGCCGGCTTCTACGTCAATGGCGACAAGCGGCCGGGGGTCGCCACGGCTCGCCAGTTGCAGGGCAAGCAGCTGTCCTACAACAACATCAACGACACCGATGCCGCCTTCGAGCTGGTCGGCGAGTTCGATCCCAACCGCTGCGCCGCCGTTGCCATCATCAAGCACGCCAACCCGTGCGGCGTCGCCGAGGACGCTTCGCTGGCTGCTGCCTATGCGAGAGCGCTGGCCTGCGACCCGGTTTCGGCCTTTGGCGGTATCGTTGCCATGAACCGCATCCTCGATGCCGAAGCGGCGCAGGAGATCGTAAAAACCTTCACCGAGGTGATCATTGCGCCGGACGCGTCGGAGGACGCTGTCCGCATCATCGCCGCCAAAAAGAATTTGCGACTGCTGGTCACCGGCGGTCTGCCCGATCCGCACGCCGGCGGCATCACTGTGAAATCCGTCGCTGGCGGCATGCTCGTCCAGGGCCGCGACAACGCGGTGGTCGACGATCTCGAGCTCAAGGTGGTGACCAGGCGCGCGCCGACGGCGGCCGAGATGGCCGACCTCAAATTCGCTTTCCGCATCGCCAAGCACGTCAAGTCGAACGCCATCGTTTACGCCAAGGACGGCGCCACGGTTGGCATCGGCGCCGGCCAGATGAGCCGCGTCGATTCCTCGCGCATCGCCGCCCGCAAGGCGCTCGACGCGGCGGAAGCAGCTGGCCTCGCGGAGCCGTTGACCAAGGGCTCGGTGGTCGCCTCCGACGCTTTCTTCCCTTTCGCCGACGGGCTGATCTCAGCCATCGAAGCCGGCGCCACGGCGGTGATCCAGCCCGGCGGCTCGATGCGCGACGACGACGTCATCGCCGCCGCGGATGAACATGGCATCGCCATGGTGTTTACCGGCGTGAGGCATTTCAGGCATTGAGCGCCTCTGCCTTTTCCCACAAGGGGAGAAGGAAAAGTGCGTCGCTATTCCACCGGCTGATCCGCCGGGTACGGCGTCCAGATCAATATCGCGATCCCAACGCCCAGGAACAGCACGATGGCCGCCATGCCGAGCCGCGCCGAGCCGCTGGCGAGCGTGATCGACGCCACCATGAACGGCGCCAGGAAACTCGTGGCCCTTCCGGCCAGCGCATAGATGCCGAAATAGCGGCCGGATTCGGCTGCGGTCACGCTGCGCGCCATGTAGGAGCGTGACGACGCCTGCACCGGTCCGAACGCCAGCCCGATTAACAGGCCATAGAAAATGTAGGCCTTTTCCGCCGCCGTGCCGAACAGGCCGCCACTATCGGCTCCCGGCATCATCCAGGCGCCGAACAACGTGTAGCCTGGCCCGGTCGAAACGATGCCGATGGTGGCGATGCTGAGCAGGACGAGCGAAATCATCACGATGGTCTTGGAGCCAAGCGCGGTGTCCAGCCATGCGGCAACCAGGCAGCCGACGATGGCGACGACGTTGAGGATAATGCCGAACATGCCGATCTCGGTGATCGACCAGTGGAACATCGCTGCCGCAAATGTGCCGCCCAAAGCGAGCAGCGCATTGACGCCGTCCTGATAAATCATGCGGGCGACAAGGAAGCGGAAGATGCCTTTGCGCCGGCGCACTTCAGTCAGCGTCGACTTCAGTTCCGACAGCCCCTCGCGCACCGCCGGCCCGATCGGAATGCCTTTGATGGCGTCCGGCGTAAAGAAGAACATCGGCAGGATGAACAGGAAATACCAGCCAGCCGACAGCGGCCCGGTGGCGCGCGCGTCCTCGCCGAGTTTCGGGTCGAGCCCAAAGAGCGGGTCGATGCCGATGATCGTCTTGCCGGTCTCCGGCGAACCCGCCAGACAGGCGACGACAAAGATCAGCGCGATCATGCCGCCGAGATAACCAAGTCCCCAGGCAATGTTGGAGACGTGGCCGATCTCGCTCTTCGGCACCAGGCGCGGCATCATCGAATCGTTGAACACGGTCGAGAATTCCGCCGCGACCGAAGCGAGAGAAAAGAACAGCACCACCAGGAAAAGGTTCGAGCCGGGAGCGGCGAACCATAGCAGGCAAAGGCTGATGATCTTGATCGAGGCGAAGAACGCAATCCACGGCTTGCGCGGCCCGGTCTGGTCGGCAATCGAGCCGAGGATGGGAGACAGCACGGCAATGACCAGGCCCGCAACAGCGATGCCGTAGCCCCAGGCCGCCTGGCCTGAGACCGGATCGCTCGCCATGCGCGAGACGAAATAAGGCCCGAAGATGAAGGTGGTGACAACCGTGAAAAACGGCTGCGCCGCCCAGTCGAAGAACATCCATCCCCAGATGCCGCGCCCGGATGCCCGCTGCACTGTTTCTACCGCCGCCATCATGATTCCCCCGGGACACCGCGCTTGTCGGACGCCATGTCTGCATGTTTCGAATGCTCATGCAAACCGCCAAAGATTCGCGCTGCCCCTCACCAGGATGTCGCCGCTGTCTACCTGCATAGAGACGCGAAGAAAGGCGCCGCGCCTCTACCTCCCCCTTGTGGGGACGTCGGACCGAAGGTCCGGGTGGGGGTCGGTGCCGCACCCCCACCCCGCTGCTTCGCAGCGACCCTCCCCACAAGGGGGAGGGTAAAGTCCCGAGCCTCACATCCCCGTCAGATCGCTCATCAACCCCGAAGCCACCGACAGCCTGGACACGGTGATATCCCCGCCTTCGGTCAGCGCCTGCAGCCGCTCGCGAATGCGCGCCACGCGCTCGCCGCCGGCTTCCAGCCAGGCCGCCACAGGATCCGCCGTCCCGGCATGGCCGGCGAGAGCCGCCACCGCGATGCCGCGCCGCGCCGCGCCGATCGTGTCGGTGGCGCGCGACAGCGCCAGCTGGTCGTAATAGTCCGACGGCGTGATAGAACGCGCCGCCTCTTCGACGCGCGGAATGCGGAAGGCATCGCTGACGGCGAAGAACGCCTTGGCCGAGGCGACGACGTCGGCATTGGCCGTGCGCGCCGTCAGTGCGATGTCGGGGATCAGTCCCGCCACATCGGCCATTGCCAGCTGCCCGGCGAGCTTTTCCGGGGCGCCGGCCTTGAAGAGGCCGTGCCGCCGCTCTTCGACCCGCTCGCGCGAGAAGGCCGGTAGCAGCGAGAGCAGCTTCGGCTCCAGCGCCATGCGCGCCTCTTGCAGTTCGGCAATGCGCTGGCCGAGCGCTGCGGTGCCGGCATCGTTCTTCAGATACCAGCCGCTGGTCACGAAGATAAGCCGGCTGACGGACTGGTAGAGATCGAGCTGCGCCTGGCCGTCGATGTGGCTGTCCAGCGCATCGATCTCCCGATAGAGCGCCGGCAACGCGAAGCCGTCGCGCACCACGGCGAAGGTGCGCACCACGTCGGCCGCGCTGCGCCCCGTGGCTTCCTGCAGCCGGTTGACGAATGACGGTCCGCCGCGATTGACGAGATCGTTGGCGACGACGCGGGCGATGATTTCGCGGCGCAGCCGGTGGCCATGGATCTCGGCCGCATATTTCTTCGCCATCCGGTCAGGGAAATAGCCCATCAGATCGCGGTCGAAATGCGCGTCGTCAGGCACGTCGCTGGCGACGATGTCGGAAAACAGCACGATCTTGGCATAGGCGAGCAGCACGCCAAGCTCCGCCCGGGTCAGGGGCTCGCCACGCGCCTCGCGCTCGGCAAGGGCGGCCGGCGACGGCAGCGTCTCGACAGCGCGGTCGAGCAGGCCCCGAGCCTCCAGCGCCGCCATGAAGCGGCTCTGGTGCGCGATGTCGGCAAGGCCGCGCTTGCGGGCGATGGAAAGCGCCAGCGTCTGTTCGTAATTGTTGGACAGCACGAGGCCGGCGACCTCGTCGGTCATCTCGGCCAGCAGCTTGTTGCGCGCCGGCCGGGTCAGCGATCCCTTGCGCATGGCGGACGCCAGCGCGATCTTGATGTTGACCTCGACGTCGGAGCAGTTGACGCCGCCAGAATTGTCGATGGCGTCGGAATTGCAGCGGCCGCCGGCGAGACCGAATTCGATGCGGGCACGCTGCGTGACGCCGAGATTGGCGCCCTCACCGATCACTTTGGCCCGCACATCGAGCGCGGTGATGCGGATGGCGTCATTGGCGCGGTCGCCGACTTCGGCATTGGTTTCGCCCGAGTCCCGTAAATACGTGCCGATGCCGCCGAACCACAGAAGGTCGACGTTCGCCTTGAGGATGGCGGTCATGATCTCGGCCGGTGTCGCGGTGGTCTTGGCGAGGCCAATCGCCGCCGCCGCTGCCGCAGGCAGCGTGATCGACTTCTGGCTGCGCGAGACGATGACGCCGCCTTCCGACAGTTTGGTCTTGTCGTAGTCCTGCCAGGACGAACGCGGCAGCGCGAACATGCGCTCGCGCTCGGCCATCGACGCCACCCTGTCTGGATCGGGATCAATGAAGATGTCGCGATGGTCGAAGGCGGCGATCAGCCTGGTCTGCGGCGACAGCAGCATGCCGTTGCCGAACACGTCGCCCGACATGTCGCCGACGCCGACGACGGTGAAGGGGGTGGTCTGGATGTCGCGGTTGATCTCGCGGAAATGCCGCTTGACCGCTTCCCAGGCACCCTTGGCGGTGATGCCCATCTTCTTGTGGTCGTAACCGGCCGAGCCGCCGCTGGCGAAGGCATCGTCGAGCCAGAAACCGTGTTTCTCCGAAATGGCATTGGCGGTGTCGGAGAAGGTTGCCGTGCCCTTGTCGGCGGCGACGACAAAGTAGGGGTCGTCAGGATCGCGCCTGACGACGCCGGCTGGGGGTATGACGCCATCGAGGCCGATATTGTCGGTGATCGACAGCAGGCTGGAAACGAAATTCTTGTAGGCTGAGGTGCCGGCCTCGAAGATGGCGTCGCGGCCGGCGCTCATCGGCAGCTTCTTCGGATAGAAGCCGCCCTTGGCGCCGACCGGCACGATGACGGCGTTCTTGACCTGCTGCGCCTTGACCAGGCCGAGCACCTCGGTGCGGTAATCCTGGGCGCGGTCCGACCAGCGCAGGCCGCCGCGCGCAACCGGGCCGAAGCGCAGATGCACGCCCTCGACCTCGGACCCATAGACGAAGATCTCGCGCCACGGCCGCGGCGCCGGCAGGCCATCGACCGCTTGCGAGTCCAGCTTGATCGCCAGCGACTGGCCCCGCGCCTTCGTTCCCGCAACGAAATGATTGGTGCGCAACGAGGCTTCGATCAGGTTGAGATAGCGGCGGATGATGGTGTCGTCATCGATGTTGGGGACTTCCTCCAGCGCGTCCTTGATCTTGGCCTTGAGGTGCTTGGCGGCGATGACGCCTTCCGTCTCGGCGGTCGGGCCGAGACGAGCGACGAACAGTGCATGCAGGCCGCGCGCAATGTCGGGATAGCGGTTGAGCGCGGCCGAGATGAAATCCTGGCTCTGCGGGATACCGGCTTGCTGCAGGTAGCGGCCATAGGCGCGCAGAATGCTGACTTCGCCCGACCACAGGCCGGCGGTCTGGGCAAGCCCGTTATAGCTGTCATTGTCGATGTCGCCGCGCCAGACCGACAGGAAAGCGTCCTCGAACAGCGCGCCGCCATCGCTGAGGTCGATCGGCTTGCCGTAGCTGTTCTCCAGCTCCATGTCGTGGATGAAGACGGTGTCGCCGCCGTCCTCGCCAACCTCGAAGGTGCGCTCGCTGATGACGCGGAAGCCGATGTTTTCCAGCACCGGCACGCGACGCGACAGCGCTACCGGGCTGCCGTGGTGGTAGATCTTCAGCGCTGCCTGATGCGGTTTCTGCTCGGCATGGCGGTAATAGTCGATGGCGATCGGGTTGGCGGTGCTGATGCCGGCGATGCGCCCCGCATCCTTCAGCGCGACGGCCGCGCTGAAGGAATCGCGATAGCTCTCAGGCAGACGCGCGGCGATCGCCTTCAGCGATGGATCGCCACCGACCGCTTCCGCGGCTTCGGCCAGCGCGTCGTCCCAGGTTCGCACGATGTCGCGGATCGCCGCTTCGATCGCCGCCTGCTCGACCTTCGGCGTCTTGCCGCCCGAGCGGCCGATGATGAAATGCACACGCGCCAGCCCGCCCTCCGGAAACGCCGGATAATAAGCCGACAAACGGCCCTCGAAGACGGTCTTGAGATAGGTGCCGATCTTCTCGCGCACGACGCTGTCATAGCGGTCGCGCGGCACGAAGACGAGGATCGAGACGAAGCGGTCGAACTGGTCGGCGCGCACCAGCGCCCGCACCCGCGGCCGCTCGACCAGGCCGAGAATGGCCGCGGCGTGCTTCTTCAGGATCGGCACCGGCACCTGGAACAGTTCGTCGCGCGGATAGCTCTCCAGAACGTTGATCAGTGCCTTGCCGGAATGGTCGTGCCGGTCGAAGCCGGACTTGGCGATGATGGTCTCGGCCTTTGACCTCAGATACGGGATTTTCATCACCGAGCGCGTGTAGGCAGTCGAGGTGAACAGGCCGACCATGCGCAACTCGCCGGCAAGCGTGCCCTTGGCGGTGTAGGTTTTGACGCCGATATAATCGAGATAAATGCGGCGGTGCACCAGCGACTTGGCGTTGGCCTTGGTGACGATCAGCGGCTCCGGCCCATGCAGGAAGGCGCGGATTTCGGGCGTCGTCGTCACCGCCTCGGTGCCGCGCCGGAGCACCAGCACATCCGGGTCGGCGAGGATGCCGAGACCGGGCTTGTCGGCGCGCTCCAGATTGCCGCTCTCCGCACCGCCCGAATATTTGAACTCGCGCATGCCAAGGAAAGTGAAATTGTCGTCGCGCAGCCATTCAAGGAAGGCGATGGCCTCGGCAACGCTCTTCTTGTCGAGCGGCACGGCGGAATAGCGGAATTCGGAAATCGCCTGGTCGAGACGGGCGAGCATCGGCTTCCAGTCGCTGACGGCGGCGCGCACCTGGTTGAGCATCTTGCGCAGGCGGTCGGCCAGCGCGTCGGCCTGCTCCGCCGTCAGGCGCGGAATATGGACATGGACGACGCTCAGGCGGTCGTGATTGCCATCGTCCTTGAGGGCGCTGCCGTCGCCGAGGATCTCGTCGACGCCGGCCTTGCCGTGACGCACGACGATGACCGGATGGGTGACCAAAGTCGGTTCGCCGGCAGTTTCTGTGATCTCGCCGAGGATCGAATCGAACAGGAACGGCATGTTGTCGTTGACGACGGTGATGATCGTCATCGGGCGGCCCTCGCGGGAGACGCCCGACCCGGCATCGACGGCGACGACACTTTGGCCCTTCTTGTGGGCGGCGACCGCACGTCCTGCCAGGTCGGCGGCTCGCTCCAGGTCGGCGGCGTCATAGGCGGCAATGTCTTCGACCGGCGCGCGGGCCAGCAGATAGTCGGCGAGCCTGGCCGGCTTCCCGTCGGGTTTCACCCCGGCAGTGGCTGTTTTCTTCGGCTTAGCTGCGGATTTCACGCTCGCCATGTTGTCCTCCCGTCACATGCTTTTACGACTATGGTAGCAGATGACCGCTGTTTGGCGACAAAGGTTTGACGGCTCGATAAGAATTACAGGAATTCGACGGTCAGGCGGCGGTGAACCAGGAGGGAGACCCCATGTCCGGCAAAATCAGCGCACTTGACCTCGGTATCGCGGAACTGAGCGAGGCGACAAAAGCCTATTTCGCCAAATGCGAGGAAAAGCTCGGCCTGGTTCCCAACGTGCTTCTTGCCTATGCCTTCGACGAGAAGAAGCTGCGCGCCTTCACCGACACATACAATGATCTGATGCTGGGTGAATCCGGCCTGTCGAAGCTGGAACGCGAGATGATCGCGGTCGTCGTCTCATCGATCAACCATTGCTATTATTGCCTGACGGCGCATGGCGCGGCGGTGCGCCAGCTCTCCGGCGACCCGTCCTTCGGCGAGATGATGGTGATGAATTTCCGCGCCGCCAATCTTTCACCGAAGCAGACGGCGATGCTCGAATTCGCGGTCAAGCTGACGGAAGAGCCGGCAAAGATCGTCGAGGCGGACAGGGCAGCACTGCGCAACGCCGGCTTCACCAACCGCGACATCTGGGACATCGCCTCGACCGCCGCCTTCTTCAACATGTCGAACCGCGTGGCGGCGGCCATCGACATGCGGCCGAACGACGAATACCACGCCATGGCGAGGTGAGGGTTAAGTGGTTCGAGCTTCTATCTTTGCAGCCGCCATCGTATCGGTTTTGCTGGTAGGCCATGAAACGCATGGTGAGACAACCGCCCCCGCCGGCGCATCCATTTCCCTTCCCTACCAACCAACCGCGGGACAAGTCTGGCTTGTCGAAATAGAGCGGACGAAGACGATTGCCGATCGCGGCGTCACCTCAACGGAAAGAGGCAGGATCAGCGGTCGATATGAAGTGATAGAAAGCCGCGAAGGCGGCTATTCCTCTGCCTGGACCATTACAGAACTTAGCAGCGGGCCAGTCCCGCTTTACAATTGGGCTACCGTCTCGGCGCTTCGCGGAATGCGCATCGAGTTCGATACCGACATTCGGGGAGCGCCTGTTGCCCTGAAGAGTTGGCCAGCTGTTCGAGACGTCGTCGAGAAGGAGCTGTTCGCACTGCCCAAATACGCCAATCACGAAGCAGCTCAAAATACGATTCGTAAGTTTTTCGCGGGTCTAACTCCCGAGACGGCTGTTCCTTACTTCCTACAGGAACTTGATATCATAGCGACCTGCCAGAACAGCGATTTACCCATAGGCAGGGAAACAGCGTCGACCGACACGACGCTAAATGAAGCCGGTGACCCCTTCGCCAATTCGCGCTCGAGTCTGCTCGTTGGCGTCGATCAGATTGCGCGGACGGCAACGTTGAAATTCCACATGACCTCGGATGCCGAGAAACTCTCCGGGGTTCTTGTCGACACGGTCGAGAAACTGAATCCAGAAACGGGTAAAACGGAGAAGCAAATCGTCCGTACCGATGCTGCGGTTCACAAATCAAACACAGCTGACTGCACGGTCAACATCGATAGCGGCGTGACCAGACATGTTTTGTACGAGGAAAAGCTTGAGGCAATTGGGCAGAACAGGACAAAGGTGTTCGGCGACATATGGAACATAACTGTTATGCCGACAGCTAAATAGAGAGTCGTAACGGCGGCCATCGATATGCGGCCGAACGAACGATATCACGCCATAGACGAGGTAACTCATGACCATAGACACCTCAGGCAAATGGTGGGTTGGAGGGAACCCACGGACATCGCAGAATACCTGGAGGGGTATGCCTCCGAAGGATATGAGGTTCACGACTTCAGGCTCGCCCGCTGCAAGTGCGGTTCCATCTCGTTTCTCCTCGATGCCGACGATGACGAGGGTGTGGCGCGACGAACATGCACAGCCTGTGGCTCCGAGCATCTTATCTGCGACAGCGGGGAATTTTGGGACGAAGCCCAGCCGGAACGATGGGCGTGCACCGAGTGCGGCTCCGAAGCTGCAAACATCGGCGTCGGGTTTTCCATCTACCCGGGACGTGGCGGCGTTCGCTGGTTTTATGTCGGCGAACGATGCGCCTGTGGCGTTTTGGGATGCTTCGCCGGCTGGAAAGTGGGCACCGGCGACAGCATGGACCTGTTGGAAAAAGTCTAGTTTTGAGGTGCCATAGAAAGGCGATCAGGATCGCGCTGCGATGGCCACGGCAGCGCCGGCCATCGTCGTGGCGCTGACGCGGTTGGCGATCTTCATCGCACGCTTGCTCTTCAACAGCTTGCGCGCCTGTGAGGCCGCGACGACCCAGGCGAGATCGATGGCGATCAGAACCACCGCCATCGTCGCCGTAAGCTCGACCCAGCCGACGATGCTGACCGAAGCGAGGTCGATGATCGTCGGCAGCAGCGCCAGATAGAACATCATGATCTTGGGGTTGCCGAGCGTCACCGCCATGCCGGCAAAAAACAGCTTTGTCGCCGAATCCTCGCGCGGCATCTCGCCTTCCCTGGTCTCGACCGGCGCCGTCCACATCTTCCAGGCGAGATAAGCGAGATAGGCGACGCCCACCCATTGCACGACAACGAAGGCGAAGTGGAAGGTCTGCGCCACGACGGCCAGCCCGAACACCGCCAGCGACAGCCAGATGCCCTCGCCGATCCACATGGCGAGCAGGAACGGGAACACGTCGCGAAAGCCTTTCGAGATGACGCGGGCGACAAGGGCTGCGATCGACGGGCCGGGCGAGCCGGCGGCGACGAACAAAGCGGCGGCGAAGATGAGCAGCGAGGTGAGGTGCATGACAGGTGCCTTCGAGCGTTGAATGGCAAAGAATATCCGATCGGCGGGGATTTGGTACCCCGCTGACAATTTCAGCCGGGCGACCTTGCCCGCGCCAGTGGTTTGAGAAAGGATCGCGGCCATGAAATCAATCGTCATCCACGCGGCAAAAGACCTGCGCATCGAAGAGACCGATCCGGGCGTGCTGGGCGCCGGCCAGGTCGAGATTTCAGTCGAGGCCGGCGGCATCTGCGGCTCGGACCTGCACTATTACAATCATGGCGGCTTTGGCGTGGTGCGCCTGCGCGAGCCGATGATCCTGGGCCATGAGGTCGCCGGCACGGTGAAGGTGCTTGGCGCCGGCGTCTCCAGCCTCACGGTCGGCGATCGCGTCGCGATTTCGCCCAGCCGGCCCTGCAACGCCTGCCGCTACTGCCTGCAAGGCATGCAGAACCAGTGCCTCAACATGCGCTTCTACGGCAGCGCCATGCCGATGCCGCATATACAGGGCGCCTTCCGCCAGCGCCTCGTCGCGGAGGCCTGGCAGTGCCACAAAATCGCCGACCATGTCTCCATCAACGAAGCCGCCTTTGCCGAGCCGTTCGCGGTAACGCTGCATGCCGTGAACCGCGCCGGCTCGCTGCTCGGCAAGCGCGTCCTGGTCACCGGCAGCGGGCCGATCGGTGCGCTGTGCATCCTTGCCGCACGTGTCCACGGCGCGCGCGAGATCGTCGTCACCGATGTCATGGACGCGGTTCTGGCCAAGGCGAGCGAGATCGGCGCCGACCGCACCATCAACGTCGCCACCGACGGCGCCAGCCTCGCCGCCTACAATGTCGAGAAGGGCAGTTTCGACGTGATGTTCGAGTGCTCCGGCAATGAACGCGCGGTGCGGGCTGGGCTCGACGTGCTGAAGCCGCGCGGCGTGCTCGTCCAGCTCGGCCTTGGCGGCGATATGTCGCTGCCGCAGAATCTCATCGTCGCCAAGGAGGTCGAGATGCGCGGCTCCTTCCGTTTCCACGACGAGTTCGCGCTGGCCGTCGATCTGATCAACAACCGTCGCGTCGACGTTAAGCCGCTGCTGACCGGCATCTATCCAATGGACGAGGCGGTTGCGGCTTTCGAGATCGCCGGCGACCGCAACAAATCGATGAAGGTACAGATCGCCTTCGCCTGAGCAGGGCGAGACACCCTATGAACCTTGCCCGCTCGGCATCTTGCCGCTAGAAGAACCGTCCCGACATTCATTTCGAGCTTCATTTTGCCTCAGTAACCGCCGGTCTCGCCAACTCCCCTGATCACACTTGGCAGGGCGCCGCATTAAGCGGTGCCTGCTCCATTTCACGTGTTCCTCAGGCGGCGGTTCGAGACCGGTTTGGCACTGCTGAACCGTTGTCGCGCGCTTTGCCGCCCGTGACAGCTGATTTCCGACATAGCTAGCTCTCGCCACGCCGTGCCCGCATGGGCATCTCGCCATTGCCGACCTGAAGAACTTCCACACTGGAAGGTCTTCCGGCTTGTCCCAACATCTCGCTATCCACTGGGCAATCACGCCCGAAATCGCGCCTCGACCCCTGGTCCACTGCAACCGCTGCAGCGCCGTGAAAGCCTATCGCTGCAGCGACAAATTCCGCGTCAACGCCAATGGCAAACGCATTGATGTCTGGCTGATCTATCGCTGCATCGACTGCGACAATTCGTGGAATTTCGGCATTTTCGAACGCTGCAACCGCCGCGACATCGAACCCGCGCTGCTGGCAGCGCTCGAAAGCAACGATCCGGCCCTCGCCCGCCGCCATGCCTTCGATGTCGTGGCTTTGCGAAACCGGGTCGGCCGCGTCGAGGAGTTTCCCGATGTCGCCGTTCACAAACACCGGCTCGGCGGCGAAGGCCGACCCGCAGCCGCGCTTGAAATCAGGCTTGGGCTGGAAATGCCGACATCGCTGCGGCTCGACCGTCTGCTCGCCGGCGAACTCGGCATCTCCCGATCAAGGCTTCAGGCGCTGGAGGAGAAACGATTGCTGGTTGTTGTTCCCGAAGGCGCCAGAGCTTTGCGCAAGCCGGCCCGCGACGGCACGGCGATTCGCATTGACCTGGCCGACGAGCCGGATCGTGAAGCCATCATTTCGGCTGCCGTGGGTGAATGACAAGAGGGGCGAAGCACCGGTGCTTCGCCCCTCTCGAATTTAGACAATCAGACGATTACGCCGCGCCCACAACCTTGGCCGACTTCTCGAAGCGCTTGCGCTCGTTCGGGTCGAGATAGAGCTTGCGCAGGCGGATGGTCTTAGGCGTCACCTCGACCAGCTCGTCGTCCTGGATCCAGGCCAGCGCGCGCTCCAGCGTCATGCGGATCGGCGGCGTCAGCTTCACCGCCTCGTCCTTGCCGGCGGCGCGGATGTTGGTCAGCTTCTTGCCCTTCAGCACGTTCACTTCGAGGTCGTTGTCACGGCTATGGATGCCGATGATCATGCCCTGATAGACCTTGACGCCCGGGTCGATGACCATCGGGCCGCGGTCTTCGAGGTTCCACATGGCATAGGCCACTGCCTCGCCCTGTTCGTTGGAGATCAGCACGCCGTTGGTGCGGCCCGGCAGTTCGCCCTTGTAGGGCTGGTAGGCGTGGAACAGCCGGTTCATCACGGCGGTGCCGCGCGTGTCGGTCAACAGTTCCGACTGGTAGCCGATCAGTCCGCGCGTCGGCGCGTGGAAGACGATGCGCTGACGGTTGCCGCCCGAAGGCCGCAGCTCGACCATCTCGGCCTTGCGCTCCGACATCTTCTGCACAACGATGCCGGCGTGCTCCTCGTCGACGTCGATGACGACTTCCTCGACCGGCTCCAGCAATTCACCGTTCTCGCCCTTCTGCATGACGACGCGCGGACGCGACACGGCGATTTCAAAGCCTTCGCGGCGCATCGTCTCGATCAGCACGGCCAGCTGCAATTCGCCGCGGCCGGAAACGAAGAACGAATCCTTGTCGGGCGATTCCTCGATCTTGAGCGCGACATTGCCTTCGGCTTCTCGCAGCAGGCGGTCGCGGATGACGCGGCTGGTCACCTTGTCGCCTTCGGTGCCGGCGAGCGGCGAATCATTGACCAGGAAAGACATGGTCACGGTCGGCGGATCGATCGGTTGCGCATGCAACGCCTCGGTCACCGCCAGGTCGCAGAACGTGTCGGCGACAGTGCCCTTCGACAGGCCGGCAATTGCCACGATGTCACCCGCCTGCGCCTCTTCGATCGGCTGGCGCTCGAGGCCACGGAACGCGAGGATCTTGGAGATGCGCCCGGTTTCGATCTGCGTGCCGTCATGGTGGAGCACCTTGACCGCCTGGTTGGACTTCAGCGTGCCGCTCTCGATACGGCCGGTAATGATGCGGCCGAGGAACGGATTGGCTTCCAGGATGGTGCCGATCATGCGGAACGGGCCGGGATGAACGGTCGGCTCCGGCACATGCTTGATGACGAGGTCGAACAGCGGCGCCAGGCCCTGGTCCTTCGGGCCTTCCGGATTTTCCGAGACCCAGCCATCGCGGCCAGAACCGTAGAGGATCGGGAAGTCGAGCTGCTCGTCGGTGGCGTCAAGCGCTGCAAACAGGTCGAACACCTCGTTGACCACTTCGACGTGGCGGGCGTCCGGACGGTCGATCTTGTTGATGACGACGATCGGCTTCAGGCCGACCTTGAGCGCCTTGCCGACGACGAACTTGGTCTGCGGCATGGGGCCTTCGGCGGCGTCGACCAGCACGATCGCCGAATCCACCATCGACAGGATGCGCTCGACCTCACCGCCGAAATCGGCGTGGCCGGGCGTGTCGACGATGTTGATGCGGGTGTCCTTCCAGTCGACCGAGGTCGCCTTAGCCAGGATGGTGATGCCGCGTTCCTTTTCGAGGTCGTTGGAATCCATGGCGCGCTCGGCGACGCGCTGATTGTCGCGGAAGGAACCGGATTGCCGCAGCAATTGGTCGACGAGGGTGGTTTTTCCATGGTCGACGTGCGCGATGATCGCGATATTACGAATTTTCATTTTGTGGTCTCGGGAGCGTTGCAGGCAGCAGGCCAAAAGGCGCCGCCTCTTTCGGTTGGGCGGCTCATACAGGGTTTTTCGCAATTGCGAAAGAGGAGGCGCACCACCAAATACTCATCAAATCTTAAGCATCTCGGTGTGAGATGGTTTTGTTAACCAAGGCGGGAACCTTTCTGGGCCCGGGTAGTTCGAAATTCATGACCGACAAACTCAACCGATTTTGGCCCCTCATCGCTTCGGTCGCATTCGCTGCCGTGCTGGCGGCCAATGCCGCTCAATCGGCCGCCACGGTGAAGGAAGCCAATCCGGCTTCGTCGTCCGACCGGACGGCCGAGCAGATGTTTGCCGACGCCCCTGATGGCGTCGACCCAATGGTCACTGGCCCGGTCAGCGCCTCTTTCAAGCAGAGGCAGCAGGTTGCAGGTTGCGACAGCGCGGTTTGGCCGAAGATTCCGACGGTTTGCTACCCGGACTGACGGCTGCCCATTCCAGGCGTAGCGATCCTTCGCGCCGACCCAAAGGCTTACGCCGACCGCACCGGATCGAGCGTCACCAGCGGGAGATTAGTACCGCGCCTTACGCCGCTTGCGGCTCCGGATCGAAAGCCGGCCTGCTCGTATTGATCAGCAGCGACAGACACGCAGCCACGATCGCCGTCATGCCGGCGATCAGGAAGGCCAGTTCGTAATTGCCCTGCAATTCGCGCATGGTGCCGCCGAAGGCAGCGGCGGTGGCGGCGCCGACCTGGTGGCCGGCTACGATCCAGCCGAACACGATCGGGCCGCTGCGGTCGCCGAAGGCCTCGTTGGCGAGCCTGAGCGTCGGCGGCACGGTGGCGATCCAGTCCAGACCGTAGAGCACGGCGAAGATGATCAGGCTGGTCGCCGAGAAGCCGGAATAGGGCAGATAGATCAGCGCCAGGCCGCGAATGCCGTAGTAGACGCCGAGCAGCTTGCGCGGGTCGAAACGGTCGGTGAGCCAGCCCGAGAGCGTCGTCCCGATCAGGTCGAAAATGCCCATAAGCGACAGCAGGCCTGCGGCCTGTACCTCGGGGATGCCCATGTCGCCGCAGAAGGAGATCAGATGCGTGCCGACCAGCCCGTTGGTGGTGAAGCCGCAGATGAAGAACGTGGCGAACAGATACCAGAAGACGCGGGTGCCGGCGGCGCGGCGCAGCGTGTTGAGCGTATGCGCCAGGAAATTGCCTTGCGATGCCGGCGATACCGGCGGCACGTCATCCGCCCCGGCGCCATAGCGCACCATGCCGATCGAAGCGGGACGCTCCGGAACCAACAGCCAGACCAGCGGCAGAAGACAGGCGGTGGCGATCGAGACGGCGGTAGCGACGGGCTGCCAGCCGCCCGACTGGGCGAGCGATGCCAGCAGCGGCAGGAACACCAACAGGCCGGTGGCGCTGGAGGCCGACATCAGCCCCATCACCAAGCCGCGATTGGTCTTGAACCAGCGGTTGACGATGGTGGCGCCGAGCACGGTGGCGACCGCGCCGGAGCCGATGCCGGAAAACACGCCCCAGGTGAGGAACAGGTGCCAGGGCTCGGTCATCAGTAGGCTGAGCGCGGTCGAGCCCGACATGATCACAAGCGAGGCAAGCAGCGTGCGGCGCAAGCCGATACGCTCCATCAATGCGGCGGCAAACGGCCCGGTCAGGCCGTAAAGGAAGATGCCGATCGCAGCGGCAATCGAAACCGTATCGCGCCCCCAGCCGAAGCTTTTATCCAACGGCAGCATCATCACCGAGGGTGCGGAACGAAGCCCGGCCGCGATCAACAGGCAAAGGAAGATGACGCCAACCACGACGAAAGCGTAGCGCTGGCCAAAGGGACGGGATTGAGCTATCATGTTACTGACCGGTACGTTGCAGGGTGAGGACATGTATACGTACCGATCGGTAACACGTCAATCGAGTCATACCATGCCAACGGACAAAAATATTGAACTGACCATCAAGGACGGTCATGCAGCCGCACCGCCCAAGGCTGCCAAGAAAATCCTCGACGTGGCCTACGACCTGTTCTACCGCCGCGGCATCCGGGCGATCGGCGTCGACGAAATCGTCAAGCGCGCCGGCGTCACCAAGCCCAGCCTCTACCGCAGCTTTCCCTCCAAGGACGAGCTCGCCGCTTCCTATCTCAGGCAATATGACCGTGAGTATTGGGAGCGTTTCGACGAAGCCGTGGCTGCCCATCCCGGCGACCCGCGGGCACAGCTCAGGGCTTTTCTGACTCGCGTCGGCAAGCGCACGCAAAGGCCGGACTATCGCGGCTGCGGCATGACCAACGCGGCGGTGGAATATCCCGAACATGGCCATCCGGCGCGTGTCGTCAGCGAGGCCAACAAGCAGGAGTTGCGCCACCGCCTGCGCGCCATGGCCGCAGCGATGGGCGCTAAAGACCCTGACACGCTCGGCGACGGCCTGCTGCTGTTGATCGAAGGCGCCTATATCAGTGGCCAGCTCTTCGGCCTCGGAGGCCCGGCGGCGGCGGTCGCCCACAATGCCGACCTGCTGATCGAGGCGAGCTTGAAGAAATAACATTTCGAACGTTGGCGCCGCCCCTCACCTGCCGGCATCCTTTCCCGGAAATGGGGCGAGGAACGCTCTCATCACGATTTCGCCAATTGCCAGCGTTGCAAGGTTGTCGCCAGCGGCGCAGCCGGCCACTTTCTCCCGTTCAGGGGGAGAATTGCCCGGCAGGGCGATTTGGGCGGCGCCAACGTTGAGATTGGCACGCTAGGCCGGCCGCAGATTTGGCGATAGGCTGGGGCGAACTTCACGGGAGACGTCCGCATGCGAACCCTGCTGCTTGTTCCATTCGCCCTCGCCGCCCTATCCCAAACCGCCCATGCCGACGGCATATCAAGCGTCTACACCGACCTCGACTCGCAAAAGGACTGCGTCACCTATGCGCAGGCGCAGGAAGGCGACGGCGAATGGGCCGAACTCGCCTGCTCCGGCTATCTTGGCTATCCCGTGCTGATCGCCTATGACGACGCCCGTGAATCGCTGTTCTACGGATTTCCGCCCGGCGGCGACATGACCTCGGTCTGGGAGAGCTTTTCCGGCTTCAACTCGTCCGGCGCCAAGGTCGAGTGGCGCATCGAGACCAAGGGCGACGTTGCCGTTCCCTTTGCCGTCATCCACCGCCGCTCGATCAGCAATCCCGAGGACGAGAACAAGCCGACCGAAGTGCTGCTCGTCGCCAAGGTCGCCCAGATGGAAGCCCGCGACGGCTGCACCATCGGCCTCGTGCTGGCCACCGGCAACCCGCAGGCCAACGACCAGGCGCGCAAGCTGGCGGACGAAAAGGCGAAGAGTTTCGCCTGTGGCAAGGACAAGCACACCGTCATCGGCAACGTCCCGGCTTTTGGCAGGGTGGATAACTAGCCACGTGGGTGCAAGGCACCCCCCTCTGCCCTGCCGGGCATCTCCCCCTCAAGGGGGGAGATTGGCAGCTTCGCTGGCGGCGCTTTTTCTTTCGGCGCTGAAAATTGACGAAAGCCGTTGCGACATCCGATCTCCCCCCTTGAGGGGGAGATGGCCGGCAGGCCAGAGGGGGGTGCCTCGCTGGCGTTTGCCGCTTACTTGAACGAGACGCAGGCCTCTCTCGGCGCTACTTTGCCGCCTTCGCCCGTGCGATCGCGTCGACGATCATCTTCTTGGCGTATTTGGAATCGTGCCAGCCTTCGATCTTGACCCATTTGCCGGGCTCGAGATCCTTGTAGTGCTCGAAAAAGTGCTGGACCTGGTCGCGGGTGATCTCGGGCAGCTGCGTGTATTCGGTGACGTTTTCGTAGCGCAGCGTCAGCTTCGGCGACGGCACGGCAATGACCTTCTCGTCCTGGCCGGCATTGTCTTCCATCACCAGCACGCCGATCGGTCGCACATTGATGACGCAGCCCGGCACCAGCGCGCGCGTGTTGCAGACCAGCACGTCGATCGGGTCGCCGTCGCCCGACAGCGTGTGCGGCACGAAACCGTAATTGCCGGGGTAGCGCATCGACGTATGTAGGAAACGGTCGACGAACAGCGTGCCGGCCTCCTTGTCCATCTCGTACTTGATCGGCTCGCCGCCGATCGGCACCTCGATGATGACGTTGATGTCCTCGGGCGGGTTCTTTCCGATGGCTATGGCTTCGATTCGCATGGCTTAAATCCCTCTCTCGATGTCCAAGATCGATAGCGGGCGGCGCGGCATGGTGCAATGCGGCGATTGGTGCGAAGCGCTAACGGAAGCGCACGGTTTATGATGATTTGTAACCGAGGCCGGTCATTCCCAGACGAAGGCGACCTTCTTGAGCGCCCTCTGCTCGAAAATCTCGACGCCTTCGGCGACGTCACGGCCACCCGCGCCGGCATAGAAGGAAAGTGCGTTCTGGTTGTCTTCCAGCGCCCACACCACCATTCCCTTCAGCCCGTGGTCGGCAAGCCGCGCCCGCGCCGCCTTGAACAGCCGGCTGCCGAGCCCGATGCCTTGATATTCCGGACGCAGGTAAAGTTCGTAGATTTCGCCCTGTTGCTTCAGCTCGCGGGCGCGGTTCTTGCCGATCGTGGCATAGCCGGCGATGGTGCCGCCGATCTCGACCACCAGAACGGTGGCGGCGCGGCGGATGGCGTTGGCCCACCAGTCGGCGCCGCGGCGGTTGATCATGGAGGTCAGCGAGCGATGCGGGATGATGCCGGAATAGGCGCCCTCCCAAGCCTGCTGGTGCACGTCCGCAATGGCGCCAGCGTCGCGCGGTTCGGCTTTCCTGATGTCGATGCTCAGCGTATTCATGATTTGTTAACCATAAACCCGCATCGGCCATTTGCAAGAGTCGAGGTCAGCCCGCCGACCGCTTTCTCACAGCGGATCGCGACGCTGCTGACAATGGGCAAAGCCTGCCTGGAAAACGCACCCAGCCGGCGCGATCAGGCGTCCGTCCGGGTAGCGCTTGCTGGCTTTTCAGATCTCGACCAGATGATCGTCCAGTTCATTGGCGTCGCCCGACGTCACCGGGAAATGCTCGGCCAGCACCGCGCCGACCTGCCCGATCGCCTTGACGAAGCCGTCGGCGAGCCGGTCGTGACCGGCATGCTGCAGGAGATCGCGCACCACGCCGTCCCAGACATGCTGGCCGACCTTGCTGTCGATGCCCGAATCGGCGACCACTTCGGCATAACGCTCGGCGATCGACACGAAGACCAACACGCCGGTGCGCGCCGTGGTGCGGTGGACATTGCGGGCGAGGAACTGCCTGAGCGCATTGTGATGTGCCGCCTGATAACGCTGCCGGCGCGGCACCAGATGGATGCGCAAGCCAGGCTGCGCCCACAAAAGCACCAACACCGAGGCCAGTGCCAGCAGTTGGACAATGACGAAATGCGGCAGCCGGATCGACAGCCACCAGGCTTCCAGCCCATAAGCGACGGCGAGGCTGGCAATCAGCATGCCTGATGTCGCCATGAAGGCGGCGGGAAAGAAATAGCCGTCGCTGGCATGCGCAACGACGCAGTAGATCTCGCCGTCGGTTTTGGCCTCGGCCGCGCGGATCGCGGTGGCGATGCGCTCATGGTCCTGTGGGCTGATCGGTCGTGTTGCCATCTTCTCTCACCAGCTCCCTGAAGACCCGCCACCGCCAGACGAACCACCGCCGCCTGAAAACCCGCCGCCGCTGCTTGAGCCCGAAGACCAGCTGCTGCCCGAACTTCCCGATGACCATCCGCTGCCCGACGACGAACTTGTTGTCCAGCTGCTGGAGCCCGAGGACGATCCGCTCGGCCCCTGGCCGTAGCGAAAGGTCATGCCCAGCCATTTATACACGCCCGGCGACAGCTTGGTGCCGAAGATCGGCGGCAGGAAGGCCATCGCCAGGCCGCCGAAGAACATCGCCGCCCACAGGATCAGGAAGACCGCGACGACGGGATCGATGGGCGTGCTGCGGTCGGCCGGGTTGCGCTTGCCGCGCGCCTCCAGCTCTTCCGGGTTGCCTTCCAGCACCATGACCATGTCGTCGACGGCCTTGGAAATGCCGCCGGAGAAATCACCGGCGCGGAACGCCGGCACCATGTCGTTTTCGATGATCAGTTTGGTGTGCAAATCGGTCAGCGTGCCTTCCAGCCCGTAGCCGACCTCGATGCGCATCTTGTGGTCGTTCTTGGCCACCAGCAGAAGCACGCCGTTGTTTTCGCCGGCCTGGCCGAGTTTCCAGAAGCGGAACAGCCGGTTGGCGTAGGGTTCGATCTCCTCGCCGTCCAGGCTGGGGATGGTGGCGACGACGATCTGGTCGGAGCCTTTGGTCTCAAAATCCGCGAGCTTCTGCGTCAGTGCCGCCTTGGTCGCGGCGTCGATAATACCGGCATTGTCGACCACCCGCCCGGTGAGTGCCGGCAGGTCTGCCGCCAAGGCTACAAACAGCATGGTGAGCATCGTCAACAGGGCGATGCCGATCGTCGCGGCTGCGCGGCCAGGTTTTGGCGGATTGAAGACGCCTACTGTCATGCCGTCACCAGCTCCCCTCAACCACCATGACTGTCCTCAATCACCATGATCATGTCGTCGACCGCTTTGGAAATACCGCCGGAGAAATCCCCGGCGCGGAAGGCCGGCACCATGCCTTCAATGATCCGTGTGGCGTGCTGGTTGGTGAGCGTGGCTTCCAGCCCGTAGCCGACCTCGATGCGCATCTTGCGGTCGTTCACGGCCACCAGCAGAAGCACGCCATTGTTCTTGGCCTTCTGGCCGAGCTTCCAGGCGTTGAACAGCCGGGTGGCGTAAGGCTCGATCTCCTCGCCGTCGAGGCTGGGAACCGTCGCGACGACGATCTGGTCGGAGCCTTTGGTCTCGAAATCGGCCAGTCTTTGGGTGAGCGCCGCCTCGGTCGCGGCGTCGATGATGTCGGCATTGTCTACCACGCGTCCCGCGAGGGCGGGCAGCTCCGCTGCCAGCGCCGCGACGCTGACGAGCAAGACCAGCAAGGCAGCGCCGGTCATCGTGGCGAAGCGCCCATGCCAGGGATTGGCGATGCGTGTTGTCATCTCGTCACCAGCTTCCCGAGGAGCCGCCGCCGCCGGACGAACCGCCGCCGCCGGAAAAGCCGCCACCACCGCTTGAACCCGACGACCAGCCGCCCCCGCCCGAAGACCAGCCGCCGCTGGATGACCGCTTGTGCGGCTCGAATGTCATGCCGAGCCAGCGATAGCGGCCGGGACCGAGTTTTTGGCCGAAGATCGGCGGCAGGATGGAGGCGGCCATGCTGCCGAAGAAGATGATCGCCCAGATGCTGATGAAGACGGCGAAGAACAGATTGTCGGTATTGATGGGCGGCTTCTGGTTGCGCTCGCCGCGCGCCTCCAATTCCTCCGGATTGCCTTCCAGCACCATCACCATGTCGTCGACGGCCCAGGAAATGCCCCCGGAGAAATCGCCGGCGCGGAACGCCGGCACCATGTCGTTTTCGATGATCAGCTTGGCGTGCAAATCGGTCAGCGTGCCTTCCAGCCCATAGCCGACCTCGATGCGCATCTTGCGGTCGTTCGGCGCCACCAGCAGCAGCACGCCGTTGTTTTCCTTGGCCTGGCCGAGCTTCCAGAAGCGGAACAGCCGGTTGGCGTAAGGCTCGATCTCCTCGCCGTCGAGGCTGGGGATGGTTGCGACGACGATCTGGTCGGAGCCTCTGGTCTCGAAGTCGGCGAGTTTCTGGGTGAGCGCGGCTTTGGTGCCTGCATCGATGATCCCGGCATTGTCGACGACGCGGCCGGTGAGGGCTGGGAGATCGGCGGCGGAGGCGGTGAGGGGCAGGAAGACGGCCAGAAAGGCGAGAAGAACACCAAGGTTGGCGTTCCTTCGCGGCCCCCTCTGTTCTGCCGGGCATCTGCCCCGCAAGGGGGGAGATTGGCAGCTTCCTCGTCGACCCATCCCTTCAAACGTTGGCGGTTGGCGAAAGCCAAAATGACAGCCGATCTCCCCCCTTGCGGGGGAGATGTCCGGCAGGACAGAGGGGGGTGTGAAGGAACGCAAGGATGGCAAAGGCCAAGCTCACCCAGACGTCATCACCCGCCCTGCTTCGTGCCGAAATCGACCTTCGGCGGCTGCATCTTGTCTTCTTCGACGGTGAAGTTGGCGAAGGGCTCGTTGCTGCGGAACCAGAAGGTTGCCCATAGCACCGACGGAAAGGTCCTCAGCGTCAGATTGTAATCCTTGACCGCCAGGATGTAGTCGCGCCGCGCTACGGCGATACGGTTCTCGGTGCCTTCGAGCTGCGCCTGCAGCGCCAGGAAATTCTGGTTGGCCTTGAGGTCGGGATAGGCCTCCGACACCGCGATCAGCCGCGACAGCGCGCTGGTCAGCCCTGATTGCGCATCCTGGAACTTCTTGAGCGCTTCGGGGTCCTTCAGCGTTTCCGGCGTCACCGTGATCTGCGTTGCCTTGGCGCGCGCCTCGACCACCGCATCGAGCGTGTCCTTTTCATGCGAGGCATAGCCCTTCACCGTCTCGACCAAATTGGGAATGAGGTCGGACCGACGCTGATACTGGTTCAGCACCTCGCTCCATGCCGCCTTGGCGTTTTCCTCCGCCGTCGGGATGGTGTTGAAGCCGCAGCCGGCGAGCAGAGGCAGCACGACGGCCATCATCAGCACGGCCGGCAGACTGCGGAAAGGGAAGGCAAGGCGCTGGGCAAACATGGTGAGGTCCCTCGACAGAAGTTGCATGCGAAGCATTAGCACAATCCGCGCTCAAGAAAATGTCTGCCGCTGGCGCGCATTCCTGGCGCGCATTCATGCGCCGGCGAGGCCCTGTGATTGATCGCGCGAACACGATATGGTTGCCGGTAAACAGGACAGGATCATGGCGGAACGCCGCGACGATGACAGCGAATCGCGCCGCATTATTGAGCGCGTGGCGAACGAGGGCGGCCTTGGCGGCGCATCGCTGGTGTCACGGGCAGCGAAAGGCGCGCGCGATCATGTTACCGCAGCCGAGGCCGACCCATCCGATCCGATCGAGGTCTGGGGCACCCGCATCGGCCGCACACTTGGGCTCATCGTCGCCCTCGGCCTTTTGATCTGGCTCGTGTACTACGTCTCCCGGGGTAGCTAGAGCATGATCCTGAAAAGTGGGAACCGGTTTTCTCTACCGTTTTGTCCGGAGATCATGCTCCAACCAAAGAGATAGATCAGGATGACGATTCAACGAAAAATTATCCGTATCTAGGATTTTCCATGAACAGCGAAAAAGCCGACGCGCCGCGCGCGGTCATCGTCATTTCCAGCCATGTCGCCCGCGGCTCGGTCGGTAACCGCGCCGCCGTGTTTGCGCTGGAGACGCTGGGCTTTCCGGTGTGGGCGGTACCGACGGTCATCCTGCCCTGGCATCCGGGCCATGGCCGCGCCACGCGCATCGTGCCGCCGCTCGACCAGTTCAAGGCGCTGATGGCCGATCTCGAGCGCGCGCCCTGGCTGGGTGAGGTCGGCGCGGTGCTGTCGGGCTATCTCGGCGAGGCCGGCCAGGCCGAGGCCGTCGCTTCGCTGGTCGCGGCCGTCAAGGCCAAGACGCCGGAAGCGATCTATATATGCGATCCGGTGATGGGCGATTCCGGCGGGCTCTACGTGCCCGAACTGACGGCCGCCGCCATGCGTGATCGACTGATGCCGATCGCCGACATCGCCACCCCCAACCGCTATGAGCTGGAATGGATGGCCGGCGCGCCCTTGCCCGATCTGAAATCGGTGATCTCGGCCGCCCTCCATGCCGGACCGTCAACAATGCTGGTGACGTCGGCACAGTCGATGATGACCGGCGGCACCGGCAATCTGCTGCTTGACGGCACCCAGGCGCTGCTGGCCGAACACCGCCTCATCGACAAGCCGCCGAATGGCCTCGGCGACCTGACTGCGGCCGTCTACCTCGCCCGCATCCTGTCGGGGCAGCCGCCGATCAAGGCGCTGCAATCGACCACCGCCGCCGTCTACGAAATCCTGGCGCGAACCGCCAAGCGTGGCGGCGACGAGCTGCAGCTTGAAACCGATGCCCAGAGCCTGTCGCATCCGATGGCGATGGTGCAGCTGCGCCACCTCACGCATCCGGGGCGGGACCGCCGGGCGTGATCTCGACCGTGGTCGTCGGCGCCGACGGCTGCAAGGCCGGCTGGATCGCCGTCCGCCGCGATCTGGATGCCGCGCCGTCAGTCCGCGTCTTTCCCAGCTTTGCGGCCCTGCTCGACACCTTGCCCGCCGATGCGACAGTGGCCGTCGACATGCCGATCGGCCTGCCGGCCGTCTCGCAAAGAGGCGGGCGCGGGCCGGAGACCTTGGTACGGCCAATGCTCGGAGCACGGCAATCCAGCGTCTTCTCTATCCCGTCCCGCGCGGCCCTCTACGCCGACATCAGCGACTTCACCACGGTCGAGGCCTGGTATGAGGCGCATCGGCGCGCCAGCGAGGTGGCCAAGGCGACCTCCGATCCGCCACGCGGCGTCTCGATCCAGGCCTTCGGCATCTTTGCCAAGATACGCGAGATCGACGCGCTGCTGATCGCACGTCCGCAACTGCGCCGCCGCGTCTTCGAATCGCACCCCGAAGTGGCCTTCTGCCGGCTGAACGGCGAAAAACCGATGACGCTGCCGAAGAAGATCAAGGGCGCAGTCAATCCTGCCGGGATGGAAGAGCGCAAGGCACTGCTCTGCCGGCACGGCTATACCAGAGCTTTCCTCGACCAGCCGCCGCCACGCGGTGCTGCCGCCGACGATTTCCTCGACGCAGCGGTGATGATGCTGATGGCCGGGCGCATCGCCGGCGGCGAGGCAAAGCCGTTTCCCGACCCGCCGCTTGCCGACCGTTTGGGCATTCCCCTGGCGATCTGGGCGTGAGGCAAGCGGCGAGCCATGCGTGCGGCATGGCGATTTGCGACGAAGCCATCCGCAATTCGGCATTGCCCGCGACGGGCATTTGCCGTTAGAGCCTTTCTAACTTGAAATGAGCTGCCGTCGCTAACCCCGAAAGGCTTCATCCCTAGCCCATGCCCCATCTCCCCGAACATCTTTGGACCGGCTACCGCAACTTCATGAATGGCCGCTATCTCACCGAGAGCGGACGCTATCGCGAGCTCGCCCGCGAAGGGCAGGCGCCCGAAACCATGATCGTTGCCTGCTGCGATTCCCGCTCTGCCCCCGAGGCGATCTTCGACGCCGGTCCGGGCGAACTGTTCGTCCTGCGCAATGTCGGCAATCTGGTGCCGCCCTATGCGCCGGACGGCGAGTTCCACTCGACCTCGGCCGCGCTCGAATTCGCCGTGCAGAGCCTGAAGGTGAAAAACATCGTGGTGATGGGCCATGGCCGCTGCGGCGGCATCCGCGCCGCGCTCGACACCAATTCGGCGCCGCTGTCGCCCGGCGACTTCATCGGCAAATGGATGAGCCTGATCGCGCCGGCGGCCGAAACCGTTTCGTCCAGCACGTTCATGACGACAACCGAACGGCAGACGGCGCTGGAGCGGATTTCCATCCGCTATTCGATCGCCAATCTCAGGACCTTCCCTTGCGTCTCCATCCTCGAAGGCAAGGGGCGGCTGTCGCTGCATGGCGCCTGGTTCGACATCTCGACAGGCGAGCTCTGGGTGATGAACAAGGACACTGGCGACTTCGAGCGGCCGGATTTGACGTAGACCCATGATCCCGAAAAGTGGGAACCGGTTTTCGGATAAGGGCATGGTCAAATAAGAGGAGGGAAGAATGCGGGTTTGGCGTGCGATCGCTTTCGCCGTAGCGGCGCTGCTGATTTCGCTCGTCCCTGCCCGCTCCGATGACGGCGCCATTATCGACCGCTGGTATTCGGCGCTGCTGGTCGCCGATCGCACCGAATTGTCGGACCTGCTCGCCGACGATGTCCGCATCAAGCTCGACGATCTCGGCGTCGTGCAGTCGAAGCAGGAGTTCATCGCGTCGACCGACGAATGGAAGGGCGCGGTCGCCGGCGCCGCAATCCGGCATCGCGTCGAAAAGCGCGAGGCCGGCGTCACCACTGTCATCGCCTGCTATGATTTCCCCAACAATGACATGCTGATGCAGGAAACGTTCGCCGTCACCGGCAACCGCATCACCGCCAGTTCGCAAGCGGCGATCGCGGAAAATTGCGACGGCTTCTGACGCGGGCTTGAACGGCCGCGCTGTTGCGCCGCGCCAGTCATCGCCCTACATCGGTCAGCAAGCTCCGCCAATCATCGAAAGATCCCCCATGCCGTCCACGAAAACCGTCGATCTCGCCGCCCATCCGCTGACCAAATGGCAAGGGCCGCTCGGCCTGCCGGATTTTGCCAGCATCGGCGACGACGATTTCTCCTCGGTGTTCGACGCGGCGCTGAAGGCACATGAGGCCGAAATCGATGCGATCGCCGGCAACAAGGATGCGCCGACCATCGAGAATACGCTGGCAGCCCTCGAGCTCGCCGGTGAGCCGCTCGACCATGTCTCGTCGATCTTCTGGTGCCGGGCCGGCGCCCACACCAACGATGCGATCCAGGCGCTGGAGCGTGAGATCTCGCCGAAGATGTCGCGGCATTTCTCGGCGATCTCGATGAACGAGAAACTGTTTGCCCGCATCGACGACCTCTACCAGCGCCGGGAGACGCTAAAACTCGACGTCGAGACGCTGCGGGTGCTGGAGAAGACCTGGAAAGGCTTTGTGCGATCGGGCGCAAAACTCGACGCCGACGGCAAGAAGCGGCTGGCCAACATCAGCGAGGAGCTGTCCTCGCTCGGCACGACCTTCGGCCAGAACGTGCTGGCCGACGAGCGCGACTGGGCGCTTTTCCTCGACGAGGCTGATCTTGCGGGCCTGCCGGACTTCGTGAAGAGTTCGATGGCCGAAGCCGCCGAGACGCGCGGCCAGAAGGGCCGCTACGCCGTCACCTTGTCGCGCTCGATTTATGAGCCGTTCACGACCTTTTCTGAACGCCGCGATCTGCGCGAGACCGCTTTCCGCGCCTTCACCATGCGCGGCCAGAATGGCGGCGCCAGCGACAACACCGCAGTGGTGCGCGACATGCTGAAATTGCGCGCCGAAAAGGCCAGGCTGCTCGGCTATGCCTCGTTCGCCGCGCTGAAGCTCGACGACACCATGGCCAAGACGCCGAAGGCGGTGCACGACCTCCTCGACCCGGTCTGGGAGAAAGCGCTGGAGAAGGCCGGCGCCGACCAGAAGGAGCTGGAGCGGCTGGCGACCAAGGCAGGCAGCAACGAAAAATTCGCCGCCTGGGACTGGCGCTTCTACCAGGAGAAATTGCGTGCCGAAAAATTCGCCTTCGACGAGGCGGAGCTGAAACCCTATCTGCAGCTCGACCGCATCATCGACGCCTGCTTCGACGTCGCCACCAAACTGTTCGGCATCACTTTCGAGGAGAAGAAGGGCATCGCCGCCTGGCATCCCGACGCGCGCGTCTTCGTGGTGAAGAACGCCGATGGCAGCGAGCGCGGCCTGTTCCTCGCCGACTATTTCGCCCGATCCTCGAAGCGTTCTGGCGCCTGGATGAGCGCGCTGAAGTCTGGCTACAAGCTTGGGGATGGCTCAAAGCCGGTGATCTACAACGTCATGAACTTCGCCAAGCCGCCGGCGGGGGAAGCGGCGTTGCTGTCGGTCGATGAGGCCAAGACCCTGTTCCACGAATTCGGCCATGCTTTGCACGGCATGCTGACCGACGTCACCTGGCCGTCGGTGGCGGGCACCTCGGTTTCCCGCGATTTCGTCGAACTGCCTTCGCAGCTCTACGAGCACTGGCTGACGGTGCCCGCAGTGCTGGAAAAGCATGCGCTGCATGTTAAGACCGGCAAGCCGATGCCGAAGTCGCTGCTCGACAAGATGCTGGCCGCCCGCACGTTCGGCGCCGGTTTCGCCACGGTCGAGTTCACAGCGTCGGCGCTGATCGACATGGCGTATCACGCGCGGCCGGATGCGCCGGCGGAACCGCTGCGTTTCGAAGCCGAAACGCTGGAAAAGCTTGATATGCCCGACACCATCGCCATGCGTCATCGCACCCCGCATTTCGGCCATATCTTCTCCGGCGACGGTTATTCAGCCGGCTACTATTCCTACATGTGGTCGGAAGTGCTCGACGCCGACGCCTTCGCCGCCTTCGAGGAGACCGACGATCCCTTCAACCCGGCGCTGGCGGAACGGCTGCGGAAGAATATCTATGCCGCCGGCGGGTCGAAGGATCCGGAGGAGCTGTACACGGCGTTCCGCGGCAAGATGCCTTCGCCGGAAGCGATGATGGTGAAGCGGGGATTGCTATAGCGCCGCCTTGTCTCCCCCCTCGAGGGGGAGATGGCCGCAAAGCGGCCAGAGGGGGTCGGTCCGACTGGGCTCGACCTCCTGCGGCAGATGAAGGTCGGCGCTTCACGCGCGAGGCCCCCCTCTGTCGCCTTTGGCGACATCTCCCTCTCAAGCGGGGAGATCACCAGCGCCAAGGGTCAGCCACCCGTGGCCACACCGGCCGCGTCAGCTTCTTGTAATCCGTCACCGCCGGATTGCTCGGATACGAACTCGGCGCCGAGACATAGATGATCTCCGCCGCGATCGGTTCAAAGCCGGCGTAGAAATGGTTGGTCGACTTGATCAGCAATATGTCCTTCGACAACGGATCGATGCCAATGTTCGAGAAAATATCCGGCTCGAAGGTCTGCGTGCGGTTGGTGTTGAGGATGATGTCGATTTCGGTGCCTTCGATGCGCACCAGCGCCGTCGGTCCGAGCGTCACCCGGCTTGGCCCGAAGCTCTGCCAGCCCTCAGGAACCGCCTTTAGCACCCGCACCTTGGCGTCGATCGGTTCGCCGGCAAGCGGCCCGGCCTTGCCGCCGAAGCGCAGGTCGATGACGGCGCCTTCGCCTGCCGCCTGGCAGAAGGTGACAGCGATCGGGTCCCAGATCGTCGCCACGCCAAAATTGTCAACGCCCCGTTCCAACATGGCGCGCAGCACAACGGTACCGTCGCCGGCGACGCCACCGCCGGGATTGTCCCAGATGTCGGCAATCACAACCGGCTTGCCGGGGTTTCCCTTGCGCACGGCCAGTGCCCGCGCGATGCCGTCCTCGGTGTTCAGCATCGTCATCGCCGTCCTTTCGCGTATGGCGTAAAGCTCGCGCCCGAGCCTCTCCGCCAGCGCATCGCCCTTGGCCTTGTCATTGTCGGTCACGACCAGGATGCGCGTGCCCATTTCCGGCACGTCCGCCGCCATGAAGCCGTGGATGACCGAGACCGACAGCACGCCGTCCTTGCCGTGCAGCGCCTTGATGCGGTCGACGAAGGAGCGCATCGGCTCGCGGCTGGTCGGCAGCACCTGGATCATGCGGCAGTCGAAGGTCGAGATCACCGGCTTGATCTCGTCGCGCGCCGCCGCCAATCCAAGCTCGACGACATGTTCGCCGCGCTCATAGAAGTCGGTGTGCGGGAATTCGAGGAAATAGGCCATGACATTGCATGCCGCGACGCGCTTTGGGGTCAGATGACTGTGCGGGTCGAGCTCGACCGCGATCACCACGTCGGGCCCGACGATTGCGCGAACCCGTTCCAGCAGATCGCCTTCGCAATCGTCATAGCCTTGCGCCACCATGGCGCCGTGCAGGCCGAGGATGACGGCGTCGACCGGCAAGGCTGCCTTCAACTGGCCGAGAATCTCGTCGCGCAACGCCTCATAGGTCTGCCGCTGCACCAGCCCGCCCGGCTCCGCCCAGGTGGCGGTGCCTTCGATGACGGTCAGCCCTTCGGCAGCCGCACGCCGGCGCAGCGCGACCATCGGCGAGGAGCACAAGGTCGGCGTGTCTGGATGCTTGCCCGGCCCGGCATAGAACGCCATCTCGAACGACGCCCGGTCGGTCGGCACCGGCGAGAAGGTGTTGGTTTCGGTCGCCAGCGAGGCGGTGAAGATGCGCATGAAAGCTCCGTTGTGAATGGCGCCGTTATTTGACCGCCCCGAGCGCCAGCCCGCGGACGAGATAGCGCTGCAGCCAGATGAACAGGATTGCCACCGGCAGCGTCGCCAGCAGCGTCGCCGCCATTACATGGTGCCATTCGATCGTGTAGCGGCCGGCGACCAGCGAGAACACCTGGATCGGCAGCGTGTAACTTTCCTGGCTGCGCAGCATTGTGAGCGCAACGACGAACTCATTCCAGGCGTTGATGAAGGTGAAGATGGCGGTGACCGCGATTGCCGGCAGGCAAAGCGGCAGAAACACTTTTCGCAAGGTCAGCCAGCGGCCGGCGCCCTCCATCCACGCTGCTTCCTCGAGGTCGCGCGGGATGGTGTCGAAATAACTCTGCAGCATCCACACGGTGAAGGCGACGTTGAAAGCCATGTAGATGACGCCGAGCGCCGTCGTCGATTCGATCAGGCCCCAGGCGGCCATCAGCCGGAACAGGCCAAGCACCAGCACGATCGGCGAGATCATCTGCGAGATCAGCAGGAACTGGCGGAAGGCGCCATACCCGGCAAAGCGAAACCGCGACATGGCATAGGCGGCCGGCACCGAGATCAGGATGGCGCCGACGGTGGCGATAACCGAGACATAGAGCGAATTGGCTAACGCCTGGCCGAATCCCGTCGCCACCCACATGTCGGCAAAATTCGACCAGTGGAATTCGCTTGGCCACCAGGTCGGCGACAGCACCTCCTGCCGCGGCTTGACCGCGGTCAAAAACATCACCGCGAAGGGGAAGATCGTCACCACGAGCAGCGGCGAAAGCAGCAGCCAGGCGATGATCGTGCGCTTCAGCTTGGGCGTCATGTACGCTGCTCCCGCATGGCGAGGCGCACATAGATCATGGTGAAGATCAAAAGGATGGCGAACATCAGCAGCGATACCGCCGAGGCCTCTCCAAGCTTGCCGATGCGGAAGGCCAGCTTGTATAGATGGGTGACCAGGATGTCGGTCGAGTTGGCCGGCCCGCCCTGCGTCATCACCCAGATGATCGGGAAGGAATTGAAGACGTAGATGGTGTTGAGCACGATGGCGATGTTGATGAACGGCTTCAGCAGCGGAAAGGTGATCTCGCGAAACTGCTGCAGCGGCGTCGCCCCTTCCAGGGCGGCCGCCTCGTAGAGGTCGTCGGGGATCGACGACAGGCCGCCGAGGAAGATCGTGGTGGTGAACGGCACCGTCACCAGTATGCCGATCAGCACCTGCATCGGAAAGGCGGTCTCGGCGCGCGCCAGCCACTGGATGTTTTCATGTATCAGGCCAAGCCCGATCAGCGCCGAGTTCAGCATCCCGCTTTCGCCGTTGAGCGCCCAGCGCCAGACCACCGCCGTCATCGTCAGCGACACCGCCCAGGGCAGCATGATGATGACGCGGGCAATGCCGCGGCCGTAGAAATCGGTGTTGAGGATCATCGCCACGGGGACGGACAACAGCAGCGCGCCGCCGACCACCAGCACGGTCCAAAGGCCGGTGCGCCAGAGTGCCGCCAGGAAATCGGGATCGGCGAGGAAGGCGGAATAATTGGCGAAATCGTTGAAGTCGCGCAGCTGCCCAAAACGGCTGACATCATGCGTCGATATCTGGATCAGGTCCCAGACCGGCCAGAAGATGACGACCGCGGCCAGAAACAGGCTGGGCAAGGTCAATAAATAGGGCAGGTAACGATTTTGCATCGGCCGGATTCGTACCGTGTTGGACATAAGTGGCGCTGGCGCGCCAGCTCGGATCAATCTCGCATATCGGTCTAAGGCAGCGCTTCAGGGTTTGAATCTCCTGCGGACGTTTGCGCTGCCCCTCACCTGCCTGCCCATCCTCCGCAGCGGTTGCGGAAGGGAGCCCTTCCTCTCCCCCGTTGATCGGGGGAGAGGTGTGGGGGGCGGCGCGACGGGGGGGGGGGGGCGGGCGGGGGGGTTCGCCCGGGGGGGGCACGCGGAGGGGATT
>NZ_JAMYLX010000020.1:0-81096 GCF_040318265.1 Mesorhizobium sp. M1252 | reverse complement strand
GTGCCGAGCGAAGCGAGGCGGGTGGGGTCACCTCAACTGCCTCAACCCATGACTTAGCAGGATGGAGCACTTCGCGGAGGACCCCCCCCCCGCCCCCGCCGCCCCCCCCCCCCCCCGCGCCGCACCCCACCCCGTCGCTGCGCGCCGACCCTCCCCATCAAGGGGAGGGTAAGATCTGGCCCTACACGCCGCCCGCGAAACCCGCTAAAAACGCCGCATGAACCAGCACGCCAAGCTCAGAATCGGCCACTCCGCCTGTCCGCATGATTGCCCTTCGACCTGCGCGCTCGAGGTCGAACTGCTCGATGGCAACCGCATCGGCCGTGTCCATGGCGCCAAGTCCAATACGTATACGGCTGGTGTGGTCTGCGCCAAGGTCGCGCGCTATGCCGATCGTGTCCATCATCCGGACCGACTGCTGAAGCCGCTGATGCGCGCCGGCGCCAAGGGCGACGGCGTCTGGAAGGAATCCAGCTGGGAAGCGGCACTCGACGTCGTCGCCGAGAACTTCATCGCGGCCGAGGAAAAATACGGCTCCGAGACCGTCTGGCCTTATTTCTATGCCGGCACGATGGGGCTGGTGCAGCGCGACGGCATCGACCGGCTGCGCCATGCGAAAAAATACTCCGGCTTCTTCGGCTCGATCTGCACCAATCTGGCCTGGACCGGCTGGATGATGGGAGCGGGCGCCTTGCGCGGTCCCGATCCGCGCGAGATGGCGAAGTCCGACTGCGTGGTGATCTGGGGCACCAATGCCGTGGTCACGCAGGTCAATGTCATGACCCACGCCATCAAGGCGCGGAAGGAGCGTGGCGCCAGGATCGTCGTCATCGATGTCTACGAGAACGCGACGATGAAGCAGGCCGATATAGGCCTTGTGCTGAAGCCCGGCACCGATGGCGCGCTGGCCTGCGCGGTCATGCATGTGCTGTTCAGGGAAGGCATGGCCGACCGCGCCTATCTCGAAAGATACACCGACGATCCGAAGGGGCTGGAAGCGCATCTGGAGACGCGCACGCCGGAATGGGCTTCCGCCATCACCGGTCTTGCCGTCACCGAGATCGAGGCTTTCGCACGCCTCGTCGGCACGACGAGGAAAACCTATTTCCGCCTCGGCTATGGCTTTGCCCGCCAGCGCAACGGCGCGGTCAACATGCACGCGGCATCCTGCATCGCCGCCGTCACGGGCGCCTGGCAATATGAGGGTGGCGGTGCCTTCCATTCCAATTCCGGCATCTTCAAGCTCAACCAGGATGTGCTGGAAGGCGCCGCGATGCGCGATCCCAATATTCGCCATCTCGACCAGTCGCGCATCGGCCCGGTGCTGACCGGTGCAGCGGACGCGCTCTATGGCGGCCCGCCGGTGACGGCGATGCTGATCCAGAACACCAACCCGGTGAATGTCGCGCCCGAGCAGCGGCTGGTGAAGCAGGGTTTCCTGCGTGACGACTTGTTCACCTGCGTGCACGAGCAGTTCATGACCGACACGGCAAAGCTCGCCGATGTCGTTTTGCCGGCAACGATGTTTCTCGAGCATGACGACGTCTACAAGGGCGGCGGCAACCAGCACATCACGCTTGGTCCCAAGCTGATCGACCCGCCGGAAGGGCCGCGCACCAACCATTTCGTCATCGAGCAATTGGCGCAGCGTCTCGGCGTCTCCGACCGGCCGGGCTTTGGCCTGACCGAGCAGCAGCATATCGACATCATCCTGGGCAAGCGCGGGCTGGGCTCCTTCGCCAGCCTCAAGGAAGACAAATGGGTCGACCTGCAGCCGGATTTCGAGGCGGCGCATTTCATCGATGGTTTCGGCCATGCCGACAAGAAATTCCATTTCCGCGCCAATTGGAGCGGGCAGGCGGCGCCCAACCGGCCGCCGAAAAGCATGGGCCTGTTCGGGCCGGTGGCGGAGCTCCCGGAATTCCCCGACCATGTCGACCTGATCGAGGTCGCGGACGCCGAGCATCCGTTCCGGCTCGCCACATCGCCGGCGCGCAATTTTCTCAATTCGACATTCGCCGAGACACCGGTGTCGAGAGCCAAGGAAGGCCGGCCGGAACTCCTGGTGCATCCGGACGACGCTGCCGCGCTTGGCTTGGGCGACGGCGACCGTATCGAGGTCGGCAACCGGCGCGGCGAGGTGGTGCTGCACGCAAAGCTGTTCGAAGGCCTCAAGCGCGGCGTGGTGATCGCCGAGGGCATCTGGCCAAACAGCGCCCATGAGCGTGGCGAAGGCGTCAATGTGCTCACCGGCGCCGACGCACCAGCGCCCTATGGCGGTGCGGCCTTCCACGACAACAAGGTCTGGCTGCGGCCGGCGGGCTAAAGCAATTCCAGGAAAAGTGTGAGCGGTTTTCCGTCCGGAATTGCGTAAAAGAGACTGGCTATCCCGGCAGAGGCACCGTCAGCCCCACCTTGACACGGTCCATGGCAACGAAGGTGCGGAATTTTCGGACATTCTTGCTGTCGAAGAACAGTCTGCGCGTCAGGGCCTCATAGGCCCCCATGTCGGCCGCGGTGATGACTAGGATGAAGTCGGCCTCGCCGGTGACGTAGTAGCATTGCTGCACTTCGGGCTCTGCCGAGAATTGCCGCTTGGCCGCGTCGATCAGGTCCGAGCGTTCGCTCTCCAGTTCGACCTCGACGAAAATGGTGATGGGATGGCCGACCGCCGCCGGGTCGACCACGGCGACATTGCCCGCAATGACGCCGGACTGTTCCATGCGCTTGATGCGCCGCTGCACCGCCGGCGCCGACAGGTTGACGGCTTCGCCGATCAGCCGCTGCGGCATCGTGTTGTCCCGCTGCAGGATGGCAAGGATGGCGAGGTCGAAACTGTCGAGCGAAGGCGATCGAGGCAAAGCGCTATCCTGGCGAAACAAACTTGCATTTCGAAGCGCCAATAACAGCGCTATTTGCGCCTCGGCTGCAATATGATTTCGTCACACCCAAAGGAGGCCACCCGTGTTCCTGCTCAACAGCAATGCCTTGCACCGTCGGCCGCTCGATCCGGTCGATGCCGAAACGCTGGGGAATGCCGGTGCCGATACGGTCGAGCGCTTTCTTGCCCATCGCGACAATCACCTGGCAACTCCGTTGCTTGCATTGCCGACGCTGGCCGGCGAACTCGGCCTCGGCTCCGTCCACATCAAGGATGAAGGCTTTCGCCTCGGTCTCGGCAGTTTCAAGGCGCTCGGCGGCGCCTATGCCGTTTTTCGACTGGTGCTGGAGGAGGCGAGCCGATCGCTTCATCGGCCCGTTGACGTGGCCGATCTCAACCGGTTCGACGTCCGGGCGGTCGCTGCCGGCATGACGGTTGCCTGCGCCACCGACGGCAATCATGGCCGCTCGGTCGCGCAAGGTGCACAGTTGGTAGGCGCGAAAGCGGCAATCTTCGTTCACGCCGGCGTCAGCGAGGCGCGCATTGCAGCAATAGCCCGCTATGGCGCCGAGATGATCCGCGTCGACGGCAATTATGACGACTCGGTCAGGCAGGCCGCCGAGGTTTCAGCGGAGCAAGGCTGGACCGTGGTGTCCGACACCTCCTGGCCGGGCTACGAGCGCATCCCCGGTCTGGTCATGCAGGGCTATACGGCGATCGTGCGCGAAGCGTTGGGCCAGTTGCCGCAGCCGCCGACCCATGTCTTCGTGCAGGCCGGTGTCGGCGGCATTGCCGCCGCCCTGGCCGGCCATCTCGCCATCGTGCTCGGTGACGCCAGGCCGACCTTCATCGTCGTCGAGCCGGCCCGCGCCGCCTGCGTTGTCGCAGCCGCCCGGGCGGGCCACGTGGTCAAGGTCGCACACGACCAGCCGACGGTGATGGCGATGCTCGAATGCTACGAGGCCTCGCAAGTTGCCTGGCGCGTTCTGGCGCGGGTTGCCGATGCCTTCATGACGGTGGATGAGGAGGAGGCGGTCGCGGTGATGCGGCGGCTGGCACGGCCGGCTGGCAATGATCCAGTGATCGTCGCCGGCGAAAGCGGCGGCGTCGGTCTGGCCGGGCTGATCCGGGCGGTGGCCGACCACAAGGCCGCTCTCGGGTTCGACGACAAATCCCGCGTGCTTGTAATCAACACCGAAGGCGCCACAGACCCGCACCGCTATACCGAGCTGGTCGGGCAGAGCCCCGCCGATGTGCTGGCCGGCAAGCTGAAGGCCGAGGCATAGCCATGATCGGGATCGATGCACAGCGTCTGCTTGGCCGCATCCGGGAACTCGCCGCCGTTGGCCGCGACAGTGAGGATAGGCTGATCCGGCTCGCCGCCTCCGACACAGACAAACAGGGCCGTGACCTCTTTGTCGGCTGGCTCAGGCAGGCCAGGCTGGAAGTCGCCATCGACCGGGTCGGTAATATCTTCGGCATCTGGCAAAGCCCCGACAATGCCGGGCAGGCGCCGCTGCTCATCGGTTCGCATATCGACACCGTTATCGATGCCGGCATCTATGATGGCTGCTACGGCGTGCTGGCCGGGCTGGAGGTGATCGAGACGCTGCAGGCTTCGGGCTTTTCGCCGTCGCGCCCGGTCGCGGTCGCCTCTTTCACCAATGAGGAAGGTGTGCGCTACACGCCTGACATGATGGGCTCGCTATGCCATGCCGGTGGCGTCAGTGCCGAGGCCGTGCTGGCCGCCATCGGCACGGATGGCAGCGTGCTCGGCCAGGAGCTCGCCCGCATCGGCTATGCCGGCGACCGCGAACCCGGCTTCCTCAAGCCGCATGCCTATCTCGAACTTCATATCGAGCAGGGGCCGGTGCTGGAGCGTGAAGGCGTGCCGATCGGCGCGGTCGAGAATTTGCAAGGCATTTCCTGGCAGCGCATCACCATCGACGGCGCCGCCAACCATGCCGGCACCACGCCGATGTCGATGCGCAGCGACGCCGGCCACGCCGCCGCCCGCATCATCACCTTCCTGCACGATCGGGCCAGGGCTTCAAATGGGCCAACCGTGGCCACGGTCGGCACGATGCGCTTCGAACCCAACGCCATCAACGTCATTCCCGCGCGCGCCGTCTTCACCATCGACCTGCGCGATCCCGACGAACAGCGCTTGCAGGCGCATGAGGCGGCCCTTGCTGCCTATCTCGAGGAGCTTGAGGTTTTGGAGAACGTATCGATCTCGGTCGAGCGGCTCGCCCGCTTCGAACCGGTGCTATTCGACATCGGCATCGTCGAACTGATCGAGGCGGCCGCGAAGAACCGCGGTCTCGGCGTCAGGCGCATGACATCGGGCGCCGGCCATGACGCGCAGATGATGGCCCGCCTCGCGCCGGCGGCAATGATCTTCGTGCCGAGCGCCGGTGGCATCAGCCACAATCCGCGCGAACACACTGAAGATGCCGAGCTTGTCGCCGGCGCCAACATCCTGCTTGATGTCGCCAGTGAGCTTGCAAAATAGGTCGGGGAGAAAATGGCTGAGCTCGATCGTGATGTGCTGAAGCAGGAAATGACCGGCTGGCGGCGCGATTTGCACGCGCACCCCGAGTTCGGCTTTGAGGAAAAGCGCACCGCTGCCTTTGTCGCCGCGAAGCTGCGCGAATTCGGGCTGGACGATGTTGCAGAGGGGGTCGGCGGCACCGGCGTCGTTGGCACATTGAAGCGCGGCAGCGGCAACCGGGCGATTGCGCTCAGGGCCGACATGGATGCGCTGCGCATCACCGAGCAGTCCGCGACCGCCCATCGCTCGCAGAACCCCGGCATCATGCATGCCTGCGGCCATGACGGCCACACCACCATGCTGCTCGGCGCGGCAAAGCTGCTGGCCGCCGAGGGCGGTTTCCACGGCACCGTGCGCTTCATCTTCCAGCCCGCCGAGGAATGGGGCAGGGGCGCGCTGGCGATGCTGGACGACGGGCTGCTGCAGCGCTTTCCCTTCGACGAGATTTTTGGCCTGCACAACATGCCTGGCCTGCCCGTCGGGCATTTCGAGACCCGTGCCGGCCCGTTCATGTCGGCGGAGGACAATTTCGAGATCGTGCTCAAGGGCATCGGCGGCCATGCGGCGCGGCCACATTCCGGGAACGAGACCTTGGTCGCCGCCTGCGCGCTGGTCACCAATCTGCAGACCATCGTCTCGCGCCGGCTGAGTCCCGCCGACATTTCGGTGGTTTCGGTGACCGAGCTGATCACCGACGGCACCCGCAACGCATTGCCCGGCCTCGCCTGCATCCTCGGTGACGCCCGCAGTTTTCGTCCCGAGGTCAGCGCCGAGATCGAGCGCCAGATGCGGGTCATCGCGGCAGGCACCGCCGCTGCCTACAATGTCACCGCCGACGTGACCTATAGCAGGGAATTCGTGCCGCTGCAGAACGATGCCGACCTGGTGGACGCGGCCTTTGTCGCCGCAAGGCGCGTGCTGGCCTATGGCGCCGCCAGCATCGCGGCGGAGCCGATGACCGCCTCGGAGGATTTCGCCCGCTTCCTCGATCACGTACCGGGCTGCTTCGTCTTTCTCGGCAATGGCGAGACCTCGCCGCCGCTGCACAATTCCAGCTACGACTTCAACGATGACGGGCTGTTGCACGGCACGGATTTCCATATCGCGATCGTCAGGCAAAGACTGGGCGGCGCGATCGGGAAATGACGCCTGATCGCCTTCGCAACTGGCCCAAGCGGCACTGCTATCGCCAGCCAGCTGCCGGGTTTAGGGAGATTGCCTGTTGCCGGAGATCGCACGCCGATGACCAGGGTTTCGCTTCTGGGAATACCGCATGACGAGAACTCGTCCTATCTCAAGGGCGCGGCCGCAGCGCCGGCCCTGATCCGGCGGGAACTCAAAAGCGACGCGCACAGCTCGTGGAGCGAAACCGGCTTCGATGTGGCGGACAGTTTCGTCGACCACGGCGACATCGACTTTTCAGGCGCCGGCGGTCCATGGGAGCGGATCGAGGCCGAGGTCGGCCGCGCGCTGGATGCCGGCCACCCGTTGATCAGCCTCGGTGGCGATCATGCCATCGCCTGGCCGGTGCTGCGTGCCGTGCGCCGCCGCCATGCCAGGCTAACGATCGTCCAGATCGACGCCCATCCCGACATCTACGATGCCTATCAGGGCAACAGGCGGTCCCACACCTCGTCCTTCGCGCGCATCCTGGAGGAGGGGCTGGCCGACCGGCTGATCCAGATCGGCTCGCGCACCCTCAATGATGAGCTTCGTGACCAGCTCAAGCGCTTCGGCGTCGAAATGATCGAGGCGCGGCATTTCAGCGAGGATCTGCAGCTCGATCTCAAGACGCCGGTCTATCTCTCGGTCGATCTCGACGGCCTCGACCCGGCTTGTGCGCCCGGCGTGTCGCACCGCGAGCCCGGTGGTCTTACAACCCGGCAAGTGATCAACCTGATCCAGCGGATCGACCAGCCCATCGTCGGCGCCGATGTCGTCGAATACAATGCAAGCCAGGACGTCTCCAATCTCACCGCGCTGGTTGCCGCCAAGCTGGTCAAGGAGATCGCCGGCATGATGCTCAAGACGCATGGCGCCGGCTGAATCAATCTGGCAGGGCGGCATGGTAGATCATTGTTGCGACTCGCATTTCCAGTGAAAGCCGCCATGCAGCATCCATTGAAAATAGCCATAGCCGGTGCGCTCGGCCGCATGGGCAGGGAGATGGCGCTGGCCGTCGAGACCGATCCCAGGCTGGCGCTCGTCGCCCGCTTTCACAGGCCGGGCAGCGCCGGCGAGGGGCTGGTCGAGCGCGACGAAGCACTGGCGCTTGCGGACGTCGTCATCGATTTCACCACGCCTGCGGCCTCCATCGAATTGGCGAAGACTTGCGCGGCCCGCGGCGGCCCGGCGCTGGTCATCGGCTCGACCGGCTTCGGACCTGCCGATCTCGCCGCCATCGCTGCTGCTTCGAAGTCCGTCGCCATCGTTCGCTCAGGCAGCTACTCGCTGGGGCTCAACATGCTGGCTGGGCTGGTCGAACAGGCGGCGCGAGCACTTGGTCCCGCCACCGACATCGAGATCCTGGAAGCGCATCACCGCATGAAGGTCGACGCACCGTCGGGCACGGCGCTGATGCTGGGCGAGGCGGCCGCTCGCGGACATGGCGTCAGGCTGGACGATGTGGCGAAACGCATCCGCGACGGCGTTACAGGTCCACGCCCTGCCGGCGAGATCGGCTTTGCCGTGCTGCGCGGCGGCAGCATCGTCGGCGAGCACAGCGTGAGCTTCCTCGGTGAGGGCGAAACGCTTACGCTCTCGCATTCAGCCGGCGACCGCTCGATGTTCGCGCGCGGCGCCATTGCGGCAGCACGCTGGGTCTCTGGCCGGCCGCCCGGCGAATACGACATGCGCGACGTACTGGGGTTCACGGCCTTTTGAGATGCAATGGTAACGCAACGAGGGCGTTGCGAGGTCGGAGCCGTATAGAGAATAGAATATAGCAACAACTACGCCATTTCGCGCCTTCCTAGACCGAACCGAACGGTTCGGTTCGCACATTTTTGTGATTGGCAATGGCAGCAACGCACACCCATTTCGGGGTGGTCCGAGCGACGCGAATTCCTCCCAAGGCACGCCACTTGACGGACAGAACTGAAAAATCTGGATTACCTGAAATGACCAAGATCGCACTTACCGCTGCTGCCATCCTCCTTGCCACCGGCACCGCTTTCGCAGGCAGCGACCACTACGGCTCCGACAGCGTCAACCAGCCTGCTGTAACAGCGCCCGCCGGCAACATCGATCACAATTATACCGCCTCGATCCGCAAGCCGGCCAGCCTCGGCGATTTCACGATCAAGGGCGACTCGAACCAGCCGGAATCCGGCCAGGGCATCTGGGGTCGTTGATTTTCTGAGAAATCTACGACCACAAAGAGCGGTGGGCCCGGCCCACCGCTCTTGTTTTTATGCAATCGACTCGGGGCCGCAAAGATCTTGAATCAATCCGCCAGCAATTGGTCCTATCTCCTTGTTTGACCGTGGTCTTTTCAAAACACGGTTTGCGGCTGTCACCTGCGGCTAGCCCGTTAGGCAGCTTGGTCTAGCTTAGATCCTTCGGCTTGATGCAATGCGTCAACCGGGCCGCGCCGAAGCCGAGATCCGCCTAGTCGCCGTCGATGTCAAAGCGGGCAAGGGCGCCGGTCGGGAATTTCTCTTCAAGTTTCCTGAGAGCAGCCACACCCGATCGCGGACCGGCGAGCCGGCGGGCAAAGTCCTCCAGGCCGGGATTATGGCCGAGCACCAGGAGACAGCTAGCCGATGCGACTGCCTGCTGCAGCTCGGCCAGAATGTCGCCAGCCGTGGCTTCGAAAAGCGCCTCGGCGAACTCCACCGTTACGCTCGCCGACAGTTCCGCCGAGACCAGCCGCCATGTCTCGCGCGTACGCAGCGCCGGCGACACCAGCGCCAGGTCAGGCAGCCAACTGCGCCGGGCCAGTTCGCGCCCCATCAGCGGCGCCGTCTTCAGCCCGCGCGGCCCGAGCGGCCGGTCGAAATCAGCAAGCGCCGGGTCGTCCCAGCTCGACTTGGCGTGGCGCAGCAGGAGCAATTGTCTCGGTGTCGCCATGTCGGCCTACGGCGTGATCCGCGCCAGATGTTCGAGATCGCGTTCTTCGCGCAGCGGGTCGGGCGCCATCACCACGGAAGTTCCGTTTTCGGCATCGTCGGCGAAATGCGCCAGCACGGTGCGGCCGCCTTCCATGTGCGCCTTGCCGTCGGCGACCAGCCCGAGTGCCAGCGCATAAAGCCGGTGCTCGGCCTTCAGCACTCTGGCGGCCAGCGTGTCTTCGTTGTCGCCGACCATCACCGGCACCGCTGCCTGCGCGATGATCGGGCCGTCATCCATCTCTGATGTGACGAAATGCACCGTGCAGCCATGAATGCGAATGCCGGCGCGCAGGGCGCGCGCATGCGTATCGAGCCCTTTGAAGGCCGGCAGCAGGGCAGGGTGGATGTTGAGCATGCGCCCTTGCCACTTCTCGACCAGGCCGCGGGAGAGAATGCGCAGATAGCCGGCCAGCGCCACGATCTCGGCATTGAACGCAATCAGCGCGGCGTCGATCGCCGCATCATGGGCTTCCTTGCTGGCATGGTCGGCGCGCACGATGACCTTGGTCGGGATACCGCGCGCGGCCGCGATGCCGAGGCCGGCGGCGTTGGCCCGGTCGGAAATGACGCCAACGATCTCGGCGGGATAGGCCGGGTCGCTCGCCGCCGCGATTAGCGCCGTCATGTTCGAGCCGCGTCCCGAGATCAAAACAACCGTGCGTTTCCTGCTCATAGGCCGATCGAGCCCCGATAGATAACGCCGGCGTCGCGGCGCGGCACGATGCGGCCGATCGGCGTCACCGTCTCGCCGGCCTCCTGCAGCACGGCTGCGACCTGTGCGGCCTGGCCGGAGGCGACGACGAGGATCATGCCGATACCGCAGTTGAAGGTGCGCATCATCTCCTCCGGCGCCACGCCGCCAGTCTTCGCCAGCCAGGAAAACACCTGCGGCACATCGATGGCATTGAGATCGAGCTCTGCGGAAAAGTCCTTTGGCAGGACGCGCGGGATGTTTTCGGGGAAACCGCCGCCGGTGATGTGGGCCAGCGCCTTGATGCCGTGCGTGCCACGGATCGCTTTGAGGACCGACTTCACATAGATGCGGGTCGGCTCGAGCAGCGCCTCTGCCAGCGTCGCCTCATCGTTGAACGGCGCCGGATCGCCCCAGGCAAGACCGCTGACGCCAACGATGCGGCGCACCAGCGAAAAGCCATTCGAATGCAGGCCCGAGGAAGCCAGGCCAAGCAGCACGTCGCCTTCGACGATATCGTCGGTCGGCAGCAACTGGCCGCGTTCGGCAGCACCGACGGCGAAACCGGCCAGGTCGTAATCCTTGTCGTGATACATGCCGGGCATTTCGGCCGTCTCGCCGCCGATCAGCGCGCAGCCGGCCTGTCGGCAGCCGATTGCTATGCCGCCGACGATTGCCGCCCCCTGGTCGGGGTCGAGCTTGCCGGTGGCGAAATAGTCGAGGAAGAACAGTGGCTCGGCGCCCTGCACGACGATGTCGTTGACGCACATGGCGACGAGGTCGATGCCGATCGTGTCGTGCTTGCCGGCATCGATGGCGATCTTCAGCTTGGTGCCGACGCCGTCATTGGCGGCAACCAGCACCGGATCCGTGAAACCCGCCGCCTTGAGGTCGAACAGGCCGCCAAAACCGCCGATCTCGCCATCGGCGCCCGGCCGGCGCGTCGCGCGCACCAGCGGCTTGATCTTCTCGACCATGAGGTTGCCGGCATCGATGTCGACGCCCGCCTCGGCATAGGTGAGCCCGTTCTTGCGCTTGGCCCGGTCGCCCTTGCTCATCGTCGGCGCATCCCTGTTTCCCTCGGCGGCTCTTCGCATGAATGGTTTCGGGGGGCAAGGATGACGACAGGATACCGGGCTTTTGCCCAAGATAAATACGTGGACAGTCGCCCCTTCACCGCTGGTCCTTGCAGCCACAATCCATCTCCACCATCGATCTGCAGAACAAGCATGGCGGGACATGCCTTTGACCATTCCCAACCTCATCACCATCCTGCGCTTCGTGCTGGTGCTGGCGATGCTGAACATGCGCTGGGACTGGGCCTTTGCCGGATTTCTCGTTGCCGGAATTTCCGATGGCGTCGACGGCTTCATCGCCCGCCGCTTCAACCAGCATTCGAACTCGGCGCCTATCTCGATCCGATGGCCGACAAGGTGCTTCTGGTCTCGGTGTTCGTGGTCATGGGCTTCATCGGGCAATTGCCGCTGTGGCTGGTGGTGACCATGGTGTCACGCGTGCGCTGATCATCTGCGCCGTGCTTTTGTCCACGGTCATGGCGCATCCGGTCGAGATGAAGCCGCTCTATGTGTCGAAGGCCAACACCGCCGCCCAGATCGTGCTGGCGCCGTGTGCTGGGCGAACTTGCCCTTGGCCTCCGCCTCGACCCGCTCAGGCCTGCGCTCATATTGCTGTCCGGGGTCTTGACCGTGGCTTCGGCCGCGGCCTATCTCGTGGCTTGGCTGAGGCATATGAGCGGCTATGGCGAAGGCTCCACCCCGGGTAGTTGACAAGAATGCCGCGACTGCCGCGTTAGCAGACGCGGCTGCGTCCCTGGCGTTTCGCCGCCAGATTTTCTTCTGGCTGGGCACGGCAATCTTCCTGGCGCTGTTCCTCTACATTTTTTCCAGCATCCTGTTGCCGTTCGTTGCCGGCATGGTGCTGGCCTATTTTCTCGACCCGGTCGCCGACCGGCTGCAACGCCTCGGCCTCTCCCGGCTGATGGCGACGGTGGTCATCCTGATTGCCTTCATCGTCCTTTTGGTGCTGGCCTTCGTCATCCTGGTTCCGGTACTGGCCACGCAGATGGCCGATTTCGCCAGCAAGCTGCCGGAATATCTGACCCGGCTGCAGTCGCTGATCACCAGCTTCGATCCGAAATGGCTGGAGCAGAAATTCGGCGTCAATGCCAATGGCCTGCGCGACGGGCTGAATTCGCTGCTCACTTCCGGTTTCGGCCTGCTGAGCACCGTCTTCACCTCGATCTGGAGTTCCGGCGTTGCTCTGGTGTCGGTGGTCAGCCTGTTCGTGGTCACTCCGGTTGTCGCTTTCTACATGCTGCTCGACTGGGATCGCATGGTGGCGGTCGTCGACAGCTGGGTGCCGCGTGATTATGTCGGGACGGTCAGGGCGATCTCCAGGGACATCAACACCGCGACCGCCGGCTTCGTGCGCGGCCAGGGCACGCTGTGCCTGGTGCTCGGCGGCATGTATGCCACCGGCCTGACGCTGACCGGGCTGAATTTCGCCATCCTCATCGGCCTCTTCGCCGGGCTGATCTCGTTTATCCCTTATGTCGGCTCGCTGACCGGACTGGTCCTGGCCGTCGGCGTCGCCTTCGTCCAGTTCTGGCCGGACTGGACCATGATCGTTGCTGTCGCCGTGGTGTTCTTCATCGGCCAGTTCATCGAAGGCAACATCCTGCAGCCCAGATTGGTCGGAAAAAGCGTCGGCCTGCACCCGGTCTGGCTGATGTTTGCGCTGTTCGCTTTCGGCGCCCTGTTCGGCTTCGTCGGCCTTTTGATCGCCGTTCCTGCTTCGGCGGCGGTTGCCGTGCTGGTGCGCTTTGCCATTGCCCGCTATCTCGAATCGCCGCTCTACAAGGGACACTCCACCGAGCCAGTCCCGCCGCTGCCTGCCGATCGCGGCGGCGGCCACCGCTCGCCGCGCGGCTGAACGTGGCGGATCAAAAGACCGAACCGCCGCGCCAGCTGCCGCTAGACCTTGGGCATGGCACCGGCTATTCGCGCGACGAGTTGGTGGTGTCGGCCACCAACCGCGAGGCGGCAGCCCTTGTCGACCGCTGGCCGGACTGGCCGTCGCCGGTGATCGTGCTCGCCGGCCCGGCCGGTTCCGGGAAGACACATCTGGGCTCGATCTGGCAGGCGCGGGCCAACGCTGTGGCGGTCGATGCCCAGCGCATCGGCAATGCCATCACCGGGCTTGGCGGCAGGCCCGCGCTGATCGACGATGTCGACAAGACAGCCATCGACGAGGCGGGCCTGTTCCATCTCATCAATGAAGTGCGCGGCGCCGGGGCCACCTTGCTGTTGACGGCGCGGCGCTTCCCCGCCGCCTGGAGGGTGACGTTGCCCGATCTTGCCTCGCGGCTGAAGGCGGCGGCAACCGTCGAGATCCATGAGCCGGACGATTTGCTTCTGGCCGGTGTCATCACCAAACTCTTCGCCGACCGCCAGGTCGAGGTCGAGCCGCATGTCGTGCAATATCTGGTGCGCCGCATCGAGCGCTCGCTGGCCACCGCCATGCGCGTGGTCGAGCGCCTCGACCGCACCGCGCTCGAGCGCAAGACGCCGATCACCAGGGCGCTCGCCGCCGAAACCGTCAGCGCAATGGACGAAGGGCAGGGCGAGTTCGAGGTTTAGATCCTGCTGCAATTCCCTGGACGGCGATTGTCGATCCCGCCCGTGCGACGTTTTCAAAACATGCATGGTGACATCACCTGAAACAATATGATACTTTCAATCAATGACATCGGAGCGATATCAATGCCTGCAGTGACCGTCCGAAATCTTCCGGAAGCGACCCACCGAGCTCTGCGTGTACGGGCGGCCTTGCACGGTCGCAGCACCGAGGCCGAGATACGCGACATTCTGGAAAACGCGGTGCGGCCGGACGGCCGTGTGAAACTCGGCTCCGTTCTGGCAGACATTGCCCGACGCGCCGGGCTGACCAATGAAGACGTGGAGGTTCTGGAGCAGGCTCGCGACAAGGCGCCGGCCGAACCGCTGGGGTTCGAATGATCCTCCTCGATACCAATGTCGTTTCGGAGGCCATGAAGCCCGAACCGCATCAAGCTGTGTTGGCCTGGCTTGATAACCAGGCCGAGGAAACGCTTTACCTCTCCAGTGTGACGCTCGCCGAAGTGCTGTTCGGCATCGAGGCCATGCCGGCGGGTCGTCGCAAGGCTGCGCTCGCTGAAACCTTCGCCGGTGTGTGCGCCGTGTTTGAGCGGCGCATCCTGCCTTTCGATACCGAGGCGGCCCGGCACTATGCCCGACTTGCAGTGAAGGCGAGGGCAGCCGGCAAGGGGTTTCCTGTGCCCGACGGCTACATCGCGGCAATCGCCTCCGCAAACGGCTTTCATCTCGCCTCGCGTGACACGGCGCCATTCCATGCGGCCGGCGTGCCTGTCATCGATCCTTGGCAGCCGTAATCAGGTACGGCAGCCCGACCAGAGCGCGAGCTGCGAACATGCGTTTCCGCAGGATTTCCTCTACAGCGACGACAGCGTGTTCGAATGAATACACTCGATCTCTCCGTGCCCACCGCCGCATGAGGGCCGCTGTCCCATTTCGGGAAACATTATCTGGCATCCGTCTTGCACCTGGGAACTTGCCGGCTGACCCCGGTCCTGGTCGCGTTCCTGATCGGGTTGTAGGCTCGCCGGGAGTGATGATTGGGGTTCTCGCCCGGCGAGCTTACCTTCGTAGAGCAGTCACCGGAGTGTCCGGGAGGGTGCCCTATAGCCACAACGCCGCCAGATACCGGACCAGCAGATAGACCACCGTATGCGCTGCCACGTAGCACGCGACGACGACGACAAAGAACAGCACGCTGGCGGGCCACGACCGGGGACGGCCTTGCCTCTTGCTCGGCCGGTTGTTCCAGATCCACAGGGCTGCACAGATAATGGCCCAGACGACGACGAACGGAACCGTGATGCGGATGTAAGCGAAGTAGGCAGGGCCAATCAGCGAAAGCCATGCCTCGAGACCAAGCATCCAGAATCTCCCCTTGCCCGGAGTCTAATGCATGTCGCTCAAAAGTGGTCCCGGTTTTGAGAGAACGACATGCATCAAAACAAAAATCAAAGCGCGTCGCCTGGATACGTTTCAGCGCGACGCGCTTTTAGACCGGCGATAGAGGTGGAAGCGAGGGGATTATCCCTGCGTCGATTTTCAGCCAAACCCGCCGAAGGGATGCTGTTCGATGACACGGGCGCCTGATGCATGTCGCTCAAGTGGCCCCGGTTTTGAGAGAACCGCATGCATCAAACATGCATCAAACAAGACCTCAAGCGCGTCGCGTGAGTCCGTTCAAATGAGACGCGCTTTAGGTCAGATTGGTGCTCCGGTCGCCAAACTCGGCCGTAGCAGGTCTAAAGCGATCGGATCAGCCGCAGACCCTGACCTCTTCGACGACCCTGTGGTGATGGCGCCAGTGCCTGACCAGTTCGATATGGCAGCGGTGATGGCGATGGTGGCGCCGCCATTGGCCATCCTGGTTGTCGCTGTAGTCGTCGCCATAGTCGTCGCTATAGTCTTTGTGGCGCTGGTGATGGCGAAGAATCTGTATATCGCCATCGTCGGACGAATATTGATCGTCGTCATCGGACTGGATAGTCAGACTGGCGGCTTGCGCCGGTGCGATCAAAGCCGCCGTTCCGGCGAACGCGATCATCGAGGCGATGAGAAGGGTTTTCATTGTTTGCTCCTTGGGTTGAACATACACAACTCTCGGAGCGAACTGGTGTTCCAATGTAGGGTCCGATCGGCGAGCGGCTGCTGCTTGGGCAATGCGTGCCGCCATGCGCTACCGGCGAGGCAGCCATTGGCGACCTTGGGAGTGATACCTTGGGCAAGGACTGGCTTTGTGGGAAAAAATGGTCGGAGTGGAGAGATTCGAACTCCCGACCCTCTGGTCCCAAACCAGATGCGCTACCAGGCTGCGCTACACTCCGAGGCCCTGCGGCGTATACGGTTCCGGACCCTGTCGCGCAACCCCTAAAACATCAAACGGGGCTTGGCGGTATGCGCTCCCGCGCAATCCTGGCTGCGATCGCCTTGGCCTGGATGCGAGCATTGGCGAAGCAGCCACGGATGCTTGGCCGCATGCCGGTGAACCACAGGCCCGGCAGTTTCGGGTCGCTGTCGGCGCCGTTGAACAGCGGCACGCCCTTTTGGTCGAGCACGCCGAGCTTGCCCAGCATGGCCTCGAGCCCGGTGCGGTAGCCGGTCGCGGCGATGACGATATCGGGCTGGATCGTCGCGCCATCGTCGAAAACGACCGTGTCGCCGGTAAATTCCCGCACGGTTGGCAGCACGATGATCCTGCGGTCCTTGATGGCATCGACGGCGCCGTCATCGGTGGCGATGGCGGTATAATCCGACGCCAGCCGGCTTGCGCCGCCCGAAGGCGTCGGCGGCAGGCCGTAGGCCGTGAGGTCGCCGAAGGCCCATCGCTGCGTCGCCGCCATCACCGCATCGGCGAGCTTGAACGGCAGCCGCGCCAGGATCGGCGAAAATCGGTGGACGGCGATCTGGCCGAGGCGCTTGGGCAGCAGTGCCGGACCGTTGCGCGCCGACAGCCAGATCTGTCCCGCGTCGGCTGCCACCAGGTGATTGAGCACGTCGAAGCCGGAATTGCCGGCGCCGACGACCAGCACTTTCTTGCCCGCATAGGCCTTGGCGTTACCGAATGCGGCCGAATGGATGATGCGTCCGGCAAAGGCCTTCATGCCTTTCCAGGCCGGGATGAAGGGCTGCCGGTCGCGCCCGGTGGCGATGACGACATGGCGCGCCAGCCGCGGCCCGGCACTGGTCCGCACAAGCCAGTGGTCGCCCTCGAAGCCAATCTCCTCGACCGCGATGCCGAACTCGACCGGCAGCCGGTGCATGGCGTGGAATTCGTTCAAATGGCCGATGATGGTGTTTCGGTGCGGAAAGGCAGGGGTGCCGGCAGGAAAGGAAACGCCCGGCAGCGCCGAAAGGTCGCGATGCGTGTTGAGATGCAGTCGCTCGTGCCGCCCGTGCCATGGCTCGGCCAGCCGGGCTTCCTTTTCCAACACCATCACAGGCACGCCGGTCTTGAGCAGCGCATGGGCTGCGGTCAAGCCGGCTGCCCCGGCGCCGATCACGATCGCGCCGTCGAAAATCGCTTGGCTGTCGGCCTCGGCGTGCAAAATCCCTGCGTCCATGCCTCTTTGTGTCGCCATCATGACCATGACTTTTGATGCTACGCCAGTGTATCGGGCCGATGCCGCTGCCGAAGCGGCCTGGTTGCAGGCCGCTTCGGCCTTGCCGTCGGCAGTGTTGCACAGTATTGACTGAAATAAGGCGGCGCTACCGCCAACGCAGCTACGAGGTGCCCATGTCCGCGCGAATTTTCAGCCCAGCCAAAACCGCGATGCAGTCCGGCAAGGCCAAGACCGGCCATTGGGTGCTGGAATTCGATCCCGCCCAACGCAAGAAGATCGACCCGCTGATGGGCTACACCACATCGGGCGACATGCTGAGCCAGATCAGGCTGACCTTCGACACCAGGGAAGAAGCGGTGGCCTATGCCGAAAAGCAGGGGCTGGCCTTCCGTGTCGAGGAGCCGAAAGAGACCAAGCGCCGGCAGATTTCCTATGCGGAAAATTTCCGCTATGACCGCAGGATACCCTGGACGCATTGACCGGCGGTCAGCGCCTGGCACATAGACACCAGCCGGCCAAGATATCAAATGCCGGCCAGCGGTCCCGTAGCTCAGCTGGATAGAGCACCGGCCTTCTAAGCCGATGGTCACAGGTTCGAATCCTGTCGGGATCGCCAACAACTTCAAAGAGATAGTGTGGAGGCCTGAGTGGGAATTGAACCCACTACGTCGGTTTTGCAGACCGATGCGTCACCGTCCCGCCCTCAGACCATGGCTCCTTGTGCATTGACCGCGACAGCTAGTCAACTTGGCCGGCCTCTGCTCGCAGGTTCGGACCGCGATCCGGCTGCCACCAGTCGAGATGTTCGGAACGCGGCTCGCGTTCAGGCGTTTGTTGCTGATGGCACCGACAACCCCGACCATTGCGCGCATCTGGCGCGGCAGGACCTTGCCCGACAAGGCCGACGCCTATGAGCGCTACAACTACGAGGTCGGTATCAAGCCGCTGATCGAGAAAGCGCTGGGCGTGCAGACTTTTCGCGAGGACACGCCGACGCATTCGGAATTCATCACCATCTCCTATTGGGAGAGCGTCGAGGCGATGGCCGCCTTTACCGGCGGCGATCCGCAAAGCATCCACCATCTCGACCGCGACAAGGAGTTCCTGATCGAATTGCCGAAGGGTGTCCAGGTGCTGCGAATCCGTTCCAGCCACGGAATGGTTGGCGGCAGCTGATGTTTGCGGGCTTTGACGCCAGGACCGTTCAAATGGAGGAGACATCGATCTTCGTCAGGGCCGGTGGCTCAGGGCCGCCGCTGCTGCTCCTGCATGGCTTTCCCGAAACGCATGTTATGTGGCGGGACATCGCCGTGGCATTGGCGCCGCACTTCAGCGTGGTTGCCGCCGATCTGAGAGGCTACGGACAAAGCGCCTGTCCGGCTTCCGGAGCCAATCATGCCGCCTATTCCAAACGAGCGATGGCGCGCGACATGGTGCAGGTTATGGACGTTCTCGGTTTCGACCGTTTCATGGTTGCCGGCCACGACCGTGGCGGTCGCGTCGCCTACCGGCTGGCGCTCGACCATCCCGAAACCGTGTCGAAAGTCGCCGTTCTCGACATCGTCCCCACGGCCTCCGCCTGGGATCGGGCCGATGCCAGGTTGGCGCTGGCCTTCTGGCCGTGGAGCCTGCTCGCCCAGCCGGAACCGCTGCCTGAGCGCCTGTTGTCCGCAGCACCCGACGCAGTTGTCGACAATGCGATCGCCGGCTGGGGCTCGGCTCCAGATGTTTTTCCCGCTGAGGTCAGGGCCGCCTATATCGAGGCGCTGCGTGATCCCGCCCATGCCCACGCCATCTGCGAGGAATATCGCGCCGCCGCAGGCATCGACCGCGAGCACGACGCGCAGGACCAGGCTAATGGCTGTCGCATCAGATGCCCGCTGCTTGCGCTCTGGAGCGGCGAGGGCGGGTTGGAGAACTGGTATGCGGAGGAGGGCGGCCCGTTGGCGATCTGGCGGCAATGGGCTGATAACGTCGGAGGCGGCTCGGTCAAGGGTGGGCATTTCTTCCCGGAAGAGCACCCCGAAGACACGGCTGCAAGGCTGTCGAGATTCTTCGCAAGCTGACTGCGGGCCGATTGCTAAAATCCGGGCCTGTGTGTTCCTGTGTCGACTATCTCAGATGGCCGAGGGATTGCAGGATCAAAGTGCTCGAAAGACCAAGCAGGGCGATACCGTAAAACCGGTCGATCCACACGGCGTTTGGCCCAGCCAGAAGCCTTGCAGCCCGCGCGCCAAGGGCTGCGTAAAACGTCAGCACAAACACATCGGCAAGCGCGGCGATAATGGCCAGGATGCCATACTGGATCGCGATCGGCTCATCCACGCGGACAAAATGCGGCAGGATCGCGGGGAAAAGCAGCCAGGCCGCCGGATTTGTGACCGCCACCAGGAAGCAGCGCCCAATGAGTGCCTTGGCTGAATGGCGTGTTTCGGGAAGGTTAGGGTTGAACGAAGGTCGGGATGCGGCGCGCAGGGTACCGATGGCGACGAAAAGCAGATAGCCCGCGCCGAACATCCTGAGAGCCGAGAGATAGAATTCCGAAGCCAGCAGAAGAGCGCCGAAGCCCAGCGCGACGATGCTGATAAGAACGAAATCAGACAGTACGACGCCGGCCATGCCGAGAAACGCGCGTCGAAAACCGTAGCGGGAGCCGTTGGTGATGGCGAGCACGACGTCCGGTCCCGGAACCGCCATTCCGAGCACCGACACGAAGGCAAATGTCACCAGCGGCAGGTTTCCCATGACGCCGCGTAATGTACCCGGCGCTCACCGTCCGTAACGCCCTTCACACAGCGGCTTGGCTATCGCCGATTGTTGTTGGCCACCTTGGCTCAGTGCCCGCCGCGCATCTTCACCACCACAGTCCTCACCGCCAGCACCAGCACAGTGATGATGATCAGGATCACCGAGAGCGCGGCGATCGCCGGGTCGATGTTGTCGCGCAGGCCCATCCACATCAGCCGCGGCAGCGTGATGGCGTTGACCGAGGTGATGAACAGGGTGACGCCGATCTCTTCCCAGGACAGCACGAAGGACAGCAGCGCGGCGGTGACGATGCCGAACTTGATGTTGGGCATGATGATGCGCGTGGCGCGTTCCCACACGCCGGCGCCAAGGCCGCGCGCGGCAAGGTCGATGCGGCGGTCGAGCTGGCTGAGCGAGACCAGGATCAGCACCGTGGCGAAAGGCACCGTCATCACCGAATGCGCCATGGCGACGCCGAGCCAGGTGTCGTAGCCGAAGAACGAGCTCATGCCCGAGATCGACGTCAGCAGGAAGTAGAGCGTGATCGCCGAGACCACCGGCGGCACCACCATCGGCAACAGCACGAAGCCGACAAGGGTGGCCGTGAAGCGCGGCTGGAACATCCAGACGCCAAGGCTGAAGCACAGCGCCAGCACGGTCGAGATGACGCTGCTGACGATGCCGATGCGGACCGACAGCAGGATGGCGTCGAGCCAGCGCGGATCCTCGATCAGCGCGCGGTAGTGGCGCAGCGACAGTTCGCCCGTCGGCATAGCCAGCATGCGGCTTGGCGTCAGCGACACCGGGATGACCGCCAGCAGCGGCAGCAGCAGGAACAGCGCCACCAGCACGGCGAGGATCAGCGAGACGGGACCGGGGCGATAGGTCGGCATCAGATCAGCTGCTTCGGTCTGACATAGCGGAACAGCAGCGCCATGAGCGCGCCGACGAACAGCACCAGCACGACGCTGATCGCCGCACCCAGTCCCCAGTCGGGGCTTTGGAATATCCTGAGGTAGATCAGCTCGGCGATCATCACGCTGCGGCCGCCGCCGAGGATCGCCGGCGTGACGAAGAAGCCGAGCGAGAAGACGAACACGATCATCGCCGAACCGATGATGCCGGAGCGCGTCATCGGCACGAACACGGTCCAGAAGGTGCGCATGCGGCTGGAGCCGAGCCCGCGCGCCGCGAGCAGCACGCGCTCGTCGAGGCTGCGCATGGCGGAGGCCAGCGGGAACACCGCGAATGGGATCAAAAAATGCGTCATACCGACGATGACGCCGAACTCGTTGCGCACCAGCGCCAGCGGCTCGGAGATGAAGCCGATCGATTGCAGCCAGGTGTTGATCAGGCCGCGGTTGGACAAAAGCGCCACCCAGCCGAAGGCGCGGGTCAGCACCGAGATCCAGAAGGGGACGAGAATGCAGAATTCAGCGATTATGCGCTGTGCCGGGCTGCCGCGCACCCACACCATGGTGATGGCGTATGCCGCCGCCACGGAAACCACGGTGACGATCAGCGCGATGCGCAGCGTGCGGATGAACACAGACTGCACCAGGGCATCGGTGGCGAGCGCGCCATACTGGCCGAGCCCCGGTGTCGGCAAGGTGACGCTCCACTTGACGACGCCGAGGAACGGCCAGGCGTAGGCCAGCACAAGGAACAGCAGCAGCGGCGCCATCAGCACCGCCGCGCCCATCCTGTCGGAGAGGGTGCCTCTCATCGAAGCTCGTGCCCGGCCTGGTCAGGCCGAGATGATCTTGGTGTATTCGTCGAGTGCTGCCCCGTAATTCTTGGCGTACCAGTCCATGTCGAGCGCGATCTGCTTCTTCATGTTTTCGGGATCGACCGGGTTGATGCGCTTCTTGTCGGCGGGGATCAGCGCATCGGCGGCCGGATTGGCCGGACCCTGTCCGAGCTTGTCGAACATCACCAGTTGCTTCTCCGGATCCTGGGCGCTGGCGATGAACTTCATCGCTGCGTCCTTGCCGCCGGGGTTGCCCTTGAGCACGGCCAGCGCGCCGGGCGAAATCAGGCCCTGATCCCAGATGAACTTGATCTTGCCGCCCGAGTCCTGCTCGATCAGCGAGGCGCGGGTCGACCACACGATCGCCATCGAGGCTTCGCCGTTGAGCAGCACGCTCTGGCTCTCGGCGCCGCCGCCCCAGTAAGCCACGACGTTTTCCTTGAAGGCGGCGATCTTGTCATGCGCGCGCTTCAGGTCGAGCGGGTAGAGCGAGGTCGGCGCGATGCCGTCTGCGAGAAGTGCGGCTTCCCAACTCGACACGCCCCATTTGTAGAGCGAGCGCTTGCCCGGAAACTTCTTCACGTCGAAGAAGTCGGCCATGCCGGTCGGCGCGTCCTTGCCGTATTTCTCGGAATCATAGGCGATGACATAGGAGAAGAAATAGGTCGACGCCGCGTATTCCCAGCCGAACCCCTCGCGCATCTTCTTCTTGTCGACGACGGCGTAGTCGATCGGCTCGAGCGCACCCTGCGCGCCGAGCGTGATGGCCGAGAACGGGTCGACGTCGACAAGGTCCCAGGTCGGCGCGCCGCTCTTGAACTGTGCGGCAATCGCGCCTTCGGTCGGGCCCGAACCGTCCATCTTGACGGCGATGCCGGTCTCCTTAGTGAAGGCCTGGCCATAGGCGGCGTCATAAGCGGTGAGGGCATCGCCACCCCAGTTGACCAGCACCAGTTCCTTGGCCTGCGCAAACGCGCCGGTCGAGCGCAGCAGCATCGGCGTGCCGGCCAGCACGAAGGCTGCAAGCTGGGTGAATTGCCGGCGCGAAATCTCGCCGCGCACAGCCCGGGCGGATAGCGCGTCCATGGCTTGTTTTTTGCTTTGGTCTGTCATTTTAGTTCCCCTTTTTCGTTGTTGGTTCCGGTGGTTATGGCGCGCTCCAGATTCTTTGCTGGAAGACTTCGCCGTTCTCGTCGTCATCCTCCGTCCGGAAGGAGGAAACCCTTTTCCGCCGGCCAGGTCAGCCAGACGGAATTGCCTTTGCTCAGCGCCGCCGCCGCGACCTCGTTCGGCACCGAGACGGTCACCTTGGCGCCCTGGCGCGTCGTCAGATCGAGTTTGGTCGCCGCACCCAGATAGGTCGAGCCGATTGCGGTGGCGGCAATGCCGTTCTCGCCGGCGGCGGCTTCGCGCGCGATCGACATATGTTCGGGCCGGATCGCCAATATGGCGTTGCCGTTCACCGCCTCGGCATTGCCGCGCAGCGTGATCGCGCGGTCTTCGCAGAGCGCGGTGGCGCCATTGTCGGCGCGCTTCACGCCCTTGAGCGGCAGCATGTTGATCTCGCCCAGGAACTCAGCGACGAAACGATTGGCCGGCCGGTCATACACCTCGTCCGGTGCACCGACCTGCAGCAATTTGCCATGGTTGAAGATGGCGACGCGCGACGACAGCGCCAGCGCCTCGCTCTGGTCGTGGGTAACGAAGACGAAGGTGGTGCCGGTCTCCTGATGCAGCCGCTTCATTTCGGCCTGCATCTGGCCGCGCAGGCCCTTGTCCAGTGCCGAGAAGGGTTCGTCGAGGAGCAGCACGCCGGGTTCGAACACCAGCGCGCGCGCCAGTGCCACGCGCTGCTGCTGGCCGCCGGAAAGCTGCGCCGGCAGTTTCGTCTCATGGCCCTTCAGCCCGACGCGCTCGATCATCTCGGCGACGCGGCGTTTGATCTCGGAGGCCGATTTCTTGCGCACCTTGAGCGGGAAGGCGATGTTGGCCTCGACCGACATATGCGGAAACAGCGCATAGCCTTGGAACACCATGCCGGCGGCGCGCTGTTCGGCCGGCCGCTCGGTGATGTCGATGCCGTCGCTGAAAAGCTTGCCGGCGGTCGGTTGCACGAAGCCGGCGAGGATCATCAGGAATGTGGTCTTGCCCGAGCCGGAGGGACCGAGCAGCGTCAAAAACTCGCCGCGGCCGATATTGAGCGTCAGGTCGTCCAGCGCCCGGAACGAGCCGAAGCTCTTGCCGATCCCGATTGCCTTGATCTCTGCGGCCCGGCCGGGTTGCTGCATCCTGCCTCTTCCTTGGTCGTGGCTTGAGCGTAGGGCAGGGCCCCGGCTCACCGCAACCGAATAGTTTTCGCCTGATCGGCAAATTTGATTCACGGATGGGAGGCTAGTACGGGCTGATCCGGTTCTCCGACAGCTTCGACCTCAACCACCCATTGAATGCTTCCAGCACCGGGTGGCTGGCCTTGGCATGTTCCGACACCAGGAAATACGAGCGCGGCGAGGGGATCGCGATATCGAAGGGGCGCACCAGACGGCCTTCGCTCAGCGCCCGGCGGCTGGTCAACTCGTCGCCCATGGCGATGCCCTGGCCGGCGATCGCCGCGGAAAAAACGAGGTTCATGTCCGAGAAGAAGATGCCGCCTTCGGTGTCGGGGTTTTCCACCTTGGACAGCGCCAACCAGCGCGCCCAGTCCTCGGTGTCGCCGAGATGCAGGAGATTGGCGCGCAGCACGTCGGCCGGTTTTGAAAAGCCGCCGACCTTGTTGAGCAGTGTCGGGCTGCAAAGTGGCGTGAACGAGATTTCGCACAGCAACTCCACCGAGCGGTTCGGCCAGTTGCCGACGCCGAAGGCAATGAAGGCATCGGCGTCCGGATTGCTGACATCGTCCAGCCGCCGCGGCGTCAGGATCGACAGCGCCACGTCTGGATACATCTGCCGGAACTCGCCGATGTGCGTGCACAGGAACAGAGAGGCGAAGCCCGGCGTGCAGGAAACGGCGAACGAACCGCCGACGCCCGTGCCGGCCTGGCGCGTCACCGCATCGCCGAGCACCGTCAGCGCCTTTCTCACATCGGCGGCATAGCGCTGGCCGCGCGGTGTCAGCGCCACGCCCTTGCCGATGCGCTCCAGCAGGTCGAAGCCGAGGTCGCGTTCGAGCAGCCGCAACTGATGGCTGACGGCGCTGCGGGTCAAATGCAGTTCATCGGCTGCGCGCCAGACACTGCCGTGACGGGCAAAACTGTCGAGGGCGCGCAGCGCCTGTGTGGAAGGTATTCGCAAGAGGCCTCAGGTGAACCGAATTTGCATGAACCGGAAAAACATATCACTTTTTGCAATGCCGCTTCACTGCTTTCTTGGGCCGCATGGAGAAACCGGTGACGACCTCGGCGCAAGCCACCGCGCTTGCCTGTCTCGATAGCATCCAGCCGTCGCTGTCGGCGTGGACGCGCACCATTTTCGATTTCGGCGAAACAGCCTGGCGCGAATACCAGTCGGCGGCCTGGTATGTCGCGCGGCTGAAGCATGAGGGCTTTTCGGTCGAGGAAGGGTCGGCCGGCATGCCGACCGCCTTTTGCGCCCACTGGACGAACGGCCCGGGGCCGACCATCGGCATGTACGGCGAATACGACGCCGTGCCCGGCAACTGCCAGGACGCGGCAACGGTGAAGCGATCGCGGCCGGGCCTCGGCAGCGAGGCCGGCGGCCACACCGATCCTCATTCCGGGCTTGGCATTGCCGGCCTCGGCGGACTTCTCGCCACCAAGGCGGCAATGCAACGCCACGGCATCGAGGGGACGTTGCGCTTCACCGGCGAGCCGGCCGAGAAGGTCAGGGGCTCGAAGCCGATCCATGCGGCCAAGGGCTACTATGACGGCCTTGCCGGCATGATCTCCTTCCACCCCTTCTATATGCTGCCGCTCTGCAACACGGCGCGCTGGGACACGCATTGCGGCGCGGCCTACGCGATGATCTACCGTTTTGTCTGCGACGAACCCGAAAACTGGGTTCGCGCAAGCGATGGCGCGCCGATCCCGCAGGCGCATTCGGCGGTGCGGGCGCCCGGTGCCAATGACGCGCTGATGGCGATGTACATGACCTCCAAGGCGCTGCGCGATTCCATGCTGCCTCACCAGGGCGGCTGGTCGATCAGCGAGGCGATCCTCACCGCCGGGCAGGCGACCGCCGACAATCTGCCGGCGGGGCTGGCCGAGATCCAGTACATGATCCGCGTGCCGACCATTGCCATGGCAGAGCAGGTCACCGCGGTGCTCGACCGTAATGCGGCCGCGGCCGCGGCGATCAGCGGTTGTCGCTATGAGCGCCATTGGGTGTCGAAGTCGAGGCCGGGCCTCGCCAATCACGCCATGGCGGGGATTGCCTATGAGGCGCTGTCCACCGTTGGCGCTCCGAGCTGGGACGACGCGGCGAAAGCGATCGGTCGCGAGGTCCAGGTCAATGCCGGCGGCACCGCGACCGACAACCCTTTCATCGACGAGATGGAGCGGCTGGTTGCGCCGCAAGAGGCCGAGGCAATCCTGCGCCGCGATTTGCCTCCGTGGCAGATCAACTCGACCTCCGACGACTACACCGACATGTCGTGGCACACGCCGACCGCACGCTTCTATGTCGCCCGCCCGGCGCTGCGCTCGGCGAATGGCCATGCCTATCCATCCTGGGCGATGAACGCGCTGGGCGGTATCTCGGCCACCATCGACCCGATGGTCATTTGCGCCGCCAAGACGGTTGCGCTTGCAGCCCTCCGCCTGCTCGAGGACAAGGCCGCGCGCGATGCGGCCATGGACGAATTCGTCACCCGCACCGGCGGCGGCATTGGTGGCTCCAACTGGATCGCGCCGCTTTGCGACTATGACCCGCCGATCAATTTCCGCTGGCCGGAATATGTCACCACCGCGCGGGGGCGCGATTGGTGGATTCCGAGCAGCCAACCCAATCAAGCTGCATAATCGAGGAGAACCTTATGACCGTCCATGACCGCATCGTCGCCGAACCGTTCTCGCTGCAGCGCCGCAATCCCGCCGGCGGCACCAAGCCGCTGACATCATGGGGCTTTGCCAACGAGACCGACGTGCTGACAGACGTGTTGCTCGGCTCGCCAAACTTCCTGCGCCACCTCTCGACCAGCTCGCTCTCGCGCAAGCATTTGCGCGAAGCGCCCTGCAACGTTCAGATCGCCCAAGCGCAGCACAAGGACCTCGTCGCCGCCTATGAGCATTTCGGCGTCAAAATCCACTGGCACGAGCCGACGCCGGAACTGCCGATGCAGGTCTATTCCAGAGACTCCAGCGTCATGACGCCCTACGGCGCCTTCATCACCGCCATGGCCAATTGGTGGCGGCGCGGCGAGAACTATGCCGCCATCCGCACCTATGAAAAGCTCGGCATCCCCATCTACGACATGGTCACGGCTGGCACCTTCGAAGGCGGCGACTTCAACGTCATCGAGGAGGGCGTGGTGCTGATCGGCTGCGGCGGCGCCCGGACGCAGGAAGAGGGCGCCCGCCAGGTGCAGGACTGGTTCGAAAAGGAAGGCTGGGAAACGCGCCTCGCCTTCATCGACGAATATTACGTCCATATCGACCTGATGGTGGTGCCGATCGCCGAGAAGCTCACCGCGGTGTGCCTCGCCTGCACCGAGCCCGGCATCGTCGACTGGCTGAAGGGCAAGGGCCACGAGATCATCGACGTGCCCTTCCAGGACACGATGGCGCTCGGCTGCAACTTCATGTCGCTGGGCAAGGACAGGGTCATCGCGCCGACGTCGAGCCAGTCGCTGATCGGCCAGCTCAAGGCACGCGGCTTCGAGGTTGCTGCCGTCGACATGAGCGAGATTTCCAAGACCGGCGGCGGCATTCACTGCATGGCGCAGGCGCTCAAGCGCGAGCCGGCGTAAGGGCACGAATTGCCGCCGGGACCTGTAACGGACTGCTGCCAGATTTGACAAAACAGGCCCGGCAGAGGAAATTGATGCCGTTAGAGGAGGGATTCTGTGAAGAAAACTTACGAAAAGCCGAGTCTGGCCAAAGCCGGCAAACTCGGATCGCTGGTCGCTTCAAACCCGTCGAAGCCCGCCCCCTGAGCGCAACCAGCCGCTGAGGCCGAAATTCGGTCGTCCTGGTTTTCGACGACCGGATCGCGCTGTATGATTGAAGGGAGCCCGCCGGCTTTGAACGGCGGGCTTTTTGCTTTGCTCCAGAGCGCTGCCGCGTCTGCCGGCTAGTCCAATCTGCCCGAACCTGAATTGAACTTGCGCCGGGCGTTTTCCAGATGCGCCCGCATCGCTTGGCCGGCCGCTTCCGGGTCGCGGCGCTCGATCGCCTCGAACACCGCCTGGTGGCCGGCAAAACTCGTGCGGTTTTCGATCTCCGTATTGGCCACGTGGATGCGCTGATTGATCAGCCATTCGACCTAGCCGTTGATTTTGAAACGAAGCCAGCTTCCCCAAAAGATCATGCCCAAAGCCATAGCGCGAAGACCACATGCGCGCCGTTCCCGCCCGCCCGGCGATCAGGGAGTGGCTGGCGTGAGATGGCCGCGCTGACGACGGAACGAGATCGCCTCGTCTGGCCGGCCGGACTCGCGACGGCGTGGTCCGGCCGGAGTTCCATCTGCTATGCGGGTATCAATACGGCGATGCGATGCACGCCGACCTCCTTGCTTGTATTCGTCGCTTCATCGGTCTTGCCCTTGGAGCAGGTGTACATATCACCCGTCTTGAGCTTGAATTCCTTGTCCGCTTTCTTGATCGTGAATGCACCTGAGGTAATGGTGCACACCATGTCGTTGTCCATCACGGTTTGAGGAGCATGTGCTCCGGGCTGAAACACAACGTCGATAATTGCGATGCTCTTGTAGGCGGGAATGTCTGCATTGCCGGTGCCGACCTCCACCACCCTGACACCGGGCGCAATCTCCTTGCCCTCTTTCGGGCCGTATTTCTTGATTTTTGCCGATGCCGCCAAGGTGAACAAAGGCGCTACCGCGGCGGTCGTCAGACCGAGGGCAATTGCAGACCTGCGATTCATGGTTTTCATTGCATCCTCCCGATGCTCGTCATGCATGGATATGCACGATCCTCGATATATTAGCACAAACGAATTTACTTGTATGCAAAGTGGCTGTGGCGCAGGCCAGCAAGGAAATGCTCCGCCGGATAATGTTGCTTCACTGTACCTTTTGCCGGAATTTCGAATGACAGGTCGAGCAATCCTGCAGGATGAGATGCAGGATATGCTCCGCCGGCAGTTTGGTCGGATCGACTTCAACGGCGCTCGGCCGCTGCCGAGCAGGCTGCCGCCGCCCATCGCCAGGCCGGTGCCCATGCGCATGTCATCGGTGATGACGGCCGGCGCGCTTTCGGCCTTGGCGGCCAGAGCGTCGGCCAGCGTTCCGATATGATTTGCCAGGGCCTCGAATTCGGCCCGTGACTGATCGATCTCCAGCCTGGCCTGCGAAGGCGGTCCAAGCGAGCCGCTCGGAAATTCGGCAATCAGGGCAGGGCGGGTGCGCGCGCGCAGCGTGTCCGCTGCCGCCTTGAAGGCTGCCGCGTCATAGGCTTGCCTGCGGTCGAACATGCCGGCAATGGTTTTCGCAGCCGCCGCCATCTCCTTCATCGACGCCTGGCGGGCCGTGACGATCGGTCCGCTGCCGACGGAGGCGCCCACCGTAAGGGCACAGACCAGCCACAGCAGCGCCGCTTTCACAGTCCATCTCACGGCGCCATGTCCTTGCCCCATCCATCCGTGCTCAGCCAGCCGCAGCAGGGGTTCGACCTGCAGTCGGATTCTTCGGTCGTGATGCCGGTTCTCATCGGTAAATTTCCGTCGCCGGAGGTCTCCGTCTCTGAGCAGATAGACCTTCCAGCCGCCGGAAGGTCAACTGATTGAGAAGGCCGATCAGCGGGCAATCAGCACAGGCTTGCAGCAGGCTGACGCAGCGTTTCCTTGACTTGGATCGCAAAAACGGGCAGCAAGGCGGGGGTGAGGGAGAGCATTCTACCGTGGCGCAGACCATGGAGTGCTCTTTTTTTCGTATCAGGCGCCGCATAATCGGTGGCTGATGGAGGGATTGGTTAACCAACTTTGTCCATCTTTTGATTCAATCGGCAACAGACGCGAAAGGTGCAGGGGGCACCAGCGAACTGTGGATGTCACGGATGCGAGGGTCGCAAGCCTGCATGCCGATTGAGAGTGGTTGTATGGCGTTTTTGCGTTTGAAAGACCGGGGCGATACTCCTGAACGGGGTTTGACTTCGAAGAGATCCGGCCAGCGCTGGGTGGTGGTGCCGGTTGTCGGCGCGGCCTTGGCGCTGTGGTCGGTGGCAACTATGGCCGGCCTCTGTTCGCTCGGTACCTCGCTCACCGCAGCCTCCAACAGCCTTCCGCACAGTCTGCTTCTGCCGAACGCAGCACTTGCCGATTCGCGCCGCAGCCTCGCCAATTCGTGGGCGCCTCGGCTTTCGGCGCAAAAATCACAGGCCTCGCTGCTCAGCCAATGCGACGCCGGCTGCGCGCATGCCGCCGCGAACTTCGCGCATGACGGCAAGATGGCGCGGCTGAAGCCGGCCGCGCACGCTGTGGCCCCGAGCAGTGTCGCCTCAAACATTGCGCCAAACACCAGCGTCGCTCTCGCCACTTCGCGCGGCATGCGCTTCGACGGCGTGGTGGCCAAGGCAGAGCTGTCGCCGCAAAAGCTGGCTGCCGCCTTCGCCAAGGCCTCGAATGCGCCCTTCATGCTTGCCAGCCTTCCGGTCGCTGCCCGTTTCGCCGAAGTCCGGCTGCCCGATCAGCATGGCCCGGCCTCGGAACGCTTTGGGCCGGAAGTGGCTGAGATCGAACGCTCATCGCGCCTGGCGCTGGCGCTGGCCAACAGCTTGCCGGAAGACGCTGACATGCTGGCCCCGCCGCCGGCCGTTGAAGCAATCGCCGGAGGGCAGGATCCTGAGCAGGCCGAGGTTCAGGTCGCTTCGCTGCCGCCGCAGGACGATCTGCCCGACAACATTGCGTTGCCCGGTTGGCGTCCACGCGCCGAAACCGCTCAGCCTGCCGAGGCTCGGCAAGCCAGCAAGCCCAGGGCAGCCAAGCCACAGACCGACAGGACGCCCGAGAGCCCCGCACCCCAGTCGCCGGGCAATTCGTCGCCGCGCTCGCCACGCAGTACTTCGGAGGTCGCCGCACTGCCTGGCGTGCCAGACAGCCAGAGCATCCAATCAAGCCGGATCAAGCCTGGCAAACGGTCGAAGACACAGGCCGGCGAGATGCTGGCCTATGCCAAGCCGGACGTCCCGGCGGGCGGTGTCGGTCGCGCCTTCAAGGATCTGTTCGCCACGCCCGGAATGGGCGGCGGCGTCGCCGTGTACGATATCTCGGCCAAGACCGTCTATATGCCGGACGGCTCGCGGCTGGAGGCCCATTCGGGGCTGGGTTCGATGGTCGACCAGCCGCGCTTCGTGCACAAGAAGAATGTCGGCCCGACGCCGCCCAACACCTATGATCTGCGACTGCGCGAATCCCGCTTCCATGGCGTCGAGGCGCTCCGTCTCACTCCCGTCAGCGGCGGCAATAAATACGGCCGCGACGGCCTGCTCGCCCACACCTACATGCTGCGCGGCGGCCGTGCGGAATCCAATGGCTGCGTCGTCTTCAAGGACTACGCCCGCTTCCTTGCCGCCTACAAGAAGGGCAAGATCAAGCGCCTCGTCGTCGTGCCGCGCCTGACCAAGCCGCTGACGCGGGTCGCTCAGGAAGGCCGGGGAGCGTAAGGCAGTAGGCAGTAGGCAGTAGGCAGTAGGCAGTAGGCAGTAGGCAGTAGGCAGTAGGCAGTAGGGCCCAGGAGCGTCCATCGCCTGTTCCTTGTTTTTCTGCCCCTATTGCCTATTCCCCACTGCCTATTCCCTTTTCACCCCCAGGCAGACTATGAGTGACCCCTGCGGGTCGGCTTCACCACGAGGACATCCATGACAATACGCGCTGTCGTTTGGGGCGAGAACATCCATGAGCGGACCAATGAGGTGGTCGCAGCCCTCTATCCCGAGGGCATGCACACGACCATCGCCAAGGCGCTGAATGCCGACAAGGCGATCTCCGCCTCGACCGCCACGCTCGAGCAGCCGGAGCACGGCCTGCCGGCCGACCGTCTGGCCGAGACCGACGTGCTGGTCTGGTGGGGCCACAAGGATCATGGCGCGGTGGCCGACGAGATCGTCGAGCGCGTCGCCCGCCGCGTTTGGGAGGGGATGGGGCTGATCGTTCTCCATTCCGGCCATTTCTCGAAAATCTTCAAGCGGCTGATGGGCACGCCCTGCACGCTGAAATGGCGCGAGGCGGGCGAGCGCGAGCGGCTTTGGGTGACCAGTCCCAGCCATCCGATCGCCGAGGGCGTCGGCGAATATTTCGAGCTCGAGAATGAAGAAATGTATGGCGAGCAGTTCGTCGTGCCCGAACCTCTGGAGACCGTCTTCATCTCCTGGTTCCAGGGCGGCGAGGTGTTCCGTTCTGGGCTGACCTATCGCCGCGGCGCCGGCAATGTCTTCTACTTCCGCCCGGGCCACGAGACCTATCCGACCTATCACGACGCCAATGTGCACAAGGTGCTGCGCAATGCGGTGAAGTGGGCGCACAATCCGCAGGGCACCAAGTCGGCGATCCTCGAGGCGCCGAACGTGCCGGTCGAGAAGGCGCTGGAGCCGATCGTCGAGCGCGGCGGCAAGCTGCACGCTTCGGGCGAGGCCGGCTTCCGCTAAAGCAAAATCCAGGAAAAAAGGCGTAGCGGTTTTCCGCATGGGTTTCCTAGACCGTATCTGCGCCATATGATTGAATCGAACCAATTCGCTCGGAGTGCAGAGAATGCGGCTTTTGATACTGGGTACCGGCTGGATGGCGCAGGAGCATGCCCGCCGTTTCGGCGGCATCGACGGCGTCGAGATCGTCGGTGCTGTCGACGTCGATGAAAAGCGCGTGGGCGAATTCGCCGACGGGTTCAAGATACCGAAGCGATTCACATCGCTGGAAGACGCGCTGGCGTGGGGCGAGTTCGATGCGGTCGCCAACGTCACGCCGGACCGCATTCACCACCCGACCACCATGGCGTTGATCGCGGCCGGCAAGCCGGTGCTGTGCGAAAAGCCGCTGGCCGAAGACTTCGGCAAGGCAAGCGAGATGGCCAAAGCGGCTGAGGCGGCCGGCATCGTCAACATGGTCAATCTCACCTATCGCAATGTCGCTGCCTTGCAGAAGGCGCGGCAGATGGTGCTGGTCGGCGAGATCGGCACCGTCCGCCACGTCGAGTCCTCCTATCTGCAGAGCTGGCTGGTCTCGAAATTCTGGGGCGACTGGCGCACCGACCCGAAATGGCTGTGGCGGCTGTCGCGCGACCACGGCTCCAACGGCGTGCTCGGCGATGTCGGCATCCACATCCTCGATTTCGCCAGCTATGGCGCCGCACTCGACATCGACCACGTGTTTTGCCGGCTGCGCACCTTCGACAAGGCGCCAGGCAACCGCATCGGCGAATACGACCTCGACGCCAATGACAGCTTCGCCATGACGCTGGATTTCTCCAACGGCGCCTTTGGCGTCGTTCACGCCAGCCGCTGGGCGACCGGCCACATCAACGAATTGCGCCTGCGCATCTATGGCGACAAGGGCGGCATCGAAGTCGTGCACAATCTCGAGGGTTCGGAACTGAAGGCGTGTGTCGGCGAGGATATCGAGAACGCCAAATGGCAGGTGCTCGACGCCGGCACGGTGCCGACCAATTACCAGCGCTTCGTCGATGCGGTTCGCAGCGGCGTGCAGGCCGAGCCTTCATTCCACCATGCCGCCGAACTGCAGAAGGTGCTGGATCTAGCCATGGTTTCGGAACAGAAGCGGACGGAACTGAGGGCCAGCACCGATACGCAGTGATGTGAAGGGGAGGAAGAAACAATGGTCACGCGCCGCGCGCAATGTCTCTGCGGCCAGCTTTCAGCCGTCTGTTCGGGCGAGCCGGTGCGCATCTCGGTCTGCCATTGCCTCGACTGCAAGCGCCGCACCGGCAGCGCCTTCAGCTACAATGTCCGGTTTGCGCAAGCTGATGTATCGATCGAGGGGCGGGCGAAGCAGTTCACGCGCGCCGGCGACGAGGGCGGCCGCGTCATCTACAATTTCTGTCCGGAGTGCGGCGCCGCCGTCCACTATCGCATCGACACGCAGCCCGGTGTGATCGCCATTCCCGTCGGCGCCTTCGCCGACCCGTCGTTTCCGCCGCCCTTCCAGTCTTTTTACCACGAAAGCCGTCGCTGTGAGTGGGTCGAGATCAATGCCGAGCCGCTGGCGACGTTCGACTGAAGGCCGCTTTTTGGATACCCGGAACCGTCCGCACGCTCCGCGCCTTCAAGAGGGCATCGCCCCTGATTGCCATTGCCGGGCCGTTAGCCATCGCGCTCGGCTGCCCCATGAATAGGCATAAGTCAAGACGAATCCGGCTTGCGGCCCGATTGCTGACATGCTTACCTGACGGCATGTGTTCAATGGGGGTATATGGATGGCTAAGGAATCTTCGAATTCCGCTTCTTCAGAAAAGAAGGCGGACGTAAATCTGATAGGTAACACAGAAGGAAACGGGCTGAACTTCATGGGAGTTCAGGCCCGCGAAAACGGAACCGCCGGCGACGCCGTCGGTGTCGACAAGATCCGTGACCTGCTGTTCGGCAACCAGATGCAGGACTATGACCGCCGCTTTTCCAAGCTTGAAGAACGGGTGTTGCAGCGCTTCAAGGATGTTGAATCCGAGGCCAAGCGCAATCTCGAAATGTACGAGTCGAATGCAAAGAAGCAGATCGATTCGCTTGCAGGGCAATTGCGGAGCGAAAAAGATTCACGAGCCGATGCCGACAAGGAGATCGACCGGAATCTTCGCGAGCAAAACCAGGCTCTTGAAAAGCAGGTGCGCACGTTGTCGGATCAGTTAAGCGCGCTCGAGCGCGATGTTTCGGACCGGATAAATCGAAACGATCATTTGCTGCGTGAGGAAATCAAGCAGAAGAATGAAGGCGTTCAGATGCTGATCGAGAAGATGTTTGCCGACCTCAGCAACGTCAAGACCGACCGAAATCTTTTGGCTGGCCTGTTTGTCGAGGTTGCAAAGTGTCTCAATCAGGATCCCGTCGGGAGCAAGAGCAACTCGGACCGTAGCTGGAAAGTGAGTTGATGGGACCTTGACGTCCACCGTCGACCCATTCAACCTTCCGCAAAGAACAGCCTCGAACGATACAGAGATTGATCGCGAGGCTCTGGCTCGTCTTTTGATCGAAATTGCCCGGAACGTTGATCCGGACTACCGTGCGCAGTTCGAGGCGGTTCCAACCGCCGATCCGCGCATGGAAACGCTGCGGCAGTTGCTGGTCAGCCGCGAAATCTCCGAGCTTTCACGCGTCACGCATCTGCTCGACGAACCCGAGCAGCTTGCGGCGGCCGTGGGCGACGTTCTTCCCAGTGCTGCCGGACGAGCGCCTTACGCGCAACTCGGCGAGGCGCTTGCGCCAGCTGTCGAACGGGCTGTGCAACGGTCGATCCAGAAGAGCCCGCGCACGCTGACGGACATATTGTACCCGGTGTTTCTGCCGGCAATTCGCAAGTCAATCGGCGAAAAGATCGACCAGACCTTTCAGTCGCTGAATGAAACTCTAAGGCACATATTCACCTGGCACGGGCTCAAGTGGAGACTTGAAGCCTGGAGAACAGGGGCAAGCTTCTCGGCAGTTGTTCTGAAGCATTCCCTTGTCTACCGTGTGGAACATGCGTTTCTCATTCATCGGAATTCCGGCCTTTTGATAACGCATGTAACGGCCGACAATGCAACGAGCGAAGATCCTCAGCTCATTTCTTCGATGCTCAGTGCGATTCAGGATTTTGTAAAAGACTCATTTAACGAGAAAGAGCAGAGCGGCCTGGACACAATCCGTTTCGGCGAGCTTCGTCTCTGGTCGGAAGTTGGACCGTTTGCGACCCTGGTTTCGGTGATCCGGGGAAATCCGCCGGAGGAATTGCATGAAATCGTTCGCGATGTGTTGCTTCGCATCCATGAGGAAAGCTCACAGGCCTTAGAGCAGTTTGACGGCGACGGTTCGCAGCTGGCCAGCGTAGAGGCGCAGTTGCAGACCTGCGTCGAGCTGAAGCAGGAGGAATCAAACGACGGATTTCCGTGGCTGGTGGCGGCCGTTGCCCTGCTGCTTTTGAGTCTGGCAGGCGGTTGGTACTTTCTTTCCTGGCAATCAGCGCAGCGCTGGCAGGCTTACGTGTCGCGCTGGCAGGCTTACGTGTCGCGAGTGGAGGCCCAGCCGGGCATCATCGTTGCCGAACAGCAGGTACGCGATGGCCAGTTCTATATTGCCGGCCTGAGGGACCCGCTTGCCGTCGACCCGCAGTCGCTGTTGTCAGGCACGGGAGTCGATCCGGCCGGGGTTCATTCGCAATGGCAATTTTATCAGAGCCTTGAGCCGGAGTTCGTGCTGAAGCGGCTGACGGCGTCGCTGGCTCCGCCGGATTCAGTGCGACTTTCGATTGTCGATGGCCGCATCGTCGCCGAGGGTGAGGCTCCCGACACCTGGATCAGCCGGGCGCGCGCGGCGGCCCAGCAGCTTTCGGCAGGCGGGCCGGTCTTCGATATCTCGGGGGTTCGTGACGTAAGTCCCCAAGTGCGCGAGGCGGAGCGCTGGCACGCCTATGTGTCGCGACTGGAGACCCAGCCGGGCATCATCGTTGCAGACCAAAAGATAAGCGACGGCCAATTCTATATTGCCGGCCTGCGAGACCCGCTTGGCGCCGATCCGCAGTCGCTGTTGTCGGGAACAGAGGTCGATCCCGCCCGGGTTCATGCGCAGTGGCAGTTCTATCAGAGCCTTGAGCCGGAGTTCGTGCTGAAGCGGCTGACGGCGTCACTGTATCCGCCGGAAACAGTACGACTTTCGATCGTCGATGATCGCATCGTTGCCGAGGGTGAGGCTCCCGACACCTGGATCGATCGCGCGCGCGCGGCGGCCCGGCAGCTTTCGGCAGGCGGACCCGAATTCGACATCTCCAAGGTTCGTGACGTGAGCCCCGAAGCACGCGCGGCGGAGCACTGGCAGTATTATGTGTCGCGACTTGAGGCCCAACCGGGAATCATCGTCGCCCAACAAACGGCGAGGGGCGGACATTTCTATATTTCCGGCTTGAGAGACCCGCTTGCCGCCGACCCGCAAGCCCTGCTGTCCGGAACGGACGTTGATCCTGCCCGCGTTCATGCACAGTGGCAATTCTATCAGAGCCTTGATCCGAAGTTTGTGGTGAAGCGGCTGACGGCGGCGCTGTCCCCGCCGAAAACCGTTCAGCTCTCGATCATCCAGGGTCGCATTGTGGCCGTGGGTGAGGCTCCTGCCGGCTGGATCAACCGCGCGCGGGCCGCCGCTGAACAACTTTCGGCGGACGGAGTGGTTCTGGATGTCTCGCAGCTGCGTGAGCTGAACCTCGCAGAACTTAATCATTTGAGGCAGGCGATCCAGACGACCGATATTTTCTTCTCTTCCGGCAAGGTTGTGCCGGGACCGGAGCAGACGCCGGTTCTCGACAGGTTGGCGGATCAAATAAAGGAATTCGCCCAGAGTGCCCGCAATTCCGGCGTAACGGCGCGGTTCATGTTGACCGGGCATTCGGACACCACGGGCCGTGAGACGGCCAACGCGTCGATCAGCGCCGCCCGCGCCGAGACAGTTCGTGCGCTTCTCAACAAGCGCGGCGTTGCTCCCGAACTGCTGCTGGTTCGGGGCGCGGGCACTTTTGAGCCGGCTGTACCTGAAAACAGTCTAACCGGTAGCTCCACCAATCGCCGGGTTTCGATTACGGTAAACCTGGACTAGCGGAGCCCAACATGTTGCAAAAAAAGATCTGCATGCTGGGCGGCTTCGCCGTCGGAAAGACGAGTCTGGTCCGCAGGTTTGTGCAGAGCATCTTCTCAGAAACCTACTTGACCACCGTCGGAGTGAAAATCGACAAGAAAAGCGTCGCGCTCCCGGACAAAACCGTGGATCTGATTTTGTGGGATTTGGCCGGCGAGGACGATATCGGCTCATTCCGCGTCAGCTATGTTCGAGGTGCAACCGGGCTCGTGCTAGTCGTCGATGGAACCCGCGCTGCTACTCTTGCCGTGGCACTCACGCTGCGCGAACGGGTCGAGGCCGAATTCGGCGCCATGCCGTTCGTATTGCTGTTCAACAAGTCCGATCTGGCCGATCGGTGGGCGATATCGGATGGTGAGATCAACGAGTTGAGGCAACGTGGATGGCAAATCTATCTAACAAGTGCGCTTTCGGGCGAGCAGGTCGATGACGCCTTTCGTCAACTTGCCTTGATGGTCACCAAATAGACCATGCATGAATTGCCAAAAGAAGTCAGAAATTGGTTTTTCAATTTCTTCTTCGACGGGCACGCTGTCGCTTATCTGAAAATCGACGCTGAGCTTTGCATAGCTGCCAAGGGCGGTAATGTTGAACATTACGGGCTGTCATCGCTTCGCATCGGCAAGCCTGTTGCGGAGCAGCTTGAATTCATGGAAGGTTTGCTGCCTTGCCCGGAGCTTCCGTTTCGCATGGATATGGTTGAACTGCCCGGCGGGCGTGTCGCCGACCTCCATTTTTTTGCTGACAATGCGTTCGTGTGGCTGCTTTTTCTAGACGCCACTGCCGAACGAGACAACAGGCAGCGGCTTCAACAGAAGGCCTATGAAATGACGCTCCTGCAAGAGAGGGAGCGTCAACTCAACGAAAAATTGCAATCGACGAACGAGGCACTGAGAAAGAGCCAGGAGGGATTGGCGCGTGAATACCAGCGCGCCGAAAACCTGCTCCTCAACATTCTCCCGGCGTCGATCGCGGAGCGATTGAAAGCGCAAAAGAAAATTGCCGACAACCACGCAGAGGTGAGTGTGCTTTTTGCCGACATCGTCGGTTTTACGGAACGAGCGCGCAGCGTCGGAGCGGTGACGACGCTCGCTATTTTAAACTACTTCTTCAAGGCGGCGGATCGGCTCTCTGAGCGATACGGCTGCGAAAAGATCAAAACAATTGGCGATTGTGTGATGGTGGTCGCCGGCCTGCCCACGGCGCGATCCGATCATGCAAAGGCCCTCACGCGCTATGCGATTGAGCTGCGCAAAGCGGTCAAGCGGGAACGCTTCGCAGGAGAACCGATAAGGCTGAGAATTGGAATTCACTCAGGACCGATCGTCGCCGGCGTCATAGGCAAGAGGCGGTTCGCCTACGACCTGTGGGGTGAGACCGTTAATCTCGCCTCACGTATTCAAACGTCCGCGGAGCCCGATGAAATCCGTATTTCCGATGCAACTTGCCAACTGCTTGGACCGAAATTTGCTTGCGACCCACTCGAGGAAACGGAATTGCGCGGTGCGGGTCGCGTGCGAATGTGGCGGCTCCCGAGCTGATCCGTCGCCTGCGGTGCGACCGTGGAGCGCCGATAGCGGCGCCCGAAAGCCATTGGCGTGACCTGATCTTGCGATCGCAAAGCACCCTTTGCGCTTGCCCGGAAGGCCTCTATTCTGGAGCACAGTGGCCGCTGGTGGGATAGAATGTCGGTACTGCCTTTTCTGAGAATCTACGCACCGCTAAATGCGGTGCTCGCTGCGCCTGGGCTTCTGGCGGTGGCTGCGCTCACGATGCCGAACATGTCCGGACGAAGCAGACTGGCTCTGGCTGCCGTGCTCGCTGTCATTTGGGCCGCCTATCTTCTGCAGATGGCCGAGACCCTGCTCAAGCGCTGGGCGGGAGACCTTCGGGACAGGACGCCGGCAATCGCAATCGATGTGCTCGCGGTTTTGGTTCCACTCGCCGCATTCCTGCTCGACGGCACGCCCGACCGCAGCCTCTACTGTGCTGTCTGGCTGCTGAAGCCGCTGCGCGACTCGACGTTCTTCCCGCTGCTTGGCAGGGTTCTGGCCAACGAAGCGCGCAACCTGGTCGGCGTCACCACGGTCTTCGGCCTGGTTCTGTTCGGTGTCGCACTTGCGGCCTATGTCATCGAGCGCGACGTCCAACCGGAAAAGTTCGGCAGCATCCCCGAGACAATGTGGTGGGCGGTGGTCACGCTGTCCACTACCGGCTATGGCGACGACATTCCGCAAAGCTTCGCCGGCCGCGTTCTTGCCGGGGCTGTCATGATGTGTGGCATCGGCATCTTCGGGCTCTGGGCCGGCATTCTTGCCTCCGGCTTTTATCAAGAAGTCCGTCGCGAGGATTTCGTCCGCAATTGGCAATTGATTGCCGGCGTTCCGTTGTTTCAGAAGCTTGGCCCGGCCACGCTGGTCGAGATCGTGCGCGCGTTAAGACCCCGCACGGTGCCGGCGGGCGCCGTGATCTGCCGCAGCGGCGAGACCGGCGATCGGATGTTCTTCGTCGTGGAGGGCCGCGTCAGCGTCGCGACGCCGAACCCGGTGGAGCTTGGCCCTGGCGCCTTCTTCGGCGAGATGGCGCTGATCAGCGGCGAACCGCGTATGGCGACCGTCACTGCCGCAACTTCTGTCTCACTCCTGTCGCTGCACGCGGCGGATTTCCAGATGCTGTGCAGCAGCAGCCCGGAAATCGCGGAAATCATCCGCAGGACCGCGCTCGAGCGGCGCGGCGCGGCGCCGGTGGCTTGACCGTACAGCCGATGGTGGCCCGGCTGGAACTGGATGGTACGGCTCTATCGACCACGCGCGAAGGTTCTGGACGGCACGTGGAAGGTCCCAGAGGCGTAGCCGGAGACCTAAACGTAGCCGATCCACTCTACCGGCGGCTCGTTGTTTGGCGCTGTGCGTCGACAGTTCCTGCCCCGCGGCCTTTCGGACGACCGGCTTTGGCTAAGCTCTAATGCCTTAGAATCTTGCTTAGAAAAGCCCGGCTGCGGTCGGTCTTCGGGTCGGAGAAAAACGCTTCCGGCGTGCCGCTTTCGACGATGGCGCCGGAGTCCATGAACACCACGCGCTGCGCCACCTTGCGGGCAAAGCCCATTTCGTGCGTTACCACCATCATGGTCATGCCTTCCTCGGCCACCGCGACCATGACGTCGAGCACTTCGGAAATCATCTCGGGATCGAGCGCCGAGGTCGGTTCGTCAAACAGCATGATCTTGGGGCGCATGCCGAGGCAGCGCGCGATGGCCACACGCTGCTGCTGGCCGCCGGACAGCTGTGACGGGTAGGCGTTGACCTTGTCGGCGAGGCCGACCTTGGCCAGCAAGTCGCGCCCGGCCTGCTCGGCCTCGGCGCGGGGGATCTTGCGCACATGGATCGGCGCCAGCGTGACGTTTTCCAGCGCCGTCTTGTGCGGGTAGAGGTTGAACGACTGGAAGACGAAGCCGATCTCGGTGCGCAGCTGCGTCATGTTGGTGGCGGGGTCGCCGAGGCGCTGGCCGTCGACGACGAGGTCGCCATCCTTGATCGCTTCCAGGCCGTTGATGCAGCGGATCAGCGTCGACTTGCCCGAACCACTTGGGCCGCAGACGACGACCACTTCGCGCGGCTCGACGCTGAGCGTGATGTCCTTCAGCACATTGAGCGAGCCGAACCATTTGTTGACGCCGCGAAAGTCGATCATGCCCGTTTTGGTCAGGTTTGTCTTGGTCGGGCTTGGATTGGTCATGGCGGTCAGCCCTTTGGGTTCGATGTCACAGCTGCACCTCGCCATGCCCCGCGCCCATGCGGCGCTCCAGCCGGCGGGCGAGCATGATCAGCGGATAGCAGACGACGAAATAGCCGACGCCGACCAGGAAGAAGACCAGCAGGCCGTTGGGCACACGCTGCACCACAAGCCAGCCGACGCGGGTGAGGTCGGTCAGCCCGATCGCCGAGACGACGGAAGAATCCTTGATCAACAGTACATATTGCCCGACCAGCGGCGGCAGCACGATGCGCATCGCCTGCGGCAGCACCACCTGGCGCATGCGTTGCCAGCGCGACAGGCCGGACGCCAGAGCTGCCTCGACCTGGCCGGTCGGCACCGAGCGGATGCCGGCGGCGACGATCTCGCAGATGAAGCACGCGGCGAGGTTGGTGAGCGCGATGATGCCGGCGGTGAAGGCATCGAGCTCGATGCCGAATTCCGGCAGGATGAAGAAGATCAGGAAGATCTGCACCAGGAACGGCGTGCCGCGGATCAGGTCGACCCAGGCGCCGATCACGCTCGAGATCAGCCGGTTGCCGCCGGTGCGCAATATGCCGAGGCCGAAACCAAGCAGCGTGCCCAGCACCAGGCTGATCGCCGACAGCATCACGGTCATGCCAAGGCCGCGCAAGGCGAGGGGGTAGCTGCCGGCCAGGCTTTGCAGCTGTTGCCAGATCATGTGCTGCTCCTTGCCGGCTGCAGACCGAGCCAGCGACTGGACAGCCCCGCCAGTCCTTTGAGGCCGTAATAGAGCAGCAGATAGAAAGCGGCGATGGTGATGAAACCTTCCGCCGGCATGAAGCGGTCGGACGCCAGCAACTGGCCGGCGCGCGTCAGTTCGGAAACCGAGATCAGCGACAAAAGCGCGGAATCCTTGACCAGCACGATCGCCTGGCCGAGCAGCGGCGGGATCGTCACCTTGAAGGCTTGCGGCAGGATGACCAGGCGCATGCGCTGGACATAGGTCATCCCCGAGGCGACGCCGGCCTCGACCTGGCCGCGCGGGATCGACAGGATGCCGGCGCGGATGATTTCCGCGACATAGGCGCCGCTGTTCAGCGACAGAGCGATGATGCCGACGACCAGCTCGGGCAGGACGAAGCCGAGACGCGGCAGGCCGAAATAGAGGAAGTAGAGCTGCGCCAGCAACGGCGTGGCGCGCACGGCATCGATATAGCCCTTGGCCAGCACGCGAAACAGCTGGCCGCGCTGCAGGTTCATGGCGGCGAGCACGATGCCGACGGCCAGCGCGCCCGCAAAGGACAGCGCCGACAGCCATACGGTCGTGATCAGACCCTGCCCGAACAAAGGCAGATATTCGATGATGGTGCGGAAGCTGAAATTTTCGAGCATGGCGGTGAATTGTGAATGGTAATGGGCAGTAGTGAGTAGTGAGTGGTGAGCAGTGAAGGGCGTCCGGAATGGCCATTCACCATTCACCATTCACTACTTCCTACTCACTACTCCCTGCTTACCTCTGCTTAGTGATCCTTCTTCCAGGCGTCGGAATTGACCCAGTAGTCTAGGTTCTTCTGCAGGCGTCCGTCGATGCTGACCTGGTTGAGGAACAGGTTCATCCAGATCAACAGGTCCGGCTCGTCGTAGCGGGTGGCGAAGGCAAGCGGCTCCTTCGACAACAGGTCCGGCATGATGGTGAAGGTGCCGGCGGGATAGGCTGTCGACTGACCCTTGACCGCCGAGACGTCGTTGACACCGCAATCGGCCTGGCCGTTGTTGACCGCGTCGAGCAGCAGCGGGCCGCCGCCCTTGTAGCTCTTGATGTCGGCATCCGGGAAGGCGTTTTTGGCTTCCTTTTCGCCGGTGGCGCCCAACAGCACGGCGATCTTGGTGCCCTTGGCCTTGCAGTCCTCGGTTGTCTTGAACTTGCTGCCGGCCTTGGTGAAGACGGTGCTGCCCGTATACATGTAAGGTGTGGTGAAGGCGACCTTCATGCCGCGCGCCAGCGTCGGCGTCATGTCGGCGACGAGCAGGTCGGCCTTGCCCGAAAGCAGCGCCGGGATCAGCCCGTCCCAGTCATAGTCGAGGAAGGTGATCTTGACGCCCATTTCCTTGGCCATCAGCTCGGCGAGTTCGACCGAACTGCCGGTGCGTTCGCCATTGGCGCCGACCAGCGAGAAGGGCGGTCCCTGCGTCTGCACCGCGACGCGCAGTTCGCCGCGCTTGGTGATCTCGTCGAGGGTTCCGGCACTGGCAGCAGCGGTCAGGCCCGCAAGCGCAAGTCCGGCGATGAAAAGCTTGGCAATCTTCATTTGGCATTCCTCCTGTTATCGTTGTTGTTCCACTTTGTTATTCCACCCTTTTGGGTGTTTTTTGAGCGGCAGCACCGTTTGCCGGCGGCAGCCACCGTTCGAAAATCCTCAGTCCCGGGCCACCGTTTCGGTCACCTTGATGCCACGCCTGGCCAGCTCGTCGAAGAAGGGTTCGTCCGGCACATGCAGCAGCGGGTTGAGCAGGCCAGGTGTGGCGATCTCGCGCCGCGCCAGCATTTGCGCGACGATGCTGGCGGGATAGCCGACGCCGAGGCTCATGCCGAACAGGCCGGATGCCAGGTCGCGTTCGATGATCAGGTCCGACGTCACCGTTTTGGCGCGGCCACCCTCGAGACCGGAAAAGACATTGCGCATCACGCAAAGGTCCTTCTCGTCGGCGCCATATTGCAGTTGCGGGCCGAGCAGACGGCCGAGAAATTCGCGCGGGCTGGCGCCGGTGCCGGGCACCTTGTCTTCGGAGAGGAAGCCGAGTTCCTTCAGCGGCGCCCAGAACGCCGACCATCCCGGCCAGCGCAGTGTATAGCGGCCCGAGCGTTGCAATCCCTTGGCGGCCGCCAGCATCTCGACATAGTGCAGCGCGTCGCCATTGGGGAAAGCTTCCAGTCGGCCAAGGCCCGCGACCTCGATTTCGTGGATGAAGGCATTGTCGTGCTGTCGGCCGGCCGGCACTTCGACGCGCTTGCCATGCTCGATCATCACGCTGTCGCGGTTCTGGCTGACCAGAACCATGTCGAAATTCCAGCTCACCTTGTAGCAGAGCGGCTTGGCCATCGCCTTCGGTTCGGGGATGCCGCCGCAATAGGAATCGATCGAAGAAATCGTAGAGAACTGCTTTGCGGCGCGCGCGTAGAGCACGAGGTCGATGCCGGGGTCGAGCCCGCATTCGGTCATGATCGAAACGCCGGCCTGTTCAGCCTCCTGCGCCAGATCGGCAATCGCCTTGCCGTAATTGGTGGTGACCAGCGGCGTGCGCGTTGCGATCGCGGCCTGCACCGCCTCGCGCATCAATGGCTGCGGCAGCAGATCGATGGCGGCGTCGACATCCGCCAGCACGGTGGCAAGCGCCGGACCGATCGCGCCCTCGGGCATGACGAAACGCACGCGGGAAAGGTCGGTCAGCCCGGCAAGCCGAGCAGGGCCGTCGGCCGACGTATCGACGCAGACGACTTCCTCGACGCCGGCGCTGGCGACGAGATCGGCGATGGCCGCCCGTCCCTGCAGGCCGAGGCCGCCGAGAACAGCTATTCTCATGCCGGCTCCTTGCGCGACGGTGTTTCTTCCGACCAGCAGCCTTCGGGAAGGCTGACCCATTTGTTGCATGAAGCCATGACGACGAAGGTTTCGCTGCGCACGACTTCGCCGGGAATGCCGGCGCCGGGGATCAGCTCGCTGGTGATGCGGTAGAGGTCGGCGACATCGCCGGCCACGGTGACATCGACAATGATGTCGAAGCGCCCGGTAACCACCGAGGCCGAGTTGACGAAAGGCAGTTCGGCAATGCGCTGCGCCAGTTCCCGGGCGCGGCCACGTCCCTGCGCATTGATGCCGACAATGGCCGAGATCAGCTCGGGGCGTTCGGTCAGATTGAGCAGCCCGACGATCTTCAAGAGGTTGCGGTCGAGCAGATTGCGCAGCCTTGAGCGCACCGTCGGCACCGAGATCGCCATCGTCTCGGCGAGCCGGTTGATGCCGGGCTGGGCATCCTGCGACAACAGCTTTACCAGCCGTCGATCGGTTTGATCGAGATGCTCACGCAAAAGGCAAGGCTTTCATAAAGGGAAAGAAACGATGGGATTTTCTTTCGGATATGAAAAATACATTATGGGAAATTTTTAACAGCAGCAAGAGCTATGTCATCCCTCTGTGCCAGTTCCCGTGTGCGTTCAGGCAAGACAGGATGCATGTCGTCCCAAAACCGCTGCACATTTTTGGGCAGTCGAGGATGTGCGCGACAGCACTAGGTGACGGAGTTCGAAGACGATCTTGCCGCGGCCGTGGTCGCTTGAACGCGACGGTAGGTCGTAGTGAGCAACGCACCCGAATGGCAGGCCGACCGAGCTGCGGCGTAGCCGCAACTCACGCCTTCACCTGATAAGCGGAGAGGCTCATTCGCGACATGGCCAAAAGCGGCCTTTCGATAAAACTATAACTCGCCAGGGACACGGCGATGCAGGCGGTGACAATAGCTATGCTTGCAAGCCATGGTGACACATTGGCGGTTGCAACGACAGGAGCGATCGCGAGCAGCACGATAGGATGGGTCAGATAGAGAGAGTAGGAAGCATCTCCCAGCCTTGCCAGCACGCGAGGAGCAAAAAGTCGGAAGTAGCTCTCCAGGCTGATGCAACCCGCGACAAGGATCAGCGCCGGGATACCTTGAGCAAGGGTTCGCGGCAAGTTGAAGCCAAGTACCATCACCAGTGTGGACACAATAGCGAACCCGACAGCCGAGGCACCCAGGAAAGCGGGCAAACGCACCAGTCTGCCGACCAGATGGCCGACAGCCATGCCGGCAAGGAACTCAAACAGGATTGGCGTGGTATAGAAAAACAGCACAGTGTCGGCGGCGGGTTTGAAGATAATGCGTGCGGCTACGGCGATTGCAAAGACAACGCCAATCGTGGCCATTTGCGTCAGCGCACCAAAACCCATAGTCGCCGCGAACAGAATGTAAACAGGATTTCCAGATTGAGCGTCCAACCCACACCAAGCACTGGCTGGACATAGCCTGTGGCCGTATCGAGATAGGGCACGAAAAGCAGGCTATTGGTAATCTGCTCAAAGGACACTCCACGACCGGCAAACAGCCAAAGTGCGGCGACCATGAGGAAGGTCATGACCCAATAGAACGGAACGACGCGCGTGAACCGCTGCATCAAAAAAGCACGGTGGTCGCGATGTCTGTTCTCCGTCGAGAGAACCATGACAAAACCGCTGATGACGAAAAACAGGTCGACGCCGCTGTTTAGAATGGGAATAGGCAAATCGAGCACGCCTAGTGCGGCCGGAAGATGATAGATAACAACCATTAGGGCTGCTAGCCCCCGCAGGGTCTGTATCGATGTATATTGTTGAATCCGACGCGGCGCAGCGTGATCATTATCCGGAATGACGTTCATTAAAAAATGTCCCCGATGCCGGAGAATATTAACACAGATGAGATCGTTGATGCGACGATTAACTGCCGGTTTAATTAATACATAAAATTTGAATAGCTTTCACCGACTTTCGCGGCCCGGGCCTTGCGATCGCCATCGTCTCGGCGATGCCTTGGCGCGCTGCTTGTATGCGCTATCGCCCGGCCTGGAAGATCGCCACCGCTGCCGCCGTCAGCGCGGCATTGCCGGCCGCAACCGTGCCATCCGGCAGATGCTTCCCATCCTCCAGCCCGACGCGCGTCGACCAGTCGCGATCCGCGGCACGGCGCACGAACGGCCACACCGTCGCGTTCTCGCCATGCAGCAGGATGGCACGGCGAATGCCGGCGCGCTCCAGGACCTGTTCGATGCCGCCAGCGACCGCAAAAGCCTCGTCTAGCGTCTGCTCGGAAATCTCGATCAGCACGCGCAGCACGCGCCCGCCATGGTCGAGGCCGACCAGCCGCTCGGCGTCGGCGACCGACGCCAGACCCGCCTCGATGCCGATGCCGCGCTGGCGCAGGCTCTCCATGACGATCGGTGCCGCCGCCTCGCTGAGATTGACCGAGGCATAGTCCGGCAATTCGCGCCAGCCGGCGATGGCGACCAGCGTGCTTGTATCGTCATTCTCGATCCAGGCGCCGGTGGAGACGCCGATCAGCGTACCAGGGCAGGCACGGCGCAGCCCTGCGATCGTCAGGTCCATCGCTGCCGGCGCAAGGCTCTCGCGGCGGTCCGCTCCGCGGGCATGGACATGCAGCTCGGCCGCACCCGCGGCGACAGAGGCCGCGCCGTCGCGCGCCATGGCCTCGGCGTCGAGCGGCAGCGTGGGGTGAAAATCGGCGGCGCGCGCGCCGTTGATGCAGGTCTGGACGATCATGGCTCTCGCGATCCTGTTGCCGATGGGCGAGCCTAGCAAAGGGCAGGGCGGAGAGGGAACGGGCGTGGTGAAGATTGCTGACAGGGTGTTGCGCAGGGCACTCGTTGCAACGCTGCAATCCTTCTCGCGCTCTCTATCCTGCCGGACATCCACCTGAGCGGGAGATTGGCAGTTTCAGCGCCGCCGCTCGGCCTGCCTTCAGTCTTCGTCGCTCCAGATCAGCCGTAACAGCCGCAGCAGTGTTGCCCGATCTTTTTTCGTCAGCCGTTGCAGGAACCGGTCCTCGTGGTTGCGCACTTTGAGCCGCCATGCCGGCATGACGGCTTTGGCTGCCTTGGTCAGAGCGAGCACCTGCATGCGCCTGTCCTGCGCATGGTCGTCGCGGTCGACCAGCCCGCGCTCCTCGAGTTCGGCCAGCAGCGGCGCCATGTTGGCGCTTTTCATGCCGAGCCGGCGGCAAAGCTCGGCGGCGCTGATGCCGGGCCGTTCGTCGATCAGCGCCAGCATCCCGTAGGTGACCGGGCGCAGTGAGGCATCGGCCATCTCGGCGGTGAAATCATTGAGCGCCAGGGTCGAAGCTCGCCGCAGATTGTAGCCGATCTGTGCGTCGAGCCTGTCTTCAGGCGCCACCCTAGCCACCTTGCCGCTGCGGTCCGATGTCTCGTCCATGCTGCAACCGATCGCTGCGACCAAGGTTCTTGTCAAGCAAAAAAGACTATGCAACATAGCAGTTCTAAAAGCTATGTCACATAGCGATTGATGCAGGGGAAGAGCACAACTCTTCTCCCCGCCACACAGGAACGCAAGCCGGAGGAGAGTTGCCATGACCGAAGAGACCGTTGCCTTCGACATCGAGGATGGCATCGCCTGGGTGCGCTTCAACCGGCCTGAAAAACGAAATTGCATGAACCCGGCGCTCAACCGGCGCATGATGAAGGTGCTCGACCAGCTGGAATACCGCGATGATGTCGGCGTGCTGGTGCTGTCGGGCGAGGGCAGTGCGTGGTCGGCTGGCATGGACCTCAAGGAGTATTTCCGCGAGACCGAGGCCAAGGGGCTGGGCGCCGTCCGCAAGGCGCAAGGCGAGGCCTATGGCTGGTGGCGGCGGCTGCGCTGGTATCGCAAGCCGACCATCGCCATGGTCAATGGCTGGTGCTTTGGCGGCGGCTACGGCCCGCTGTTTGCCTGCGACCTCGCTTTCGCCGCCGACGAGGCGCAATTCGCTCTGTCGGAGATCAACTGGGGTATCCTGCCCGGCGGCGGCGCCACCAAGGTGGTGGTCGATCTCCTGTCGATGCGCGACGCCATGTATCACGCGCTGACCGGCGAGCTGATCGACGGCAGGAAGGCGGCGGCCTGGAAGCTGGTCAATGAAAGCCTGCCGCTGGCGGAGCTGAAGCCACGAGTTACCGAGGTGGCGAACATCCTGCTGAAGAAAAACCCGGTGGCGCTGAAGGCGACAAAGGACGCCATCCGCCGCGTCGGCGAGATGACCTATGACAATGCCGAGGACTATCTGGTGCGCGCGCAGGAAGCGGCCAATTCCTTCGACAATGACGGCCGCAAGGAAGGCATCCGCCAGTTCATCGACGAAAAGAGCTACAAGCCCGGGCTCGGCGCCTATGACAAGGCGAGGTGATCAGCCAATATCCAATCGGGGAGGAGAAGCGAGATGCCGGCCTGGACGACGCCCGATCCCGTGGCCTTGCATGCCGCGACGCAGCCCGAGCGCCTCGCTTGCGTCGACCTGGCTTCCGGGCGGCGTTGGACGTATCGCGGGCTCGACGAGGCCATCCAGCGCGCCATGGCTGTGCTGGAAGACTACGGCATCGAGCCGGGACAACGCATCGCGACGCTCGCCCGCAACAGCGCCGATCTACTCATCGCTCAGCAGGCCGCCATGCGGCTCGGCGCCATCTTCGTGCCGGTCAACTGGCGCCTTTCCGCCGTCGAGCAGCAGACGGTCCTGGCCGATTGCGAGCCGGTGCTGCTGCTGCACGACGCGGCGCTGATTACGGCGCTGCCAAAAGGCTGTGTACCTGTGGAGGTCAGGGCCTTTGCCGCGGCGGTCGAAGCGCAAGCGCCCGCGCTACGACGCGCTTTGCCGGCGGGCGATGTACCGTCGATCATCCTCTACACCTCCGGCACATCGGGCCGGCCCAAGGGTGTCATCCTGACCGAGGCCAATGCGTTCGCCACCGCGGTCAATTTCGGCGTGCTGGGGCGGGTCGGCAATTCCAGCATCTTCCTCTGCGACGCGCCGATGTTCCATGTCATAGGCCTCATCACCAGCCTGCGTCCGCCCTTGCTGCAGGGCGGCACCGTGCTGATCTCGCCCGGCTTCGAGGCCGGTCTCACCAACCGCCGTCTGGCAGACCCGGACCTCGGCGTCACCCACTATTTCTGCGTCCCGCAAATGGCACGGATGCTGCGCGACGGCACCGCGTTCGCGCCGGCGAACTGGACCACGCTGACGGCCATCTTTACCGGTGGCGCGCCCAATCCCGCCGCCGACATCCTTTGGTGGCTGGAGCAGGGCGTGCGCATGGTCGACGGCTTCGGCATGACCGAAGCCGGCACCGTGCTCGGCATGCCGGTCGAGGCACACCAGATCGCCCGCAAGGCCGGCTCCGCCGGCCTGCCGGCGCCGTCTTTGTCGCTGCGCATCGTGGACGAAGATGGCCAGGACGCCGCAGCCGGCGAGCCGGGTGAGATATGGCTGTCAGGCCCCAATGTCACGCCGGGCTACTGGAACCGGCCCGATGAGACGGCGCAGGCCTTTACATCGGATGGCTGGTTCCGCACCGGCGACATTGCGCGCCGCGACGAAGATGGTTTCGTCACCCTCGTCGACCGCCGCAAGGACATGTTCATTTCGGGCGGCGAGAACGTCTATCCAGCCGAGGTCGAGATGGCGCTGCTCGATCATCCCGACATTTCGGACGTCGCCGTCATCGGCATCGCCGACGGGCGCTGGGGCGAGGTCGGTCGCGCCTTCGTTGTACTGAAGGCTGGCTGCGTCCTCGATCCGGCCGCGCTCGCGGCGCACTGCGCGGACCGTATCGCCCGCTACAAGGTGCCGAAGGAATTCCTGCTCACCGACGCCCTGCCGCGCACCGCCTCCGGCAAGATCCAGAAACACATTTTGCGTGGCTGGCGGTGAGCCAAGAGACCACCACCGCCGTCCTCACTGCGCCCGCGCCTTGGCGACGTCGGCCGGCGTGATGGCGGATTGCTTGCCGCCGAAATGCGCCAGCACATAGTTGCCGAGCGCCGCGATCTCGACATTCGAATAGGCATTGGCGAAAGCCGGCATCGCCTGCTTGCCGAGCGGCGTCGTGATATGCGCGCCCTTCAGGATGACCTGGATGAGGTTCGTGCCATCGGGGTCATTGACCGTGCGGCTGCCGCGCAGCGCCGCATAAGGGTCTGCAGCCCTTCGCCGTTCCATCCGTGACAGCTGGCACAGGCGCCCTGGAACAGCTTCAGGCCGAGCCCGCCTTGCGCCACTGAATCGGCAGACGGAGCGTAGGCGATGGACGTCGTCAGTGTTGCCGGCGGCTCGACTTCGACGATCGCCTTGTCGCTGCTGACTTGCGGCGGCACGGTTTTCACATAGGCGACGATCGCCTTGATGTCTTCCGGCGTCAAATGGCGCAGGCTGTAGTCGACGGCTTCGCCCATGCTGCCGGTGGCCGCACCACGCCCTTCCGCATGACCCTTGGACAGATAGTTGGACAACTGCTCATCGCTCCAGCTGCCGATGCCGGTCGTCTTGTCCGAACTGATGTTGTAGGCCTTCCAGCCCTGCAGTTCGGCGCCTGCGAATTTCTTGCCGTTGTCTAGCCCATAGAACAGGTTGCGGGGCGTGTGGCATTCGCCGCAATGCGCCATCGCTTCGGTGAGATAGGCGCCGCGGTTCCATTCCGCGCTCTGCTTTTCGTCTTGCGGCAACGGACCGTCGGGAACGAACAACAGGTTCCAGAACCGCAGGACATAACGCTGGTTGAACGGAAAACTCAGATCGTTCTTCGGCGCCTCGGCGTGCACCGGCGGCAGGCTGAACAGATAGGCCTTGATCGCCAGCGCATCTTCGGTGGTCATCCTGGCGTAGGCCGCATAGGAAAAGGCCGGATAGAGATTGCGGCCTTGCTTGTCGATGCCCTGATGCAAGGCACGCACGAACTCCGCGTCGCTCCAGTCGCCGATGCCGGTTTCCTTGTCGGCGGTGATGTTTGGGGAATAGACGGTGCCGAACGGCAGTTTGAAGGCAAGGCCCCCGGCATAGGGCGTGCCGCCGCCGTTTGTGTGGCAGGCGACGCAATCGGCCGCGCGCGTCAGATATTCGCCGCGATCGATCAGCGCCTGGCCGGCCGGCAGCTTTGCCTCCGCCGCGGAGACGTCCGGCAGCGGCGCCGGCTTGAACAGGAAGATCGCAACGCCGACAGCGATGACGACCACGACAGCGAGGAGGATGCGGACCAAGCTTCTCATGGCCTGGCCCTCACAGCGCTTCGGCTTCGGTTTCGATGCCGGTCTCCGGGCGCTCCCTGCTGTTCGCCAGCACCGCCAGCAAGGGTGCTGAGGGCGGCGGCACCATCGACACGCTGGTCTTATCGGCGCCGTCGCTCTTCAGCTGGTTGCGGTCGATGGGCAGGCTGCGCAGGCGTTTTCCCGTCGCGGCAAAGATCGCGTTGGCAAGGGCGGGACCGGCCGAAACCGTTGCCGTCTCGCCGATGCCGCCGGGCGATTCCAGGCTCTTGACGTGATAGACCTCGATCTTCGGCGCCTCATTGTTGCGGAGGATGCGGTAGTCGTGAAAATTACTCTGGTCGACGCGGCCATTGCTGAAAGTGATGCCGCTGTAGAGCGCCGCCGACAGGCCGAAGATCAACCCGCCTTCGATCTGGGCTTCGACCGTGTTTGGGTTGATGGCGATGCCGCAATCGACGGCCACCACCGCGCGCTGCAGCGTAATCTCGCCGGCCGCTGACACCGAGATTTCCAGCACCGCGGCCATGAAGCTGCCGAAGGCATCGTGCAGGGAAATGCCGCGGCCGCTGCCGGCCGGAAGCGGCGAGCCCCAGCCCGACTTTTCGGCCGCCAGCTCGAGCACGCCTGCGGCCCGCGGCTGGTTCTTCGTCAGCGCCCGGCGATACTCTACCGGATCCCTGCCCACCGCATTGGCGAGTTCGTCCATGAAACTTTCGACCACGAAGACATTGTGCGTCGGTCCGACGCCGCGCCACCAGGTGATCGGCACCGGCGGGTCCTCGCGCACCCAGTCGACCTGGATGACCGGCAGATCATAGGGCGGTTTGGCGGCGCCCTCGACGGCATCGTCGTCAAGCTTGTCCTGAGGCCAGCCGCCGGGGATGTAATTACCCAACACCGAACCGCCGGCGACATGGTCGATCCACACGGTTGGCAAGCCGTCGGCGCCGAGACCGGCTGATATCCGGTCGTAGTAGGTCGGCCGGTAGAGATCGTGCTGGATGTCTTCTTCACGCGTCCAGATAACTTTGACCGGGTAGCTCACCTGTTTGGCGATCGCCACCGCCTGGCCGACATATTCGGCGACCAGCCGGCGGCCGAAACCGCCGCCGATCAGGTGATTGTGCACGATGATCTTGTCGAGCGGAAAGCCCGTGACCTGTGCCGCCCAGCCTTGCGCCTGGGTGGGCACCTGGGTGCCGAGCCAGATCTCGCATTCATCGGCGCGCACATGCACGACGCAGTTGACCGGCTCCATCGGCGCATGGGCGAGGAACGGCAGCTCATAGCTCGCCTCGACCGTCTTGACGGCGGCTTTCAGCGCGCCGGCGACGTCGCCTTCCTGGCGCGCCATGATCGGTGTCTTGTTTTTGGACGCAGCCTTCAATGTGTTCATCATATCGTCGCTTGAAAGCCTGGCGTTGGCGCCTTCGTCCCAGGTGATGGTGAGGGCCTCGAGGCCTTTCTTGGCCGCCCAGAAATGATCGCCGATCACGGCGACCGCATTGTCCAGCCTGACGATATCGCGCACGCCTGGAACGGCGCGTGCCGCCGTCTCGTCCACATCGCCGAGCTTGCCGCCGATCACCGGACAGGCGGCGACCGTCGCCACCTTCATGCCGGGCACGCGCACATCGATGCCGTAGACCACCGCGCCATTGACCTTGCCCGCCGTGTCGACCCGGCGCAGCGACTTGCCGATTAGCTGGAAATCCTTGGGGTCCTTGAGCTTGACGTCGCTCGGCACCGGTTGCTTGCCGGCCGCGTCGGCGAGCGCGCCATAGGCCAGCTGCCGGCCTGTCGGCAGATGCGTGACCACGCCAAGCTTGGCGCTGCATTCCGAAATCGGAACCGCCCATTGCGCGGCTGCTGCCGCAACCAGCATCGTGCGGGCAACGGCGCCTGCCTTGCGCAGCGATTCCCAGGTTGCCCGCATCGAGGTCGAGCCGCCCGTTGCCTGGCCGCCAAGCGCAGCGGTGGCGTACAGCTTGTCGTTGGGCGGCGCGTCGACGACCTTCACCTGGTCCAGGCCGACTTCCAGTTCCTCGGCAATCAACGTCGCTTCGCCGGTGTGCGTGCCTTGGCCCATTTCGATGTTGGGCAGGATGAAAGTGATCTTGCCGTCGCTGTCGACGCGGATAAAAGCATCGGGTGAAAAGGCGGCGGTGACGTCGCCCTCGACGGGTTCGGCGGCGGCAAAACCGGGCCTGGTGCCGGCGCCCAGCATGGTGAAGCCGAGCAGAAGGCCGCTGCCCTGCAGGAAGGCACGGCGCGAGGTGAGTTTTTGGGTGGGGGAGGAGGACGGCTTGCTCATGGCTGGCTATCTCCCTCAGGCCTTCGCGGCCTGTTTTATGGCCGCTCTTATTCGCGTGTAGGTGCCGCACCTGCAGATATTGCCGGACATGGCGGCATCGATATCGCTGTCGCTCGGGTCGGGGTTGCGCTCCAGCAGCGCCGAGGCCGACATGATCTGGCCGGACTGGCAATAGCCGCACTGGATCACTTCAAGGTCGAGCCATGCCTGTTGCACTTTTTTGCCCGCCGACGTCGCACCGATCGCCTCGACGGTGGTGACATGGCGCGACCCAACCGACGCGACCGGCAACACGCAGGATCGCACCGGTTGCCGGTCAAGCTGCACCGTGCAGGCGCCGCACTGGGCGATGCCGCAACCGAACTTCGTGCCGGTCAGGCCGATGACATCGCGCAGCACCCACAGCAATGGCATATCGTCCGGCACGTCGACACTGCGATCCTCGCCATTTACATTGAGCGCAATCATGGCCCTCTCCTCGGTTATCCGCATCCCCGTGGACAATGCAGTAGGCACCTGTTTGCCGGTCGTGTCTAATCACATGCATGTTGTTCGGCACCGCAACGCGTGTGCAAATCGCACTCGTGTGCGCGCCACAGTGCCCCTGATCTTTGCCGGGCTGCCGGCTGAAAGGTTTTTGCGATGGCTGAGTTGAAGGTCAGGACCCGCGTCACCGGCGCGACGGCGACGCTGCAGCCCGGCGGCTTGCCTTCCATCACCACTCCGACCGGCGGTGCAGTCGATGTCGTCACCGGCGTCAGCGCGCCGGGCCTCAATCCGCTCGACCTGCTCTACGCCTCGCTCGCCGCCTGCATGGTGCTGAGCGCGCGCATCGCCGCCTCACGCCTCGGCGTCGCCGCCGCGCTTGGCGAAGTACGCGCCGAGGTCAGCGGCGAGAAGGCGAAGGACGAACCGTCGCGCGTCGAAAGGCTCAACATCAGGCTCGACATCTCAGGCGATCTCGACGCTGCGACCAAGCAGCGGATCGTCGAGGACGCCGAAGCGATCTGCACGGTGTCCAACACGCTGCGCGCCGCGCCGCAATTGCATACGACGCTTGGGTGAGGGCTTCGCAGAATGCCTCGCTGCCACCAACCAAGGACCGTCCCATGGCCATGATCCCGCCGATCGACTACGCCTCGGCATCGCATGACATCCGCGCCGAGCACGACAGGGAGCTTGGCCTGCGCGGACGCATGACCAACATGAAGCGCATCCTGCTGCATTCACCGGCGGCCCACCGCATCTATGCCGAATGGTTCACCCTGCGCGATCTGCTCAAGCCCGCACTCGACGACCGCGCTGTCTGGCTGTTGTCGCTGGCGATCTCCGAGAGATGCCGCGCCGAGATACCGCTTACCTTCTTCCGCCGCGCGCTGATCGACAGCGGTCTTGATCCCGAGGCGATCGAGCCCAGCGCTGAAGAAGCTTTGCTGATCGAATTCGGCAACGCAGTCGCTGCCGATACCAACGCCGTTCCCGACGATGTCTGGGCGGCACTCAAGGCTAGCTACGACGACACACTGCTGGTCAACCTCGTCGCCTTCGCCGGCATCATGGTGGCGACCTGCTTGTTCACGAATGCGGTGCGCGTTGATCTCGACCCGGAGCTGGAGGTGTATCGCAAGCGGTGAAGCGCGTTTTCCCTTCTCCCACAGGGGGCGAAGGGGAAGATCGCGCTTCACCTCCGCAGGAATCGGGTGGTTCACGCCCGCCGTTCGCCCCACTTTGATCACATCAAAGGAGGCATCGATGACCATCCATTCGATAAGCACCAAACGCGCAGCCCATTCGGCCGAAGCGCGCGTCGCAGCGCAGGACTGGAGTGCTCTGATCGGCGAACTGAACAGCCACGGCAGCACCGTCATGCCGGCGCTGCTTTCACCCGAGGAGTGCACCGAGATCGCCGGTCTCTATCCGCATGAGGACCATTTCCGCAGCCATGTGGTGATGGCCCGCCATGGCTTCGGCAAGGGCGAGTACCGCTATTTCCGCTATCCGCTGCCGGATCTGGTCGGTGGCCTGCGCACCGCGCTCTATCCGAGGCTGGCCGGCGTCGCCAACGACTGGAACGAACGCATGGGCGTGGCACAGCGCTATCCCGATGACCACGCCGCCTTCCTCCAGCTTTGCCACGAAAGCGGCCAAACGCGGCCGACGCCGCTTCTCCTCCAGTATGGCCCCGGCGACTTTAACTGCCTCCATCAGGACCTCTATGGCGACCTCGCTTTTCCGTTGCAGGTCGCAATCCTGTTGTCGCAGCCGGGCGAGGATTTCGCCGGCGGCGAATTCGTGCTGACCGAGCAGCGCCCGCGCATGCAAAGCCGTGCCGAAGTGGTGCCGCTGACCCGGGGCGATGCGGTGATCTTTGCTGTCCACAACCGCCCGGTGCAAGGCACGAAAGGCCATTACCGCGTCAACCTCAGGCACGGCGTCAGCCGCCTGCGCTCGGGACGGCGGCATACGGTGGGAATCATTTTCCACGACGCGAAGTGACAATTCGTCGGACACAGCCAAAGCACTTCACTACCGGCTGCTTATTGACATGGCGAGTTCGGCGGAACAGTCTCCGCTTGTGTAAGAGAGGGGAATTTATGAAACGATCCTATGAGAAGCCGACACTCGTCAGACGGGGCAAGCTCGCCTCGCTCGCCGCCCAGCAGGTGCCGTCAATAGAAGCGGAAGTGCCCGCACGGAACTGAGTACAGAAGCTGGTTCAAAAACAGCCCGTTGCGCAAAATCGCGCGGCGGGCTGTTTTGCATTCTGGAGGTGCGGACCGCAGCGGCTTTTGCGCGCGGCGTCAAATGGGCGCTTCCTCTGGCGCGGCCGATCGCGTAAGGGCCGGGGAAAATCCTCCAAGGTTCTTCCAGTCGCATGATCCGTCTTGAAAGCATCAGCAAGCAGAACGGCCGCCAGCTTGTCTTCATCGAGGCCTCGGCCTCGCTACAGAAGGGCGAGAAGGTCGGCCTTGTCGGGCCGAACGGCGCCGGCAAGACGACGCTGTTTCGCATGATTACCGGCCAGGAGCAGCCTGATGAGGGCCAGGTCCAGGTCGATCGCGGTGTCACCATCGGCTATTTCAGCCAGGATGTCGGCGACATGGCCGGCCACAGTGCTGTGGCCGAAGTGATGAACGGCGCCGGGCCGGTCAGCGACGTGGCGGCCGAAATGGCGGAACTCGAGGCGGCCATGGCCGATCCCGACCAGGCCGACCGGATGGATGAGATCATCGAGAAATATGGCGAGGCGCAGCACCGTTTCGAGGAACTCGACGGCTATGCGCTGGATGGCCGCGCCCGCGAAGTGCTCGACGGCCTCGGCTTTTCCCAGGAAATGATGGACGGCGATGTCGGCAAACTGTCCGGCGGCTGGAAGATGCGCGTCGCGCTGGCCCGCATCCTGTTGATGCGGCCCGACGTGATGCTGCTCGACGAGCCGTCGAACCATCTCGATCTCGAAAGCCTGATCTGGCTGGAGCAGTTCCTGAAGGGTTATGAGGGCGCGCTGCTGATGACCTCGCACGACCGCGAGTTCATGAACCGCATCGTCAACAAGGTGGTCGAGATCGACGCCGGTTCGCTCACCGCCTATTCCGGCAATTACGAATTCTACCAGCAGCAGCGGGCGATCGCCGACAAGCAGCAGCAGGCGCAGTTCGAGCGCCAGCAGGCCATGCTGGCCAAGGAGATCGCTTTTATCGAGCGCTTCAAGGCGCGGGCGTCACACGCCGCCCAGGTGCAGAGCCGGGTGAAGAAGCTCGACAAGATCGATCGCGTCGAGCCGCCCAAGCGCCGTCAGATCGTGAATTTCGATTTTCAGCCGGCGCCGCGCTGCGGCGAGGATGTCGTGACGCTGAAGAACGTCCATAAGGGCTATGGCAGCCGCTCGATCTATGAGGGGCTGGACTTCCAGGTCCGCCGCCGCGAGCGCTGGTGCATCATGGGCGTCAACGGCGCCGGCAAGTCGACGCTGCTGAAGCTGGTGGCCGGCGCGTCTGACCCGGATGCCGGCACAGTTGCTCGGGGGCCGAGTGTGAAAATGGGCTATTTCGCCCAGCACGCCATGGAGGTGCTGGAGGGCGAGCGCACCGTGTTCCAGACGCTGGAGGACGCGTTTCCGCAAGCCGGCCAGGCGCCGCTCAGGGCACTCGCCGGCTGCTTCGGCTTTTCCGGCGACGAGATCGAGAAGAAATGCCGGGTGCTGTCGGGCGGCGAAAAGGCGCGCCTGGTAATGGCGCTGATGCTGTTCGACCCGCCCAATCTGCTGGTGCTGGACGAGCCGACCAACCATTTGGACATCGCCACCAAGGAGATGCTGATCACAGCGCTGTCGCAATACGAAGGCACGATGCTGTTCGTCTCGCACGACCGCCATTTCCTGGCCGCACTCTCCAACCGCGTGCTGGAATTGACACCCGAAGGCATCCACACCTATGGCGGTGGCTACACCGAATATGTCGAGCGCACCGGGCAGGAAGCGCCGGGCCTGCGCAGCTGACGCAGTTCCTGCGTCCGCTTCTGCATCAAACAAAGCCCCGGGTCCGTCAGCTCGCCGCCAGCCATTTGCGGGACTGAGCGAACGTCTTGAAGGCTTTTGCGTCCATCGGGTAGCCGAAAAGGAAGCCTTGCAGGATATCGCAGCCAAGCTCTTTCAGAATGCGCGCGTGCTCCATCGTCTCGACACCCTCGGCGATCACTTCGATCCCGAGCGACTTGCCGATGTCGATAATGGACGACACCAGCTGCCGCTGTGCGATTGAGCTGGAGATGGGGGTGACCAGTTGGCGGTCGATCTTGAGGCGACGCGGCCGCAACTTCAACAGCGAGACGATCGAGGCATGCCCGGTGCCGAAATCGTCGATCTCGATGTCGATGCCGAGCCCCTTGATGTGTTCGATGTTCCAGCTGACCAGCTCGTCGTTTTCGTCGAGGAAAATCGACTCCACCAGTTCGAACGACACGGTCCCTTCCTTGATGGGAAGCTTGCGCAAACCCTTGATCAGATCCCTGTCTTCCAGGCGCCTGGCGGAAACGTTGACCGAGACGCGCGGGATGTTGAGGTGGCTGCGCGACCAACGCTCGAAATTATCGAGCGCCTGCTCCAGGACGGTGCGGTCGATAAGCGACACGACATTGAGTTCTTCAGCCACCTTGATGTAGGCGTCGGGAGTCAGCATGCCGCGTTGCGGATGATCCCAACGCGACAGCGCCTCGACGCCAACGATCTCCAGCGTCTTGGCGTCGAACTGCGGCTGATAGTAGACGATGAATTCGTTCCGCTCGAGCCCGCCCAGAATCTCGTCGGCGGTCTGCTTGGTCCGCACGATCTCGCTCTGCAGCTCTTCGTTGAAAAACTCGTAGCGGTTGCGGCCGCGGCCTTTCGCCCGGTACAGCGCCAGATCGGCATTGACAAGCAACTGCCTTGCATCGACGCCGCTATTGGCCGCAATGCCGATGCTGACGCCGAACCGGCACTGGTGACCCAGATAGTCGACCGGCTGGCGCATCGCATCGATAATGTGGTCGGCCAGCGCGGCGAGTTTCTTGTCGTCGCGTCCATGGCTCAGCACGACAAACTCGTCGCCGCCGATGCGCGCAACGAAATCGGCACTGCCGACGCTGGCCTTGATGACTTTCGAAGCATGCACCAGCAATGCATCGCCCGCTGCATGGCCGAGCGTGTCGTTGATCTGCTTGAACCGGTCAAGGTCGAGATGCAGCAACGCCGCGCGGCCGTCGGCTTCGCGGTTTTCGGCAAGCATCTCGTCCAGATACCGACGGTTGGGCAGACCGGTCAGCGAATCATGCATCGCGACATGCTCGATGCGGGCTTTGGCCAGGTTCAGTTCGGCATTTTTCGATTCTGAAAGGCGACGTTCACGCACGAGATTCTCGTTGAGCAGCACGTCGCCTGTCACATCCCATTCGGCGCCGATCATTTTTGGCGTGCCGTCGATGTCCCGGAAGAAACTGGCGCGGGTGCGCACATGGCGAATGGTGCCGTCCGGCCGCAGGAGCCGATACTGCGAAGAGTAGGGGCCTTGTGTTGCAACAGCCGAATCGAAATCTGCTTTAGCCCGTTCGAAGTCTTCGGGATGGATCGCCAGCGCCCAGTCGTCATAGCTACGGGTCTTGCCGCCGCCGGGTTTGCCATAGATTTCGTTGATGCGGTCGTCCCATACGAGTTCGTTGCTGACGGTATCGTGCTCCCACACGCCTATAGCAGAGGCTTCCAACGCCAACTCCAGCCGCCGGGACAGGCGCCTCAACTCGGCGTCACTTTTCTGCCGCTCACCGAAAAGACGTCCTGCCACGAGGATCGGCAGCACGACCAGCGCGCCGGCAAGCGCCATGAGCAGACGCAACAGCCACTCATTTTTCGGAGCGGTCGGCCAACCGCCCTTCGGTATGGCCGAAATTTGCCAGGAGCCTGAAGGCAATTGCACCTCTGCCGTCACCGGATTGCCGGACACGACATTGTCGCCGCCGAAGAACAGTTCCCCGCCGCCGCCGAGCGCATCCTTGCCGATAAGCGCCACATCGATATCCAGATCAGGGTCGGTCAGTCCGCTGGCAGCGTAGAGCCGATCGACATCGATCACGGCCGAGACGATACCCCAGAAACGGTCGCCGCCACCCGCCGTCGGCACGAAGACCGGGATACGGCCGATGAAGCCACGTCCGCCTTGCGCCAGTTTGACCGGCCCGGCGAGCACCAGCGCGCGCTGGTCACGGGCGCGAAGCGCGGCCATGCGTTGCGTATCGCTCTTGCGGTAGTCCAGCCCGATGGCTTTTTCATTGCCTTCCAGCGGATACATCAGCGCGATGACGAGGTCGGGGGCGCCGGCAATATCGCGCAACTGCGATTTTTGCTCGAACAAATTACGGGCGAGTGCCGCAAATCTTTGCTGGCCCATATAGGGCTCGGTAACAATTGTCGAAACGAGACCCTGAACCAGCTGGAGATTGCCGCCTATGTTGCCTTCGAGCTTGGCGCGTATGATGTTGACCTTTGCCAGGACGTCGGCGCGCGCCAGCTGATCGGAGACCTCTCTGTTCCTCTGGTCGGCAACCAGGGCGCAGACGAGAAGCACGACAAAGGCAATCGCCGCCGGCAAGTTGGCGGAAGAAAAAACGGCCCGTTTCAACCGGCCGGAATTGAGCATTGCACCTGCCAACTCGATCCGAAGACCTTTCCAGGACAGTAGTCCTTCGGTCGACCATAGTAGCTAAAGCTTAAGTTTGAGCTTCGAGACGAATCCGAGAACAAACGGTAAGCTTTTGGCTGCCAGGGTCCAGCCGAAATCTGAATGAGTGTCCGAAAGTAGGACGCCAGGTTGCAGAGTTCTGCAACCCAGCGGCGAGTCATATTCGTCGGAGATTGCAACAAGCCGCCTGATCTTGCCGCGCGGGCCCTTGCGGTAGGCTTACTTCCCAGCCATTTGATCGGCCAGCGCCTGCGCCTGGGCGAGCAGCGCCGGGAAAGCCGGGTCAGCCGGCAGGCGCTGCGCCATGCAGGCCCGGTAGTCGCTGTCGCCCTTGTCCCAGGCGGCGTTGGAGGAATCGAACGCTTTTTCGTCCTTCAGGTCCGATGCCTGGTAGGCCTCCTGGAATTTCTGCGCGGCGGCGTCCGCAGCAGCCCACACGGCGTCGCAGGCGGCGATCTTCGGAACTGCAGGGGCTGCCGGCGCTGCGATAATTCTCACGCTGTTGCCTTTGACGAGCGTAACGACGACTTCCTGCTCGTAGATCGGCCCGACGTCCTGCGTCCAGCCGCCGAGCCGTGCGAAGGCGATGTCGGCGCCCTCGGGCTTCTTCAATGGAAAGTCGAGCGTTCCCTCGAAGGCGGCGTCGCTGTTGATCGCCTGGGTGTAGAAGGCATCGAGCTTAAGCGCCTCATCGATGCCGGCGGGCAGTTTGAAACTTTCGTCGGTCTCGGCGGTTCTGGACTGGAGCCAGCGCTCCAGCAGCCCTCGCGTCGTTGCCACCAGGCTGGGGCCGTCGTCGCCCTTGGTGTATCGCAGCCCATCGAGCATGCCATAACCGATATCGGAGTCGCTGAGGCTTTCGATATTGATTGTGCCGGTTGGCGGAAAGTCCTTGACCGCCAGCGGCCCGATAATGCCGGCAAGACGCTGCTGGAGGTCGGCCAGCGCCTTCTCGTTCTCAGCGTCGATGGTCTCGATTGCCGCGTTCGCACTGTTCAGCGCCGCGATATCAGCAATCGCCTTGTCACGCGCGGCCACATAGTCGTCCTCCGGCGAGGCCGCGAAAGCCACGCTGCTCACCAGCGCAAACAGAAACGTCCAGACCCACCGCATGATATAAACCCTGCTCTACGTTCGATTCCAAGGATACATGACAACATTGGGCTGAAAAAAGACGGCGTTGGAGCTGCAGATCTCTCCCCTTGAGGGGGAGATGGCCGGCAGGCCAGAGGGGGTCGCCGCGCGTGAAGCGCTGACTCCTTTTGCAGCGCGAGACGACGTTAGCGCTTCACGCGCAACGACCCCCTCTGTCGCCTTCGGCGACATCTCCTCCTCGAGGGGGGAGATTGGCGCCTAGTCACGCCTTGCGCTTCTCCACCTCCGCCTTCCTCAGCAGGAAGCGCTGGATCTTGCCGCTCGGGGTCTTCGGCAGTTCGGTGATGAACTCGACCTCGCGCGGGTAGGCGTGCGCCGACAGCCGTTTCTTGACGTGCTGGGCAAGCTCTTCGGCGAGGTCGGGGTTGCCCTTGTAAGCCGGCACCAGCACGACGAAGGCCTTGACGATCTCTGTGCGCTGCGGATCGGGTACGCCGACCACGGCCGCCTCGTTGACCGCCGGATGCTCGATCAGCGCGCTTTCGACGTCGAACGGGCCGATGCGATAGCCGGCCGAAGTGATGACATCGTCGGCGCGGCCGATGAAGGAGACCGAACCGTCCGGCTCGTACTCCACCGTGTCGCCCGTGCGGTAGTAGCCGCCCCTGATCGCCGGCGTCTCGGCTTGGTGATAGCCGTCGAACCAGCGCAGCGGCGACTTCGCGATGTCGACGGCGAGGATGCCGGGCTGGTTGGGGCCGAGCTCGTTGCCGGCCTCGTCCAGTACCACCATGCGATATCCGGGCATGGCGAAGCCGGCCGAGCCCGCGCGAACGACATGCGAGAGCCCATGATGGTTGTTGACCATCATGCCGTTCTCGGTCTGGCCGTAATGGTCGTGAATGGGCGCGGCGAGATTTGCGTCGAACCAGCGGATGACTTCCGGGTTGAGCGGCTCGCCGGCGCTGCTCACCACGCGCAGTCTGCCTTTGACGCGGGCCGCAGCTTCCGCGCCTTCCGCCATCAGCAGGCGATAGGCGGTCGGCGAGCCGGCAAGGCTGGTGACGCCGAGCCGCTCGATGATGTCGTAAGTGCTCTTGGCGTTGAAGGCGCCTTCATGGAAGGTCGTGGCGATGCCGAGCTGCAACGGGCCGGTGATGGCGTAATAGAGGCCGTAGGCCCAGCCGGGGTCGGCGATGTTCCAGAAGATGTCGTCGGGCAGCAAGCCGATCGCGTCACGCATATAGGCGCCGAAGGCGAGCAGGGCGCGGAGCGGCACCGGCACGCCCTTGGGCAGGCCGGTCGTTCCCGACGTCGACATCATCATGAACAAGTCGTCGCCCTTGCGCATCACCGGCTGGCAGTCGGGCGAGGCGGCGGCAAGCGCGGCGCGGAAATCGATGTCGCCTGCAGGCAGCACATCGCCATTGCCAAGAATGGTGGCGATTTGCGCTGATGTCTCGACCTCGTCGAGCTTACCGCGATCGGCCGGGTTGGTCACCACGATCCTGGCGCCGCTATAGCCGAGGCGGTGCTCGATGGCTTTCGGACCGAAGGCGGTGAACAGCGGCTGGTAGACCGCGCCGATGCGCCACGTCCCGAGGATCAGCGCCACCAGTTCGGGGACGCGCGGCAGCATGCCGGCGACGACATCGCCGGCACCGACGCCGGCGGCCTTGAGCACATTGGCGGCGCGCCCCGACATGTCGGCGAGATCGTCGAAGCTGAATTCGCGAAGCTCACCGCCGGCCGAGATCGCGCGCAGCGCCAGCCGGTCTTCTCCGGTGTAGCGGCCGCAGCATTCGACATAGGCATTGATGCCTGTTCCAGGGTTGCCATACAACCGCGCGATCTCATCTTCGATGCGAAAGCGCTGAGCGGCATCCTCATAGCGCGGCATTTTGCTCATGGCGGTCCTCCCCTAGGCGGCGCCCATCTCCCCTTGGAGCGCCTTATCGGTCAGATTGCCTGAAATTGCTGCGCTGGTCGATTACGGCGATAGTCGGGGGATGCGAAGGATCGCAGCGCAGCGACAATCCGCGCGCAGCCACTGGAGTTGACCGAACCGTCCATCCGGCCGATAGCACCGCCAGAATTGCCCCGAGGCCCCAATGACCCCAGACTCAACTTTCGATGACGCGGCCACAGCCGACGAAGAACGCGATGCCGACACCGCCTGGCAAAACGACATCCGCGCGGGCGTGCGCCGCGTCCGCGATCTCGCCTCCCTGCCGCTGTCACCCGCCGAGCGCGCGGCGGCGCAGGAGGCGGTCGTACGCCACAAGGTGCGTGCCCCCAAAACCTATCTCGACCTGATCGACTGGAACGATCCCGCCGACCCGATCCGCGCGCAAATCATTCCATCGCCGGATGAGCTGACGGAAACGGAAGGCGAGCTCGACGATCCGATCGCCGACCATGCCTTCGGTCCGGTGCCGCGACTGACGCATCGCCACGCCGACCGCGTGCTGTTGTTTGCGACCTACCAATGCGCGGTCTATTGCCGCTTCTGCTTCCGCAAGGAGTCTCTGACCTCGATCGGCCGCGGCTATACGCGCGAGGCGCTCGAAGACGCCTTTGCCTATATCGAAGCCCATACCGAAATCCGCGAAGTGATCCTGACCGGCGGCGATCCGCTTTCGCTGCCCGACAAGGCGCTGGCTGAAATCCGCGCCCGCATCGAGGCGATCGCGCATGTCAGGCTGCTGCGTATCCACACGCGCGTGCCTGTCGTGCTGCCGGCGCGCATCACGTCGGGGCTGGTTCGCGCCTTGCAGGGCCGGCTGATGGTCACAATCGTCACCCATTTCAACCATGCGCGGGAGATCACGCCGGCCACCGAATTGGCCTGTCGCGTCATGCGCCAGGCAGGCTTCGTGCTGCTCAACCAGACCGTCCTGCTCAAGGGCGTCAACGATACGGTCGAGGTGCTGGAGGAACTCTGCCGCGAACTGATGTACCGGCTCGGCGTCAAACCCTATTACCTGCACCATGGCGACCTCGCGCGCGGCATGGCGCACAGGCGCACCACGATTGCGCAGGGACAGGCGCTGGCCGGCGCGCTGCGCGCCCGCCTGTCGGGCATCTGCAATCCGATCTATGTGCTGGACCTGCCGGAAGGCGGCGGCAAGGTGCCGCTCGGGCCATGCCATGTCGAGGGACGGGAAGGGCAGGACTGGCGCATCCGCGGCCAGGATGGCGAGGTGAGGGTATATCGGGAGGTGGTGGTGTAGGCACGGCGCAGCGGCGCCAATGACCGCCCCACATTGTCGATCAGAACGACCGATCGCACCAAACTATCGCCACGACGCGTTCGCCTGCATTCCGTATGTTGACATAAAGATATCCTTATGTGATGGTTGTCGCCTCAAGGATAAAAAATGTCGCAGAATTCTGCATCGCTGGACGCATTGTTCGGCCCCGTCGCGGCCAGACCCGATGGGTCCGAAGTGCTTGCGGCGCTGACGGCAGCGGCACGCGAGCGCATCCTCATCCTCGACGGCGCCATGGGCACGCAGATCCAGGGTCTCGGTTTCGACGAGGAGCATTTCCGTGGCGAGGCTTTTGCCGGCTGCGCCTGCCACCAGCAGGGCAACAACGACCTCTTGATCCTGACGCAGCCGAAGGCGATCGAGGAGATACATTATCAATACGCCATCGCCGGCGCTGATATCCTCGAGACCAACACCTTCTCCTCGACCTCGATCGCCCAGGCCGATTACGGCATGGAGGATGCCGTCTACGCGCTGAACCGCGACGGCGCGCGGCTGGTGCGGCGCGCCGCCATTCGCGCCGAGCAGGAAGACGGCAAGCGGCGCTTCGTCGCCGGCGCGCTCGGGCCAACCAACCGCACCGCCTCGATGTCGCCCGACGTCAACAATCCCGGCTATCGCGCCGTGACCTTCGATGAATTGCGCCTGGCCTATAGCGAGCAGCTGCGCGGCCTGATCGCCGGCGGCGCTGATATCATTCTCATTGAAACCATCTTCGACACGCTGAACGCCAAGGCGGCAATCTTCGCCTGCAACGAGATCTTCGAGAAAGAGGTGCACCTGCCGGTGATGATTTCCGGCACCATCACCGATCTCTCCGGCCGCACCCTGTCGGGCCAGACGCCGACCGCCTTCTGGCATTCGGTGCGCCATGCGAGCCCCTTCACCATCGGCCTCAACTGCGCGCTCGGCGCCAATGCGATGCGCGCGCATCTGGCCGAAATTTCAGGCGCCGCCGACACCTTCGTCTGCGCCTATCCGAATGCCGGCCTGCCCAATGAATTCGGCCGCTATGACGAGAGCCCGGACTTCATGGCCGCGCAGATCGAGGATTTTGCGCGGGAAGGGCTCGTCAACGTCGTCGGCGGCTGCTGTGGCTCGACGCCGGACCACATCCGCGCCATCGCCGAGGCTGTCAAGAAATATCCGCCACGCGCCATCCCCGAGATCGAGCGCAAGATGCGCCTGTCCGGGCTGGAGCCGTTCACGCTGACTGATGAGATTCCCTTCGTCAATGTCGGCGAACGCACCAACGTCACCGGCTCGGCCAGGTTCCGAAAGCTGATCACGGCGGGCGACTATGTTCCGGCGCTCGACGTGGCGCGCGACCAGGTCGCCAATGGCGCACAGATCATCGACATCAACATGGATGAAGGCCTGATCGATTCGAAAAAGGCGATGGTCGAGTTCCTCAATTTGATCGCCGCCGAACCCGACATCGCCCGTGTTCCGGTGATGGTCGACTCCTCGAAATGGGAGATCATCGAGGCCGGGCTGAAATGCGTGCAGGGCAAGCCACTGGTCAACTCCATCTCGATGAAGGAAGGCGAGGAAGCCTTTCTGCATCATGCGAAGCTGGTGCGCGCCTACGGCGCGGCGGTGGTCGTCATGGCCTTCGACGAGGCCGGCCAGGCCGACACCAAGGCGCGCAAAGTCGAGATCTGCACCCGCGCCTACAAGCTGCTCACCGAACAGGCGGGTTTCCCGCCCGAAGACATCGTCTTCGACCCCAATGTCTTCGCGGTCGCCACCGGCATAGAGGAGCACGACAATTACGGCGTCGACTTCATCGAGGCCGCCGGCGAGATCACCGCCACGCTGCCGCATGTGCATATCTCGGGCGGCGTCTCGAACCTGTCCTTCTCCTTCCGCGGCAACGAGCCGGTGCGCGAGGCGATGCACGCGGTGTTCCTCTACCATGCCATCCAGCGCGGCATGGATATGGGCATCGTCAATGCCGGCCAGCTTGCCGTCTACGACACGATCGAACCGGGACTGCGCGAGGCTTGCGAGGATGTCGTGCTCAACCGGGTGCCCAGGGCCGGCGGCACCGCCACCGAACGCATGCTGGAGATCGCCGAGCGCTTCAAGGGCACCGCCGGCAAGGAAGCCAGGGAGCGCGATCTCGCCTGGCGCGACTGGAGGGTCGAGCGGCGGATTTCGCATGCGCTGGTCAACGGCATCACCGAATTCATCGACGCCGACACCGAAGAGGCGCGGCTTGCGGCCGAGCGGCCTCTGCATGTCATCGAAGGCCCGCTGATGGCCGGCATGAATGTCGTCGGCGATCTGTTCGGCGCTGGAAAGATGTTTCTGCCGCAAGTGGTGAAGTCGGCGCGCGTGATGAAGCAGGCGGTGGCCGGATTGCTGCCGCACATGGAGGCGGAAAAACTGGCGAATGCCGCCAATGGGATCGACAATGGCGAGCGCCAGACGGCCGGCAAAATCCTGATGGCGACGGTGAAGGGCGATGTCCACGACATCGGCAAAAACATCGTCGGCGTCGTTCTGGCCTGCAACAATTACGAGATCATCGATCTCGGCGTCATGGTGCCGGCGGCGAAGATCCTGCAGACGGCGCGTGAGCAAAATGTCGACATCATCGGCCTGTCCGGCCTGATCACCCCGTCGCTGGACGAGATGGTGCACATGGCCGCCGAGATGGAGCGTGAAGGCTTCGACATTCCGCTGCTGATCGGCGGCGCGACAACCAGCCGCGTGCACACGGCGGTGAAGATCCATCCCCGCTACTCCAGGGGACAGACGGTCTATGTCAATGACGCCAGCCGGGCGGTCGGCGTCGTCTCGTCCTTGCTGTCGAACGAGACCAAGGGCGGCTACGTCGACACAGTGCGGGCCGAGTACAAAAAGGTCGCCGACGCGCATGCCCGCTCCGAGGCCGACAAGCAGCGGCTGCCGCTGGCCAAGGCCAGGGCCAATGCGCACAAGGTCGACTGGTCGACCTATGAGCCGCCGAAGCCGTCCTTCACCGGCGTCAAGGTTTTCGGCAACTGGGACCTGACGGAGCTCGCGCGCTACATCGACTGGACGCCGTTCTTCCAGACCTGGGAGCTAAAGGGGCGTTACCCCAAGATCCTCGACGACGAGAAGCAGGGACCGGCGGCGCGCCAGCTGTTCGAGGATGCGCAGGCGATGCTGAAAAAGATCATCGCGGAAAAATGGTTCGCGCCGCGCGCCGTCATCGGCTTCTGGCCGGCGAACGCCGTCGGCGACGACATCAGGCTGTTCACGGATGAGGCACGCTCGCAGGAACTGGCAAGCTTCTTCACGCTGCGCCAGCAACTGACCAGGCGCGACGGCAAGGCCAATGTCGCGCTGTCGGATTTCGTCGCGCCGGCCGACAGCGGCAAGCCGGACTATATCGGCGGCTTCATCGTCACCGCGGGGATCGAGGAGGTGGCGATATCAGAGCGCTTCGAGCGCGCCAATGACGATTATTCCTCGATCATGGTCAAGGCGCTGGCCGATCGTTTCGCCGAAGCTTTTGCCGAGCGCATGCACGAGAAGGTGCGCAAGGAATTCTGGGGCTATGCATCAGACGAGAAGCTGGCGCCCGACGAACTGATCGGCGAGCCTTATCGCGGCATCCGCCCGGCGCCCGGCTATCCCGCGCAGCCCGATCATACCGAGAAGGCGACCTTGTTCCGGCTGCTCGACGGCGAGCGCAATGCCGGCGTCAGCCTGACGGACAGCTATGCGATGTGGCCGGGCTCGTCGGTCTCCGGCATCTATCTCGCCCATCCCGAAAGCTATTATTTCGGCGTCGCCAAGGTCGAACGCGACCAGGTCGAGGACTATGCCCGCCGCAAAGCCATGCCGCTGGCCGATGTCGAGCGCTGGCTCGGCCCGATCCTCAACTATGTCCCTCAGCACTATGCCGAGGCGGCGGAATAGCGGCTGCGACGTGGCCCAATGGCTGCTCGACCGCTCCCTTGATTTTTCACCGTCGAAAAAAATCGCGCCGCACCCGGTTCTCGGCGAGCTGCCGGTCGTCGGTCGGTCAGACTTAGGTCCCTCGCGCCTGCTTTTCTGGAACAAGCCGTGATGTCCCGCATTTTATTGGCAGGGACACAAGGAGTGTCGAGTGAAAGCGATTTTGGGACTGGTCGGCGGCTTCGTGCTGACCCTTGCGGTGTTCGGCAGCGGGCTGGTTTTCGCAGCCTGGCTGCTTGCCGCCAAGCCAGCGCGGGAGGCAAGGCCCACCGTCAGCGTGGCGGAACTGTGGACCCGGAAAGCGCGGCCGGTGAACAAGACGGCGCAGGACTTCGAACGTGTGCCGCCCGGGCAGTCCGCGCCTGCCGACATCGCCGCCAGGGAGCCAGCCCAGGACCCGGCCAGGCAGCAGCCCGATCCCACAGTCACCGGCGCCATCGCGCGGACCGAACTGCCGCCGCCGCATCTCGCCTGGTGCGCCAGCCGCTACCGCTCCTACGATCCCGACGACAACAGCTACATGTCCTATAGCGGACAGCAGCGCACCTGCGTCTCGCCCTATCTCGCCGCCGACCGCGTCGCGCCGCGAGAGGCAAGCTATGTCGAGGGCGCGGGCGCCTACGCGGCTGCCGGCGGCGAACCGGACCATGTCGCCTCCTGCTTCAGCCGCTATCGCTCGTACCGTCCGGAAGACAACAGCTACCAGCCATACTCCGGCGGGCCGAGACGGCAATGCGAGTAGCCAGCGCGAAGGGCGCCGCGAACGATTGCGACCGCGCGATTTCTGGGATCGTTCGGATCGTCCTCGAAGCCCAGGGGAGGAACCACCATGGAAGACGACCGGCATCACAAGATACAGCAGCGCGCCTATCAGATCTGGGAGCGCGAAGGCACTGGCGACCCCGAGCACCACTGGCACCGGGCCGAGGCCGAGATCGACCGCGAGGCGGCGCTGCCGCTGACCGCCGACGACGCCCTGCCGCGCGAGATCGCCAGCACCGACGTCCTGACCGTCGAGGAACTCGCCGTGCGCACCGGCATATCGGGCGACGAGGCGCAGGAGCTGATCGACAGACTGGACACGGACAGGGCGGCGGTTGAGCAGGCGGCGAGGGGGATTGAGGGAAAGAGGCGGGCAACGTCCTGATCGGAGGGCTAGGACGATCTTTCAGAGTGTCTTGTTGACACTTATCACTTGGCAGTCGCGACAGAGGCCGTCATTTCCGACAGCTTTGCGCCCAAATTGATCCGTGCTGGCCATAGCAACATCCGTAAGCGGACGGTGCCGACGCCGGCGAAGCAGCCCAGATGCCGCGATACGAAGTGCCAACCACTTCGCGGCACCAGCGTGCCTGTAGACACTCTCGCCACTTTCTCTATACGACGTCGAGACGGGGTGGCGAGCAACGATGATCACAGTGTTGGTGCACGAGTTGAATCAGACGCCGATGCGGCGGCTGATTTCGTCGGCAGGGCACTTGTTGCCGCTTTTGCGCATGGAAACCTATCAGTCAGTCTTCCGCCGGCTAAACTTTCCCGCGGGTACCTTGGTTTTTACTGATTTTGAGTATCTGAATGGCATGGAAATGATGGCGGCGGCGGATATTGCCGAAGCCGCAAAGCGCGCCGACCCTGATGCTCGAATTCTAAACCATCCCGCGACTGTCCTGGAGCGGTTCGCCCTGCTCCGCCGGCTTCGTATTAGAGGAAGCAACCCGGTCGAAGTATCGCGTCTGGAGCAGGATGAGCGACCAACCCGTTACCCTGTTTTTATCCGGATGGAAGATGGCTTTTGGGGGCCGGAAACCAAGCTTCTGGAAAACCCACGCCAACTTGAAGAGGCGATCGCCGTGCTCCAGGGCAACGCCAAGCCGATGAAGCGGCGCATCGCCGTCTCCTTCGAAGCCGATCGCGATTCGAACGGCTACTATCGAAAGTATGGCGCATTCCGCATTGGGGACGCGATTGTGTCTCAGCACATACTTAGGTCCGTCGACTGGAACGTTAAGTCATCGGCAAGCAGCACCGACCCGGATTTCGTGCGCGAGGAACTCGCCTTCGTAAAGGACAATCCGCACGCTGAGGACCTGCTTCGCGCCTGCAATACGGGCCATATCCAGTTCGGCCGCGTGGACTACACGTTGCGAGACGGCGCATTGGTGATATTCGAGGTCAACCCCAATCCGACTTTTCCGAAGTTCAAAGGTGGCGCAGCCGCCCGTGAGGAACGACGTGGCCACATTATCGCGGCGTTGAAAGTTGCATTCGAGGCAATCGACAGTTCCGGCACCGGGAGAATCGACTTCCTGCCTTCAGCCGGATCTTACCAATTCATTCAGTCGGGCCGCTGGATATGGCCGGTGAGATGGCTTTGGAGAACAAGAATGGCCCGGCGAAGGAAGATGCAATCGCAATGAACGGCCCGCGAGAAAGCCCACCGGCAGGACAACGGCTCTCGATTTACACCGACGAACCACTCACGCAACTTGCCCGTTTTTCGTTTGATTGGGCTGAGGTGCTGTGTGACCCGAGCCATGGGTGTATGCCCTACCATCGCACGTGGAGCATGATCCGCCTGCTGGAATCGAAAGGTGCCAAGCCGGCCGGCGGGGGGTTCTTTGGGCGTGAATTGGCTGCCGTGGCCCAGGAGGGACGCTGTCGCATTCTCCTGTCGGGCGCGGCCGACACCGGCCTGGCGGCAATGGTTCTGGGCCAAACGAGGCCGGTCGGCATCGAGCCCGAATTTGTGCTGATCGATCGCTGTGAAACGACGGTCGAACAGAACAGGCTGTTTGCCCGCTCCGCCGGTTTTGCGCTCGAGACCCACCGCGCCGACATTCGCGGTTGCGACTGTGCGCCGGTGCAGGCAGTTGTCGCGCATAGCGTTCTTAATTTCTTCGACCGCAGCGCACGCCAGCAGGTGGTCGACAGTTGGGCGCGTAGTCTCAAGCCTGGCGGACGCCTGCTTCTCTCCCAGAGGTTGCTATCGGAAAAAGACCAGCCGAGGGGGCCTCGCGGCAGCGCTGAAATCGGCCGAAGGCTTTCGACCATCGAGAAGGCCGCCGTCGCGGCGCATTTTCCTGCCGCTGCCGTGGCGGAGCTGAAGACGGCCGTCGAAGCGCTCTGGGGTGAACCGCTGCATGAAGATCGCACTACATATTCAGACCTTGCGGATATGCTGAAGCAATCCAACCTGACGATTGTCGGCTCGGAGCAGCATCATACCGGGAAAAGCGTTTCCCCGCTTGCCGCTGCCGACAGCGTCCAGACAATTCCAAGATACGAAATCGTCGCCGTCAGGATGTAGCCCGACCACTAGAATAAGTGCGACATCGCAGAAGCGGGAAGGTCGATAGCGGCTATCCGATCGAGATAAAACCAGGTCGCCACTGCGACCGCAACCGAGGTGCAAGATGCCAGTGTCGCCAACTTCAAGGTCAGCTTCTGACCGGCTGAAATCCATACCAGGGTAAACAGGGACAGCGCCGGCGGGAGGCCCGCCAGCCAGACAGCGACCGGCAACAGGAGCATCATCATCAACGGCACACGATGGCTTTCCGGGATCGTATGGGTCCGTTCGCCTCCCTGTTTCTCGTGGCCAACAAGCGAGATCGTTTGCACAAGGGCGACCGCGAGCATCGCAAACAGACAACACCAGGCCACGGCCTGCGCGAAGATCGAATAGCCTGGCTGCCCTTGGAGCGATATCGCTGCCATCACAGCGCATCCACCGGTCAACAGCCATGCGACTGCGGCATCGGCACGCTTTGGCTTGACACGTCGCGGCGGCAAAACACCACCGCGCACGATCCATGCGAGGGAAAGCGCGATTATGACCATGATCGTCAACGACGCCGGCCGTTGTAGAGGGTTCAGCCTGCCGACACGGGCCAACTCCACACTGAGCGCCAGGTTTCGCTCGATGAAGCCGCCCAGGACGAATGATATGACAAAAGGAATTTGCGGCCAGGCGAGGCGCTTCAGCATGTAGCCGGCCAGCCCGAAAGCGACGGCTACGTACAGATCGATCAGCAGCCCGTTTAGCTGCACGATCGTCACGAAGCTGACGACAATGATCGGGAGCGCGATGCGGTCGATCCTGAGAGCAGTCAGGCGCGCAAAATATGGTGTCAACACCAATCCCACTGCGGACGTCAGCAGGTTCGACAGCAGCAGCGCGGTAATCAACGTGAACGTCAGGGGCAAGCCGGTCGTCAGCATCGGTATGCCCGGAACGATGCCGTGTACCGTCAGGACTGTCAGCAGGATCAAGCCGCCCTCGCTGCCGGGAAGGCCGAAGGCAACGGTCGGCAGAAGCGAGCCTCCGTCCTTCGAATCGACGGCCGCTTCCGGCGCAATGATGCCCCTGATATCACCAGATCCGAACCTTGAGCGCTGGTCCTTGGGGGTTGTCTGGATCGCCTGCCCGTAGGCAACGAAGCTGGCGACCGTTCCTCCAACACCTGGAATGATGCCGACCAACACGCCGATGGCCGACGATCGCATTGTTAGTCCCCAATGACGAAAGACAGCAAGCATACCGGTCCAGATCGAGTCGTTCGCGTTTTCCAGGCCAGCCGCTTTTTCAAGCTGCAATCTTTTTCGCCACGAGATGATTTCAGAAACGGTGAAAAAGCCAAGCAGCAGCGCGACCATGTCGACGCCGTCGAAGAGAGCGATGCTCCCAAACGTCCAGCGTGGTTGGCCATAGGTCGGATCAGTTCCGACAAGACCGACCAAAAGCCCCAGCAGCGCCATCGCCAGCGCTTTCAGACGGGACGCGCTTGGAACCGCAATGATCGTCGACAGGCCCCACACGCCGAGCAGCACGTATTCAAACGGTCCGAATTGCAGGATGAACGGCCGAATGATCGGCATGAGCGCTATGAGGACGAGGACGCCAAAAACCGATCCGACGGCCGAGGCCGTTGCCGCGGCGGCTATCGCGGTGCGAGGCAGGCCGGCCCTGGACATCGGATGGCCGTCGAGCAGGGTTGCCGCGCTTGGCGCGTTGCCAGGTATGTTGAAGAGGATAGCCGTTATAGATCCCATGAAGGTCGCGCCGCCGGTCAGGGCGCCAAACAGCAACAACACCGATACCGGATCCCAATGCACGGTTGCGACCAGCAGAAGGGTTGCAAGGCTGGCGCCGCCAATCCCTGGAAGAAAGGACGTAGCCATGGCAACCAAGGTGCCAAGCACCGGGATCAGTATGTTCGGCCAGGAGAATACATTGCCCAGTCCAGTGCCGAGGGCAGCCCAATATCCGGTCATCAGCGCGTTGCTCGCGCATCCCGCTCGAGTTCCGGGTGTTTTTTCAGATACGCTTCCGCCTCATGGAAGGCACTGAGCATATCGTTGATCACGATGACGGTCTCGTCGGCGTCGCGCGGCTCGATTGGACGTTTCTGAGCTTCAAGCGCCACCTTGAACCCATCGCTCTTGACCGCGGCGGAGACGGCGTCACGAAGACAACCTAGCGATTTCTGCTCCATGTCGGCAGGGGCAAAAAATCCCCGCGCTGTCGCCGAAGCTTTCGCGACGGCGATGGCCAACCGCAATCGTTCTTCCTGCTTCTCCTTGGAAAGGCCTTGGCTGCGCTGCCACACCAACCCTCCTTCACCCGCCAGGAAAGCCACGCCTGGCGCGTTCGGGTCAGGTCCCTCCGTGAGAACCAGACCGACTTTGGCTTCGCCTGCGGCGGTCGAGCGCAAGCCTGTCGTCAATGAATTGGATGTCATATCGCCTTCGCCACGCAGGAGCGCGGACATGAGTGCGCCGCTGCCTTCATAGCCCGAGACCACGTCGACCTTGATATCGAGGAGGTGCGCGGTGAGCACTATCGGCAGGATGCCGGCTTCAAGCGATGAAACCGACGCGACCAGATGTTTGGCGCTTTGCAAATCGACATCGTTCCGAACGATCCACGCTTCGGGATCGATGTGAATCAGTCCTATCGGATTTAGCCGATTCATCCAGTTGTCGACGCCAGCCGGAATGTCACCTTGCGAAATTATGTCGGAGACGCTTTCAATCATAAGGACCAGTTCGTCGGATGGCGCATTGGTTACACGCTTTAGCGCCGCAAATCCGCCTGCCGCGGGCATATTCACGACCCTGACATCGAGCTCGGTCGTGCTGGCAAGGGCCGGCGCAAATGCACGGGCATAGGTATCATAGCCGCCGCCGGCAGCGTTGGGGACAACGAGGGTGATTCGCCGGCCGGCGTAGGTGGTTGCGCAAGCGATCTCGCCGCCGCTTGCCGCGGACGGCAGGTAGATTGCCGCGGCGGTGATTGCCGCCAACGCCACACGAAAGAACTTCATCTCGCCAAGCCCCAGATTTCACCCAGTGGTGATACTTTAGATAGCCCTTGCAACGCCAGCGTTGTTCCTTAGCAATCGCGCTTAGTTTCGTGAATGTCGCGGTCTGTGTCGCCAATTGGCGTCCGATCTGCCATGCGGTTATTCAGTTCATTAACCTTTCATTAACCATACCACGGCTAGCGTTTACCTCTCAGTAAGGAATCGCCCGCTGTGACCTTTGCCGCTCCCCTCGAGGCCAAATCCATTCGCTTTCGCGCCCGCTCCTTCGTCGCATTCACGCTGACGCCGGAGGCGCCTTTGGACGTTTGGCTGGAGAGCCTCGATCGCTGGGTCGGCAATTCGCCGGGCTATTTTGCCGGGCGCCCGGTGGTGCTCGACCTGAACGTGCTGAAGCCCGATGTCGTGGCCATCGAAGCGCTGGTCGATCTGCTCGGCCAGCGCGGAATCCGCATCTATGCCATGGAACTCGATGGTGGCGCCGAGCTTGGCACGCATCTGCCGCCGGTGCTGGTCGGCGCCAAGGAGGCGACCACCGACGGGCTGCTGCAGCCGAGCCGCAAGGCGGGCAGGGCGGAGGAGGACACTGCGGTAAGCGACATGAAGGCGGCCGGTGACATCAAGGCAGAGGCCGGCGATTTGAAGGCGGGCGATTTGAAATCGGCGAGCGATGCCAAGGCACAGCCGAAAGACGCCAAAATTGCCGCACCCGACGCTGGCACGCTGATGATCCGCTCGCCGATCCGTTCAGGGCAGCTGATCTTCCACCCGCATGGCGATGTCATCGTGCTGGGCTCCGTCGCGTCCGGCTCCGAGATCGTCGCCACCGGCTCGATCCACGTCTATGGCACGCTGCGCGGCCGCGCGTCGGCAGGGGCGCAGGGCAATACCGCCGCGCGTGTCTTCTGCCGCAGGAACGAGGCCGAGCTTCTCTCGGTCGATGGCTGGTATTGCACGGCCGAGGAGATGGACCCGTCAGTCCGGGGCAAGCCTGTGCAGGCATTTCTCGACAACGGCATGCTGCGCATCGCCCCTTTCAGCTAATGCGTCTCGCCCGACAACGACATAACGAACAACAACGGAGGCTTTATTGATGGGCAAGGTAGTGGTGGTCACCTCGGGCAAGGGGGGCGTCGGCAAGACGACCTCTACCGCGGCTCTGGGGGCGGCGGTCGCCAAGACCGGCAAGAAGGTGGCGCTGGTCGATTTCGATGTCGGCCTGCGCAACCTCGATTTGATCATGGGCGCCGAACGGCGCGTGGTGTTCGACCTCGTCAACGTCATCCAGGGCTCGGCAAAGCTGTCGCAGGCGCTGATCCGCGACAAGCGGGTCGAGACTTTGTTCCTGCTGCCGGCCTCGCAGACGCGCGACAAGGATGCGCTGACCGAGGAGGGCGTGGCCGAGGTCATCGGCAAGCTGCGCTCGGTGTTCGACTATGTCTTCTGCGACAGCCCGGCCGGCATCGAGCGCGGCGCGCAGCTCGCCATGCGCTTTGCCGACGAGGCGGTCATCGTCACCAATCCGGAAGTGTCGTCGGTGCGCGATTCCGACCGCATCATCGGCCTGCTCGATTCCCGCACCTTGCGGGCCGAGGAGGGCGAGCAGATCGCCAAGCATGTGCTGGTCACGCGCTACGACGCGGGACGCGCCGCGCGGGGCGAAATGCTGTCGATCGACGACGTGCTGGAGATCCTGTCGGTGCCGCTGCTCGGCATCATTCCCGAGAGCCAGGATGTGCTGCGCGCCTCCAACCTCGGTTCGCCGGTGACGCTGTCGGAGCCGCTGAATGCCGCTGCCAAGGCTTACATCGACGCGGCCAAGCGGCTCGAGGGCGAACAGCTGCCGGTCATCGTGCCCTTCGAGCGCAAGGGCTTCCTGGATCGTCTTTTGGGAAGGAGGGCGGCATGAACCTGCTCGACATCTTCAAGCGGCGCACCAGCGCGCCGGTGGCGCGCGAACGGCTGCAAGTGCTGCTTGCCTATGAGCGCCGCAACCGCAGCCAGCCCGATCTCGTCTCCATCCTGCGCGAAGAGATCATGGCGGTGATCGCCAAGCATGTGCAGATCGACCAGGATTATCTGCAAGTTTCGATGGACCGCGGCGAGACCATGTCGACGCTGGAGATCGACATCCAGATCCCCAACAAGAGCGCAGTGCCGCTGGCCATGGCCGGGTGAGATTGAAGCTGCTGATCTCCCCCCTTGTGGGGGAGATGGCCGGCAGGCCAGAGGGGGGCGCTGTCCCGCTGGCCTGTCAATTACATGTAGCAACGGCTTTGCCGAAGATCTGGATTCGCTGAGACGTAGCGATCCTTCGCGCCCCCCTCTGTCCTGCCGGACATCTCCCCCACGAGGGGGGAGATTGCGCTCCTCGCGCTCGCCTGCGCCAAGCACCCCCACCCGGACCTACGGTCCGACCTCCCCACAAGGGGGAGGTAGGGGGCCAGCGCCTCTCCCCAAAAAACATTCAACCAACTAGTTGACTATCTAAAATCTCGCCTCTATATTCAACTACATGGTTGAATTAGAGACGCCCCAGATGGACCAGGTTTTTCACGCCCTTGGCGACGCCACGCGCCGGAACATGCTTAACCACCTCGCCGGCGGCGAGCGTACGGTGAGCGAGTTGGCGCAGCCCTTTGCCATGTCGCTGGCCGCCGCCTCCAAGCACATCAAGGCGCTGGAGCATGCCGGGCTGATCCGGCGCGAAGTGCGCGGGCGCACCCATGTCTGCCGCCTCGAGGCCCGCCCGCTGGCCACCGCCTATCAGTGGCTCGGCCAATACGCGCGTTTCTGGAACAGCCGCCTCGATGTCCTCGAACAGCTTTTGCGCGAGGAGGCGGGGCGCAAAACGTCGACGACGCCGGCACCGGCAAATCCAGAACCATCGAAGCCGGAATCACCCAGGCCAACACCTTCCAAGGGAGACGACCGATGAACCAGATGAACAGCTTCGACGGCTACGCCCAGCTGATCCAGCCGGCCACTTTGAGGATCGAACGGCTTTTGCCCGGAACCAGGGAGCGCGTCTGGGAATATCTGACGCAGAGCGACCTGCGCCGCCAATGGCTGGCGGCCGGCGACATGGAGATGGAGGAAGGCTCTTCCTTCGAGCTGGTCTGGCGCAATGACGAACTGACCGACCCGCCCGGCGACAGGCCGGCCAGCTTCAGTGGCGGCGAGCAGCGGATGCACAACCAGATCGTCGAGTGCGATCCGCCGCGCAAGCTCACCATCACCTGGAACGGCAGCGGCAATGTCACCTTCGAATTGGCGCAGCGCGGCGACGACGTTCTGCTCACCCTGGTCCACCGCCGCCTGCCGGACCGCTCGAGCCTGATGATGCATGCCGCAGGCTGGCACGTGCATCTCGACCTCCTGGTTGCCCGCGTGGCGGCCGAGAAACCCGAACCGTTCTGGGACAGCTTTAGCCGTCTCGTGGCGGACTACGACCGGCGCCTGCCGGCCTGACCTGACCTGACGCATCGCCCGGTCCAACCGGGCACCATCGATCCCTTGCGCCGGATGCCGGCGCAAGGGCCGGCGAAACACGCGCCTTCGCCAGACACCGCGGCGCGTCATCGGAAGTGAAACCAGGCAACGTGCTTGCATCCCGCAAGCCCGAAGGAGGAAGTCATGCGTAAATTGATCACCGGAATGAAGATCTCCATCGACGGCAAGATCGAAGGCCCCGAAGGCTTCGCCGACTGGGTCGACAACTGGTCGGAGGAATACGGCCTGATGCCTGAGATCGACGCCTGCCTGCTCGGCGGCGTCATGTATGCCGGTTATGAGCGCTACTGGAGCGCGATCCAACAGAACGAGCCGGACCAGCCATTGCCGATGACCGGCAGACTGGTCGACCCGGCCGAACTCGAATGGGCGCGCTTTGCCGCGAAAACCCCGCACTATGTGCTGTCGAACACCATGACGACGTCAGCCTGGGCCTCGACGCGCTTCCTGCGCCGCCTCGACGACGTCGCAGCGCTGAAGCGCGAGCCCGGCAAGAACATCTACCTCATGGGCGGCGCCCGCATCACCGCCAGCCTGATCGAAGCCGGCCTGGTCGATGAAATGCGGCTGATCGTCTATCCGCTGCTCGCCGGCGACGGCAAGGCGCTGTTCGGCATGGTGCACGCCCGGCACGGACTGGAACTGCGCAAGGCCGAGGCGCTTTCGGATGGACGTGTGAGCCTGGTGTATGGGCTGGCGAGCTAGCTTCTTTTCCTCTCCCCCGAGGAAGGGCGCAAGCTTATGCGAGCTGGCATTTTCCTCTCCCTCCGGAAGGGGGAGAGGTGGCGCCGCGAAGCGGCGACGGAATGGGGGAAGGCGCTCATGAACCCACGGTCGCCGCAAAACAGGAGCGACGGAAGCGAGCGCGAAACGCCGGCAAGCAGGCAATCAGGCGGATGTGATGGACGGTGGGGGGGGCCACCCGGGCGACGAAGGGGGCCCCCAGCCACCCCCCACGCCGCGGTGGGGG
>NZ_JAMYLX010000019.1:0-97866 GCF_040318265.1 Mesorhizobium sp. M1252 | reverse complement strand
CGAAAAATACTCCTAATGATGTCCCTGCCTGAGTCGTTCATATTCGTCATCGGACAATTGGAGAAATCGATTGCTTGGATAGGCACACATTTACGAAATGGATGCACTCTCGTTCGCTTCGCCCTTCTGCTGAGCAGTTGCGGGCTCGCAGGCGGCGGGGACCGGAAACAAGCGCTCTCGCAGCCAATCGTCCAGCCCGTCAACGCGGTCGGCCGAACAGGTTTACCAAACGGAACGGTCCCGCCGTGGCGGAGATACCGACGCACCGTGTTGCGCGCGCACCCGAATTCCTTCGCCCATCGGTTCGCTCCACCAGCCAAGTTCATGCAGCCGCAGCATCGCTGCTACCTCTTAGGCTGAAGCATCAGCTCTCTCCACATCGTTCTCGACAATGCAGGAATCTCCCAATTCCAATCGCCATCCATGCCTCCTCTCATAGTCGAGGGGGGAGCAGTTTCTCAATTTGCGGACAACTGAGACGTCCGGTGCTCTTAGGCAAAGGAATCATACGAGATCCCTCCTGCAACATCATTTCACGCATCCACAAGCTTGCCGGATCACTATTGTGGAGCGCAGGCCATTGGATGGCCTCCGTGAATGCGGGAGGAAGTGGTGGCGGAAGTTGGACAATCCGCAGGGGTGTTGTTTTTGCGAAATGCTGCGCCAGCCGTAAGGGCATGGTCCCGATGCGGCTGGTGCCGGATACAACGGGCGGGATCAGGCTAAAGCCGTGTACGACAACTTCGATACGTCTCTCGAAACCGTGCTCAAGCAGATACCATTCCTCGACGGAGAGCTGCCGGGTGTCCCCGAATTTGAGGACAACCTGCCCCATCGATAAGTATCGCTCCAATGTAAGTGGCTCTGACAGCTGCTTGTTCGTGCGGCAGCCTACGCATACGAGCTTATCTTCGAACAGGGCTGCGCGAGGATGTTTCGACATGAATACTTCCGGCATGATCAGAAAATCAACGTCGCCGCGCCGGAGAAGCTCCTCGGGGTCGTCGGAAATAGGGAGACATTCAAAGCGGACGGCGGGAGCTTCCCGCGCAGCACGTTCTACGATCTTCTTAAAAAATACGAGCGTGATGTAATCGGAAAGGATGATCCGGAAGCGACGATCCGATTGGGCTGGGTTGAAGGCGTCCCAGGAAATAATCGATAGCTGGATGTGCAGCAATGCCTCCCTGACTGCTGGGGCGAGCCCCTCAGCGCGCGGTGTCAAAATGAGCTCGCGGCCGCTCATCGTAAATAGCTCATCGCTGAAATAGGCGCGTAACCGAGCAACGGCGGCGCTCATTGCCGGCTGGCTCAGGTTAATACTGCGGGCCGCCGCGGTGACTTTACGTTCCCTGACCAGAGCGTCCAACACAACGAGGAGGTTCAGATCGAGTCCTTTAAAACGCATGTCTTGATCTAGGCGGCGTGTGAATGGGTTGCGCCCAAACATCCAATTCGAATGGTGAGTAGCGTCAACGCATCAGCCTTCGACGAAAAAGAGCAATCGAAAAGAAGAAGGGCAAAACCGTGTATATGCAAAGCGCGCCGATATGCAGGCCCATTTTGTCAATCGGACGGCCAAGCATCGCTGGACGAATGAGGTCGATTGCATGTGCGAGCGGCAATAAGGAGGCAGCATACTGAAAAGCGCCGGGCAATTGGTTGACCGGAAACATCGCGCCGCAAAGGAACAGCATGGGTGTAATAACAAGCGTATTATAAAATATGAAATATTCATAGCTGGGCGCAAGCGCCGTGACGACCATCGCTAGACTCGCGAAGGCGAGGCCATTGAGAGCGATGACTGGCAGCAAGCAGAGGATGGATGGCCACGATGCGTATCCGAGCGTGGTGGCAACAATAGTGATTGCTGTGCCCGCCATGAGGGCCTTCGTGGCTGCCCACGCCAATTCGCCGAGTAAGATATCGCCGAGCGTCAGCTGAGTGCATAGCATTCCTTCCCAGGTGCGCTGGTCGCCCATGCGGCCGAAACTCCCGTAGACCGTTTCAGCGGTCGCCGATGCCATCACGCTTGTGGCAACCATGCCAGCCGCGAGAAACGCAATGTACGAAGTGCCCTCAACAGGACCTATCATTGTTCCGATGCCAAAGCCGAGACCGAACAGATAGATCATCGGATCGGCGAGGTTGCCGAGAACCGATGCAAGCCCGATTTTCTTCCATCCAAGATAGTTGCGGCGCCAAACCGCGACCCAATTCCACGCATTGGCGGGCATGCCCGCCGCATAACGTTCGCCCATTGTTCAGTCCTCCATCTCGCGCCCGGTTAACCGCAAAAACACATCCTCGAGATTGGGGGGACGCTGCAGAAGGCGTAGACCCGTGCGCCCGCGTAGCTGCGCCAGCACCTGCTCCGGATCGGGTGCATAGCAAAAAAGCGTCTCACCGCTCACCTCGATGCGCTGTGCGTACGGCCGGATCAGCGCACCCAGTTCATGCGGATTGCCGCCGTAGACCTCGACCACGTCACAGCCGATCTGCTCGTCAATGAGTTCGGACGGGCGACCTTCGGCGATCTTGCGCCCCTCCTCCATAACGCACAGCCGATCGCACAGCCGCTCGGCCTCTTCCATGAAATGGGTAGTCAAAAGAATAGTCTTGCCCCGCGCCAGCAGCGATCGCAGCCGATCCCAGATCAGGTGGCGGGCCTGCGGATCGAGGCCGGTGGTCGGCTCGTCCATCACCAGCAAGTGCGGGTCATTGATCAGCGCACGCGCGAGCGTCAGGCGCCGCTTCATGCCGCCGGACAGTTCGGCGACGCGCGCATCCGCTTTGTTCTCGAGGCGGGCGAACTCAAGCAGCGATGGTATGACCGCATCGATCTGGCGTCTGCTCATCCGGAAGTAGCGCCCGAACACCAACAGGTTCTCGCGTACAGTGAACGCGGCATCAAGATTGTCGAACTGCGGGACCACGCCGATGCGCATACGTGCCAAACGCGCGCGCGCCGGCACTGGAGCGCCGAGCACAGTAATCTTCCCCGCATCAGGCGATGTCATGCCGAGGACCATACGCGCAATCGTGCTTTTGCCCGCGCCGTTCGGTCCCAAGAGCCCGAAGCATTCCCCCGCCGCAACGCGGAACGACAGCCTGTCGACAACGAGCTTGTCATAAGTTTTGCTTACGTCAGTAAGGTCGATCGCTACCATGGACATGGGTTCATTTTACCGAGAGGGACGACAAAACTGGCGGTTGCTTGGTTGCCTGCCGACCTGAAACTGTGACTCGTCTTCGCCATCCCCGCCGTCGATAACGAACTGATCGACATCACAAGGATCTAGCCGCTGCTCCGCTAAAGCGGCAACAATTGCGTCGAGATTATCGATGGATTGGTAACGCGGATCGTTGTGCCGCTTTTCCTGGTCAACGCAGAAGACGAGCCGTCCATCCTCGACCAGGGCGATCGCCCCATCATGGGTCAGCTTGGTACCACAGATGCGCATAGTGTCTCCACGTTAACGGCGATAGATTCGATTCATCAGGAAGCGGAAATCGGGTTCCGGAAACGGACGAGCAAGCAGTCTTCGTTGACCGACTCGCCCCGACACTCAAGACGCTCTACCTCGATCAACGTTTCGTTCAGCATGGCGATGACCGGCTCAGCACCAGCGGCGTGACCCCAGCGACGGCAATTAGCATCCCTTGCCGATCCGAAGATCAGATGCCCGCCTGGCGCAAGCACCCGCACCAGGTTTTTGACGGCCGCGCGCATCTCGGCTATGTCTCCGAGGTAGTAGAGGACCTCCGCCACAACGATCAGGTCAAACAACTCGTTGGTCGAAAACTGTTGAACATCGGAGACTATCCAGTTGATGCGCGACGGCTCCTTTATCCGTTGACGTGCTCGAGCAATCGCTTGCGCCACGACATCGATGACGGTGAGCCCTTGGCAGTAGGGGTCTAGTTTTTCCGTGAATGCGCCGGCAGCGCACCCGACTTCGAGGGCATTTGTAATGGAGCCTTGGGCAAGCGCCAGCTGGAGCATTTGCGTGTGGCGCTTCTGCTCGAACGGATTGCCGTCGAGGCGCCACGGATCGTCTGCGGCCAATTCCCGATCAAGCAACTGATGATTCGCGTTCTGGGTCAAACTCGTGCACCTCTCGTCCATCAGGTAAGTAGCGATCACTCGTCGCCGCAAATGTTGTCCGACAGGACTAATTCCGAAGAATCCCGCGCAAGATTGAGCCTGCGAAGCGGAGCCGAATGGGGCGAGAATTCTGCCCTGCTGGAACCAGTGATCGGAGTTTGGGTGGGGGCCTGTTTTCCCCCAGTGTTCGATGTAGCGACAGCAGAGCTTCGTGACAGCCAATCGCTATTGCTCAAGGTACACAGCGCGTAGGCCTTCAACGGAAGCAAGAGAAAGACGTTGATGAACGTGTGCAGCGAAAAGCCAAGAAATCGAAATTGTCGAGCACGAAATGCTACCACGCTGCATCGGAGCATGGTCATGGACACAATCATCAGTCCTGTCCACCAAGGCACAGTGCCTGTCAGTGCGAAATGTGCGAGGCCCGTTAATACCGATAGGGCGAGGAGTAGCGCGCCGAGATTCTGTCCGACCACGTCCAACGTGAGATAGCTATTTAGGCTAGGCAGCAAGCGCAGCCCAAGCAGCGTGTCCCGGAATGTGCTTCGTGCCCAACGGAGTTGTTGGCGCAGATACGGTCCGAGTCTGTTCGGAACGACTGTGGCCGCGATGGCGCTCGGAACGTATTCGGTTCGAAAGCCTGCTTTCAGCATCAGGATAGTGAGATGGCGATCCTCACCGAAGTCGCTTGGCTTGCCCCGAAAAAATTGCGACTCGTACTGGTCCAGTAACAAAAGGAGCGCAGACCGGCGGTACATGGCACATGGGCCGCAACAGCACATAACGGCACCGAAGCGAGCCTGTGCCGCGCGCTCCTCGTTGCAAGCCAGCCAGTACTCCATGTCTATCAGCCTGGTCAGCCAGCTCTCGGTTCGGTTACTGGCCGTCAACTGACCCATGACTGCGCCGACCGCTGAATCTCGCATCTTCGGTACAAGCTTGGAAATGACGTCGGGTGCGAGTACCGTGTCTGAATCAACGTTAAGCACCAGATCCCCTGATGAGCGGCGTATCGCGGCGATCTGCGCCTTGCGCTTTCCAACATTCTCGGGAAGCAAAATGATGTCGAACCTGGGGTCGCGCGCGTAGTCTTCGTGGACAGTTCCTAAGGCTTCGCGATTTCCAGAACCGTCATCAACCAAATAGACCCGAAGTCTTCCGGCGTATTCTTGGTCTGCAATGGAAGCCAGGCACTCTGAAAGCGTGCGCGGATCCTCGTTGAAGCAGGGGACGATGACATCCACGCTGGGCAGTTTGTCGGAGCCGACGAGAACCTCCAATGCCGACGAATCCTTTGTCGGCATAGCATAAAGCCCTTGCATGCTCTTATAGGCAGTCGAGAGCAGTGCATAAAGCGAAATGGCCACAGTGCTGGTTGTACCAAGAAGTGTCATGGGATCTCGTTTGTTCAGTGATGTTGAGGAAGTGAGCGGATTACAAATCCGCGCTCACGCAGTGCTGGAATCAGCCGGGACAGCGCCGTGACCGTCTGGTCGCGCATGCCGGCGTGAGCGCCCTGGCTCAACTCGCCGGGAGGGCATCCGTCGTGCAAGAGTACAATTGCGCCCGGCCGGACAGAGGCGAGCACTCTATCAATAATCGCCTCGACTCCAGGGCGAGACCAATCTCGAGGGTCGACGGACCAATGAAGGGCCGCCAGCCCGGCGATCTGTGATGCTGTGCAGACTTCTTCGCTCCAGGCGCCGTAGGGCGCGCGAACAAAGCGGACCGAGGCCTGCGGGCACGCTCTCATGATGGCGTCGTTCGCTTCAAAGACCTCACGTTGCACTTCGCCGAAACCGCATTGGTACAGGTCCGGATGAGACATCGTGTGGTTGCCTACCTCGTGCCCTTCTGCGATCATCCGTTGGATTAGATCTGGGTGCTCTAAGGCGTAGGCGCCGATGACGAAGAAAGTCGCCGGCACCCGCTGCTCTGCCAGCACGTCGAGAATCTCCGGTGTGAAAAGTGGATTGGGACCGTCGTCAAACGTCAGATAAACGCTTCGACGGCCGGTGCCGTCAGAGCACTCACGGCGCACTTCGTACAAGCAATCGGACCAGCTCATAGCTCTGGTCCGTTCCGATCTATCATCGTGCCCGTGGGCCATTCGCTGATCGGCCGTCCAACTGGCAGAACAATGGTGAGTGCGTCATCGATGCGTGTGGGCGGCAGGTCGAGGCGGGCCTCTGGTCGGGTGGAGCGCACGCGAATTCCCGACAAAACGGCCATAGGGCTGTATCGCCGTCCGAACCTCTCAACATGATTCCGCAGCGCGTCCCTGACCGTTCCGAAAGCGAATGGAACGCCAAGCTCCTGCAGTATTGGAAGCATGACATGGATTGAATGGGCGATTCCCAGACCCTCAAGGTCCGGACGTACCCCGTACAGGCCCAGCTCAGCCACCAACAGGTCGACCGCGTCGACCTTGATGAAACGGCGCAGTATGCCCATGTGAGCCGCTACACCGCTTGAATCATAGGCGATTACGCGGAGTTCAGGCCTGGCTCCGGCCCAGCTTCGACTACCTTCGAACGGTTCTGCGTTGGACGCCCCAGTCGGCCCGTACGTATCACGAAAGAACTCGGCGAGCTTAACGTGATCGGAGAGCTGCAACTCGTTTTCCCAGCACAACTTCCACTGCACCTGATGGCGCATTCAGGACCTCTCTTCATATTGGTTTTTGCGGCCGCATTACTCGACCAAAGCGGCGTTGGTGGCTGCACTCAGCCGTTGTCGTTGGCGAAGGTGAGCCAGACGCTCTCTCGAGTTCCGGCCCGTGTCGTCGATTTGAGCTTGACGTCGCTCACTTTCCGTTCCTCTAATGCATGGCTCGTAAATTCGTAAAATTGATTGTTTGAATGATACGCATCCACACGTTGGATAGAACATGACATGCGTTTTAAAGGGCTGGATCTAAATCTCCTCGTTGTGCTGGACGCTCTGATGAGGGAGCGTAAAGTCACTGCCGCGGCTCGCAGTATCAACCTGAGCCAGCCGGCCATGAGCGCCGCCGTTGCTCGGCTACGCGCCTATTTTAACGATGAGCTATTTACGATGAACGGCCGCGAGCTCATTTTGACGCCGCGCGCCGACGGGCTCGCCCCAGCAGTCCGGGACGCATTGCTGCACATCCAGCTATCGATTATTTCCCCCGACGCCTTCAACCCGGCCCAATCGGATCGTCTCTTCCGAATCATGCTTTCCGATTACATCACGCTCGTATTTTTTAGGAAGATAGTAGAGCGCGCTGCGCAGGAAGCTCCCGCCGTTCGCTTTGAATGTCTGCCTATTTGCGACGACCCCGAGGAGCTTCTCCGGCGCGGCGACGTTGATTTTCTGATCATGCCGGAAGTGTTCATGTCGAAACATCCTCGCGCAGCCCTGTTCGAAGATAAGCTCGTAGGCGTAGGCTGCGGCACGAACAAGCAGCTGTCGGAGCCACTTACATTCGAGCGATACTTGTGCATGGGACATGTTGTGCTCAAATTCAGGCACACCCGGCAGCCCACCATGGAGGAATGGTATTTGCTCGAGCACGGTTTCGAGAGACGTATCGAAGTTGTCGTACAGGGCTTTAGCCTGATCCCGCCCGTCCTGTCAGGCACCAACCGCATCGGGACCATGCCCTTACGGCTGGCGCAGCATTTCGCAAAAGCAACACCCCTGCGGATTGTCCAACTTCCGCCGCCACTTCCTCCTCCTGCATTCACGGAAGCCGTCCAATGGCCTGAGCTTCACAATAGTGATCCGGCAAGCATGTGGATGCGGGAAATGATGTTGCAGGAGGCATCTCGCCTGGCGCCTTTGCCTGAAATCATTGAGCGTCTCGGGCACGCCGATCCGACCTTTCGTTTCTTGGTACCGACTGCCACCTCGAAATCGCGTGCGAAGTCCCGGAAGATGTTAAGCCCCACCTAATCGCCCCCTGTAGACGGGCCGATCAGCATCTCGACAAGCGCCGGGGCGGCGCGTGTTGCCTACGTTCTGGGGCTGATCTCAGGCGAGTTGCTCGTCGAGGATGTGTGGCAGAGTGATGCCAGCTGCCTTGATTGCCCGCCTTGGCCGTAGGTGGTGACGACGCGAGCATTCTTTCGATGGCGGCTTCTGGAGGCGGACGCGATCGCGTCGGAGCGGTTGCCCTTCGGGCGTCGGGCCTTTGGCCCGGCAGAGCGGCGCAGTTCCTTGCTAAGTGCGAGGGGCCGGAACGAGCAGAACACACGCCCGGGCTGCTACTGAATTGACTGCCGCCTCGATTTGCGTGCGAAGTCCCAGAAGATGGTTAGCCCGGTTAAATTCCTGCCTTGCCGGCTGTGCCGCGGCTTTTCACGTGCAGCCAGGCGAGGAGATGGCGGTCGACGAGGTCGACCCCCCAAATGGACTGTGCTGGCCTCGCTCGGCTATTGCCGTGCGGGATCATTGACCACACCCCCTTCACGAGAACGTCGGGCATGTTGGCAGTAAAGCCGGTGGAGGTTGACGCTGCGGATCTAGGCAATCTACCTCGCGCTTCCGCCTTAAGGCGCCGCCGATACCCAATTGGCTCTTCGTCCTGGGCCGCGGCTAAGGCCCGGGGGTGCGCCCACCCGTGTGGAGGGACCATCATTCAACTTTCTCTCGTTATGAAAGGAAACTCCCGCTTAGGATAGACTCCTTCATATATTTTCCGGCAGATGGATGTCGAACGGCAGAAATGTCTGGCCGGGTGTTTCAGCGGTGCCGGTCTCGATAGCCCGTGTCATCAGCGTTATCAGCTCCTGGCAAAGCCGGCGCATTGGCGTGGCGACCGCCATCGTGACGATGTTATCTGCGAGCGCTGCCCGAGACTCAGGTGTGATTTCATTCACGATCGCGACGAGATCCCGACTTTTGCCCTCTTCTCGGAGCGCGGAGATGGCGCCCTCCATGCCGCCGCCGGCGACATAGAAGCCGACGAGCTCGGGCTCCCGCTGCATGAGATCAAGCGTTGCCTCGTAGGTGATCTGCCGTTTCTCGAGGTTCATGACCGGATCCAGCACCTCGAACGTGGGCGCGTTCTCACGGCAATAGGAGCGAAAGCCGACGTCACGGAGCTCGTGCCCCTGGAAACGATGGCTGCCGACAAACACCGCCACTTTGCCGGGCCGTTTTGCGACCTTGGACACCATCCAAGCGGCCGTGCGCCCCACCTTGCGGTTGTTGAGGCCGATATACCCCTGTCGCACGCCGGCGGCGAAGTCGGAAAGCAGCGAGAAAACCGGAATGCCCTTGGCCTTGAGGTCCTCAACCGCTGCTGTGATTTTCGGGTGGTCCGGTGCCACCATCGCGATTGCATGGCAGCGTGCGCCCAACTCCTTGAGCGGCGCGATCAGGTCGCTCGGCATATGTGACGGGGCGAATTCGACGAGCGGAATGCCGTGGAAGGACTGGGCCAAATTGACCGATGCTTCGACCTCGCGCGCAAAATCTTGGTAGAAATGCTGGGCCGGTTTTCTCAAGATGAAGCCCAGACGGTAGTGCGGTAGGTCTCGCCGCAACCGCTGCTTGATTAGCCCGGCAGCATGATAGCCGATCGCCTGGGCGGCGTCGTGGACCCGCCGCGCGGTCTCCTCGCGCACCGGATGGCGGGCGTTCAGAACCCGATCGATCGTTGCTACGCTGACTCGGGCTTCGCGGGCGAGATCGGCAATCGTGGGGCGCTTGGTCATAGGTCCTATTCTGATTGGTTTTTGACGCGGGCCGGCTCTCTGTCCGCCTAGCGCGTTTCGGTTTCGGGTGGCAAAGTGAAGACGTCCCCATACGAATGGGCACAACGTGTTGGACGAACATCATTGCAGACGTAAACCGGCCGGGTATACTGAAAGGCTCATTCGCTTAAAGGGCGGTGACGATTTGCACTCACACATTTAGCGCTTCTGATACATGGTCCGTGAGGAGCCGTTTAGAGGCTGCGGGTCGGTCGTTCAGTTATGTGACCAGCTAAGCGACTTGACAGGTCGTGGGCCGCCCACCTTACTTGCAGGAGGGTAGCCGGTTTGATGCCTCGGTAAGCTGATGACCGCTGAAGGCAGCTTTCATCTGTGCTCGGTCCAACTCTCCTTCCCAGCGTGCGACGACGAGGGATGCCACTGCGTTGCCGACGCAATTCGTCAGCGCCCGGCATTCGGACATGAATCGGTCGATGCCGAGTATCAGTGCCATCCCAGCAACGGGAACACTCGGAACTACCGCGAGCGTAGCCGCCAGGGTGATGAAGCCCGCACCTGTCACACCTGCAGCGCCCTTGGAGGAAAGCATTGCTACGAGCAGCAGCAGCACCTGATCGCCGATGGACAGATCCGTGTTCGTCGCCTGTGCGATGAAGAGAGCCGCTAGCGTCATGTAGATATTCGTGCCGTCCAGATTGAACGAATATCCGGCCGGGATGACGAGACCCACAACCGAACGCCTGGCGCCCGCCTTCTCCATTTTCTCCATCAGCGACGGGAGCGCCGCCTCCGAGGAGGACGTTGCGAGGACAAGCAGCAGCTCTTCCTTGATGTAACGAATGAGAGAACAAATAGAAAAGCCGTTGTAGCGGCAGACTGCGCCGAGAACCCCGAACACGAAGAGGAAGGCGGTGAAATAGAACGTCGCGACCAGCATCGCGAGGTTGACTACCGAACCGATGCCATATCTGCCGATGGTGAAGGCCATCGCGCCAAAAGCGCCGATCGGCGCGGCCTTCATCAGAATTCCGACGAGCTTGAAGACAGGCACAATGAGCGCCTGGAGGAAGGAAACGACAGGCTTGCCCGTCTCTCCGGCCATCGCAAGCGCCATGCCGAACAGAACCGAGAAGAACAGCACCTGCAGGATGTCGCCTTCCGCGAAGGCACCGACGATCGTTGGCGGGATGATGTTCATCAGGAAGCCGGTGACCGACTGCGCTTTGGCTTTTGCGGCATAGGTATTCACGGCCTGGACATCGAGCGAGGCCGGATCGATGTTCAGGCCGTCGCCAGGCTGGACGACATTGGCGACGATGAGGCCGACGATCAGCGCGAGCGTTGAGAAGGTGAGGAAATAAACCATTGCCTTGCCGGCGACCCGGCCGACCTTATGAAGATCGTTCATGCCGGCAATGCCGGTCGCAATTGTCAGGAAGATGACAGGCGCGATGATCATCTTGACCAGCTTGATGAAGGCATCACCCAGCGGCTTCAGGCTCTCGCCGGTCTCCGGATAAAAATAGCCAATTGCGACGCCGAGCGCGATGGCGGCAAGCACCTGGGCGTAGAGCTTGGTGTAGAAGGGTTTGCGGGGCGCGGGACTCGCGCCGCGGACTTGTGCAGCTGACACTGTTTCTCTCTCCCTGACCGGATCGAGGTGGCGTGACTTCTCCCGGGCTTCTCCCTATCGCGGCGCTCCGGTCGAACGCTGCACCAACGCCGCCGCAATACCCATGCCAGATGAATCCGCATCACCTGAACTGACGTGGGCTCGCCAATGATGGAGGAATGCGGTGTCAGACCAGCGGGCAAGGCCGCGGTCCGAACGCCCTTGATGGTCTCTGGCAGAGTGCTTGCGGGTCGATCCCTCTGGCTAGCGGCTTTGCTGCAAAAAGCGTGGTGGGTTCCTCATTAGCCGGCTTTGGACCGGGCCCCATCGTTGGCGCCAGCGCGTACCAATAGGTCGCCTGTTCAAGGCCGTCCAGATGACAGGCTAACTTACCCCTGTTCGGAAGCGCTCGTTTCTAGACAGCCTACGACCATGCAGCCACTGCAATCAGATATTCGGACGGCCTTTTGGACGACCAATTTTGCAAATCAACGCCCGCAGCAGGGGCAGCCGTTTCCAAGCGGTCGCATCGTAATCTGTTCAGACTTTTCGATACGCTCATTGAGTGTGCCGATTTCGGCCCCAGGCTGGTGATGGTGCTGACCAAGACGATGCGATTCAGAAGTTGCGGGCACCGCCTACGAAGTCGTACTCGATGCCAGCTTCGCGCCTTCACACGCGACATCGCCGCCGCCTGATCAACTCGAGAAAGATGGCGGTTGCCGCGACCGACCAGTGCCGTTGGCTGTTATTATCGCTCCCGCCCCTCCTTCGCGGGCGCTGGTGAATGGCACGGCCCCGCATTTACACTCCGCGCGGTCAGCGGCTCGGGCAAGGCATGGCCGGCCCAGGTATTTCTGCTTCAACGCAAAGATAGAACTGATGAATCCTATCATAGGCCGCGAGGTTTCCTTTCACAGATGAAAGAAAGCTCGATTGACTATGCCGCCTCGCTCCAGTCTTTTGAAAACAACGTGTGTTTGCCCGGGGCAAGCCAATAACATGGCCAAGCCTCGTGGAGGGAGTAGCCAAGCGATGCGTCAGGGCTAGACCCGCTTTGCACTCGACCACACGGCGGCGGCACGAGTTCACGTCGGAGCATTTTCGCGCGTGCCCGCGATGTCGCGGGCGCACATGCCGCCAGCCTAGATTTGATGGCGCGAGATCGAGGATCACATGCACCACAACATTAGCAAGTCAGAACAGAATGCCCGCGACTGCGGCATATCGCTGCCGAATGCGATAAAGGGTTGTCCAAAGTCCGACACGAATCCTGCGAGTGTGGCATTGCACGAGCGCGCGCTAACCGGCATCTTCGAAATATCGAAAGTACTCGCCGATGCCGCCCGGCTCGAACTCAAGTTGGCCAAGGTAGTCGATCTCCTGCACTCGTTTGTGCAGATGCGGCACGGCATCATCGCTCTCTGCGATGCCGAGGGCGGACTGGACATCACAGTGGCCACCGGCTGCGGCACGAACGGCAATGAGCCCTCCCGGTCGCGCCTGCCGCGCAACGCCATCGACCAGATTGTGACGACCGACACGCCGCTCCTCGCCGAGGACATAGCGATGCATCCGACCTTCACTGCCGCTGATATCGAGGTGCTTGGGGCCTCCGACACCGTGTCGTTCATCGGCGTTCCCATTCGTGTTGATGGGAACGCCATAGGCGCGCTGACTTTGGACCGGGTTTTGGAAAGCAGGTCAAGCTATCGGCTCGACGATGATGTCCGGCTGCTTACCATGATTGCCAACATGGTGGGACAGACAGTCAAGTTGCATCGCTTCTCCGCGGCCGACCGCGAGCGAACGCCGGAGCTGGAACATCGGCTGCAAACGAAATTTTCTGATGTTAAGCACCCTGCACCCCGGCGCAAAAAGGTCCACGTCGAGGGGATGATTGGTGACAGTCCGGCGATAAGCGCCCTGCTGGAGAAGATCGCGGTCGTAGCCAAGGCAAAAACCACAGTTCTGCTGCGAGGTGAGTCCGGTACCGGGAAGGAGCTGGCTGCCAAGGCAATTCACGAGTTGTCGCCGCGCGCCAAGCGGCCCTTCGTTAAACTCAATTGTGCAGCGCTCCCAGAGACAGTCCTGGAATCCGAATTGTTCGGTCATGAGAAGGGTGCCTTCACAAGCGCATTCAATTCCCGCAAGGGGCGCTTTGAGCTCGCTGACAAGGGGACGTTGTTTCTGGACGAGATTGGCGAGATCTCGGCCTCGTTCCAGGCAAAGCTACTGCGCGTGCTGCAGGAGCAGGAGTTTGAGCGCGTCGGCAGCAATCAGACCATCAAGGTCGATGTTCGCGTGATTGCCGCCACGAACAGGAACCTGGAAGAGGCGGTTGCAAGGAATGAGTTCCGCGCCGACCTATACTACCGCATCAACGTGGTTCCCTTGCTGGTACCAGCATTGCGCCAAAGGCGCAGCGATATTCCGCTCCTCGCAGCTGAGTTTCTCAAGAAGTTCAACGACGAGAACGGCTGTACGCTCACCTTCGATCCGCATGCGATTGAAGTGCTGATGAAATGTGAGTTTCCCGGCAACATTCGCGAGCTTGAAAATTGCGTGCACCGGACAGCGATCCTGGCCGAGGGACTGTCAATCGGGAGAAACGACTTTGCCTGCTCCCAAGGCCAATGCTTTGCCGAGGCGCTGTGGAAGTGCAGATCGGGCAAGGCCGCGCTGCAACCACCGCCGATCCTGCCGGAGTCAGCGAATTTGGCCACGCCCCCGGACGAGGCCGCCAGTTCGGCCGCGACTAACCCGCTTGCCGGCGCAACCCACCCAATTGGCGCGAGGACGCCCGATATAGAGCGCGTCATTGCTGCCATGGAAAGATGTGGCTGGGTGCAGGCAAAGGCAGCGCGCTTGCTTGGGCTGACCCCGCGCCAGATTGGCTACGTGCTGAGGAAATACGGCGTCGAGATCAAGCGTCTTTGAAAGCATGACCCTGGGCATGAGCTGAGCCGCTTAGCGCCTTGGCGCCGCGCAGCGATGCAGATCCGCGTCCGCGTCAACTCGATTCGACCGAGGACAGCCTGGCTGAATTCCCATCTCAGCCGGCGCTGCGCCCATTGTGTGAAAGGCAACCCTGCCATCGTCAATCCCGTCCGCCATGTTGCTCTCGTTGCGAGCTCATACGGATGCCCCCTGTGTGACTGAAACGGAGTTAAATATGTCCGACGCAAAACTGCAAACTGTGCTTTCGGCTCTTTCGCAAGTGACACGACAGTTGGATGCTCTGCCGTCCAACGGACCAGCGCCGGACGCAAATTTTATCAAGCTGAATACGAATGAGAACCCGTTTCCGTTGCCGCCAATCATAATGCAAAGTGCAGTGGCGGCCCTCAAGCGCCAGTATCTATATCCGGATGACGATAACTTCAGATTGAGGGAAGCAGCGTCCAGCACCTATGGCGTTTCCAGGGATCAGGTCATCGCTGGCAACGGGTCGTCTGAACTGCTCGGACTGATCTACAGAGCTTTCCTCGCACCCGGCGACAAGGTTGCGATGATGTCGCCAGGGTTTTCGTTCAACCGCAAACTTGCCATGCTTCAGGGCGCTGAGTTCCTCGAAATCGGATGTCAAGCTCATTCCCTGCCAATGGAGCAATTGCTTTCCGGTGCGGCAAAAGATGCCAAGTTTATTATGTTGGCCAATCCAAACAATCCGACCGGAACATTCCTCCCGATAAGCGATATCGAATGCCTCGTAGCACAATCGGACCGCTTGATTGTCCTCGATGAGGCCTACGTCGACTTTGCACCCGATCACGGACTGCGCCTCATCAGCCGGTATTCGAACCTTCTGATCTTGAGGTCATTCTCGAAAAGCTATGCCGCCGCTGGCATTCGCGTCGGTTTCGGTTTCGGTCACCCTGAAATTATTGGAAGGCTGCGAAACATCCAGAACGTCTTCAACATGAACGTGATCGGGCATGCCGTTGGTATCAGCGTGCTTGCGCATCGCGGCGCCTACGCAGACAACCACAAGCACATCGAGGATGAACGAGAGCGAGTGACAGTTGCACTATCGCAACTCGGATTTTCCGTAACACCCTCCCGCGCAAATTTCTTGCTGGCCCGTGTGCCCGCGGGACAGGACGGCTCATGGTGGCAAGCAGCATTGGAGAGGCAAAAGATACTTGTCGCGTTTTTTCCAGACAAAGGCTTGGAACACTGTATCCGCGTCAGCATCGGCACAAAAGAGCAGATGGATGAATTTCTTGCTGCCGCTGGCGACATTGCTGGAAGCTTAACGGTGCCAAGCTCCAGGGGCAGGGAAGCGTCAGGCTCTGCTTCTTCGTTACGCTGACGCTAATCGGCGATCAAACACATCTCTTCCGACTTGCTTGGTGATCCCAGCAAGAAAACAGCCTTCTTTTAAAATCGGGGACTTAAAGAGTGACAAACGTCTTTCCTTCAAACCTGGCTTTCGGCATCTTCGATCATTTGGATGAGGATGGCCGCGATATAGGCCGGCAGTACGAAGATCGCCTCATATTAGCAGAGGCGTGCGATCAGCTAGGGTTCTATGCCTATCATCTCGCAGAACACCACTGTACTCCCCATGGGAGAGGTCCATCGCCGAATCTGTTCTTATCGAGCGTCGCCCAGCGCACCCGGCGCTTGCGTCTCGGACCCTTGGTGATGCTGCTTGCGCTTTATCATCCGCTGCGTGCGTTCGAAGAGATCTGTATGCTGGACCAGTTGAGCGGTGGCAGGCTCGAACTGGGCATAGGGCGCGGTGCTCTCCCGACCGAATTGGGCTACTTCGGGATTGGTGCGGACGCGGTGCCGGGCCGTTATGCCGAAGCCAGCGAAATTCTTATGGAAATACTTGTTAATTCGAGGGAGGTCGGCACGCTATGCTATCAAGGCCGCCATTTTGATCTCAATGACGTTCCTTTGACGCTAAGACCTCATCAGCGTCCACATCCGCCCACATGGGTCGCTGCCAATCGACCCGAGTCCGCAGCTTGGGCCGCTGCGAATGGAACAAATATCGCGTGTGTAGGACCTTCCTCTTCTGTTCGCAAAACTACTGATGCGTTCCGCGCCTATCGAGAGGACAACGCAGGCGGGGGGGATCAAGGGAGATTTGTCGGATTGCTCCGCATGGTCGTGATTGGGCGTTGTGACACACATGCCTATTCGCTCGCGGCACCTGCTTACGCACGCTGGCTCAAGAGCTTCCAATTCCTTTACGAGCTTAACGCTATCCCCACTCCACCAAACTTGCCGCTGACCTTCGATGCGGCAGTCGAGAGTGAATTGTGCGTGGTAGGATCAGCAGAGTCTGTGCGAAAAGCTCTGCTAGATCAGTTGGAAGAGGCAGGTGCCAACTACCTGCTTTGTCAAATGGCATTTGGAAATCTGCCGCTAGATGCTTCCCTTTACACCGCGACGACCATTCAGTCCGAAATCATGGCTCGACTTGGCTGACCATGAAATTCGCGGCCTGAGGTTACATCCTTGTGCAGCGCTCCTCACACCCACGTGCTCGAGCGTGCGCGTGGTGGGGCGGGCAATCGGGAGGAGGCCAAACTGACGACGAGGAGGCGGCACAGAATACCAGCTTTGTGCGTTGGCTGGCGTCTGGGCCATCGTGTGAACATGCACGATCCTAAGGAGAGGGTAGCCGAGCGCGTCGCGATGCCGGCACGCGCCTGCTCGTCGCGCTGGCGCTAGTCGTTGCCCATAGCCAGCCGCAGGAGGTTCTTCTCGCCCGGGGCGGCGTCGGTGCGGCGCCCACTAATCCAGCTTCATCAGCGGCCCGTCGGTAGCAAAGCCGTCACTCGCTACGGCGCTATTGAGGGCGCGCTCGCGAGCGGCTTTGCGACGCCCAGCCAACACCTCGAGCGAGCTCGCCCGATGATGGTGGTGCACCGCGGTCGGATACGATGCTGGAGGAAATCGTTCGCAGCCGGTCTTCACGAACTGCGAGGAGTGCTCGTTCTTGAATGCTGGCTGCTGGCCGGACGCGGTGGCCTGAGTGGTCTGCCGACACGCCCGAAAGCCAACGCCACTACCACAAGGCCGCCAAGATGTCAGGTCTGAGAGCCAGCTTGGACGGTGGTATCGTGTTCGGGAAGGTCGTCGAAGGAGGCGTAGTTGAAATAGTAGAGTTTGGAATACAGGCTGCCCATGGCTATTAGCTCATCGTGGTTGCCAGTCGCAACAACTTGGCCATTCTGAAGCACGATGATGCGGTCGGCCCCCCGGACCGTGGCGAGACGGTGGGCGATGACGAGGCCAGTCCGCCCTTCAAGCAGCTTGATCAGAGCCTTCTGAATCTGCAATTCCGTGTAGCTGTCGATGTTGGCGGTAGCTTCGTCGAGCACGAGGATCTTGGCGTCAGCGACGAGGGCGCGGGCGAAACTGATAAGCTGGCGCTGGCCGAGAGATAAGTTGTCGCCGCGTTCGCCAAGTTGGGTCTCATACCCGTCGGCGAGGCTCATGACGAAGTCATGCGCGCCGACGGCCTTGGCCGCCTCGATCACCTTGTCGCGCGTGGCTTCCGTCTTCTGGTATCGAATGTTCTCGAAGACCGTCCCGGTGAACAGGAATGGCTCCTGCAGCACCATGGCGACCTGGCGGCCGAGCGATTCCTGGGTGAGGTCGCGTACATCATGTCCGCCGACCAGCACCTGACCCTGCTGAACATCATAGAAGCGGTGGACCAGGGCCATCGAACTCGATTTGCCAGAACCGCTCGGTCCGACTATTGCGACCGTCTCGCCCGGATTGACCTTGAACGAGACATTTTTCAGAACCGAACGGTTCGGATCGTAGCCGAAGGTGACGTCCCTAAACTCGACCGAGCCGTCCATTTCGGGCGAAAGCACCTCGGCATTGGGTTTGTCCTTAACATCGATCTTGACGTCGAGCACATCGGTCAGGCGCTTGCCTGAGGCCATGGCGCGCTGCATGACCGAATATTGCAGGGTGAGTGAGCGGATCGGGTCAAAGAAGCGCTGGATGTAAAATAGGTAGGCTACCAACACGCCCACATCTATACGGCTATTCATGACCATCGAGCCGCCGACCACAATAACGGCGGCCAAGGCGAGGCCGGTGATGCCATCGACGATGGGCACCATGACCAGTGCATATCTGGCAGCGATCAGGTGGGTCCTGAGGTTGGCATGGGCCCGATCGTCAAAAAGACTGAAATTCACCTGCTGGCGGTCCATTGACTGTATGGTCCGCACGCCGTGAATGGCTTCGGCCAGCGCGCCATTGACGACGGAATTGGTTTCGTGTGCAGCCATGAAGGCGTCGCGGGCACGCGGCAACCAGACAATGCGGACGATCACCAGGATCGGCAGAACCGATAGCGTCAGGAGGCCGAGGCGAAAGTCGAGCCACAGCATTACGAAAACGATGCCGAAGAGAAGCGCAACATCGCCTAGGGAATATACCGAGGTTTCCAGGAACTCCTGTATGGAGTTAACGTCGCCTTGCAGGCGCGACATCAGGCGTCCGACCTCGGTCTTGTCCATGAAAGAGAGCGAAACCTTTTGCAGATGGCCAAACATGGCGCGGCGGATGTCGAACAGGACAGTTTCGGCCATTTTCCCATCCAAGGCTTCCTGCATGTAGCCGGCGGCGAAATTGACCAAAATCGCCGAAAGGAACGCGCCGACGGCCGCAAGCTGGGCTGAGCGATCGGGCCTTGCCGGGTTCATGCCGAGGTCGATCGCGTAGCGGATGATCAAGGGGATGAGAAGCTGCGTCCCGGTGAAGATCAGCATCGCGACAATCGTGACAACTACCTTTGCCCGGTAGGGATGGACGAAGCCCCAGATGCGACGGAGGATGCTCTTGTCGAAAGCCCGGCCGAACATCTCCTCCTCGATCCGGTGCGAGCCGACGACCGCGCGCGGAGGGCGTCTCCCGTCGTCACGTTCGGCTTCGAGTTCGCCGCGGCCCTGGTCCATCAGCGGGCGCCCCCATCCTGGCTAATAATGCTATCACCCGGGCGCGTCTGGAGATCGTAAAGGGCCCTGTAGCGTCCCCGCTTCGCCAGAAGCTCTTCATGCGTGCCGCGTTCTACGATTTCGCCTTTATCGACAAAAAGGATTTGATCGGCATGCTTAAGCGCACTCAGCCGGTGCGCGATGATGATCGTCACCCGATCCTTTGCGAAGCGCCGCATCGCCGCGCGAATGCGCAGCTCGGTGCCGGCATCGATCGCGGCCATCGAGTCGTCGAAAATGATGACGGAGGGGCGCAGCATCATGGTGCGAGCAATCGTGAGACGCTGGCGCTGGCCGCCAGAGAGAGAAACGCCGCGTTCGCCCACGACCGTCTCATACCCTGCCGGGAGCCCGAGGATGTAGTCGTGGAGCTGGGCGAATTCTCCAGCGCGTTCAATTCGCTGTCTCTTCGCCCAGGGATCGCCATAAGCGATGTTGTTCTCGATCGTTGTGGTGAATAGGAACGCATCCTGCTGTACAACCGCGACCGCCTTGCGAAGGCTCTCGAGGGTGACATTGCGTACGTCCTGGCCGTCCAACGTGATGGCGCCATCGGTCACGTCGTAAAAGCGGGGGACCAGATGAGCCATCGTCGATTTGCCGGAACCCGGCGGACCGACGATCGCGATCGTCTCGCCTCTCCGGGCCTCAAAGCTGAGGTTCTTCAGAATGGCGCGGTTTTCGGCGTTGGGGTAGGCAAATGAGACATTGTGGAAGCGCAGAGTGCCGTCACTTATCTCAAGCGGTCTGGCCTCGAGAGCATCCCTGATTGTGATCTCCTGATCGAGGAGACCGAAAAGCCGCGAACCGCAGCTAGAAGCGCGGGCAAACGCATTGACCATGAGACCGATCTGGCGGACTGGCATTTGCAGCATGGTCATGAAGGTCAGGAAGGTCGCCATGGTTCCGACGCTGATCTCGCCAGCGACGAGCTTGTTGCCACCGATCCCAAGCACCAATCCCATTGAAAAAAAGTAGGACAAGGTCATCGCCGACGTGTTTGGTACGTAGATGTCAACGAGATCGTTGGCGAGGTCGAGCGCGTTCTTGGAAGCGCCGTCGAACTTCAGCATCTCATAGGATTGAGCCGCAAAAGCGCGGACCACACGGATACCTGCGAGATTTTCCTTCATCACGCGGCTTAGTACCGAAAGGCGCTCATAGAGGTCGAGCCAGGTGGCGCGCAGCCTAAGCTGTGTGGTCGATGAGCGCCAAGCGACAAAAGGCACGAAGCTGAGCGCGGCCAAGCCGAGCACGGGATCGGTCGAGATCATCATGTAAGCGCCAATCCCGATCAGCATCGCCAGCAGGAGCACCCGCATGAGCCCGGTGGAAAAATACATCCGCACGCCTTCGAGATCGAGCATTCCGGCGGTTATCAGATCGCCTGAATGGACCCGGTCGTGAAAGGAAAAGCTGAGACGCTGGATCTTGTCGTAGTAGGCGAGCCGCAATTCGTACGCGACATGATGCCCGACGGCTTCGGCAAAATAGTTCTGCGCCATCGTGAAAACGCCGCGTAGCGCGCTGACGGCGAGCAGCAGGAGAGCCGGGGCCCAGAGCGCTTGTCCTGCCGCGGCCCCCGCGACACCGCCCCCGATAGCTGTCTGGGTCTGGTCGACAGCCCGGCCGAGAAGCTGGGGAATGAGCAACTGGAGGATTGCCGCCATGATCGTCGAGCCCATAGCGAGGGCAACCTGCCACGGATGGCGCAGATTCATACGCGTGATGCGCAACAGCGTACTCAAATCCCGGCCCCAGCGCGCCGCTTCAACATGGGCCAACGAATTCAGTGCGTTCGTTGCGCCGCCGACAGCTTCACTGTTCACGGGTGTATTCCCGACTGCATTTTGCGCCTTCGAGGAAAGCCGAAGCAGACATCATCAAAGGCATCCGCCATTGTTAATCCCGTCCTCAACCTGCAGCCGTGCCCGTTCCCACAAGCCGAGCCGCCGCTTGACCTACTGGCATGTCGATCACCGTGATTCCGCTTGCCGCAAGGAAACGCGCTTCGTTTCTGGTCAGGGTTTCGGCGTCCATTACGGTGCAATAGGGACCGCGGGAGCGCTTCATGATCTGTCTGGCGTAGGTGCGCAGCATCTGATCGTTGAAGCGGCAGCCAACGAAGAAAAATCCACGGGTGATGCGCCGTTCCTTCACAGCGTCTGGGATCGGTGTCTGGATATCAATTTCGGACAGGACTTCGACGTAGTCGGAATCTGCGACGAGAAAGTTTTGCGCGGGCGTAATACTCCCGTGAGGTGAATAGAGAACCGTCTTGGCCCCCAATCGGGGGTCGAGCTCCCTCCCGGACAAATCGTAGGTTTTCGTCCAAATGTTGCCGATTTCATTCGCGCGCGTGACGCCTTGTATCTCAACGACGTCCGTTCGGCCCGTCTCTACCAGAGCCGTGCGCATCGCGCTGTCATACCAGCTGTCGATGATGAGGGAGAGTGGCAGCCTTGCGAGCCAGGCGTGGAAGGGGGTCGGCCCCACCGGCGCTGCGAATATGTCGGTCATCCAAGCTTGAAGGGTCCGGCGATGCCGGCGCTGTTCGATGAACTGCGCAACCGACCACATATTGGTGCGGATCCTGGAAGGGGCAGGAGCCCGTGCGTTGAGTGCCGCGGCAACAACCTCCGGGGTATGCGGCACAGGCGGTTCCACACAGTTCAACTCAAGAAGACCCGGACCGAGATAGGGGATCACCTCATCGGCGGCGAGCGCTCCCTTCGCCAGGTCAAGCAGCTTTTCAGCAAAACTGTCCCGCACAATGACGAGGTGGCCCGATGTCAGGATCGTGTTCATCTCGTTTCCTCGCGACGCACCTAGGGGCAGCATCAGCCCTCTTCGGAAATCTTCCTTGCCTCGACGGTGATCGGCAGACGCGTATCATGTGGGAGATCGGGTAGGAGGAGCCGCCACCCGTTCCTGAGCGTGACCGTTCCGCCCCACAACTCTTCCTTCTCCAGTTTGATGATCGGCTCTTCGAGGTCCTTTTTGGGGACATACGCCGACAAACCAGCATCGGTCCTGCGGATCATGACTTTCATCTGGCCGTCCCTTCATTGGTATTGCTTTCAGCACTGCAGGGCGCCTCGGCCTTGTCGAGGCTCATCAGTTCACGCGCTCGCATACCGACGACGGTGCCACGGTCGATCCACTCGACCGCATAGATGAAGAACTGCTGGAGAAAGGTGCCAATGTCGCGCACATATCCCTCGTCCCCCTTCCGCACGAGATTTTCGCCGATCTCCCTGCCAGGATAGGTGCCGTCATTCTTTATGTGGCGAGTGGCACGTACCCGCTCTCCCGGCATGAATCGTGGAGGCCTGCGGATTTCGATCTCCTCTTCGCGTCCGAGCGACATGTCCGTTCCCTGATTTCTCTTGCGGCTGAGATTGCGAACAAGGCGTTCCAGGCGTCCTGCGTAGGCAGCCCCCAACCATGTCGGCAGTCCAATGTCCGTTACGCAGGAACGCAGGTCTTCGGCACCGGACATACCGAGGCACATTGCTGCGCATCGAAGACCCCCTCGCATTCGGTGCACTTCTGTGACTCGATCACGTAGCTCTCGCCTTTGAACTTGATCGCGCCCGAAGGACATTCGAATTCGCAGGCGCCGCATTGGGTGCATTGGGATGCGATGATCTTGAAAGCCATTTTAACTCCTGGTCCGAATGAATGAGACAGCTCAGGCCGTCGCCGCGAGTGTGGGGGTCCCAGACGCGGCGATGTAAATCGCGCTGATTGCTGTCTCGATATAGTCATGGGCACAGGCGTCGGTGGCTCTGATTCCGGCCTCCGCGAGCTGATCCTGCGGGCAATTTCCGATCTTGGCGCACAGCACGATATCTATGCCTTGAAGCGCTGCGATGACGCCATCGAGGGCGGCTTCTGCGCCCCAGCCGCCGAGGCAATACTTGTCCACCTTCCGATGCCCGACGAAGCTGATCCCTTTCAGCGAGGCTTGATAAACCTGGAATTCCTTCGCATGGCCGAAATGCTCATTGACGCGGCCGCCGCCCTTGGTCGCTACCGCGAAGAGAAGGGACTTGCCGCGGCTCGCTGCCTTGACCAATCCGATCGCTTCTCTCCTAGCCTCGACGTGATCACGGCGCTCCTCCGCGACCAGCTCCCGATAGGCCTTGCGTTTGCTGGCATCGTAGGTGACCTCGCCGGGAATCCGGTCGACTGTGAATTCCTGGCCACGATCTTCTCCGAGCAGGCCCACGGCATCTGCCCGGCACTGCCGGCAGTGCCGCATCAACTGGGCGCCACCTTCGACACGATCCTGAAGAGCCTTCATCTCCATTGCGTTTGGGCCGCGCTGCCCGCTCAGTCCGTAATGCGTGCCGTGTGCCGGGTCCGAAATCAGCGGCATAAGGTTGTGCAGGAACGCGCCTCGCTCCTTAACCCATCTATTCACCTCGATCAGATGCTCATCGTTCACGCCTGGGATCACCACCGAGTTGATTTTGGTGAGGATGCCCCGCGCGGTCAGCATCTCCAGGCCCAACATCTGCCGTTGGTGCAGGATCCGGGTGGCTTCAATGCCGACGTAGCGGCGATGATCGTGAAAGATCCAAGGATAGATCTTTGCACCGACCTCAGGGTCGACCATGTTGATCGTGATCGTCACGTGATCGACATTCATGTCAGCAAGCTCATCGACACGGTCGGGCAGCGCCAGCCCATTCGTGGATATGCAAAACTTGATGTCTGGGATTTCCCTGGCGACCCTGGCGAAGGTCGCCTTCGTCTTCTTCCAGTCGTAGCAGGCGTCGCCCGGTCCGGCGATGCCGAGCACGGAAAGCTGCGGCACCTCGTTGGCGACCGCGATCACCTTGCGTAGCGCCTGTTCGGGCGTCAGCTTTTCAGAGGCCACCCCAGGCCGGCTTTCGTTGGCGCAGTCATATTTGCGATTGCAGTAGTTGCACTGGATGTTGCAGCCCGGCGCGACCGCGACGTGCATACGCGCGAAATAGTGATGCGCCTCTTCTGAAAAGCAGGGGTGATCCTTGATCTTCTCCCAGACAGCCGGATCCGTGTCGTCGGGCTTTGTCGACGAGCCGCAGGACGAAGACGCGCAGCCACCGGGTTTCATGGTGCCAAGCAACTGGTCACCGAATGTCGTGCTGAGGCTCTCAAGCGAAATTGCCGGTGCAGACATGAACGGCTCCGTTGCTGCGTGATGTCGCAGTTCAAAGCGCAAGAGCTATGCCAGCTCAAAGAGCTGTTTCGGTTCACGAATAGGCTTCTCGTGTCAGATTCCTTCGGATTGCTCCGACACACCTTTGTCGGGCTTACGACAGTGGACAGGCAAATAGGGTCGCGAAGCTAGCAGCCTCGGGCGCGCAGAGTGTGAGCGAGACCACTCCGGGCTGCTTACGCTTGACGTCATCACGACGTCTGGAATTTCTTCACCTTGTTACCATGCCGGCGCAGGGCGTAGCCGATTTTCCAGGGCGTGAGGCCAAGGATACGAGCCGCCCTGGCAAAACCCAACCGGCCTTGTCAATCGCGTCGATCAGCCACTAGCGTTCCGTCAGATGCGGGCGACAAGCGCCATGGTTCGGACGCCGGCCGTAAGGGGGAGATACCTTGCTGCGGAGGCGCCGATGCGACTGGCCGGCAGCCGCAATTCGCTCGATGTGTTACGGCCAGTGGTATGAGGTGGCGAGTGGCTGATTGAGGTGCGTGGGTATTGCCGGCAGTGGCGGCAATCTCCGGCTCTCCTTCAGCGTCCAGACGACGACTTCTCCATCACCCGTCTGCAGAAACGTGGGCAGGACGTTCACGACAATTGGCCAGCGTATGGCGAGCGCAATCTCCAGCTCGCTTGGCGCGGTCAGCACCTTCACATATCGTAGAGTCCCTGAGCGCGGTATCTGCTTAGGTCATGCGTGCGCCGGTCATCCGAATTTAAAGAGGATTCCGAAACCGCCGCGTGGATAGTTCCACTCGATCTCACCAGTCGTCCCGCACAAAATCCGGCAGGTGCCGCACTCCATGCAGCCGTCGGCAGTGATCTCCACTTGACCCTTGTCGTTCAACTCATAACATTTCGCCGGGCAGACGTGGGTCAGCGCGAGCAAATTCGCGCTCGGCTTCTGGTGCGGTCGCACTTTGATGTGCGGGCGGCCGGAATCCACCAAGTAGCGGTTCTGGTAAAGCTTGTCCTCGACACGTGACTTCGTCGCTGCGCTGGTCATTTCGTCTCCCCTCAGCGCCACGCCAATGCAAGGCGGACCGCGTCGCTGACCAGCCCCCAGCGCGAGCGCGCCTTGATGAAGGCCGCCGTGGTCGCCTTTTCCTTCTCGATCTTCGGCGTGCCGTCGACACGCATGAAGTTCTGCGCAGCTTGCGACATCAACCGCGGATAAGTCGTGAAATAATTGCATGAATTGGTGTGGAGCAAGGCCGGCATGTCTTTGTATTTCCTCAGGTCCTTGACCACGAAGGACTTGTCCAGCATGGCTTTGTAAAGGGCGAGATTCCGTTTGTTCATCGGACCGTTGCGGCTCTTGACCTCGACGATTGCCTCAGCCGCAATGCGGCCGGAGGTCATGGCGAGGTTCGAACCCTCGCGGTGAATGGCGTTGTTCAGTTGCGCGGCATCGCCGACCACGACCCAACCATCGCCAAAGAGCTGCGGAATAGCCTTGTAGCCGCCTTCGGGAATGAGGTGTGCGGAATATTCTTTCACTTCCGAGCCGGCGATCAGCGGCCGGATCGAAGGATGGCTCTTCAAGGCATCAAGGAGAACGTAGGGGCTCTCGACCATCGCGGCAAAATCGGAGACGAGGCAGCCAATGCCCAGTGAGATGGACTCCTTGTTGGTATAGAGGAAGCCGAGCCCGGCCATGCTGCGGGAGGTCGTGCCCACCGCCTCGATCACGCAGCCCTCATCGCCCTTTACGCCGAACCGCTGCTCAATGACCTCTTCGGGCAAGAAATGCATTTCCTTGACGGCGAGGGCCACGGTTTGCGGCTTTGGCATCTCGCGCAGGCCGGCTCGAGTGCCAAGCAGGCCGCAGACACCTTCTGCGAGAACGACCACGTCCGCGTAGATGGCTCCGCCCGCCCGGTCTGTGCGGACGCCGATCACCCTGTCATTGGCATCACGGATGAGTTCCGTCACGGTCGTCTCGCACAGAACGGTCGCGCCGGCCGCGCGCACCTTACGCGAAAACCATTTATCGAACTGGGCACGGATGATCGTGTATCGGTTGGGCTTCGCCTCATTGAAGTCGTCCGACCTATAGTGAATCCCTGTATGGGATGTGTCGTCCATCACCCAAAGCCGCTGTTCAACCAAATGCCGCTCGAGAGGCGCATCATCCCGGAAATCCGGGATGATCTTCTCCAGCATGTTCGCGTACATGATGGCACCCTGGACATTCTTGGAGCCCGGATATTCACCGCGCTCCAACTGCAGCACCTTCAGGCCATGGCTGGCCATGGTGTAAGCAGCTGCGTTTCCGGACATGCCTGCCCCAACAACAATGGCGTCGAAGTTTTCCTCGATCATGTCCATCCCCTTAGCTCGAAAGCTTATCGCGACTGTGGGGCGACAGCCGCCGGGTGAAGGCTTCCGTCAGTGCGGGCAGGAAGCGGATCGCGTCGGTGACGATTCCGAGGTGAGCGAAATCGAAAATCGGCGCGTTCGGGTCGGTGTTGATGGCCACGATGAGATCCGCCCCCTCCACGCCAACCCGATGCTGGACGGCGCCGGAAATCCCGGCCGCTATGTAAAGCTTCGGCCGGATCGTCTTGCCAGTTTGGCCGATCTGCCGATCAGCTGGCATCCAGCTCTTCTGGACCAACGGACGCGAACAGCCGTGCTCGGCGCCGATTGCTCGTGCGAGGTTCTTCACAAGCTGCAGGTTCTCCGCCGCGCCAAGACCAAGGCCTCCCGCAACCACGACGTCGGCATAGGCAAGGTTTGCCTTCGCCGACTGATTGTCCGGCAGGAAGCCGAGGACTTTGGTAGCGATCTCGTCCTCGGCAAGCGAAAGCTTGTGCCGGATGACACGCCCGACCGGTTTATCCGTCCGCTGCGGCATGGGCATGACCCTCGGCCGCACGGTCGCCATCTGCGGGCGGAAATTGAGCGTATAGATCGTGCACAACAAGGAACCGCCGAAAGTCGGACGCGTGGCGGCGAGCGAACTGTCGGTATCCACATCGAGTTCGGTGCAGTCGGCCGTGAGCCCCGTCTGCAAGGTCGTCGCCACGGAGCCGGCAAGATCCCTGCCCAGTGTGGTGGCACCGAGAAGAAGGATTTCGGGTTTGTGGGTATCGACCAGATCCGTCAGCGCCTTGGTGAAAGGTTCATTCCGATAGTCGGCGAGCAGGGGCGCCTCGGCGATGTAGACAAGGTCAGCGCCATACGCGAATGCTTCGGCAACGGCGTTCCCGACGGCCTCTCCCGGCGGTCCAAGCACGACGCCTGCAAGCTGGACCTGAAGCTTGTCTGCTAAGTTGCGGCCTTCGCCGAGCAGTTCGAATGACACCGGATGGACCTCGCCACGTTCGAGCTCGATGAAAACCCAAACGTGCCGATAGTCCTTGAAATGGGCGGGCAACTCCTTCTTTATGCCGGCGCGGCCGGCGGCAGGGCGAGGGGTTTCTCCGTTCGCGGTCGACATCGTTTTGCTCCTTGCCGTCACGCGCCGCCGTTAAAGGCGAGCTCATGTTCCAGCGCCGGCTGGCGGGTGAAGATTGCGGTGATGAGTTCGTCAGCGACATCGCGCAAGGCCTTCTCGGCGGTGTCGATTTGTGTCGCCTTTTCAGCTCGAGCAGGAGGGGCGAAAACACGTTTGACGACGGTCGGTGAACCGCGCAGGCCGCATTTGGTGAGATCCTCAATGCCGGCGTCGGCCGCGCTCCATTTCAAGACCTGGCTGCGCGCGGCGCACAAGGCGTCCTGGATCGAGCCCCGGCGGATCTCGTTTGTGCCTTCCAGCATGGTGATGAGGCAAGGGAGCCTGCTCTTCAGCATCTGTGTGCCGCCTTCGGAACGGCGCTCGACCTTGATCTCGCGTGCAGCAAGGTCGACAGAAGGGATCTTCGCGACATAGGTCAGTTGCAGGAGTCCGAGGCGCTTGGCGATGCCGGGCCCGACCTGGGCGGTGTCGCCATCGATCGTCTGCTTGCCGGTGAAGACGAGGTCTGGCGTGCCGAACGTCTCGCCAATCTTCGCGATTGCCTGGGAAAGGGCGAACGAGGTTGCCAGCGTGTCGGAGCCGGCAAAATAGCGGTCGGTCAAGAGCACCGCTCGGTCGGCGCCGTAACCGAGCGCCTTGCGCAGCGCGTCCTCTGCCATGGGCGGACCCATGGTGAGCACAGTGACTTCGCCACCATGGGCGTCGCGCAGTCTGAGCGCTTCTTCGAGGGCGAACAGGTCGTAAGGGTTGATGATGGTCGGAACACCCTGGCGCATGATCGTGTTCGTGACCGGATGGACCCTTATCTGTGCCGAGTCCGGCACCTGCTTGATGCAGATTACGATGTGCATTGGCGGTTTCTCTAGGCTCGTGTCCGGGTCCGGCATTGCGGTTATCTCCTTTGTCCGCATTATTCGTGCCAAGTCTCTTGCGCTCCCCCTTTCCTACAACTTCGGCTGGTTGCTTCTGACGGCGCTGTGGTGATGACCGGATTTGGCGGCTGCTCGACATTGTCGCGTCGCACCGTTGTCGCCGATCATTCCCGTCCGAACCGCTTCAGTACCGAGTCGAACGGAACAAAGGTGTGACCCGGCGCGGCAGGTTTGTTCGGATCGTGGTCCTTGAGCACCTTGAAAATCCGATGCGTGAGCGGCGAGGAAATCGCAAAGTCCTCGTAAGCTCGTTCGAGCGTCGCGCGCACCCTCGCGGCAATCACCTGGTCGGGCAGACCGGAGAAATCTTCTTCGGCGAGGTATTGGCCCACACGCTTCATGATATGGAGCCGCGAGACATTCAGTACCTTCGGGTCATAGGCGACGCCTAGGACTGAGAAGAATTCCTCTGCAGCCGACAAGCGCTTCAGTCGTGCGAGGATGTCGGTGACATCCATGGGGCGGCTGTCAGCGGAACAATTCATTGCATTCTTCCTGGTCGCAAAACTGTGGCCTCTGTGCGCTCGCGCACGGCTGACTTGGACCCGCACAGCTCGATGAGAGATGCCTCGCTGCACATTCCATCGTAGAGCTCGACCAGTCGAGTTGCAGTGACGGTCGATTTGGTCTCGGCCGCCTCGCGTCGGACGCGGGCCACCATCGCGGCTGCCAGATCCGGGTCGAGATCGCGACCGCTTTCGCTCAGCACATGGGCAATCGCAGTGGCGCCGGAATGCTTGCCGATGACGATCCGCCGGCAGCGGCCCACGAGAGTCGGATCGAGCCCCTGATAAGTACGCGAGTCCTTCAGCAGCCCTGCGACGTGAATGCCGGATTCGTGGGTGAAAACATCGGCGCCGACGACCGGCTTAGTGGCTGCGGTCTGCCGGCGGGCGGCCCAAGCCACCTGGGCGGCGAGGCCGGGCAATGCGGTCAGCTCAATGCCGGTGTCTGCGCCGTCGAAGACTGCCATTGCGGCGGCCACCTCCTCCAGCGCGGCATTGCCCGCACGCTCGCCGAGCCCCAGGACGGTGACGGAGGCATGGCGCGCGCCTGCGCGGATCGCAGCCAGCGTGTTGGCGCCAGCAAGTCCGAGATCGTTGTGCGCATGAAATTCAAGGTCGATTGGAGACTGCACCACGAGCTGGGCGACAAGTTCGAAGGTCGAAAACGGGTCGAGAACACCGACTGTGTCGGCCAGCCTCACGCGGCTTGCGCCGGCGCGTGCGGCCGTCTCGATGACGCGGGCGAGATGATCCCGATTGGCCCGCGAGGCATCCTCGCAGCCCACCGCGACGAAGAAGCCGGCATCGGCGGCGCGCCTGACCATATGATCGATGACCTGGAGCGCTCCCGCCTTGTCGAGGCCGAGCTTGGCGGCAAGTTGGATGTCCGACGCAGGCAGCGACAAATTGACCGCTTGGACGCCGCTCTCGATCGCTGCATCGAGATCCAACGACGTCATCCGGCACCAGGCCATGAGCCGAACCGGAAGACGCCGCGCTACCACGGCGCGAATTGTTTCCATCTCGTCGACGCCCATGACCGGCGTGCCGATCTCGATCTCTGTCACGCCGGCCGCCGCAAGAGACTCAGCGATCTCCAGCTTTTCCGTCGTGGTGAAGGCGACGCCCGGCGCCTGCTCGCCATCGCGCAAGGTCGTATCGTTGAGGGAGACATGACCGGTCATGACAGGCAGCCTGTTCTTCTGCGGCTCACGCATAGACCGGACTACCCGGCCCAGAACCGGAAAAGCTGCGCAGCTTCCCCACGATTCCCGGCATGACCTCGAGCACCCGGTCGATGTCCTCTTCGCTGTTGTCCCGCGCCAAGGAGAAGCGGACTGCCGCGTGTGGCGTTTTCATCGCGCTTAGGACATGGCTTGGTTCCAGAGAGCCGGAGGTGCAGGCCGAGCCAGAGGAACACGCGATGCCAATGCGGCTGAGGAGAAGTGGAATTCCATCACTTTCGACATGTTCGAAGGAGATGTTTGCGGTGTTGGGCAACCGTTGCAAGGGATCACCAGTGACACAGGTGCTTGGGATGCGCTGAAGGATCCCGCCCTCCAGGCGATCGCGGAGCGACTTTACCCGTGTGGTCTCGTCGTCCATGAATTTCAAGGCGAGTTCGGCCGCCGTGCCGAGCCCGGCTATGCCGGGCGTATTCTCGGTGCCAGCACGCCGGTTGTGCTCTTGGTGACCCCCCTTGATCAGCGAATGGAAATCGACGCCACGTTTTACGAAAAGCGCACCGATCCCTTTCGGCCCGTGCAGCTTGTGGCCGGAGAGCGACAGCATGTCGATTGCGGTCGACTTCAGGTCCATCGGAAGCTTGCCGACCGCCTGCACAGCATCGGTATGGAATAGGGCGCCCACTTCCTTGGCCAACTCGGAAAGCCTTGCCACGGGGAAGATCACACCAGTCTCGTTGTTCGCCCACATTATTGACACGATTGCAACCTGTGGGGTGAGGGCGGCCATATAGGCGTCGAGATCGAGCCGACCACGGCAATCCACCGGGATCCTGTGCACCTTGAGGCGGCGGGTCTTCTCAAGATGCGCGCAGAGCGTCAGCACGGCGGGATGCTCGACCGCGGACGTCACGATCTCGGTTCGGTTGGGCGCCGCCTCGAGCGCTGAAAGAAGCGCTGCATTGTCGCTTTCTGTCCCACCCGAGGTGAAAGTGATCTCATCCTCGAACTCCGCGCCGATCAGAGCTTGCAACTGCCTCCGCGCCTTTCTCACCGCCGCACTGACTGAGGCGCCAAGAGCGTGTGCCGACGAAGGGTTGCCGAATTGATCCCTAAAGAACGGCAACATCGCTTGCACGACCTCAGGATCGACCCGTGTGGTTGCGTTGTTGTCGAGGTAGACAGGCTTCATAGGTGCGATCCTCAGTTAAACAGAATGACGCGAGCGCTAGACCGACTCGTTGAGCCTCTGGCGCATGCCGTTGATGATCATTTGAACTGGCAGCGCGCGCAGGCGCCCGGAGTGTTTGACGTAAACCGGATCTCCGTCGATATGGACATGTTCGCAGTGGCCGTAGGTCAGCCCGCAGGTAAGGCCGCCCGAACGCGATAACGCTACCGATGAGCCGAATTTGGCGCAGCGGCGCGATTTGTCCGCAAGCAGCTCGGGTGCCACCAGGAACCGAGCTGCTTCGGGAGGCGACGTTCTTTGAATCCTACTGGGAGCGAATGGCGGTCCCGAGATCGGCTTTGACCTTGTCTTATTTTTTAGGACGGGGGCATCTGTTGTGCCGGCCATATAAGTCTCCTCTGCCGCAAAATCACTCTGTCGGCCGCACAGGCGCTTCGGGCGTTTAACTGAAGGACTTGCCGCAGCCGCACTTTTCGCGCGCATTGGGGTTATCGAAGACAAAACCGGAAGATTGGAGCCCGGTGAGGAAGTCGACGGTCATGCCGGCTACATGGGGTTGGGAGCCCGCGTCCACGAACAGCTTGACCCCATCTGTGTCAGTGATCGCGTCGCCCTCGCGCGACACGCTCTCCAGGCCCATTAAGTATTTGAAGCCGGCGCAGCCGCCGGCCTCGACCATAATGCGAAAGCCGTCCGCCGGCTCGCTGGCGCGGGAAAGAGCAGTCTTGAAGGCGGCAACAGCGTTGTCGGTGAGCGTAATCATGGCTCCATTCTCCTCAGTCCGGGACCTGCTTGCCCATCACGTCGCATGCACCGTGCCAAAGCCAAAAAACGTTTCAACACAGCGCGGCATCTCTCACACTGGTGCTTCTTGTGAGTGCATTGCTGAGAAGGTGTCGGCCAATCGACACGTGCTGTCGGGTTTGTCGGGTCAGCCACGAGGGATGTTGGGCCTGAGTTCTTGGTTGAACTCACATCACCAAATACAGAACTTCTTCTGAGCTTGCTCGGCGCAATTGGCACGGTTTTTGAAGCTCCGTTTGGCGAGACGGCAAGAGCATGCCGATCCACAATCATGCGATAGGTGCCATCGCGATGGATGGGGCGAAGCAGGGGACCAACATGTCAGGACCGTGGTCAGATACGTTTGGCAAAGCAGCGCCGCCCATGGCATCCGAATGCCCGCTTGGCCGATTGCGACAACATCCACACTCGCTCACCACCGCCCAGTAGCCGCCGACCGGCTCGATGGCATGCCATCGGCATGTGGCTGCTCGCTGGTTTTCGCACGGGTGCGACGCCGTGCGCACGCTGTCCAGCGACACCTTGTTCATGGGCCAGCAGCAGATCAGGATCGAGCATTTCGGCGCGCCTTATCGGCTGAAGATTCCCGGGCAGGGCAGATGATCCTCACACGTCGTAGAAACAGGGGTAAGCATGGACCAACGCGAGAAACCGTCGCCCGACGAAATCCGGCGGGCGTGCAAAGACAATCCGAAGATCCGGGAGCATGATCTCGCCGCTCGATTGGGCATTTCGGAAGCCGAGTTCGTCGCGGCGCATTGTGGTCACGGCGCGGTGCGCATCGAGCCGCGCGTCGATGATCTGCTGACCGGCCTCGAAGCGGTCGGCGAGGTGATGGCGGTCACCAGCAACGAAAGTGCCGTGCACCAAAAGATTGGCGTCTACGGCAAAGTGGTCACCGGCAACATGCATGCCATACTGCTCGGCGACGAGATCGACCTGCGCATCTTCCCGAAAGCGTGGGCGTATGGCTTCGCCGTCGAGAAGCGCGAGGGAGCCGAGATCCGCCGCAGCCTTCAATTCTTTGATGCCACCGGCGAGGCGATGCACAAAGCTCATCTCACGCCCGCCTCGAACCTGCAGGCCTATCAGGATCTGACGGCAGAGCTTGTATCCTCCGACCAGGAGCCGATCATATCGCTCGAGGCGAGCGGGGCGCCCGATAACGCAGTGAGTCCAGACCACGCCAACACGGTCGACGACCTACGCGAGCACTGGGGCCGGCTAAGCGACGTGCATCAGTTCTACCATATGTTGAAGACACTGAAGCTCAGCCGCTGCCAGGCGATGCGTATGGCCGACGAGGATGACGCCTGGGCACTCGACAATGATGCCGTTGGCGCCCTGTTCCAACAGGCGGCCGAAGACGAGATGCCGATCATGTGCTTTGTCGGCAATCGTGGTTGCATTCAGATCCATTCCGGCCCGATCAGGTCGGTCAAGCAGATCGGGCCGCGGATCAATGTGCTCGAAGAGACCTTCCATCTGCATCTTAGGACCCATCTCATCCGCGAGGTCTGGGCCGTGCGCAAGCCGACGAGGGATGGTCACGTCACGTCCATTGAAGCTTATGGCGCGGACGGCAAGATGATCATCCAGTTCTTCGGCACGCGCAAGGAAGGCGAACGCGAGGGCAGCGACTGGCGGTTTCTGGCCGAGAGTCTGCCACGCGTTCCCGGTCCGACCTCCAGGGGTGTGTTGACTGCCGACAGGTCCTCGGATTGAACCGACCGCGATAGGACTCAGCACCACGTTCCGACAGCGGCTCGCGAGCAAATTTAGGTCCATGAGCGGAAAGGACTGCCGTCGTAGCGCATGCGCATGGTCAGGTGATGCACGCCGGAATGGACCGCATTTATACAGTCAAGCTGGTGGCCGACCGGACCGTGCGCACGAGTGCATCGCCGTCTGATCGAAAAGCCTTGCAGCGCCTCCGATAAAACGCATACGCCATCAGCGCCGAACCGAAGCGCGGCTTGACCTTTTTGATACTCGCGCAAGCGCCGTCGGGTCTTCTCGGACCGCACCCGATCCTTGCGCTGGATTGCGTCGTTGCTCAATCCGGGCCGTGCGGGCGATCTACTCGCTCGTCGACCGGCAGGCTGTGCCGCAACAGCCAAGCCGAACAGCCCGATGTCGCGGGCTCGACAAAACCGACCACGGATGTCGGTTGTCGGACGTTGTCATAAGAATGATGGACAGGTGATCATCAGCGGCGGGCCCAGCGCAGGCTGGCATTGCTTGGTGCAGCGCCATGGCTACCCCTATCCGGCACGCGAGTTGCTTCGACAATTTGATCAGCAGGGCAGAGGTGGATTGACCAGTCTCTCAACCCTAACGGGGATAAGCGGCGGCTTTGCTTCATGACCGGAGCGCGGCGGAGATGCCCCTCTGATCGACTTCGCAACCCATCTCATCCGCGCTGGTGCAGGTGGGCTGTATCAGGCGACAGAATTTAGAAGGCACCCGACAAGAGACGTGCCCATGCTGGAAATCGACTTTATGAACAGCGGTGCAATCTCAATCGAGCCATGAACGCCAATGTAGAGAAAACAAAATGGCGACCAACCCCGTTCCAGATCATGTCCCGCCCGAAATGGTGAGGGACTTCAGCCTGTTTACATCGCCAGGGATGCCACCAACACCCAACGGGGATCCACACGCAGCTGTCGCTTGCGTACATGACGGGCCTCCGATCTTTTACTCCCGCTACAACACGCAAGATGGCCGGGGTACCTGGGTCATCACCCGTGCCGCGGACCAGCGGAAGGTGCTGCAGGACGCAGAGACTTTTTCCAGCCATCGCAGCATCTTCTCCTCCATACTGGGTGAAAACTGGCCGACGATCCCGCTTGAGCTCGATCCACCGGCCCATGGCGTCTTTCGCTCACTGCTCAATCCGCTGCTTTCGCCAAAGCGGGTGTTGGCTTTGGAACCGGCTGTCCGCGAACGGGCGGTCGAGCTGATCGAAAGGATCGCCGCGTCGGGAACAAGCTGCGAGGTGATGAAGGATTTTGCCTTTCCTTTCGCGGTGAGCACCTTTCTTCGCTTTCTGGGGTTGCCTGATGACCGACTCGATACATTCGTTGGCTGGGGGAAAGATCTGCTCCACGGCGACGATAAGGAACGACCTGTGGCTGCCCGGACGATCGTGGCATTCATCGACGAACTTGCAGCCATGCGCCGCGACGAGGCGGTTGACGATTTCATGACCTTTATCGTGCAGGCACAGGTCGAGGGCCGCCGGCTGACGGACACCCAAGTCCGCGGCATCGGCGTGCTTGTCTTCGTCGCTGGGCTCGACACGGTCGCAGCAGCTATAGGCTTTGACTTGGCGTACCTCGCACGCAACCTCAAAGATCAGCAATTGCTGCGGAGCGAACCGGACCGCATCCCGCTCGCAACCGAAGAATTGCTGCGGGCCTATCCGCCCATTCAGTTAATCCGCGTGGCCACGAAAGATATCGACTTCGAAGGCGCGCCGATCCGGAAGGGGGACTATGTTTCCTGCGCCACGATGATTGCCAATCGTGACCCGGCGGAATTCGAATGCCCCAACACGATTGATTTGGAGCGGGAGGACAACCGCCACGCAGCGTTTGGCTATGGTCCCCACCGTTGCCTTGGCTCACACCTTGCCCGGCGCGAGATTGTCATTGGCCTGGAGGAGTGGCTGGCGCGCATCCCGGCTTTCAGGATCAAGCAGGGTACGGCGCCGATAACTTCTGGCGGCCATGTGTTCGGGATCGAAAATTTGATCCTGGACTGGTCTTAGGCCCGCCCCGAGCCCGGGCACAGACAATGGAGGCAGCGCCATGCGCATCATCGTCCAAAAGGCCAAATGCCAGGGCCACGCGCGATGCGCGGCGCAAGCGCCGGACATCTTTAAACTCGATAATGACGGTTACATCCTGCCTGGTGACATTGAAGTTGCGGAAGGGGAGGAACTGCCTGCATCACGAGGCGCGCGATCCTGTCCTGAACGTGCGCTGGAACTCACTCGCTGACGCTCTGGATGAGACGGCATTCAACCGTGAGTCTGGCGGCTTGAACCATGTGGCCGCACTCAGCACGCGACCTCTGTCCCGCACGGTTCACGTCCAACTCTGCGGGGCAATTCCGGCGCCAGTGTTCCCCGTGAGGCGCAAACGGCAGGGCAGGGGTTCGCGAACCTCTTCGAATCACAGAATTTGCGTCAGAGCCGATGGACCAGACGAGAATTGCCGAACTACTCGACGCGAGGCGACCCGGAGTGCCACACCGAAGAACTGCCCGACCCATGTTGCGGCAGGCCGGGTCTCTGCATGATTTGATAGGGCGAAACCAGGAGAACGCACCATATTTGCCCAACATTATGCCCGGCTCACCACCCGCCAATGGCCGCAGCTGGAGAGGAGGTTCGACCAGCATGTGCTTGCCTGTGTGCTTTCACGTGCGCTCGAGGAGATCGAGGCCGGCGAGGCGACGGCGACGAAGGCAACCGGACTTTCGCGCGCCGAGTTGCGCGATGTCCTGGTCCGCTGTTTCCCTGCTTTTCCTATCAACGCGTTTGCGTTGGAAGAGGGGAGCGAGCCCGAGCCGGATCTGGAAGAAGAACTTCTGCGCGGACTGCTGCTGGCGCATGCCCGGCCCGACGACAAGGCAAGCGCCCGCTTCGCCAAGATCATCGCCCGGCGTGCCATGCGCAATGACCACCTCTGGCAAGACCTTGGCCTTTTTAGTCGAAGCGACCTCGCCCGCCTGCTCGCCTCGCATTTTCCGACGCTGGCGGCCGGCAACACCCAAAACATGAAATGGAAAAAATACTTTTACCGAAAGCTCTGCGAGGCCGAAGGCTTTTCGCTGTGCAGCTCCCCCAGTTGCCGGGACTGCAATGATTTCGAAAGCTGCTTCGGCCCGGAGGAAGGCGAAAGCCGCCTCACACGGACCAAGGACAACGCCCAGGACTGAGAGCCGCTTGCGTCAGTCGTACAGCGTCAGAGCTCGCGCCGCGCCATCTGTCTGTTGTCAAATCTCGACGGACGCCTTGGGGGATTTGAATACTGTGCGCTCGCGATGCTCGCTTCGGCGGGTCGTCGTCATGGCAGGCGCGAGTCGAATGTTTGTTAGATGCCGCCACAACCTAAGCCGGCATCATCAATCGCTACAAGCGCAAGGAGTTGAAGGACACGTTGCGCGATCTTGAGCAGGCCGGACTTGGTGACCAGCTCGTTAGGTTTTCCAATTCATGAGTGGCTAGAGCGATGGCTGTACTGGCGTTCGATCTCGTTTATTTTTCCGGCCTGACGGCAGACCAACTGCTAGCAGCGTCATCTCACTTCTGGCGTGTTTGCTCCTTTATAACGCTCTGGCTCCGGACCGAGTTAATCGATAGGTCGGCGGCCGCTCGGCGTCACTGCTAATGCCCTGATACGATTTTAGGAAACGGGGTCTGCAGTGTTTTCTTCCGCTTCGGCGCCACATAGCTTTCAACCAGGCGAAATGCTCGACGTCGACAGTTACCAGCGGCCGTAGGTTGATGGTCACCGTGTTTGGCGCTCAGAACTTCCTCTGTGCTAGTCAATGGCGAGCATCGGAAGCGATTTTGCAGGTTTTGCGCTGACGGGATTCTGGCTCGGCCCGCCGGTCGGGTTCGTCAAAAGGTGCTAATATAGCGTTGTATGTCCGATCGGCGGTAGTAGCCGCTTACTGATCGCCGGACGGTCGATCCCTGAACCTTGTTGCACCGCACCTGGAGTGCTTAGGGAATGATATTATCTGACAAATGGAAAAATCACGTAGGAGCCCAAGTAAAATTTCATTATATCTGACTCCTGAGAATTACCAAGTAATGATCCAAGAACGAATCTTTCGCGGCCGTTAAGTTGTTTTTCAACTCTAGTGCGTCACTATGGGGTCCGTAGATCCCAAAAAATGTCCCATCCTTTGCAGGGCAACAAGGAGGCGTACTATGGCAAGAATTTTTGAAATTCTTACGGGCAGTCTGACTGCCGGATCTGTTCTCGTAATTCTTTGTATGCCAGCGACTGCAGCTGGAATTAATGTCGGAGGCGTCGGCGGGGTATCCGTCGGCAGCGGAGGCGCCAGCGCTAATGTGGGCGGCAACAGCGGCGCTACGGCTAGCGTATCCCTAGGCGGTTCTGGGGCAAATGCCGGAGCCTCCGTCGGCGGCACTGGCGGAGCGACTGCTTCCATCGGCACCGGCGGCGCCAATGTCGGTGCCGTCACCGGGGTCGGTACCGACGTAAATGTCGGCGTTGGAACCAATCCAGCCGCCAACCCCAGCAACCCGACCGCTTCGAGCAACCCGAATCTGGCTAGCGTTGTCGGCGATATGTCGAACGCCCAGGTCACTCGGATGAAGAAGCGCTGCGTCGAAGTGCTTAGCAACGAAGACACCTATGATCGTGACCTGCGCCGGCTCTGCCTGCTGATCTCGCGCCGCTAACCAGCGACCCCTTTCCGACCTGTCGGGGCTGTCGACATGACACTCTCCAGTTCCGACAGTGGAAGCCCGCCCGCCGAAAGGTTGGGCGGGCTTTTACAGTCAGCGTCCTTCCATCCGCAGCAGGCAGGATGTTTAGGCACTTTCGCGTATGTAAACGTTGACAGTTAAGGCGCTTTCGCCTCGTAGGCAAGTTGTGTAATGCCTTGTTATTAAACAAAAAATGTGAGAACGCCTAGTTGCTTAGGCGAAAAGCGCCTTACCGAGCGAATATCAAAAATAAAGATTGTAGCGATCTTGCAACCGCCCGAGGCTGCTTTACGCGTTCAGAGCAAGTCTAAGGCCGATAAGTCATCGTTTTGCTTATGATTCTTCACGTCACGGCGGCGGTAGGTGTAGCCGGGAATGTCCTGCAAATGGAACGTATTGCCGGGAGGCGAGTAGCGGTAGATAAATCCGAATTGGCCGGTGATCCCGTTGTTAAGTGATCTCGCCATACAGATACATATGGAAGGGAACCCGCCCCTATGTGAGTATCGGACAGGAAAAGCTCATTCAGCACGTTGTTTGTGATAGGGCCGCCGCGATCAAAAGCTGCAGGGCTAAGAGCATCGTCTGCCCCGAGCACCCGTTCAACGTCATTGATTTCTCCGGGATGGTAATGCGGAGTTGGCGGCAAGTTGCAAAGCCGGAGGCTCGCCCGAATCTCGTTTATGATGGCAGGAGTGCGTCCGAAATTCTTGATCGAGTATGCCGCTTCCGGAATTGGTCTTTTGTTGTCGGGCTTGTCAGCCCAATCGTGCGTCACCCACACCAACGGTTTGGTGGCGGTGACGAACAAATACGGGCGCTCGATATCGAGCAAAGCCTTTTCGGCAATGTCGGCGCTGCGCTGGGTGTGCCTAGCAGCCTCTTTGGCGTAGTAAGCAGCGGCCATAGCAGCGGCGAGCGTGAAAGCACCCACGATAGCGCCAATGGTGGTCCAGTTCGCCGACTGTTGGGCAGCGTCGGCAGCCTTCCACTGGGCACACAGATCGGAACTGCGATCATCGTGACCTGCTTGGCATGGGTTAGTGTAACTTGGGGGTTCATTTGCCTGTTGGACTGGCGGAGGACTCGCCGCAACAGGGTTGCCTATGGTCTCTTGATGCTGTTCGGAATGTTGGGGCTGAGTGCTCTTGCGCTCGTCTGGCGGTAAAGCCGCCCCGAGTAAAACTACTCCGAAAGCCGCAATGAGGATGCCCCGATAGCGTCTAAGCATTGCAGTAAGAACGCAGCGCTAAAGCCCCCCCGGCTTATTTTGTTGTTCAAATTACGCTCGGTTTCGTGAATGTCCATAGTCGCCAATTTTTCGGCGAGTTGGGCATAGGTAACGCCCTTCCGCTTCAACTCTGACTTCAAAAGGTTCTTGGCTTTCGTCTCGTATTCGACGGTCTGCGGGTCGTCCTTGCCTGCCATAGCCTCGCCTCAAAAAATATCATCACAGTCGGTGGTACAGGCCCCTGTATTTGGCGATACAAGCCCCGCATATAACCGGATATGATGACAATGGCCCAACACTTCCTCCTTTCCGCCGAAAGCCGCTCCCTTTCTCTGAAAGAGATTTACAAGGGTGGCGAGGAAAAGGCTTACGACGCGTTCAAGCGCCTTCGCTGGGCTTCGACTCAAGGCGAGCCTGTTTGCCGGAAATGCGGGTGCCTGGATCATTACGACATTCCGACCCGTCGCAAGTTCAAGTGCGCCGCTTGCGGGGGCGCAGTTCTCGGTTACGAGCGGCACGATCTTCGCCTTGGCGCAAGCTGTCGTTTGTCGATCTGCTCGCCGCGATCTGCCTGTTTGTTAACGGCGCGAAGGGCATGTCGGCGGTCCAGTTCTCTCGCGATCTGGACGTGCAGTACAAGACCGCCTTTGTGCTGGCTCACAAGCTGCGCGAAGCCTGTCGGCTGAAACCAAGAACGAAACCCTTGAAGGCGAGGTCGAGATTGACGGCGCTTACTTTAGTGGCGTGGTGCGCGCCGGGGGCGCGCGCTTCTGCTACTGCGCGAACGCCTCTGGAGTCGATTTTTAGCAGCTCATTGGCGTGATCTTCAGTTCCTTCGCCACAAAACCCGGCGGAGAAGAGTATGCTGCCTCGCCTATTCATTGGCCCAAGTCCGCTTGCCACGGCAGCTATCGTTGTCATTTTTACATCAGACGATCGTCGCGTGAGCAGTGGACCGCAAAGTTGCGAAGACGCAGTTGCCCTTTGCTTCTACTGTGCATAGAAGCCATTTGTGCGGGCAGAGGTACAAAAATGGGTGCGGTGCTGTGGGAATAAAATTCGAAAAGCTAAATAAACTGCGGGAGTCTCTACTAGAGGCAAATCACGATTTCCGCGCCAGCACCCAATTGTTCAATAGCTTGGATGTCGCGAAAATTGGTCGCGAAATGGATCTTGAAGGTCGTGGAACGCAGCGAGGCGAGGCTAACCAGCCCCCGAAAACGGCCAAGAATTTCGACGATATAGAGCACACAGTTATCGAGAGGGTCGAGGACGAAAAGAAGGCCGCACATCACACACTCGAAGACAGCCTACAGCTACTCTCCGGCCGATTGGCTGGCCTCGACTTTGAAGAGCAGTTTGGTCTGATCCGTCAGGCGAACGCCGCCAGTGTTTCCGATTTCAAGGCCTCGATCGCGGTGGGCCTGGACGAACTTCACGGATTGCGCAAATCGCTCAACGATGCGGAGAAAGAACACGACTGGTTCAAACAGAAGCACGGGCTTGTCCGGGCTGTGAGGGTTCAACACGGAGCGGCCCATGTTTTCCGAGTGTCCCTGCTAATCTTCCTGTTCCTCATTGAAACGGCGATGAACGGAAATTTCCTCGCAAAGGGAAATGAACAGGGATTCTTTGGCGGGCTCCTCGAAGCCGCCGCTTTCTCGTTTTTGAACATCGGCGCCGCTCTGCTGTTCGCAATATTCTGTGCACGCCTGGTGACTCACAGATCGCTTTTTGTGAAGTTGATTGGCGCGCTGTCGATAGTGGCCTATATCGGCTTGGCATTGACCATAAACCTAGCGCTTGCGCATTACCGCGAGGTTAGCGGGTCCTTTGTGGACGGAGCCGGCGTCGAGGTCGTGCGCAGCGTGCTCGCCAATCCGGCTGGCCTTATGGACGTGAAATCCTGGCTTCTGTTCGGCATTGGTCTCATGTTTTCGATCTTTGCGTTTATCGACGGCTGGTTCGTTCTCGACCCATACCCGGGCTATGCGGGTGTCGAAAACAGATTGGTGGCTCGCCGGGAAGACTACATCGAGCGCAAGAGCGAGCTCATCGAGGCTCTGCAAGAGGTGCGCGATGAGCACAACGAGAAGGTGGAGGACATCGTCAAGCGGCTGGGGAGCAGACGCAGGGAGCATCGAGCGATCATCGACCATCGGTCGAGGCTGCTGACGCTCTTTGCGCAGCATCAAGACCAGCTGGAGCGAGCCTGCAACCAGCTTCTCTCAAAGTACAGGGAGGCCAATGTCCAGGCCCGCACAGAGCCAGCGCCAAAACATTTTGCCACACCCTACAAACTTGAGCGCATAAAACCCCTGATATCGTCCGACGATGAATGGAGCGAGAAGGACCTGGGCGCCTCAATTCGTGACGCGCAGGAAGAACTCAACGCTCAGGTGCGGCTCATCGGGCTGGAATGCGAGCGCGGGATCGAACAGTACCGAGATCTCGACAAGCTTCATCCGGATAGCGTGAATGGCTAGGCGGGGTCGCAGAAGAAAGAAAGGCAGTGGCGGCACAATTGTCGCAGCAGCCGGATTGGCCGTGCTGTCGGCTGTGATGCTGGCCGGTTTTGTTTGGATGTGGTCGAGATCCGGGAAGGACCAAATCGACATCAGCACGAATTGCCCACTGAACGGACCTGTGAGCCTGACAGCGGTCTTGATCGACGCCACCGACCCGATTTCGCCGATAACCATGGCGGATCTGAAGAATGAATTCCGCAAGACCATTGGGCGCGTCGAGCCTGGCGGCTATCTCAAGATATTGACGCTGGGCGCGAGGCCCGGCGACCTGACTGTGATGTTTGATGGATGCAATCCGGGCGACGGCTCGACGGTCGACAGCTGGACGAACAATCCGTCTCGGCGGCAGAAGAAATGGGAAGATGCGTTCGAGGACCCTTTGACGAACCTTCCCGACCAGATTCCCAATGGAGAATCCGCGAGCCAATCTCCGATCATGGCCGGAATTCAGAAAATCAAACTGTCGCTATTCGATAGCAGTTTGGCGAAAGAGAAGACCGCTAAGCGAATAATAGTCGCGTCAGATATGATCGAACATACGGCGCTGTACTCACAATATCGTTCGGGTCTCGATTATCAGAAGTACCTTGATAGCGCGGCTGACAGGACTTACGGGACATCGCTCGATGGCGTCGGGTTTACGATACTCTACGTCGATAGGGCGAAGAAGCCATTTGGCTCTTTCGAACATGCAGAGTTCTGGACCCGGTGGGTTCAAAGCCATCATGGTGATTTTGAGAAGCTGGTAGGGTTGGAGGGGTTAAACTAATGGCCAAGAAGCGAGGGGAGTCGTTCTTAGGACATCCGAGCCTGCCCCTTTTCGTCTTTGCGACGCTAACCCTGGGTGGCTGCGTGTTCATCGCAATAGCCAAGCTGTCGGGCGTAGACCCTATAATGGCGGCGAGCGCACCGGTGTGCCTGATGCTCATCTATCTTGCCGCGTCCGTCTTCACCGGCAAGCTACGGCTCCACGATGAGCAAACAGGCGACAATCTCTACTACATGGGTTTCCTGTTTACGTTGACGAGTCTCGGCGTATCGCTGTTTCAGTTTGGTTCCGAAGGATCCACCGACACAATCGTGAGGAACTTTGGTATCGCGGTGACGTCGACGATCACGGGCATTGCTTTGCGGATCTTTTACAATCAGATGCGCCGCGATCCTGCCGACATCGAACGGACGGTCAGGCACGAACTCGCGGATATGACGCGGCGTGTAAGAGCCGAGATGGAAAGTGTAACCAGGGAATTCGCTGACTTTCGCCGCGTAAGCAATCAGATGTTGGAGGAGGGTTTTGCCGAAATCGCCGTTCAAGCGGAGCGGAACGGAGAGCACATAAGATCGGCCCTGGATAAAATCGCGATGGAATCGATCAGACCAGTTCAAGAGGCCTCGGGAAAGCTCAGCAATGCTTTGAGCCACAATTTTGGGCAGATCGAAAGTCAGTTCTCGTCGATCGCACAGCGCGTCGAGGCGGCAGCCGATCTGCTCGACAAAGCCAACAGCTCAATGTCCTCTTCAGTTGGCAGACTGGGTGAACAGGCCGAAAGCGTAGCCACCAAGTTGGAGAAGGTTGTCGTCCCTGATGAGGTCCTTAAGAACGATCTGGCGCCGATGGTGAAACTTCTTGGCAGCGCGGTCGCTCAGTATGCTGTCAAAACAGAGACGGCTTCGCAGGAACAGCAAGCCCGCATGGCGGGCATCGTTGATGCTGTGGCTAAAGTGGCCGCAGGTGTGGAAAAGGCTGTGGCAGCCGCAGAGCAAACAGCGGAGAGCGTCCAAGCGCAACAACGCTTGACCCAGGCGCTTGCCGCAGTGGTGCAAAAGCAAAGCAAGGACACCGGAGACCTTGTCGCAACCTTGGCAGGAAGAACCCTTCACGCGCCGAGGCCTGTTCCCCCTCTCAACGCTCCTATCGCGATTGAACAGCCACTGGCAGATCTGGCCGCAAATGACACCGTCGAGAGCGCACCAATTCGGGTCGAGCCTCAGCCCCAACCAGACGCTTTCCAAACTCTGGGAAGCGAGCCTCCCGCCGAACGGACGGAACCGCCTAAGCGAACCAGTTGGTGGGGCAGGTGAGTGACGCTGGCGGGACTTCGGTCGTCTTCGAGCGCAAGGGTTATGGCCGCGGTTTGATACTGGGCCTGACCATGGCCGAGACGATGCTGCTTTTGGTGTTCTGCCTGTTGCTAGCAGCCGGTGCTATCATCACGAAAAAGCAGAAAGAGACCGATGAGGCACTGCGAGCCACTCAATCAAACAAGGAAAACGTGCAGAGGCTCGAAGCCGAGAACAAGCGGCTTGTGGCTCAGATAAAAGCGGTGTTTCAGCCCACGAGGGGAGGAACCGTTCCCGACGAACAATGGCGCGAGCTGGTCCTGGCCAAGGATGCTGTTAAGTCGGTCAAGGAAGCAGGTATTTCTCTGGAGGAGGTCGTGCGAAATGCCCCTGTCGCGAAAGTCCTTGCGGACAACGACATAAGCGTTGATCAGACCAAGGCCATGATAGATGCGGCGAAGGTCTTGAGAGAATTTGGTTACGCCGGCACCGACAAAGGGCTGCAGGATCTGGCTGATGTGCTCAAGGAGGCTGCAGAGCCGACGCAAGCAGCAAAACCTCACGATTGGCCGCCGATCATCAGTCTCAGCGAACTGGATGGCTATAATTTCGATACCGGAAGCGCAGAGCTTTCGAATGCCTTCAAAACAAAGTTGCGCGATCTTGCGAAGACCATCGCCGGGACTGCGACCTCGTACGGTGTCGACGTCATTGAGGTAATTGGACACACGGACGAACAGGCAATGGCGGGCGAATCCTCCAACATGGACAAGGGGCTCCAACCGGTCCTGTCAGGGAAAGTGGAAATCGGCTCACTCCATCCCGCCGACAATGCCGGTCTTGGGCTGGCCCGCGCGATCTCAGTTACAAGTGTGCTCAGTGACATGCCCGCATTAAAGGGGTTTACGATTTTGCCGATGTCTGGTGGTCAGCTCATCCTGCCCGGCGATCATCTCACCGACGGAGCGCAGATGGGCGATGTACGGGCTCGAAGGCGAATCGAGATTAGGGTGAGGCAGCGATCAAAATTGGCGCGGGTTGGTGGCGCCAAGCCATGAATGGGGACGAGAGACTGGCGCCTTAGCCGGTACGGCAGTTGAGTTGGGGGGGTGGGCTATGGGGTTTTACGTTCGAAAATCGATCAGTGCGGGACCATTCCGCTTTAACTTTTCGGCCGGTGGGGTTGGCGCTTCCGTTGGCGTGAAGGGCCTCCGCATCGGCACTGGGCCAAGAAGTCACTACATCCACGCCGGCGTGGGTGGGCTCTACTATCGTGGCACTTTAGGCAAGGCCAGCGCGAAGAAGGTAGTTCAGCTCTCTCAAACCCCATCTGCGCCGCAACCCCGTCCACAATTCTCGCCCCCGGAATACGTCTCTGACGGCGTCGTGATGAGAGAAATCGAGTCCCGCGATGTGGTGGAAATGCGTGACGAGACATTCGCCAATGTGCTCGATGAAATCAATGCCACGCAATCGCAGACGCGGCTGTCCGTAGCACTCGCGGTTTTGTTCGGGATTGCAGGTTTCCTTGTGGGGACCAAGCTCGGAGGAGCCGCACTGGTGCTGGGCATAGGTGCCTTTGTGCCGGGTATGCTCATTGGCAAATGGTTTGACAGTTACCGCCGGGTGAGCGTGCTCTATTACGATCTGGAAAAAGACGCGGAGGCCGCCTACGGGCGACTTGTCGGCGCGTTCGAAACTCTCACCGGCTGCGCAGGGAGATGGCATGTCGCTGCCGACGGCAAGATAGAGGATCTGACTGCTTGGAAGCGAAATGCCGGGGCCAGCATGCTGGTCGACAAAAAGCCTACGACACTTACAAGCTCCTTGCCGAAGGTTGTACGCAGCAACGTTACTCCGCCTTCAATCCATGTGGGTCGGCAGGTGCTCTTCTTCATGCCTGACCTCGTGCTGGTGAAGGACGGAAACCGATACGGCGCAGTCGGATATGCCGATCTGCAGACCCAATTCGCCCCGAGTAATTTTATCGAGACCGGCAAAGTTCCATCTGATGCGGAGATCGTGAGCTACACCTGGGCTTACCCAAACAAAAACGGCGGGCCTGACAAGCGCTTCAAAGACAATCGGCAGATCCCTGTATGCCGCTACGAAGCGTTGCGGTTTTCTAGCCCGTCCGGACTTAACGAGCTGGTGGAATTTTCCAAGACAAACGTCAGCCAGCCCTTTTGCCAGGCTCTATCGGCACTCGCGCAATTGCATCGAAGCTCCGACCGCCAATTCATAACGCGAAATCCGCACACTAGGGAGTGATGGTTGGGGATGGGCTCAAAGCGTGAGCCCAGGTCAGCAAACGCGTTCGCACGGAATCCCGTCGCTATCTCGATCCAACTTGCTCCCCCATGAGCAGTTGGCGAGATACCAACGTGCTTCTTCGCAAGAAGAAATCTGCGTGCACAAGCGGCGAGGTTGGCATGAGTAGCTCTGTGCTACTTGGCGACGGCTGACAAGCCCAAAGGGGCTTTTGGTTGGGCTCGCAGATTCGGCATGTTGTTCGCGCCAATCCCAAGGGTTGTCAAACGTCCCAATCCAGATTCCAACCTTTGCGGTTTCAGCATTAGTTTGCTGTTGCGCATAGGCGCCGTGGCTATAGCGGGGCCAGTCCAAGGCTTGGCCATGTTCGACCATCCAGGACGCGACGCTGACACCGTCCGCGCGCCGACAATCGCCGACGAAGCGACGGTACCGATCCCATGAAACAAATGTGCATTGGACAGGCTGCGAAGCCGCAAGGAAATTCGCCAATGCTTCGGCCGCCCGGCGCCCGCAGGGGTATTGATGTGCGCTAGCGTCATTGCAGTATTGGCGGCTTTCGGGTGCATCGATGCCGTTGAAGCGGACGCGCTGCCCGTGGATCTCTATCGTGTCTCCATCAATCACCGATGCTATGCCTACAATCGGCCCCCGTCTCGACCCGGCCGAGTTTGCTATATCGAGACCACGTAACTGGTCACCCGAGCCTGTAAAATAGTGGGTCGCGTAAGCAGCCAAGGCCACCACGATCACCACGATCAGAGGCAAGCGCACATCTGGAGAGAAACGTCTGCGGACGATTGGTTCCGCGCCGCGCATTGGTCGCGCGCGGCGACGATGAGAATAGCGATTGTTATTCAATTTCCGATCCTTTGCGAAACGCAAACTGCATGATTTGTAACGTGCCTCTGCACCATTCATAGGCGCCTTTTTCGCTGGCGCTGGTTTGCCTTGTAGTTCGGCGCTTTGAACACCATGGTGCCTTCGCAGATCAGCCCGAAGTCACGACTTTGTAGTTACCTTTTCCGTAAACACGAGCATCTTTCCGCGCTGGAGCCTACAAGTTTTCTTGGAATGAAATTAGGAGGCAGATTCAAAAAGAAGTCGGCTTGTGCGCCAGTTGGTCGTGGCCGGCGAGGCGGATTAGAGCTGCCAACACCTCGTCCACACGTATGATGGCATTTTGTCCGAAAAGGAACCTCGAGATCAAGGTGGGGATGCGAAGTGTCCGGAACATTAAACAAACATCCGCAATTTTTCCACCAAGCCGCAGTGCTCACAATACTAAACGATTGAAGTGTTGGTGGTTGCCATTCGAGGTTGAAAAACCAGCATTTTATGTTGCGGACAGCCCTTGTCTAGGCTCTATGTGTCCAGCCTATCAGGGGGGTGTGAGTGTCGGAAGTTGAAAAATCGGTCTTCCAAAGCGATCTGCCTTTAAAGGAAAAGCTCGAGCGAGCCAGGATGGAATTGCTCGACCTTTCTGCTCGCAACCGACTTTTGAATGTGCCACGGTTTTCAAAGAGCGCGAAGACGATCGATATTGTCGACGAGAGGTCGTCTGAGATCTATCGATTGCTGGTGAGCGAAGGAAAGGCTTTTACCTTCCTGGCCGGCAAGCCGGATCGGCCGAAGGCAGGCCAGGTTGAAAGCAGCCCTCCAGACGAGGAAATCGACTATTCCCCCGTTGCTCTTGCTCAGCCTGAGGACGAAGGATTCGACGATAGAGGGGTATCTGCGCGACATTCTGACACCAAGCTTCAGACGAGGATGACCCCAACGGGGCTGCAGCGCCGGCTCCTTGATCTCTACCACGATGCCCGCACACTTGAGGAAGAGCAGGGCGTCAATATCCTTTTTCTGGCCCTTGGCATGCTGAAGTGGATTGACCCGAGCAACAAAGAAAACATCCGTCAGGCTCCTCTCATTTTGGTCCCGGTACGGCTGGAGCGAGGGGCCGCTGGAGAAAAGTTTCGGCTGCGAGCTCGTACGGAAGATCTTACCGCAAACCTCTCCTTGGAACTCTATCTCGACCGCATTCACAAGCTCGCCCTGCCGCGTTTTGAAGTAGGAGACGACTTCGACGTCTCGGCCTATCTCGATGCCGTTGCCGAAGCAGTGTCGACCAAAGAGGGTTGGCAGGTGCTTGCCGATGATATGGTGCTCGGCTTCTTCTCGTTCGCTAAGTTCTTGATGTACCGTGACCTGGATCCGGATCTCTGGCCGGATGGCGCAAAGATTATCGAACAACCGAAGATCCGCTCGCTTCTTTCAGATGGTTTCGAAACACGCGAACCGCTGATGTCGGACGACATTGCGATTGATCCGCATATCGCGCCTGCCGAAATGTTGCATATCGTCGACAGTGACAGTTCTCAGACGCTGGCGATCCATGATGCAAGAAAGGGTCGCGACCTCGTTATCCAAGGTCCTCCCGGGACAGGAAAATCGCAGACGATCGCAAACATTATCGGGTCGGCCGTTGCCGATGGAAAGACCGTGCTGTTCGTTGCGGAAAAAATGGCCGCACTTGAGGTCGTGAAGCGACGGCTTGACACTGCGGGGGTGGGGGACGCCTGCCTTGAGCTCCATAGCAACAAGGCAAACAAGCGCATGATGCTGGATGAGTTGCGGCGCACCTGGCAACTCGGATCGCCTCGCGGACAGCTTGCTTCTTCCCTTACTGAACGCCTGCTGGAGGCTAGGGATAAACTCAATGCACATGCTACAAGGATGCATGTTCCATTTGGAACGTCCGAACTCACTCCATACCAGGTTCTTGGCCAGCTAACCCGACTAAGGCAGAACGGGCAAAAGCCAGTTGATATTGAACTTGAGGATGCCACCGCTTGGACGAATGACGGTGTCTCGCAACGTCGCAAACTTCTCGATGACGTGTCTCAGCGGATCAACGAGATCGGCTTGCCGATCCACCACCCATGGCGGGGAGTTGGCCTGGATGTCGTTCTACCAACGACCATTGAGAGGCTCGTCCCACGCATTGCGTCGTCGCTGGATCAAGCAAAGGCTCTGCACGCCAAACTGGCCGATATTGCTGAGCGGATCGAGGCGAAGCCTCCGCAAATCCTCAGCGACAGCGGCGAGGTAGAAGATCGCGCTGAGCTTCTCGCGTCCGCACCTGGACTTCCTGCCGAGGCGCTAGTCTCGCCGGTTTGGGATGAGCGTCCAAAGGACATTGCATCGCTTCTCTGGACAGGAACAGATTTCAACCGCAAATCCGAGGAACTGTCGGAGCAGTTGGTGGCGACGGCTATCGACACGCCAATTGAAGGTCTCGAGACAGAGCTTGCTAAGCTTCCTTCAGACTTTCCGAAAGATGGTTTCGTTCGTGCGCGCCAGCTAACCGTGTTGCTCCCACGCTTAAGAGAAGAAGCTGAGCGGCTAAATCAAGAACTGGGGTCTACGGTTTTACCGGACACGCTTGCAGGACTCCTCAGGTTAGTGATGACCGGCGAGAGAGTTGCGGCAGCCCCCGATGCGAGCCCTGAGGCATTCGCAGCCACAGTTTGGGACTCCGGGCTGGAACAGGCTGGTGACCTTGCCGACAGCGTAGCAACGCTAGAGACTGCTAGAGCCGAGCTTCAGGGCAAAGTTGTTGATGCCGCGTGGAGTACCAACGTAGCCGCGGCGCGGCAAGCGCTCGCCGAGCACACGGGAATATTGAAAGCATTGAATGGCGACTACCGTCGTGCCACTGCACTTGTGCGGGCTATTTTGGTGGCCCCTAGCGCGCCTGCGGCGGAGATAGTGGGTCTCCTCGACATTTTAATGAAGGGCCAAGCGGCCGCAGCAAAAGTGCGCGAAGGCGACGCCTTTGGCCGTTCCGCCTTCGGAGCCGATTGGCGCGGTGAGAGATCGTCTTCGGCACCACTCCAGGCCTTAGTGGAGTGGATGCGCACGCTGAGGGGACTTGGCTCGGAACCGCGAATTATAGCCGGGCGGATGGCGGAGCGCTCTGAAGCGGGCGCGCGTGCGGTGCGAGTTCGTAAGGTGATCGACATCGGTCAGCCGATTATCGAGGGGTTTTGGAACGATTTAGGCCACCTTGCGTCATCCATGCAAGGTGACGTGGCTTCCGCCGAGCGGGCCTCGCTGCAACTGATGGAAGCGAAGGCAAGCACTGTAGCTCAAGCCGATGACGCGTCACGACAGGTGCTGACTGACGTTCCAGATCTGATCAGTGAGCGGGTGGAGATACTGCGCCGACTAGGCAGACTACAAGCGCTTGATCAAGAGATCGAGGACGGGGAAAGCCTTGGCAAGTTCGCATTCGGCTCGTCGTGGCTCGGTCGAGGATCCGATTGGGCCGCGCTCGCGCAAGCCGAACTTTGGCTGAGAGAAAATGGCTCAATCCGGCATTTGGCTGCGCGGTTGCCTGAAAGAAAAGAGATCGCAAACTTGGCGCGTTCAGCGCGTGAAGCGGCCCAAGCGGCAGCGCGGGAATTGAAGGCGCTTGCAGGGGATTTGAAAGCCGATGCTCCCTCCTTGTTTGGAGTAGACGATTTTCCAGACGTCGCGATAGTCGAGGTTGTTTCTCGACTGGAGGGGTGGCTCGATCATCAGGAACAGCTCTCGAAATGGGTTGCCTATGGAGAGCGATCCGAAACAGCCCGAAAGGCTGGACTGGGACAGTTGATAGACGGCCTGGCCGACGGCCAGATTACAACAGGATCGGCGCGATCAGTCTTCGATATGGCCTACTACGAACGCATGTTTCTAGCGATGGCGACCGATGAGCCGGAGCTGGCAAGGTTCGACGGGGAACTGCATTCCAGGGCTGTACGTGACTTCGCCGATCTGGACCGACAGAGGATCAAGTCCGGTGCCATCGAAGTTGTGACGGCTCATCACCGAAAAATTCCTTCAAGAGACGGCGGAGCTGGACCAGTCGGACTGCTTCGTTCTGAGATGGCGCGCAGACGGGGCCACATGCCTATCCGGCAGTTGATGCAGAAGGCAGGGCCTGCCATCCAGGCACTCAAGCCAGTGTTCATGATGAGCCCGCTTTCGGTGGCCCAATTCCTGTCGCCCGGCAGGATGTCCTTCGATCTTCTTGTGATGGACGAGGCGTCTCAGATACAGCCTGTGGACGCGCTTGGCTCGATCGCCAGGGCCAATCAGGTGGTCGTTGTTGGCGACGAACGCCAACTGCCACCCACGACATTCTTCGCGAAGGTGACAGGCTCGCAGTCTGAAGATGACGAGGGTGAGGGCGCGCAGGTCGCCGACATAGAAAGCATCCTCGGCCTGTTCACGGCCCGCGGCTTGCCGCAGCGTATGCTCCGCTGGCACTACCGTAGCCGTCACCAATCTCTGATCGCCGTATCGAACAGCCAGTTCTACGAGAACCGGCTTTTCATCGTGCCAAGCCCCTATACCCAAGAGGCAGGCATGGGGTTGCGGTTTAATCATGTGCCAGAGGGGGTCTTCGATTCCGGTGGCACAGGAACCAATCCGGTAGAGGCGAGAGCAGTAGCCGAAGCGATCATCCGTCATGCGAAGGTGAACCCGCGAGAGACTCTAGGCGTTGCAACATTTTCGGTTAGCCAACGCCGCGCGATCCAGGATGAACTCGAAGGGCTGCGGCGACTAAATCCCGATACGGAGGAGTTCTTTCACGCGCACCCCAGCGAGCCATTCTTCGTCAAGAACCTTGAAAATGTTCAAGGCGATGAGCGCGACGTGATCATGATCTCAGTGGGGTATGCCAAGAATGCGCAGGGGTACATGGCCATGCGTTTCGGCCCTCTTGGTGCGGAAGGCGGCGAGCGTCGGCTCAACGTCCTCATAAGCCGTGCCAAGCGCAGCTGCGAAGTATTCGCGTCCATCACAGACGAGGACATCGACCTGGAGCGTGGCAAAGGGAAAGGCATCTTCGCCTTCAAGCTCTTCTTGCACTACGCGAGAACAGGGCGAATTTCGCTTGCCCAGGCCACGGTTCGCGAAATGGATTCAATCTTTGAAGAGCAGGTAGCCAACGCGCTGATCGGAAAGGGTTACCAGGTTCATGCTCAGGTTGGCATTGCAGGCTTCTTCATCGATCTCGCGGTTGCTGATCCGGAGAGGCCAGGCCGCTATATTCTTGGCATCGAATGTGATGGCGCAGAATATCATTCATCGCGCTCGGCCCGAGATCGAGACCGGCTACGGCAGTCTGTTCTGGAAGACCATGGTTGGATAATCCATCGCATCTGGAACGCTGACTGGTTTCAGAGGCCACGCGAGCAGCTGGAGCGAACCATATTAGCGATTGAGGCTGCGAGAAAAGAGCTCGATGAGCGGGCCGAATTGGGGGTCCAGAGAAATCGTGCTGTAGCCGTGCAGGTTGTTACGGTCGACAGAGGCAACGTGACGGAAATCGGTCTCGAAAGCACAAAGGGATCCGAGATACCCAATCGAGCCTACGAAGAGGCCGAACTAAACCGACCGGGATCGTTCGAACTCCACGAGACGCCCAGCGGAATCATGGCCGGACTGGTCGAGCAGGTGGTGGCTATAGAAACACCAATCCATGTCGACGAAATAGTTTCGCGTATTCGGGGCGCGTGGGGTCTGCAGCGGGCCGGTGGCAGGATTCAGGATGCAATCGAGCGAGGGGTAGGCATAGCGCAGAGAGGTGGTGCAGTAGCCCGTCGAGGCAGCTTCTGCTTCAAGCCAGGTGCTCCTGTTCGTCTCAGGGATCGCAGCGGCGTCGTGTCCGCTGGATTGCGCAAGCCCGAAATGATTGCGCAGGACGAAGTCGCCCAAGGCGCCATGGAAGTCGTGAAATCCAACCTCGGTGCGACGGAGGAAGAAATCGCAATAACCGTTGCGAGAATGCTGGGCTTCAAAGCCACAAGTGCACAATTGCGGCAGTTGATTTCAGCTGGGGTCGCCGATTTGATTGCCAAGGGCTTGCTGCGGCCCCAAGACGGTTTGTTGGTGGCCGGCGAGTCCGCGAGCGAGGCATTAGCTGAAGTGTGACCGGGCATTGTAGAGCCCTCGTTGCAATCTCTGTTGAAGCTCGGAACACCTCTTTTGCTGGCGGAGGCCGAATGGCATTTCGATTCGTACACACGGCCGATATTCATCTCGACTCGCCGCTGCGTTCGCTCGCGATGCGTAATCCCGATCTTGCCGGGCTCGTGGGCGACGCCAGCCGCCAGGCATTCGTTTCGATAGTGGATCTCTGCCTAGAGGAACGCGTGGATGCGTTGGTAATAGCCGGCGACTTATACGATGGTGATCAAACCTCGATGAAGACGGCGCGGTTCCTGGCAGCGCAGATGACACGCCTGCACCAGGCCGGCATCAGGGTTTTCAAGATCCGCGGCAATCATGACGCCCTGTCGCGGATTTCCAAACAGCTGGTGTTTCCTGACACCGTGACCATTTTTGGCGGTCGTGCTCAGTCGGTATTGCAGACAGCCGGCGGTGTGGACGTCGTTTTCCATGGTTTGAGCTTTGCGAACCCTAAGGCGCCGGACAGCCTGCTGCCCAAATATCCGGCTGCTCGCGAAGGAGCCGTCAATATTGGCATCATGCATACCAGTCTGGCCGGATCGCCCGGTCACGACGTTTACGCGCCCTGCAGCATCGCTGACCTGCACGCCCACGGTTTCGACTATTGGGGGCTTGGCCACATTCATCTTCGCCAAGTCCATTCCGGCGCAAGCACGGTGGTGATGCCGGGAATACCGCAGGGGAGGGACATTAACGAGGCCAGTGAGAAATCAGTTTCCCTAGTAACGGTGCGCGACGACCGTTCGGTGGAGGTCGAGGAAAGGCTGACCAGCGTTGCGCAGTTCGAGCGGGTCAGCGTCGACCTTACCGGAGCAGTTGAGTGGCCGGAAGCCGTCGCGCGTGTTCGCTACGCACTCGAAGAGATGCGGGCCACCGTCCGCTCGCGTCATGCTGTGGCCCGCGTTGGCCTAACAGGAACATCACCACTGATGTGGGCGCTGATCCGCGACAAGGACCTCCTTCTTGCCGAAGCCGAACAGGCTGCGGAACAACTGGGCCATACGTGGGTGGAGAAGCTCGAGCTTGACCTCGCGCCACCTCGGGCGGAGACGGCCGAGGATACTGCTGATCCGATTTTCGAACTCGAGCAATCCATGCGCGCCGATGCCACCTCGGAGGCCTTCCGCGCCGAGGCGAGGGCGTTCGTCCAAAGGATGGTCGCCGACCTTCCGGCCGACGGACGGGATTTTGCTGGGAAGGACGAAGCCGGGCTGGAACGGTTCCTCGATCAGGTGCTTTCCAAGGGCGCAGACTTGGTGACTTCCCGCCTTAAGTCCGGTGGATCGTCATGAGGCTGCAGCGCCTTGACCTCATTCGCTATGGAAAGTTCACCGATGGTACGATCGACTTCGGACCCAAACCGGAATCCGGACCTGATCTGCATATCGTGTTTGGCCTGAATGAGGCCGGCAAATCGACAGCGCTTTCCGCCTATCTAGATTTGCTGTTCGGCATCGAGGAACGGAGCCGCTACAACTTCCTGCATGAGTACAGCGCCATGCGCATCGGTGGGGTGCTGGAACTGGCCGGCTCCGAGCACACGTTCACGCGTACGAAACAGCGTACTAATTCGCTATTGAACGCGACGGGCCAATCGGTGAGCGAGGTGGCGATCACGGCGCATCTCGCCGGACTGTCGCGTGACGCTTACACGACTATGTTTTCACTCGATGACGAGACGCTGGAAGCCGGCGGAAAATCGATCCTGGAGTCGCGGGGCGACCTCGGCAAGCTCCTCTTCACGGCCAGCGCCGGTCTTGGGAACGCAAGCGATACGTTGAACGGCCTCGAGGCCGAAGCAGACGCGCTGTATCGGAAGCAGGCGCATGGCACCGAACTGGCGCTGCTGAAGAAGCGCCTTGTTGACGTGAAGTCGCGCAGGGATGCGATCGACACACTTGCATCGACCTATGAGGGGCTGGAGGCCGAACGTCTCGATGCATCGCAGCAGTACGGCCGAACCATCAGTGATCGGGCGGTGCTGGTGGCCAGGCTGGATACCATTGCTCGTTACGTACGTGCTGCGCCGATGCTGGCGGATATGCGCCGCAAGATTGCCCGGCTGGATCAGCTGCCGGACATCACCTCCCCAGCCCGGACATGGACGGGAAGTGTCACCGAACTGATCGATGACGATGCCAGCCTCAGAACGCGACTGTCCGCAAACATCGATGAGGTCGAGCGGCTGTCGGCAAAAATCACTGCGGTCGACGAGGACGAACGGATCCTGTCGATTTCCGAACGCATTCGCAGCCTGGCGGAGGGCAAGGTGCGCCATACCGCGGCTGGCTTTGACTTGCCCACTCGCAGGATGGGGCTGCAAATCCTCAACAACACCGTGGCAAGCTGCCTTGCCGCGTTGGGCCGGTCTTCCGAGCCGGATCCTGCCGCACTGCTTCTGCCTGCCGTCACAGTTGGCGTCGTTCGCGCTATGGTCGAGCAGAGGTCCGGTATTGCTACGGGCGCGCGCGCCGCCCGCGACGAGGCGGCGGCAGCACTCGATGCACTGCAGGTGGCAAGGCAGCGGGTCGGCGAGGAAAGGGCGGTGCCCGAACCCGCCAGGGCAAGGCTGGGCTCGGCTTTGTCGAAAGCGCGAGCAAGCGGACACAAGGCAGAGATCAAGACGGCTCGCGAGGCGGGAGATGCGGGAACAATCCGATGGAAGGCATCGCTGGCTCGCTTGCGTCCATGGAACGGAGATGCCCTCGCTCTCGCCAACGTTGCGGTTCCGAGCGCCGGGCAGATTGCCGCCTGGAAGACAGTAGCGTCAGTACTGGCAAGGAACACCGCGGTACTTGCCGAACGCCTCGCCGAATACGAGGGCAACCATGCAATGCTCGCCGCACGATTGGATGCCCTTCGAGCCTCGGTCGACGTTGTCGACGATGAAGCGGCTGCCGCCATCCGCCGTCTCCGCGATGATGCGTGGGCAACGCACCGCGCAGTGTTGACTGGTGACACCGCTGACGATTTCGCCGTGGCACTGACGCGCGATGACGTTGCCAGCGCAGGCCGGCTGGCCGGCGCGGCGGATCTGGCCGAGATCCGGGCAATGACGCGTGCCCTGGCCGAGGCCACGGCCAACCTGTCACGAAACGGCATCCAAAGCCAACAGCTCGTCAAGGATGCGGATACCCAATTGTTGGAAATCCGTGTGGCCGCCAGCGAGCTCCTCGGAGAAGCCCTGGAACCTTCGTCTGAGCGCCTGATCGAAAGGATCGAGGATCAGATCGAGGCGCGCAGCGATGCGCTCGCTTCCTGGGAGCAGATCGAACTTGCTCGCTTGAAAGCCGAGCGAGCCGCTGACGCCGGCGAGCAGATACACTTGGAAATGAGAGCGGCGCTGGAAAGCGTCGGCATAGTATCAGAGCCCGGCGACACCCTCGAAGCAATCATGGCCATCGCGGAGCTGTTTCTGGACCGGCAGCGCAAGGTGGACGCCGAGTATGCCGAGGCGCTCAGAATGGTGAGTTCCAAAGAAGAGGATCTAGCTGCCCGACGGGTTGCGGTAGGGGTGGCGGAGCGTCGCGAGGAGGAATGGCTGGCCGGCATTACCGAAGCGCTCAAGGGAACGTGGCTCGAAAGCGGTCTGTCCGCGTCAGGCGTTGGCGCTGTGCTCGATCAATTGGCCGAACTGTCAAGAAGCCTGCAGGAACGGGAGGATCTGCAGCTGCGTATTGACAAGATGGAGGCCGACAGGGCCAATTTTCTGGTCGAGGTCATCGCCGTTGCGGTCGAAGCCGACGAGCCGACGAAGGATGGCGAGCCGGAGCAGTTGGCCACCCGCCTTGCCGAGCGCCTGGAGCGTGCCGAGCGGACACGTGAAACGAAGGCAAGCCTCGGCAACGAGCTGAAGCGCCTCAAGGAGGCGCGCGAAATCCTCGACACCGAGATTTCGGCACACGAACGCCGCAAGAATGAAGTGCTGGGCGTCTTTGGCGTCGCCACTCTGTCCGAGGTAGTCGAACGCGACGAGCTGCTGCGTGAGCGCGACGGCTTGCGCACTACCGTCGCCGAACTTGAGGAACGGGTAGTGGCGGAACTCGCAGTCGATGGATTCGACCAGGCACGCTCGATCCTGGAAGCGATCGATTTCGACAGCCTCGCGGTCGAGAAGGCTGAGGGCGAGCAGCGGCTTCGCCAGTTCGATGAAATCATCCAGCAACAGCTGATCCGACAGACCCGCGCGGCAGACAAGTTAGACGCCATCGGCGGTGACAGCGCGGTTGCCCGCCTGGATGCCGAACGGCGCACAACCCTGTTGGAAATCGAGGAGAAGGCCGTTCGCTACATTGAGCTGAAGCTTGGTATCATGTCGGCTGGAAATGCTTTGCGGATCTACCGTGAGAACCACCGTTCGGGGATGATGGCGCGTGCATCAGACGCATTCAAGCTAATGACCCGTGGGCAGTATTCAGGCCTTACAACCCAGCCCGTCAAAGGCGAGGAGGTTCTCATCGCGGTGCAGCGCGACGGGCAATCCAAGCTCGCTGAAGCGCTTTCGAAGGGCGCGCGCTTTCAGCTCTACCTAGCACTGAGGCTCGCCGGTTATTACGAGTTCGCCCAATTCCGGCCCTCGGTTCCCTTCATCGCCGACGACATCATGGAAACCTTTGACCATATTCGCTCGGAGGAAGTTTTTAGATTGTTTGGGGAGATGGCGAACACAGGTCAGGTCATCTATCTCACGCACCACAAGCACCTATGTGAAATCGCCAAGGCTGTTGTGCCACAATCTACCATTCACCAGCTGGATTAGGCTCGATTAGAATTCGCGTCAAAACGGATCAACTAACCAACTCGGCTGACATAGGAACCTTCGATCGAATCCATCATGACGTCCCATAGAGGCTGAGAAATGCCTATTTTGTTCTGCAATGTTGCGTGGATGAACGACTTCGCCGGGCGGAGCGCGGATGACCCGCCTCTCGGTGGCGGGGCATTTCGAGTAAGCAGGGTATTGCGCCGAAGAATGCAACTTTGTTGCAGCCAATGACGGTTACGTTTACGTCGCTTCGAGACGATTAAGGGCGAATTGGATCGGCAGGTGCGCCCACAATATGGGTTCAGTTCAAGGGGCGTAACCCGCCCAGCACTACAAGGATAAGATCAGGTCGCTAGGACGCTCGCCGAAAATGCATTCGTGCTGCCCCGGAGGGATAGGCACCGTGTCAAAGGGTGGAGTGGCCAGGCAAGCTGATGGTATGCGAACGATACGACAGATCGATCCGCCAGAGCATTCGTCAAGAGAGTAAAGGCATTATCGAAGGCGAGCCAGTCGCTCCCGTCGGGGCATCGCCCGCAAGCGGAGGATCGCGCCGCCGTGCATGCGATTGGACCTCTCGTCCCGCTGCGCTGCTGAGATCTCTCCTGTCAGGCGGTCTAGGTTCCGCGCTTCGGGCCGAGCAGGAAAACTATGAGGGCAGCGACGAACGTGGCAACAGCACTGTAGGCAATGGCGCTGGCGATCCCCGCATTCTCCACCAATAGCCCGCCGAAAATCGCGCCGGCTGCGATTGCCACTTGGAATGCAACGACCATCAGCACACCGGCGCTTTCGGCCTGCTCGGGAACGGCCCGCCGCACCATCCACGTCTGTAATCCCACCGGCACCGCGCCGAAGGCAAAGCCCCACGCGCCAACCGCAATCCCCGAGGCGAAGGCCGATGCTCCCGCCGTCAGTAGCGAAACAGCCGCTATCCCTATGAGCAGCGGTGCAAGGGCCGCGACTGCCTTGAGACTGTACTCGGCCAGAAGCCCGCCGGCCAAATTGCCGAAGAATCCGCCGATGCCAAAAGCAAGCAACACAAGCGAGATCGTCTCGACGTCAAGCGCGGGAATCTTTTCGAGGAAGGCGCGGATATAGGTGATTCCGGCGAAGTGGCCGGAAGCGACCAGCAGGATGACAAAAAGCGCAACCTTGACCATCGGAATTTTTGCCACATCCAGCAGGCTGCGGACGCTAGTCACTCCAATCGGAGGCAGTCTCGGAATGGTTATGAGCTGCACGAGCAGTGTAGCGACGCCGCCGGCTGCGGCGAGCATGAAGGCGCTTCGCCATCCCCAGATATCGCCGACATAAGCGCCGATTGGAGCTGCGCAGACGGTAGCTACGGAAACGCCGGTGAGGATGGTCGACATAGCGCGAGGCAGGAGGTGGCTTGGAACGAGCCGCATCGCCAGTGCTGCCGACATCGACCAGAAGCCTCCGAGCGCTATGCCGAGCACGACGCGTGCAGTCAGGAGAACCGCCAGCGACCACGCGCCGGCCGCCAGAACGTCCGACAGGATCAGCAGGACCGTCATGGTCCACATGACGGTCCTGCGGTCCAGGCGCTTTGTGATGATGGCCACCGTCGGCGCCGAGATCGCCCCGACGATAGCTGTCGCCGTCATCGCCTGCCCAGCCGCTCCCTCGCTGATACCGAGATCATGCGCGAGGGGCGTGAGCAGGCTGACAGGCAGAAACTCTGCCGTGACCAGCCCGAAGGTGCCCAAGGAAAGCGAAATGACGGCACCCCATGCCGGGCCAGACGGTGGGACTGGCTTTTCTGGGTCGTGCAGAACAGCGTTCATAACGCCTGCTGCGGATCGGGTCATGAACGAAGTCTCCACTTTGATGCAATGCAACGTGATGTTGGCTGCCTTGACCCAAATCTAAAAACACAAGCGCATTTCCCGGCGGCGTTGTACGGAGGAGGGGATGTTCATTGCTTCGCGATACTTTGTGACGGTGCGACGCGCAACATCAATGCCGGTTTCCTTCAGCCGGACAGCGATGTCCTCGTCGGAAAGCACGTCGCCGGGAGATTCTGCGGCAATGATCGCTTTGATCCGATGCCGGACAGCTTCGGCAGAGTGCGCATCGCCGCCTTGGCAGGACGCGATCGCGACGGTGAAAAAATACTTCAGTTCAAAAACTCCGCGCGGGGTAAGCATGTACTTGTTCGAGGTCACCCGGCTTACCGTCGACTCGTGCACGCCGATCGCGTCAGCGACGGTTCTAAGATTAAGAGGCCGCAGGTGGGCGACGCCATGTTCCAAAAAGGCATCCTGCTGACGCACGATTTCAGCCGCAACCTTAACAATCGTCTTGGCGCGCTGATCGAGGCTGCGGATTAGCCAGTTCGCGTTTTGCAAGCATTCTTCGAGAAATGCTTGATCTTTCGAATTCTGGGCAGTCTGACGCGTGACTTCGGCATAGTAGGTTTGGTTGATCAGCAGCTTCGGCAGCGTGGCGGGATCAAGTTCGATCTGCCACCCGCCTTGCGGCGAGGGCGTGACCCAGACGTCGGGTATGATTGATTCAGACGCACCGGATTCGAATCTGTTCCCAGGCTTTGGGTCGAGCGCACGAACCTCATGCATCATGTCGAGAAGGTCTTCTTCATCGACGCCGCAATGCTGCTTCAGCGCCTCAAAATCGCGTCGCGCAAGCATTTCAAGATGGGCAACCAAAGCTGCCATTGCCGGGTCGAGCCGGTTTCGCTGGCGCAACTGAATCTCGAGGCATTCTCTGAGACTTCGCGCAAAAACTCCCGGTGGATCAAATTGTTGCAAGGTTCCGAGAACCCGTTCCACAACAGCCTCATGGACATTTAGGCTCTCGGCCAGCTCCAAAAGGTTTGCCCGAAGATAGCCAGTGTCTTCCAGATCGGCGGCAAGCTGGCCAGCGATCAGCCGCTCCTGTGGTGTGAACGCAGTGAGGGCGATCTGACGAGCGACATGGTCGTGCAATGTTTCGGCGAGGGTAGCAAACTCGTCGAGGGAAGGGCCATTGCCCGGCGGGTTGTTGGTCGTGTTGCGAAGTGATTTCCATTGCCCGAGCCGTTCAGGCGACCCTGCCCCGGTCGGACCTTCAACGACGTTTGCCCCAAAGCCGACAGGCTGATCCGCTCCCGAAATCGAAGCATCGTCAAAAGGCCCGCCATCGTTTGACGCAGATTCCAAGAGCGGGTTCTTTTCGATTTCCCCCTCCACGAACTGATGCAGTTCGGTATGCGCCAGTTGCAGCAAGCGAATCGACTCAATGAGTTGAGGCGATGCGACGATGGATTGCTTCTGGCGCTGAAACAGGCTTGCTGAAGATTGCATGGTGAGTGCGATAATCCCGTCGAGGAGCCTCTTGGGGCCTGCAATGGCGCCAGTGAGACGTTTTCTAGGTCATGCGGCGGCTTTCAGCGTTTCGAGAACGTTTTGCGGGGATGAGACGCCATACGGGTCGGCCTCGCAGTTGTCCGAGAAACCTTCCTCCTCGAACCAGTGCTCCACCACGCCATTGTTGATCAGGGCGGCGTAGCGCCATGAGCGCATCCCGAATCCGAGATTGTCCTTGGCAACCAGCATGCCCATCTTGCGTGTGAACTCGCCTGAGCCATCGGGGATGAGCTGGACCTGCTTCAGGCCCAAGGACTTCCCCCACGCATTCATGACGAAGGCATCGTTGACTGAGAGGCAGTAAATCGCGTCAATTCCCTGCTTCGCAAACTCATCATAGAGCTCGTCGAACTTGGGCAATTGGTAGGTCGAGCAGGTCGGGGTGAAGGCGCCAGGCAGCGAGAACAGGATGACCCGCTTGCCGGCAAAGTAGTCGTCAGATGTTTTTTCTTGCCAGCGATATGGATTTGGCCCCTGGACTGACTTATCGTGAACACGCGTGAGAAAGGTGACGAAGGGAACTTTCTTTCGAACTGTCATCAAGTTGCTCCTGAAGAAGACTGCGCTGAATTCTGGCAGAGGCTGGCGCAATACCGGGCAAAGGCTCGTATCCCCGGCACGGAATGAGGGCCTCGCGGCTCGCAACCTCCTTTTTTTCCTCCCGACGTACGGGAACGTCCTGGCTGCTGGCCTTTGCCATCCGAACGCAATCGATCTGAGCGAGCTGGACACCGTCGAGCCGCTTGCTTTCCACGGCTATGGCGCCGGAAGCGGGATCGGTCACTAGCGATAGTGCGTTTGGAAAAAGGATAGCGGCCGGAAGGAGCCAATATCGCAAAGCATGTGGGGGCCTGAAATGTCACTTCACGCAACAGACCCGCGTCACTGGACTCCGCGTCACTGGACTGGTTCAGCATGTTGTCGATATGTGACAGTGACCCGCCGGCCTTGGCTTGGGTGACGACCCTTTGACAAGGCTTTTCGGCACTCACATGCTGAACAGAACCGGCAAACCGCATTTGCGCGCGCGGCCCGTGTTGGCGCGCCGGCATCGGACCATCCATGCGCAAAGCGGCCACCCAGAACGGACTTCCGGAGGAGACGATGCCCCGATGTTCAGCTGGAAGGGGCACCGTCTCCTCAGGCCACGGTCTGGAGCTTCGCGTATCGGGCATGGCACAAGTCGCTTTCATCGTGATTTGATGGTGCTCTAACCAGGAGCAGCAAGCGGCGTGCCATTTGGAATAGAGGTGCCGTTGGACCGCCCCCTTTCTTCTCGGAGGCCGTGTCTTGGAAGATCGGGCGCGCGCTATAACCGCCTCGTCACACAGGCAACAACGATGCTGTATGGTGCGGATATTCGGCGCTTCGGCCCCGGCTGGGCAAAGAAGACCGGAAGCCGAGCCGATGCACTACCTGAGGCTGGCGGGCACTCCAGTCATTGCGTAGCGTGTGCCGCTAGCATTCAAGCGCAGGCACGGCTATCGCGAACACGCGCCTGTCGCGGCAACATGAGCGCGCGCTCTTGGGCAAGCGCTTTGGCCCCGTGAGGATCGAATTCCCCAATCGTGTCTGTTTGCCGCCCTCTTATGTTCGAAACTGGACCAGAATGTCGCTAGCATGACCTAAAGGTCGCCAAGGCGTTCTGTCCGACACTGTTCCGTCGCCTTTGTTGGCCCGCGACACCGGCCTATTTCGCCTAGCTCTTCTCTGGCCTCAGGCTAAGCCCGTAAAAGCATCACAGATTTTTTTCTTAGGTCGGCCAAATTGGCACGAGTTTTGAAGCCTCTTCGTTGCGGGCCGGGAGCCGCCGACCGACTTTCATTTCGTGGATGGCACGAATGGAACGAAGAAAGAAAAGCAAAATGTCAAATCCGCGTCGGATAGCGTCTATGGGCATGGTGTGCTCGGCGAAACCGCCCTTACCCAACAGCTCGCCGCCCTTGTCGACCCTTGCGCAGGAAAGCTTGGCCGGCGGCGGCTCAAACGCTCACCGCGCCGACTTTGTCCTGACCTCGAAGGTGCAAGATAACGTTCCGCATCTCGCCGCGCGATGTGCCTAGACAGTTACGCGTTAGCCGTTCTTGATAATCGGTCTTCCTTCGGAGGACGTCATCTATATGCCGTCTTAGGTCTTCGCTGCCGCAGCGCCCGCCGGTCACCTTCCGCCCTCGCTATTGAGTGAAGTGCCACCATGTCAGAACAACCCTTGCCGACGCTGCCGATGTGGCGTCTCGATCACATTGAGCCATCGCCCGAGATGTTGGCGCTACGCACCAATGGTCCGATCCACCACGTGCGCTTCCCGTCCGGGCACGAAGGCTGGTGGGTCACAGGCTATGACGAGGCCAAGGCGGTGTTGACCGACGCGGCGTTCCGGCCCGCGGGAATGCCGCCGGCGGCATTCACCCCGGATTCGGTGATTCTCGGTTCGCCAGGATGGCTGGTCTCGCACGAGGGGGGCGAGCATACGCGGCTACGCACGATCGTGGCGCCGGCCTTCAGCAACGGCAGGGTGAAGCAGCTCGCGCAGCAGGTGGAGGCGATCGCCGCGCAGTTGTTCGAGACGCTGGCGGCCCAGCCCCAGCCCGCCGATCTGCGGCGCCACCTCTCCTTTCCGCTTCCTGCGATGGTCATTGGCGCGCTGATGGGCGTGCACTACGAGGATCACGCCTTTTTTGCAGGGCTGTCCGACGAGGTGATGACGCACCAGCATGAAAGCGGCCCGCGAAGCGCGTCGCGGTTGGCCTGGGAAGAACTCCGCGCCTACATTCGCGGCAAGATGCGGGACAAGCGCCAGGATCCGGGCGACAACGTGCTGACGGATCTGCTCGCGGCGGTCGACCAGGGCAAGGCGACCGAGGAAGAGGCGATCGGCCTGGCGGCAGGCATGCTGGTGGCGGGGCACGAGAGCACCGTGGCACAGATCGAATTTGGCCTGCTGGCCATGTTCCGCCATCCGCAACAGCGCGAACGCCTGGTGGGCGATCCATCCCTGGTGGACAACGCCGTGGAGGAAATCCTGCGCATGTACCCGCCGGGCGCCGGCTGGGACGGCATCATGCGCTATCCGAGGACCGACGTGACCATCGCGGGCGTGCATGTTCCCGCAGAGAGCAAGGTGCTGGTCGGCCTGCCGGCGACGTCGTTTGATGCGCGCCATTTCGACGATCCGGAAATCTTCGACATCGGACGTGACGAAAACCCGCACCTGGCGTTCTCCTACGGGCCGCACAGCTGCATCGGCTTGGCGCTAGCCAGGCTGGAACTCAAAGCGGTGTTCGGTTCGATCTTCCAGCGCTTTCCCGCGCTGCGCCTGGCGGTGGCGCCCGAAGAACTGGAGTTGCGCAAGGAGATCATCACTGGCGGGTTCGAGGAGTTCCCGGTGCTCTGGTGATGCGCGGACGCCACGAGGAATCGCGATGTCCTCGAATTGCCCGCGCGACTGCCGCGCGCCGATCAGATCAGCCAACCAACAGGTGACCAAGATGGACGTGCAAGAAACCACGGCAGCATGCCGGGACGCCTTCGCCGAACTCACGTCGCCAGCGTGCATCCAGGACCCGTACCCATTCATGCGGTGGTTGCGCGAGCACGATCCGGTACATCGCGCGGCGTCGGGCCTCTTTCTGTTGAGCCGCCACGCCGACATCTGCTGGGCGCTTAAAGCCACTGGCGATGCTTTTCGGGGGCCGGCACCAGGCGAACTGGCGCGCTATTTCCCGCGTGCGGCGACCAGCCTGTCGCTAAGTTTGTTGGCGTCTACTTTAGCGATGAAGGAACCTCCAACGCATACGCGTCTGCGCCGGCTGATCTCGCGCGATTTCACCATCGGCCAGATTGACAAACTGAGGCCGACCATGGCTCGCATTGTCGCGGCGCGCCTGGACGGCATGGCGCCCGCGCTGGAGCGCGGGGAGGCAGTGGACCTGCATCAGGAATTCGCGCTGGCCTTGCCCATGCTGGTTTTCGGTGAACTGTTCGGCATGCCCCCGGACGACATTCTCGCGCTCGTCACCGGCATCAGCGCCATTCTGGAAGGCCTGAGCCCGCACGCCAGCGATCCGCAGCTCGCCGCGGGGGACGAGGCCAGCGCCAGGGTGCAGGCCTACTTCGGCGACCTCATACACCGCAAGCGCACCGATTCCCGCCACGACATCGTGTCAATGCTGGTCGGCGCACACGACGACGATGCCGAGACGCTGTCGGATGCGGAATTGATCAGCATGCTCTGGGGCATGCTGCTGGGCGGCTTCGCCACCACTGCTGCGGCCATCGGCCATGCTGTCCTGGCGATGCTGGCGTATCCCGAACAGCGGCACTGGCTGAAGGGAGATGCCGTGGGGGTGAAGGCATTCGTCGAAGAAGCCCTGCGCTACGACGCGCCCGCCATGTTCAGCTCCATTCCGCGTATCGCCCAGCGCGACATCGAAATGGGCGGCGTCGTGATCCCGAAGAACGCGGACGTGCGCGTGCTGATCGCGGCCGGCAATCGCGACCCGGACGCCTTCGCAGATCCCGATCGCTTCGATCCCGTGCGGTTCTGCGGCACCAGTCCTGGCATGTCGATCGACGGGAAGATCATGCTGACCTTCGGCCACGGCATCCACTTCTGCCTTGGTGCGCAGCTGGCCCGGGTGCAGTTGGCCGAAAGCCTGCCGCAGATCCAGGCGCGCTTCCCCACGCTGGCATTGGCCGAGCAGCCGACCCGGGAGCCCTCCGCGTTCCTTAGGACGTTCCGCGCGCTGCCGGTGCGGCTGCATGGGCAGGAGGGCTGAGATGCGCGTCGTGGTCGATCAGGATCTGTGCGGAACTACCGGACAGTGCGTGCTGACGCTGCCGGGCACCTTTCGCCAGCGCGAACCGGACGGCGTGGCCGAAGTGTGCGTGGCGACGGTCCCGCAGGCGCTGCATGACGCCGTGCGGCTTGCGGCCAACCAGTGCCCGGTCGCCGCCATTCGGGTGATCGAAAGCGACGCCGGCCATGACGAGCGCGCCAGCGCCGACCCTGCGCCTTCTCCGGCGCAGGCCGAGCGGCATGCCCCCGAAGAACAATGCAATTCAGGAGACACGATGGGACGGTTTGAAGGCAAGGTGGCCGTGGTGACCGGCGCCGGCGCCGGCATCGGCAAGGCATGCGCTCTCGCCATCGCGCGCGGGGGCGGCAGAGTGGTGGTGGCCGACATTGATGGCTCGGCGGCCATCGCCTGCACCGCGCAGATCGCGGCCGATGCAGGCCACGCGCTGCCCATAGCCATGGATATCGCCGATGATCAGGCGGTGGCAGCACTGTTCGAGACGGCGGAGCGGCACTTCGGGGGGGTCGACCTGCTGGTTAACAATGCGAGCGCCATGCATCTGACCCCGCGCGACTGCGCGATCCTCGACCTGGACCTGGCAGTCTGGGACCAGACCATGGCGACCAATCTGCGCGGCACGCTGCTCTGCTGCCGGCAGGCCATCCCACGGATGATCGCCCGCGGCGGTGGCGCGATCGTCAACATGTCGTCGTGCCAAGGGCTCAGCGGTGACACGGCGCAGACGTCCTATGGCGCGTCGAAGGCGGCGATGAACATGCTCTCGGCTTCGCTCGCCACCCAGTACGGTCATGCGCAGATTCGCTGCAACGCGGTTGCGCCGGGTCTTATCATGACCGAGCGTCTCCTCGCCAAGCTGGACGAGTGCATGCAACGGCATCTGCGCCGGCACCAGCTCCTGCAGCGCGTCGGCCGCCCCGAGGACGTGGCCGCGCTCGTGGCGTTCCTGCTCTCCGCCGATGCTGCGTTCATCACCGGCCAGGTCGTGTGCATCGATGGCGGCATGCTGGCGCATGTGCCGACATACGCGGACGGTGGCAACAGCTGCGCCGCGCGCCCTGCCGGCGATACCGAATCGGCGACGGCGGCGCGCTGCTGATGGACATACTGCTCAACCCACTCAACCGTCGGCACCGGCTGCGATCCGACATCCCGGTCATGCCCGGCGCTTTCCCCCTGGTCGGGCATCTTCCCGCCATTGTCTGCGACCTGCCGCGCCTGCTGCAACGCGCAGAACGGACGCTGGGCAGCCACTTCTGGCTGGATTTCGGCCCTGCCGGACATCTGATGACCTGTGTGGATCCGGACGCATTCTCTCTGCTCAAGCACAAGGACGTGTCCTCGGCGCTGATCGAAGAGATCGCGCCCGAATTGCTTGGCGGAACGTTGGTTGCCCTGGACGGCGGCGCTCACCGGCAGGCTCGCGATGCCATCAAGACAGCGTTCTTGCCCAAGGGGCTGACCCAGGCCGGGATCGGCGACCTGTTCGCGCCGGTCATCCAGGCGCGGGTGCAGGCGTGGCGCGCCTGCGGCGAGGTAACTATCCTGCGCGAGACCGGCGACCTGATGCTGAAGCTCATCTTCAGCCTCATGGGAATCCCCGCGCAGGACCTGCCGGGATGGCATCGCAAGTACCGGCAATTGCTGCAGTTGATCATCGCGCCACCGGTCGACCTGCCCGGATTGCCTTTGCGGCGCGGCCGCTCCGCCCGCGACTGGATCGACGCGCGGTTGCGCCGGTTCGTCCGCGATGCGCGCGCGCATGCCGCGCGCACCGGGTTCATCAACGACATGGTGAGCGCTTTTGACAGCAGCGACGGTCCGCTCTCCGATGACGTCCTGGTCGCGAATATTCGCTTGCTGCTGCTTGCCGGTCACGACACCACTGCCTCGGCGATGGCCTGGATCGTGATCGAGCTGGCGCGGCAGCCTGTGCTGTGGGACGCCCTGGTCGAGGAGGCGCAACGCGTGGGCGCGGTGCCGACCCGGCACGCGGACCTGGCGCAGTGTCCGGTCGCCGAGGCGCTGTTCCGCGAGACACTGCGCCTGCATCCGGCGACCACGCTCCTGCCGCGTCGCGCGCTTCAGGAATTGCAACTCGGCCAACGGCGTATTCCCGCGGGCACCCACCTATGCATCCCGCTGCTGCATTTCTCGACCTCGGCGCTGCTACACGAGGCGCCTGATCAGTTCCGCCTGGCGCGGTGGCTGCTACGCACAGAACCGATCCGGCCCGTGGACATGCTGCAGTTCGGTACCGGCCCACACGTCTGCATCGGCTACCACCTGGTATGGCTGGAAATGGTGCAGTTCTGCATCGCCTTGGCGCTGACCATGCACAAGGCCGGGGTGCGGCCGCAGTTGCTGAGCGACGTCGAAAAAGGCCGGCGCTATTACCCGACCGCACATCCGTCCATGGCAATCCGCATAGGCTTCTCATGAGCTGGCGTCGCACGCCCTGTGTGGCAAGGCAGCGGCGCTGGCGGGCGCGGCATTGCTGCACTCGGCGCACGCACTCGTGTGACGACTTGCGCTCGCCGTGGCCGTCTCAGCTACAAGGACATGAACAACATGCAAACCGGTTCCACAATACACGACGACCGAACTGGCGTTTCCGCATTCGGCGGGTTGGGCGCGCAGGCGCGTGGCGCATCCGGCGGGCTGCTCCCGGAGATCTGGATGCAGGACGGCGCAAAGCGGGTCGAACAGGCGCTGGCGCGTCTGCTCTGCGCCGAAGACGACGGTAAGACAGAGCTGATGGCAGCCATGCGCTACGCCACCTTGCATGGCGGGAAGCGCACCAGAGCCTTGCTCTGTCTGGCTGCCGGCGCACTGGCGGGCACGCCGGCGCACATGCTCGACGACGTCGGCGCCGCCATCGAGATGATGCACGCCTGTACCCTGGTCCACGACGACCTGCCCGCGATGGACGACGACGTGCTTCGCCGCGGCCTTCCGACCGTGCACGTAAAGTTCGGCGAAGCCACTGCGATCCTGGTCGGCGATGCGCTGCAGGCCCACGCCTTCCTGACGCTGGCGAGCCTGGATGCGCCGGGCGACAATCGTATAGCGCTCGTGCGCGAACTGGCGCATGCGGTGTCCGCCGAGGGTGCCGCAGGCGGGCAGGCCATGGATCTGTCGCTGGTCGGAAAGCACGCCGGGCTGGACAGGGTCCTGGGGATGCACCGGATGAAAACCGGAGCGCTAGTGCGCGCGTCGGTTCGCATGGGCGCGCTATACTCCATCGCGGAGGATGCCGCGCACTCTGCGCTGTACAGTGCGCTCGATCGCTACACCGCATGTTATGGCTTGGCGTTGCAGGTGGCCGACGACATTCTCGACGCGACGGCGGATACCGCGACTCTTGGCAAGACCCCCGGCAAGGACGCGGCGGCGCAGAAGCCGACCTGCGCGTCGATCATGGGGCTGCAGGCTGCGCGCCAGTTCGCCCTGTACTTGTTGCACGACGCCGGGGAGGCCATCGCCCCTCTGGGGCCGCGTGCGGAAGGGTTGGCGCAGATGCTGCAGCGGGCCAACGTCTATCTGTCCGCGCCATACGCATGAGCGCGCCCATCCGTAAGGACTCGCCCCTGTGCTGGTGCGATCGGCCGGCGGGCGCTGCATGCTGCACTGTGCCCGCGTCGGCGGCGGCGTGCGCGACGTCTGCCCGTTTCTGTTCTCGTTAGCCCTCTGCAGAAGGAACATCCCGCGTGAACGCGCTGTCCGAACAGATCCTTTCCGAATTGCGTCACCTGCTGAGCGAGATGAGCGACGGCGGCAGCGTCGGTCCGTCCGTATACGACACGGCGCGAGCTCTGCAGTTCGACGGCAACGTCACCGGTCGGCACGACGCATACGCGTGGCTCTTCGCGCAGCAACAGGCCGATGGCGGATGGGGAGGTGCGGACTTCCCGCTGTTTCGCCATGCGCCCACCTGGGCGGCGCTGCTGGCATTGCAGCGTGCCGATCCTCTTCCCGGCGCCGCCGACGCAGTCCAGGCTGCAATCCGGTTCCTCGAGCGCCAGCCCGATCCCTACGCGCATGCGGTGCCGGAAGACGCGCCCATCGGCGCGGAGCTGATCCTGCCGCAGTTGTGCGACGAGGCCGCATCCTTGCTGGGCGCCTTGGCGTTTCCGCGCCACCCGGCGCTGTTGCCGTTGCGGCAAGCACGCCTGGTCAAGCTGGGGGCTGTGGCGACCTTGCCGAGCGGCCATCCGTTGCTGCACTCCTGGGAAGCCTGGGGCGCGTCGCCGGCCACCGCATGCCCGGACGACGACGGCAGCATCGGCATCAGTCCGGCGGCCACCGCCGCGTGGCGTGCGCACGCCGTGACACAGGGAAGAACGCCGCAGGTCGGGCGCACCGACGGGTATCTGCAGGCGGCATCGCGGGCAACGCGCACCGGCATCGAAGGTGTCGTTCCCAACGTCTGGCCGATCAATGTGTTCGAGCCATGCTGGTCGCTGTACACCCTGCATCTGGCCGGTCTGTTCGCGCATCCCGCGCTCGCCGAGGCGGTGCAAGTGATCATCGCGCAGCTCGACGCCCGCCTCGGCGTGCGCGGTCTGGGCCCGGCCTTGCACTTCGCGGCCGATGCGGACGACACCGCCGTTGCGTTGTGCGTCCTTCGCCTTGCAGGCCGCGACCCGGCGGTCGATGCATTGCGCCATTTCGAAACCGGCGAGCTGTTCGTCACCTTCCCCGGCGAGCGCAATGCCTCGGTGTCGACCAACATCCATGCCCTGCATGCGTTGCGAATGTTGGGAAAACCCGCCGCCGGCACCAGCGCCTACGTCGAGGCCAATCGCAACCCGCACGGTCTATGGGACAACGAAAAATGGCACGTTTCGTGGCTGTATCCCACCGCGCATGCGGTCGCTGCGTTGGCGCAAGGCAAGCCCCAGTGGCGCGACGAGCGCGCGCTGGCAGCGCTGCTGCAGACGCAGCGCGACGACGGCGGCTGGGGCGCCGGTCGCGCGTCCACATTCGAGGAAACCGCCTATGCGCTGTTCGCGTTGCACGTGATGGACGGGACCGAAGAGCCGGCAGGGCGACGGCGCATCGCGCAGGCGGTGGCGCGCGCGCTGAAGTGGATGCTCGGCCGCCACGCAGCGCACGCACTGCCCCAGACGCCGCTGTGGATCGGCAAGGAACTGTATTGCCCCACCCGGGTGGTGCGCGTGGCCGAACTCGCCGGGTTGTGGCTGGCGCTTCGTTGGGGGCGGCGCGTCTCGGCCGAGGGAGCAGGAGCCGGGCCATGATCCCGACCGATCGCGCGCTGCAGCAGGTGCTAAAGTGGGGGCGTTCCCTGACCGGGTTCGCCGACGAGCATGCCGTGGAAGCAGTCCGGGGCGGCCAGTACATCCTGCAGCGCATCCAGCCGAGCCTGCGCGACACCAGCGCCCGCACCGGCCGCGATCCGCTGGACGAAACGCTGATCGTGGCGTTCTATCGCGAACTGGCGCTGCTGTTCTGGCTGGACGATTGCAACGACCTTGACCTGATCGCGCCGGAGCAGCTCGCCGCGGTGGAGCAGGCGCTGGGGCAGGGCGTGCCGTGCGCGCTACCAGGATTCGAGGGCTGTGCTGTGCTGCGCGCTTCGCTCGCCGCGCTCGCCTACGATCGTCGCGACTATGCCCAGCTTCTCGAGGATACCCGGTGCTACTGCGCGGCGCTGCGCGCCGGACACGCGCAGGCGGCAGGGGCGGAGCGATGGTCCTACGCCGAGTACTTGCAGAACGGCGTGGACGCGATCGCCTACACGAACGTGTTCTGTTGCCTGTCGTTGCTGTGGGGGCTGGACATGGCGACCTTGCGCGCGCATCCGGCGTTTCGCCAGGTCCTGCGGCTCATCTCCGCGATAGGGCGCTTGCAGAACGATCTGCATGGACGCGAAAAGGATAGGTCGGCCGGCGAGGCCGACAACGCGGCGATCCTGCTGCTGCAGCGCTATCCGGCCATGCCTGTGGTGGAGTTCCTCAATGACGAGTTGGCCGGCCACACACGCATGCTGCACCGGGTGATGGCGGAAGAACGTTTTCCCCCGCCGTGGGGACCGCTGATCGAAGCCATGGCGGCCATCCGCGTGCAGTACTACCAGACCTCAAACAGTCGCTACCGCAGCGACGCTGCGGGGGCAGCCCAGCGTGCGCCGGCCTGAACGAGCGGAAAACGGCGGCGTGCGCGCGCTGCCGTCGGTCCGACCCGACGCAACGCCGTCGCCCGATGACGCGGATGGAGCGAGCATCAGCGACACCAACTTGAGCCGGCGCAAGGACGACCATCTGGACATAGTGCTGAATCGGCGAACGGCACGGGCCAAGGCCGCCGGCTGGGAGTACATCCGTTTCGAACACTGCGCATTGCCCGAGTTGGACCTGACGCAGATCGACCTCAGCGCCTCGCTGCTGGGCAAGACCATGCGCGCGCCTCTGCTGATCAGCTCCATGACTGGGGGCATGCAACGCGCCGAGGCCATCAACCGGCATCTGAGCGAGGCAGCGCAAGCCTTGGGGATCGCCATGTGCGTCGGTTCGCAGCGCGTGAGCCTGCAATCCCGCAACTCCCAGGGGCTGACGCGCGCGTTGCGCCGCCTGGCCCCAGACGTTCCCTTGCTGGCCAATATCGGCGCCGCGCAACTGCGCGAGGCCGACGGCCTGGACCTCGCGCGCCGGGCGGTGGATGCACTGGAGGCCGATGGACTCATTGTCCATCTCAATCCGCTGCAGGAAGCGGTACAGCCGGAGGGCGACCGCGACTGGCGCGGCGTCCTGGCCCAGATCGCTCGCGCCGCACGTAGCGTCGGCGTGCCGATCGTGGCCAAGGAAGTCGGATCGGGCCTGTCCGCCTCGGTGGCCCGTGCGCTCGTCGAGGCGGGCGTGGCGGTGATCGATGTCGCCGGCGCCGGCGGCACCAGTTGGGCCGCGGTGGAGGGCGAGCGGGCCCCCGATGCCGCCGACCGTACAGTTGCGATGGCGTTCGCCGATTGGGGGATCCCGACCCCGGCCAGCGTGCAGGCGGTACGTCGGGCGCTGCCAGCGGTGAAGCTGATCGCGTCGGGCGGGATCAGCGACGGCGTCGACGTGGCCAAGGCCATCCGCCTGGGCGCGGACATCGCCGGGCAGGCGGCCGGCGTGCTGCGCGCGGCTACGGTATCCACCGAGGTGGTTGTCGCGCATTTCGAGATCGTTATCCGCCAGTTGGCCGTCGCCTGCTTCTGCACCGGCTCGGCTGATCTGGTGGCGTTGCGTCAGGCGCGCTTGTTGCCCTCGGCGCACCTGCCCGCCGGTTGACGCCGGCGGCGCCCGTACGTGCGGCGGGCGCTAGTCTTACTGAGTGAGAAAGTCTCGGAAGCGGGAGGATTGCCTGGTCGCGGGGTTGTTCGGGTGCTGCATCGTGATCGGGGAGGCACCCCGCCATGCCCCGAACGGACAGCCGAGAGTAAAGCGGTATTCGACGGCTATGTCGATGCTTGATCAGGGTGACCGGTCACGCAGAGCTTTTAGCCCCTAAAAGGGTCGGAACACCAGGTGCGGCGGGAGACCGGCAGGAGCAGATGGTACAAAGCCATTGCCATCAAGGAGTGGCGATCACATTGACCCCCAGTCAGCGCGGCCGGCCGTATGAACGAGAAGAGACGAGCGATTTCAGCCGCCGGACCTCTTGATTTAACATTCCGATGTTTCGGAGCGCTGATCGGGCGTCAGCTTCGGACGGCCTCCACGGTCGGGGTCGCCAAAAGGCAGGATGATTGATCTTTTTACGTATCATTTGTCTGATGCATGATACGCGAACAGATCCTAACACGTTGACTCGATTGCTAGATAAGATACTCTGCCATATTCATCTAGCATTGGAATGGATCGTTTACATATCATATGGACCCTCAATCGGAAATTCTACGGGAAATCGGTGGACTGTTCAGACAGGCGAGGCTGGCCGCTGCGATGACGCAAGAGCAGGTCGCTGATTTGGCGGGTATATCCCGTCCCCGGTATCGCGACATCGAAAAGGGAGCCGCAGCCGCGCGTGCAACAACGCTCATGAATATCGCTCGCGCGCTCGGTCTGGAAATGATGCTGGTTCCGCAAGTCATGGTGCCGGCTGTCCAGGCTCTATTGCGTCCGCATGATGATGACGATCGACCCGCCTTTGTTTCTCAACCTGACGATGACGATCATGCCTCCAGTCTTTCGCGCACCTAAGACGATCCCGTCGCTGGACGTGCTCTTGAACGCAGTGAAGATCGGCACAATCGTCAGGACGCCGGGCGATTTCAATGCATTCAACTTCGATGAGGCCTACCGCGCGACGGGCGGCTTTCCGGTTCTCAGCCTGTCGTTCCGGGCAGCGACGGGAGGATTGCGGAAAGATCCGAAGCCTCTGGCAAGCGCCTTGCCCGCTTTCTTCGCGAACCTCCTGCCGGAGGAGAAATTGCGGGAGGCGATGGAAAGGCACCACGAAGGCAATGTGCGGCCAGGCAATGACTTCGATCTTTTAGCGGCACTAGGCACCGATCTGCCGGGAGCCGTACGGGCGTTGCCCAGTGACGGCGCGATAGCGGTTTCGCAGGATGCTTCAAAGGATCAGCCCAAGGCACGGTTCTCGCTTGCCGGCGTGCAGATGAAGCTGTCGGTCATGAAGAACATTGGAAAAGGCGGCGGCCTTACCTTGCCGCTGGACGACGAGCAGGGCCGCTACATTGCCAAGTTCCCTTCGACGGCCTTTCCGGGCGTTTCCGAGAACGAATTCGCCAACCTGGCGCTGGCAGCAGCAATCGGCATGCAGGTTCCTGAATGCGAACTGGTCGAGAAGTCCGATTTTGAGGGCGTTCCCGAAGAATTCAATACGCTGTCGGAAGGCAAGGTCCTTCTCGTCAAACGCTTCGATCGCGGCGCCGGTGGCGAGAGGATACACATCGAGGATTTCGCTCAGGTCTTCGGTGTATACCCCTCGCGCAAATATGAGGGGGCTGCTTATCACGACATAGCCTTGGCTCTTGGCGTGGCCGTCTCGCCTACGGCGGCTCTCGAGTTCGTCCGCCGCCTGGCACTGACCGTCATCACCGGCAATGGCGACATGCACCTGAAGAACTGGTCTTTGATCTATCCCGGTAACGGCGACAAGCCGGCGCTTGCACCAATCTACGACCTCCTATCCACCGTGCCATATATTCCCGCCGACGCCATGGCGCTGTCGCTTGGAGGAGAGCGCTCGTTCAAGGCGCTGGCAGCACCGCGATGGAAAGCATTTGCGAACCGTGCACGGCTTCCGGAGCCAGCAGTCCTGAAGGCAGTGGTCGAGACGGTCAAACTCGTCAACGAGTACTGGTGGCATCTGCCTGAGCGCGACCTTGTCGCAGCGAAAGTGCTCGAGCGGATCGACGGACATGTGAAGGCGATGACGCCGATACTGAACTCCTGCGCCGAGAAGTAAACCGAGTCCCTCGGGTTGATATAGCGGAACTATTCGCCGTGGCCCCGGATGAGTGGCCGTGGATCGGTGGTATGCTAGGATCGCGCGCAAAGTGGGCGGAGTGTCCACTTGGACACGCGTTGAGCAAGCACGTCAGCTCGCGGGCACAGAAGAGTTCGCAGCATCCCGCAGAGGGTCGAGATGCTGTTCGTCCACCTCAATACAACGATGCGGTTCAACCGAATGCCGTGACCGAGGATCGCGATCCGACGCTTTGTGTCGCCAATGTCGCGTCCGCTACACGGGCTGTTCCGACGATCCTTTCTTGGAACTCAAGCTAAACCCCTGAAAAGCAACCATGAAATTACTCTTCGGTTGGATCAGCCAAATTGGCATGAGTCTTGAGACCCTTAGGTGCGAGGCGGCTAGAGCTGCCCGACCGGCATTCAAGTCGCGGCAGCCGCGATGAATGGGAACGAAGGAAGGAAAGCTACATGTCAGGTTTGCGTCAGATCGCCTTTTACGGCAAGGGCGGCATCGGCAAGTCCACCACCTCCCAAAATACGCTCGCCGCCCTGGTCGACCTCGGGCAGAGAATCCTCATCGTCGGCTGCGACCCCAAAGCCGACTCCACCCGCCTGATCCTGAACGCGAAGGCGCAGGATACTGTCCTGCATCTCGCGGCAGAGGAAGGTTCGGTGGAAGACCTGGAACTCGCGGACGTGCTCAAGGTCGGCTACAAAGGCATCAAATGCGTGGAGTCGGGCGGACCCGAGCCAGGTGTCGGCTGCGCCGGCCGCGGCGTGATCACCTCGATCAACTTCCTCGAGGAGAACGGCGCCTACGACGATGTCGACTATGTCTCCTACGACGTGCTCGGGGATGTGGTGTGTGGCGGTTTCGCGATGCCGATCCGCGAGAACAAGGCCCAGGAAATCTATATCGTCATGTCCGGCGAGATGATGGCGCTCTATGCCGCCAATAACATCGCCAAGGGCATCCTGAAATACGCCCATTCGGGCGGCGTGCGGCTCGGCGGCCTGATTTGCAACGAGCGCCAAACCGACCGCGAGCTCGACCTCGCCGAAGCGCTGGCTTCCAGGCTCAATTCCAAGCTTATCCACTTCGTGCCGCGCGACAACATCGTCCAGCACGCCGAGCTCAGGAAGATGTCTGTGATCCAGTATGCGCCGGACTCCAAGCAGGCCGGGGAATACAGGGCGCTGGCCGAGAAGATTCACGGGAATTCGGGCCAGGGCACCATCCCGACCCCGATCACCATGGAGGAGCTCGAGGACATGCTGCTCGACTTCGGCATCATGAAGACCGACGAGCAGATGCTTGCCGAGCTTCAGGTCAAGGAAGCGGCCAAGACTGCCGCACAGTAGCGACTGCTGCCGACATGAGGCGCCGCCTTACCTGGTGCGCCTTTCAAAGAACGGCGCCTCGTCGGTGAGGCGTCACCCTGAACCTTGAAAGGGGTCCCATGAGCCTGGAATACGAGAATGACGGTGGCCTCCATGCGAGGCTTATCGAGGAGGTGCTGTCGCAATATCCTGACAAGTCGGCGAAGCGCCGCAAAAAGCACCTCAGCGTTGCAAAGAGCGGCGACGAGGCTGGCGAGGAAAGCGAGGTCCTTTCCGAATGCGATGTCAAATCGAACATCAAGTCCATCCCCGGCGTGATGACGATTCGCGGCTGCGCCTATGCCGGCTCGAAAGGCGTGGTGTGGGGTCCAGTCAAGGATATGGTCCATATCTCGCACGGGCCGGTCGGCTGCGGGCAATATTCCTGGTCTCAACGCCGCAACTACTACGTCGGCACGACCGGCATCGACACGTTCGTCACGATGCAGTTCACCTCCGATTTCCAGGAGAAGGACATTGTTTTCGGCGGCGACAAGAAGCTCGAACGGATCATCGACGAGATCGAGGAACTGTTTCCGCTGAACAAGGGCATGACTGTGCAATCCGAATGCCCGATCGGCCTGATTGGCGACGACACCGAAGCCGTGTCCCGCAACAAGGCCAAGCAGCACGAAAAGACAATCGTGCCGGTGCGCTGCGAGGGCTTCCGCGGCGTGTCGCAATCCCTCGGCCACCACATCGCCAACGACGCGATCCGCGACTGGGTGTTCGAGAAAAAGGCCATCGAGTTCGAGGCCGGCGCGTACGATGTCAACGTGGTCGGCGACTACAATATCGGCGGCGACGCTTGGGCTTCGCGCATCCTGCTTGAGGAGATGGGCCTGCGCGTGGTCGGCAACTGGTCGGGCGACGCTACGCTGGCCGAAATAGAGCGGGCGCCAAAGGCGAAGCTAAATCTCATCCATTGCTACAGGTCGATGAACTACATCTGCCGGCACATGGAGGAAAAGTATGGCATCGCCTGGATGGAGTACAATTTCTTCGGCCCCTCCCAGACCGAAGCCTCTCTGCGCAAGATAGCCAAGCACTTCGGGCCGGAAATCGAGGCCAAGGCCGAGGCGGTCATCGCCAAATACCGGCCGTTGGTCGATGCCGTAATCGCCAAGTACCGGCCGCGCCTCGAAGGCAGGACGGTGATGCTCTATGTCGGCGGGCTGCGCCCCCGTCACGTCGTCACGGCATATGAGGACCTGGGCATGGTGATCGTCGGCACTGGCTACGAATTTGGCCATAACGACGACTATCAGCGCACCGGCCACTACGTGAAGAAGGGCACCCTGATCTATGACGACGTGACTGGTTACGAGCTGGAGAAGTTCATCGAAGGGATCCGTCCTGATCTCGTGGGCTCCGGCATCAAAGAAAAGTACCCGGTCCAGAAGATGGGCATACCGTTCCGTCAAATGCATTCCTGGGATTATTCCGGCCCGTATCACGGCTACGACGGCTTCGCCATCTTCGCCCGCGATATGGATCTGGCCATCAACAACCCGGTCTGGAACCTCTACGACGCCCCCTGGAAGAAAAAAGCCGAGCCGTCGGCGGCGATCGCAGCTGAATGAAAACCTGGCCTCCCGGAAGCCGGCAGGCCGTGAACGCCTGTGGCCTTTGTCCGCGGGAGACCTGAAAACGTTTCGACGTCCCTGTGCCGCCCTATGGCGGGCCAGATGGAAAGAGGTAACCACCCATGCCGCAGTCGGCTGAAAAAGTTCTCGACCACGCGCCCCTGTTCCGCGAGCCGGAATACAGGCAGATGCTAGCCGAGAAGAGGCTGAATTTCGAATGTCCTCACCCGGACCAGATCGTTACCGACCAAGGCGAATTCACCAAGACGTGGGAATACCGCGAAAAGAACCTTGCTCGCGAGGCGCTTGTCGTGAACCCCGCCAAGGCCTGCCAGCCGCTCGGCGCGGTGTTCGCGGCCGCAGGCTTCGAGCGAACCATGTCCTTCGTCCACGGCAGCCAGGGCTGCGTCGCCTATTACCGCTCGCACCTGTCGCGCCATTTCAAGGAGCCTGCTTCGGCGGTTTCCTCCTCGATGACCGAGGACGCGGCAGTGTTCGGCGGCCTGAAGAACCTGGTCGACGGGCTCGCCAACACGTACCAACTCTACGACCCGAAGATGATCGCCGTCTCGACCACTTGTATGGCGGAGGTCATTGGCGACGATCTGCACAGCTTCATCGAGAATGCCAAGGACGAAGGCTCGGTCCCGCGCGACTTCGACGTCCCCTTCGCCCATACGCCGGCCTTCGTCGGCAGTCATGTCGATGGCTACGACGTCACGCTCAAGGGGATTTTGGAGCATTTCTGGAAAGGCGAGGAGCGAACGGAAGCCGAGGGGACCATCAACATCATTCCGGGTTTCGACGGGTTCTGTGTTGGCAACAACCGGGAACTAAAGCGCCTGCTCGATCTGCTGGGCGTCTCCTATACCTTCATCCAAGACGCCTCTGACCAGTTCGACACGCCGTCGGACGGCGAATACCGCATGTACGACGGCGGCACGAAGATCGAAGACGTGAGGAAGGCACTCAACGCCGAGGCGACGCTGTCGCTGCAGCATTACAACACCCGAAAAACACTGGAGTATTGCGAGGGGGTAGGGCAGGCGACTGCCTCGTTTCATTACCCGCTCGGAGTCCAGGCGACCGACGACTTCCTGATGGAGGTCTCCGCGATTTCCGGCAAGCAAATCCCCGAGGCAATCCGCCTGGAGCGCGGCCGACTTGTTGACGCCATGGCGGACAGCCAATCCTGGCTGCACGGCAAGAAATACGCCATCTACGGCGATCCAGACTTTGTCTACGGCATGGCCCGCTTCATCATGGAAACGGGTGGCGAGCCGACCCATTGCCTCGCCACCAACGGCACCTCGGCGTGGGAAGCAGAGTTGAAGGAGCTGCTTGCATCATCGCCCTTCGGCAACGGTGCTCAAGTCTGGGCGGGCAAGGACCTCTGGGCATTGCGCTCGCTGCTCTTCACCGAGCCGGTGGACCTGCTGATCGGCAACTCCTATGGCAAGTATCTGGAGCGCGACACGGGCACGCCGCTGATCCGGCTGACGTTTCCAATCTTCGATCGCCACCATCACCATCGGTTTGCGCTGATGGGCTACCAAGGCGGGCTGCGCGTACTGACGACGATCCTGGACAAGATCTTCGACAAGCTCGATCGCGAGACAAGCGAGACGGGCGTGACGGACTATTCGTATGACCTCACCCGCTAAGCTTGACGGTCGGCTTTGGCCGATCGTCTTCCCGAGGGACTTTGGAGACCGACGCAATGTCCTCGCTCAGAGCCAAAATCCAGGATGTCTTCAATGAGCCCGCCTGCGAGCAGAACCGCGACAAGGTTGCCAAGGCGCGCAAAAAGGGCTGTTCGAAGCCACTGACCCCCGGAGCGGCGGCCGGTGGCTGTGCCTTTGATGGCGCCAAGATCGTACTGCAGCCGATCACCGACGTCGCACACCTGGTCCATGGGCCGCTCGCCTGCGAGGGCAATTCCTGGGACAACCGCGGTGCGGCTTCGTCCGGGCCAACGCTGTGGCGCACAAGCTTCACGACCGACCTCACCGAACTCAATGTTGTGATGGGGCAGGGCGAGCGGAAGCTCTTCAAAGCGATCCGCGAGATCAAGGAAGCGTATGGGCCGCCGGCGATCTTCGTCTATTCGACCTGCGTGACGGCGCTGATCGGCGACGACATCGAGGCCGTCTGCAGGCGCGCGGCGGAAAAGTTCGGCTTGGCCGTTGTGCCGGTCAATGCGCCGGGCTTCGTCGGCTCCAAGAATCTCGGCAACAAGCTTGCCGGCGAGGCGTTGCTCGAGCATGTCATCGGCACGGCCGAGCCCGAGGATGCCGGCCCTTACGACATCAACATTCTTGGCGAATTCAACCTCGCTGGCGAATTTTGGCTGGTGAAGCCGCTCCTTGATCGGCTCGGGATCCGGGTGCGCGCCTGCATTCCGGGCGACGCGCGTTACCTCGACGTTGCTTCCGCGCACCGCGCCCGGGCGGCTATGATGGTGTGCTCGACCGCGCTCATCAATCTCGCCCGCAAGATGGAGCAGCGCTGGGACGTCCCGTTTTTCGAGGGCTCCTTCTACGGCATCACCGACACCTCGGAAGCGCTCCGACAGATCTCTCAGCTGCTCGTGAAGAAGGGTGCCGATCCGGAGATCCTCGGCCGCACCGAGGCATTGATTGCAGAAGAGGAGGCGATCGCCTGGAAGAAGCTCGCAGCCTACCGGCCGAGGCTCGAAGGCAAGCGCGTGCTGCTCAACACGGGCGGTGTGAAGTCCTGGTCGGTCGTCCATGCGCTGATGGAGATCGGCATCGAGATCGTTGGCACCTCTGTCAAGAAGTCGACCGTCGAAGACAAGGAGCGCATCAAGCAGATCCTCAAGGACGACAACCACATGTTCGAGCAGATGGCGCCGCGCGAGCTTTACGCCATGCTCTCAGAACACAAGGCCGATATCATGCTGTCGGGCGGGCGCACGCAGTTCATCGCGCTGAAAGCCAAGACACCCTGGCTCGATATCAACCAGGAGCGCCAACATCCTTACGCCGGCTATGACGGCATGGTTGAACTCGTACGCCAGATCGACCTCGCCATTCATAACCCGATCTGGCACCAGGTGCGGGAGCCGGCACCATGGGATTGCCAGCCTGCGGTGAGGGAGGAACTGCCGCGCACGAAAAGCGAGACCGCGACCTTGCGTGTTGTCCAGGAATTCGCCGGCACGATGGCCGGCAATTTCGGCGAGTGTTGAGGAAGCCAATGGGCCGGATCCTTCCCCAGACCAAAGCGGCGGCGGTCAATCCGCTGAAGTCATCGCAGCCATTGGGTGCCGCCTTGGCCTTTCTTGGCGTCGACGGCGCGATGCCGTTGTTCCACGGCAGCCAGGGGTGCACCAGCTTCGCCCTCGTGCTCTTGGTGCGACATTTCAAGGAAGCCATCCCCTTGCAGACGACGGCGATGGACGAGGTGGCGACGATCCTCGGCGGGGCAGACCATCTGGAAGAGGCGATCCTCAATCTCAAGGCCCGCACAAAGCCAACGCTGATCGGGGTCTGCACCACGGCGCTGGTGGAAACCCGGGGTGAAGACTGCGCAGGCGATATCGCCAATATCAGGCTGAAGCGCAGGGAAGAACTCGCGCGTACGGAGGTGGTGCTGGCCAACACACCGGATTTCGACGGCGCGATCGAAGAGGGCTGGGCCAAGGCTGTCACCGCGATGATCGAAAGGATTACGCGGCCCGGCGAGCAGGCGCGGCAATCGAAGAAGATCGTGATCCTGCCTGGTTGGAACCTCACTGTGGCTGATATCGAGCATTTGCGTGAGATGGTTGAAAGCTTTGGACTGAAGCCGGTGATTCTGCCGGACGTCTCCGGCTCGCTCGACGGTACGGTGCCCGACCGGTGGGTCACGACCACCTATGGCGGCACCAGCGTCGAGGATATCCGCGAGCTTGGCATGGCTGTGCAATGCGTCGCGATCGGGGAGCATATGCGCCGCCCGGCCGAGCTGCTGCAGAGGTTGACCGGCGTGCCTTACGTGCTGTTCCGGTCGCTGACTGGATTGAAGGACGCCGACCGGTTCGTCTCGCTGCTGTCCGCGGTTTCGGGCGCGGCGGCGCCGGCTGGCGTGCGCCGTCGCCGGGCGCAGTTGCAGGACGCGTTGCTCGACGGACATTTCCACTTTGGAGGCAAGAAAATTGCGATCGCTGCAGAACCAGACCAACTCTACCAACTCGCGAGCTTCTTCACCGGCATGGGCTCCGAAATCGCGGCGGCGGTCACAACGGCCGCTATGTCGAAAATTCTGGAGGAAGTACCGGCGCAGTCGGTTCAAATCGGCGATCTCGGCGATTTGGAAGCTCTTGGCGCCGGCTCTGATCTTCTCGTCACCCATTCCCACGGCCGCCAGGCGGCGCAGCGCCTCAGCATTCCGCTCATGCGGGTCGGCTTCCCGATCTTCGACCGGCTCGGGGCCCAGCACAGGCTCACAATCCTCTACCAGGGGACCCGCGACCTGATCTTCGAGGTTACCAACATTTTCGAAGCCAACCGGCGCGCGCCGACGCCTGACGCGCTTGATCCACTCCGTAAGCGAGAAATCCCAGATGAGCTCCGTTCGTCGCCTCTCGCTCGTCACTGACGAGGTTCGCGCACCGGCGCCGAAACGCCAAGCCGGCGCATTGCGCGTGGCAATCGCCACGCAGGACATGAAGAACATCAACGCCCATTTCGGCTCGGCCAGGCGCTTTGCTGTCTACGACGTGATGCGCGAGGAGTGGAAGCTCGTCGAAGCCGTGGCCTTCGATGACGTTTCCGACGAGAGCGGGAAGCACCGAACTGAGGGCGATGACCGCATCACCCCGAAGGTGGAGGCGCTGAAGCACTGTCATCTCCTGTTTTGTCTGGCGATCGGCGGACCTTCGGCAGCCAAACTTGTTTCCGCAAAGATCCATCCGATCAAAGTGCCGCAGCCCCAGACCATCCAAGAGGTGCTGTTGCGCACGCAGATGATGCTCAGGACGTGTCCTCCCCCTTGGCTGCGCAAGGTGCTGGCGCAGGCAGGTGTCGCTGAACAGAAACCATCCTTCGAGGACGAGGGCTGAAATGAGGAGTGGGTGAAATGTCTGACGCCGAGGTTAGCCCTGCCGCCACCGAGGACGAGGCGGCCCTTGCCACCCCGTTCGTCAAATGCCTCGTGCGGCTGATCCGTGCCAATGATTCCCACGGGTCATGGGAAGGCAAATCGGACGCCGAGCTGCTGGGCGACTTCATCATCACCAGGGAACAGCGCCGTGCAATTCCAATCATCGGCGATCCCGATCCGGACGTGCTGTGGAGGCTCGACAAGTTCTACACCGCCGTCGGGCTTGCGATTGAGGAACGCTCCGGCCTGATGGCATCGCCGATGATGGAGATGAGCCACGAGGGCTTCGGGCGCGTGCTTTTCACGGCCGGGCGACTGGTCGTTCTGTCCAAGACCCTGCGCGACGTCCACCGGTTCGGCTTCGAGACGTTCTGGAAACTCGCCGCGGCCGGTACCCAACTGGCCGGCGATGCCATGGCAGCCATTGAGGCTCATCCCGAGGTGGCGCGGGCGTGATGCAACCGACTTTCGATCGAGGGGATCATGTCAGGTCTTGAGGACATGCGGTGGCCAGCCCTCTCAATTGAGGCGGTCCAGGCCGATATGGTTCTTGGGGTAGCGCTGATGAAGCCAGGGGTACTGATCTGTTCGCAAGATGCGGAGTTGTATCTGTACTACAGCCACATTCTGGGGGTGGATGGCTTCAGGATTGAACTGGCCAGAAGCGTGGAGGAAGCGCTGGCATTAGCCAGTGAACGGGAGCCGCAGGCCGTGGTGCTGGACTGCCAGCCGGCAAGCTCGACAGGGTCTACCATCTGTGCCCAGCTCAAGGCGGAGTTCCGGAACAGAGGCCTGCTGGTTATTGCGCTGATCGCGCCCGGCGCCGAAAACCAGCAGCTCGATCTCTTGAAGGCAGGTATTGACGAGAGCTTTGTGCGGCCCTTCACGCCGGCGATGCTGCTCGACTATCTACGCACGAAGCTGGCGCTACCGAAGCCGGGTTCAAACGGGATCGAAAATGGCAGCTGGCTCTGCTGCGGCAGCCTTGAGATGAAGCTCGATGCCCACCGAGTTCGCGGCAATGGCCACGACATCCACCTCGGACCTCTCGAATTCAACCTGCTGCGGCAATTTCTTGCGGCTCCCGGCAAGGTCTTCAGCCGAGACGAGCTGATCGACGCGGCCTGGCCGGACAATATCCATGTCGGTGAACGCACTGTCGACGTCCATATCAGCCGGATCAGAAAGGCGCTGAAGGCGGCCTCGCCAGGTAGCGTCATTCGTACTGTCAGGTCTGCCGGCTACTCGCTCGAGAAGCTGGACGACTGAATCGCGAACGGATGGTGTGCCACTCTCCGTCTTCGCTGGAAGGCAAGTCTTGCGGTTCGAAACGCGCTACGGGCCCGACATCTCAGGGGGAAGCAGTCAGATGGCCTTCAAGAAAATACTCAGTGTGACGGGAGCTGACCATTCCGATCAGGACGTCGCAATAGCTGCTCGCTTGTGCGCCGAGGTCGGCGCGTATCTTTCCGTACTAATTATATCGCCTCCGCCGCTCCTGATGTCGCCTCCGCTTATTGGGTCCCCTCCGCCGTTGGGCGGTGGCATCCCCGAGTGGTCTAGACACCGCACACACCACATTGCCGCACGGGAACAATTTTCACAGGAGATGGCCAACCTGGAAAAGACATGCAGGGAAATTCACAAAGTGCTGAGAGCCACGTGGCGCTGCTATGATGTCGACACCGAACACTGCGACAAGGCTGGCGTCGGTGACGCGGTGCGACAGCGGGCGCTCTGCACCGACCTGACAATCGTCGGCCCCGCACTTCTCAACGAGACTAGTCTCGGACCCCTTGTTATCAACGGCAGCTTGTTCGACACGGGAAAGCCGGTGCTTGTCGTACCGGAGGGCGCTGAGGCGACTCTGTCTCCACGGCGCGTGCTGGTCGGCTGGGATTCGCGAGTCGAGGCGTCCCGTTCGATTCGAGAAGCGCTGCATCTGCTAGCCGGTGCTGAGGAAGTTCGTGTCGCAGTCGTCGATCCGGAGGCGACCTGCACCGGAAACGGCGCCGAGCCGGGAGCCGACATCGCTGCCTATCTCACTCGGCACGGTGCTCGGGTTTGGGTCGACCGGCTGGCGAGCCGCGGCAAACCGGTGGCCAAGGTGCTAGCGCAGCACGCAATCGACACGTCTGCCGACGTGATCGTCATGGGCGCTTATGGCAGCCGCTGGTTGCGCGAGCGGCTCTCCGGTAGCGTGATAAGATGGATAGTTGGCACGCCTTTGCCGCTGTTTTTGGCCCGCTGACGGGTTCTGAAGTAGCACCGATGCTGTTCAAAGCTCTACTCCGCTGGCCACCTACCCTGATACCAAGTTGGAGGAAGGTCGCCGCAAACGAGCAGGTTTCGCGAAGCTCATGAGCAACTTGCAAGCGCCGTCGCAAAGAACATTCCCCGGACGCCTCTAACGCGCTCGGTGTCTGCTCGCCGGGACAACCCGTAACGCGCAGACAAACGGCCGGGCAGAAGCCCAGGCACCCTCAATGCGCTCGAAACACCAATACTCGAGCCGGCGTCAGGTCGAGAAAGAGAGTCGTTTCAGCGCGGCAGGCCGCGTTCGGACCATAGCCTCTTCGTATTGGCGTTATCACGATTCCCTCACCACTGGCCGGGAACTGAACACGGAAACGACTGTGCAGCGGCCAACGCACCGACCTTCGAGTCCGACGGTCGGGCTCTTGCCGGCCCTCGGCGCGAACGGTGGCATCAATCACGTAGCATCGCCTGAGATGGTAGCCGTCAGCGGCGAGGGCGGCCTCATCTTCGGCGTTTTCAGTCTGCCTTGGCCCATCGCGTGGCGACCTAGCGGCATTCAGGCCGGCCAATTCCGACAACGCTCACATTCGCACCAGGTGGTCCCTGTAGGGCTTGCGCACAGGGACACAGAACAACAAAAGTAGGATCCGGGAGAGTTCACCGGCCCGGCACATGCCGGCAGATCCCGGCTCTCTTCGGGCCGATCACCTCCTCGATCTGGCGTTATTCGCGACACGCAGCCGGACATGACCGGCTTCGTCGTGAAACTCTGGCGTTGCGAGCCAGGAATTCAAGCGCAAAGCGGAAGAGGTAGGGCAGAGGCGATGCTCGGATGGAGCGGCGCCTGCAATCGCAATGGCGTTGCGCTACCACCTGAGCGACCGAAACGACAAGAAGCTTAAGCAAGGCTTGAGGCGGACAATGATGACGAGGCTGGCGGTAGCCAACGCGGTCATGCATCTGTTCGTCCCTATATGTCGAGAAGTCGGTGGCCACGCTTCTGCGCCGACGGGAAGCGGGTGATGCGTGTCCAAGACCTGACAGTGGCGGAAAATATGTCGTGTCCAATACAACCGGCGATCTTGGGCGCCACAGAAGTTTTTCAAAGCATAATCAAGGATTTACCGTACGCTGAGCGCGTTGGCACGGCCTTTGCGAATTGAGATTCAGCAACACTGAGTGAAGGCTGACTGCACGCAGATGCGCATGACGAACAATGCTCTCCCTTCGTTGAACCCTCGTGCCCCGTCTCAAAAGGGGAACAAGCTTGCGCATAAGGTCACGCAACCTTTGGCAACAGCTTTGGAGGGCAAGATGATGTTGCAGATGGGGTCACCGGCTCCTTCGATCCAAGTGGAGGACTGGCTGCGTGGCGAGCCCCTTGCGGACTTACAGCCCGGCAAAGTCTATATCGTCGAATTTTGGGCAACTTGGTGCGAACTATCTGCGGCGGAGATGCTCGAGCTGATGCAGCTACAGGAGAAATACAGGGACAGCGGACTTGAGGTCCTCGGGATCGCGGCTGATGAAGAAGCTCCAACGGCCGTCGAGGCCCGGACCAAGTTGGATGCGTGGTTGGCCGAAAAGTGCCCGGATCTGAATTATCGGATTGGGTTCGACTTCACAGGCGAAATGAAGAAGCTTTGGAGGGAACCCAGCTTTTGCGTCGGGATTCCGACCTCGTTCGTAGTCGACCGAGACGGCTGCATCGCCTTTATCGGTCATCCGAGCCAACTCTGTGAGGTTTTGCCGAAAGTGTTCAACGGCAGCTGGCCTACCAGCAACAAAGCGAAAGCCGCCGATCAGCAGCGGATCGCCACAAGCGAACCCCTGGCGCGCGGACAAGCGCTGAAGAAGCCGATCGATGACAGGTTGTGGGCGGCGGTGAAGCTGGAAGATTGGAAGACGGCGCTCTGGGCGATCGAAGAGGGCATCGCCTTGATGCCGGACGACCTCAATTTCCGCTTGGCCCATGCACATCTGTTGCTTCACAAAATACAAGACATGTGGACCGGCTTGCCCGTGATGCGCCAGTTGGTTCGCGACGCGATCGACAAAAACTACGAGGATTGGATGGTTTCGGCGCTAGACCAACTTTTCCATCCGGCCAATGACCATTCGCGCCTTCCCCCTGCTGAGCGCTTCGCGATGGGCAAGGAGCTGTCCGAACACATCCTGGCGCTGAATCCCCCGCAAGGCGACAGTCCCAAGTTCCGATCTTATCCCGCCGCCGCCCGGTACTATCACGAGAACGGCAACAATGATCGCGCGATCGAGTTGGTCGAACTGGCACTGACGTCGCTGGACGGTCCGGAGCCTATCCCGGCCGAATTGAAAGAGCAGCATCTGCCGGATTTGCTGCAGGCCCTCGCCAAGTACAGGCGTGCGAAGGCTTGTTGCGGCGCTCTCTTTGCCGCTGCGCAAAACAGTTTCCCGAAGGTGCCAAAGCGCGGTCGGCCAAGAAAGAAAGATAAAAAAGGGTAATTGGTCGAAAGGGCTTACTGGCCACTGCGTCCATTTCCCTCGCGTGACCGCAGCAAGGAGGGTCCATGCAGCACTTGGTCGATCGTTTGCAGCAGGATCGAGGCTCGAATCTTCATGGCCTCCGGCCGCATTGCGGCGGAAGTGATGTTCGACGCGAATTCGCGTGGAAGACTTCGCAGCCGAGGACGTGTTCAAGGTCGGCCAAAGGGACGTCAATTGCGTGGAATCAGCGGCGCCGAGCCGGGCGTCGGCTGTGCAAGTGTGCCCGAAGTAGGCGTCCCAGAAAACAGACATCGTGCTTCGAGGAAAAGGACTGAAATGAGGAGAAGGCGAAATGTCTGATGCCGCGGTCAGCTCGGCTGTCAACGCGGACGAGGCGGCTCTTGCCATGCCTTTTGTCAGATGCCTCGTGCGGCTAGTCCGTGCTCAAGACTCGTATGGCTCGTGGGAAAGGCAAATCGGGCGCCGAACTGCGGGGCGACTTCATCATCACCAGAAAACAGCGCCGTGCGATCCCATCATCGGCGATCCCGATCCGGACGTGCTGTGGAGGCTCGATATGTTCTACACGGCCGTCGGGCTTGCGATCGAGGAGCGCTCCGGCCTGATGAAATCGCCAATGATGGAGATGAAAGCCATGGGGGCTTCGGACGATTGCTTTTCACGGTCGGGCAGCTCTCGTTTTGTCCAGACGTCCATCGGTTCGGCTTCGATACGTTCCGGCAACTCGCGGAGGCCGGTACGAAACTGGTCGACGATGCGACTGCAGCCACTGAAGCCTATCGCGACGTGGCACGGGCGTGAAGACACCGATTTCGAGGAAGGATCTATGTCAAAGCTGGACGAGATGGGAACGAAAGTCCGAAAGCTTCGGCTGCGCGCGGCAATTGCCAAGATGAAATTGCGCGACCTTGCAGAGGATCTCCCGGGAAAATGGACGGAGATAGAGGAAGTTGCCGAGGGAGCGTCGGCCGTTTTTGCCGAGTTGGATGGTGCCAGGAGAGAGCTCGCTGCCATGAAGAGGTTACGATGAGGAGCACATTCACCACCCGCGACGGCTCCGGATGGATGCCGGAATATCTCACCGCTATAGACGGCACGACCTGCATCGGCTGCGGCCGCTGTTTCAAAGTCTGCTCGCGCGAGGTCATGCATCTTTACGGCGTCGATGACGCGGGTGAAATCCTCGGCGCTTGCGACGGCGAAGACGACGATTTCGATGGCGAGCTCAATCGCATGATCATGGTCGTCGACCATCCCGGCCGCTGCCTTGGCTGCGGAGCCTGCGCCCGCGTCTGCCCGAAGAACTGTCAGACCCATGTTGCGGCCGACCAGGTCGGAGCATGATCTGAGGAGACAAAACCAGGAGAACGCCGTTGCCCTTTAGAATGTTTTGCCGCGTCCTGGGGCTGGTGCTGTGCAGCACCGCACTGACTGTCTACATCGCTTCTCATTCCGTCGGCACAGTAGTCGTCACGACGCTGGCTTGTTCGCTGCTCCTTCAGCTGGCGTATTTCGCAAGCGTGCTCTTTCTGATCTGGCGGTCTGGCTTGGTTAGCCGAGCTGGCCAAAGGGCTGAGGATTTCGGCAGTTGCAAGGAAGTTGGATCCGAGCCGCCAGACCTTGATGAGGTGACGAATGAATCCGCAGATTTGCTCCAGCGCGATCAAATGGTAGCCATATCGCTGCTGCTGCCTTGAGGTGCCATGACAAGGCCGGTGCTCAAGCTGGGACCACTTTAGACCAACCATAAATATTGAGCAGATATTCGCGGGACTACTTTGCTTGAGAAGTCGATTGGCGACCGCAGTCCGGTCATTCTAGTATTCCAGGAGATGCAGTTCTTGAATGCCATACCATCGTAGCCCTCTCGCCGGCGTGCGGTTGCAACTCTCAATCACGAACGAGGCGCTGGAAATAGTAGTGGGACTCTTCGGCGCCGGATAACGCAATGACCTCAAACCAAAGACACCTCTAGAATGACTCATACATGGCTAATTCAGCTCCATCGCGTATTGCCGGAGAGAACATGCTGGAAAAGTTCGAACGCTATCCGCTCACCTTTGGGCCCACGCCCACTGAGAAGCTCGACCGCATCTCCAAGCAGCTGGGGGGCAGGGTGGAAATCTACGCCAAACGCGAGGACTGCAACTCCGGTCTCGCGTTCGGCGGAAACAAGCTCGGCAAGCTCGAATAGATCATCCCCGACGCGATCGCGTCAAATGCTGATACGCTTGTCTCCATAGGCGGCGTGCAGTCCAACCACATGCGGATATCGCCGCGGTCGCCGCCAAGATCGGGATGAAATGTCTCCTGGTTCAGGAGAGCTGGGTACCCCATGAGGACGCCGTCTACGACCGGGTCGGCAACATTCTCTTGAGCCGGATCACGAGCAGAAGTGCGCCTTTTCGACAAGGGCTTCGATATCGGCATCCGCCGCAGTTGGGAACAGGCGCTCGATGAAGTCAATCAAGGGGCGGCAGGGCCCTGCGCGATACCGGCCGGGTCCTCAGTTCACAAATAATGAAAGTTTCGCCGCGCGTCGGTCCTTCGTGATTGAACAGAATCCCGTTGCTCGCGTAGCCCGTATGCCTCACGATAGTTCACCGTGATCCAGTAGGCGTAGAGCTTCGCCACCGCATAGGGCGAGCGTGGCGGGGTCGTTTCCCTCTGCGGGACATGCTGGACCAAACCAAAGAGTTCGGAGGTGGAGGCCTGGAAAAACCGCGTTTTTTCCTCAAGGCGAAGAATGCGGATCGCTTCCAGCAGCCGCAGCGTGCCGAGCGCATCGGCATTCGGCAGGCTGTGTGTCCTGCAAGAGACGGATCAGGTGTGTCGCATCCGTCATGTCCCCGTAATGCAGGACCATGTCGGGATGGTCCTCGTGCGGGTCTTGATAGATGTGGTCGATGCGCCGGGTATTCCCGATCAGCGAGTCTCGCCGCTTCAGGCCATGCACCATGTAGCCCTTCGCAGGCAGCAGTTCGGCAAGCAACGCGCCGTCCTGGCCGGTGATACCTGTAATGAATGCTGTACGCCGAGGTGAACTCATTTGTGATATTTCCGTGGATGAAGTCTGCTATGTTCGTGCATGAAGCATTTTGACAGGAGGTCAGCGGCACACGCGAATGACTTCCTGTGCGCTACTAGCGCGGTGTCATCAACGCTGTATGCCCGTCTTAGCTGGATCTGCGCCTCAGGTGATAAGAAAGGCGTCCGGATCAAGTGTGGTTTGCACTCGGACATCAGCGCCAGAAGGGCTTCGCCTCCCGCACGACGGGAGAGATTCTGTAGACGTCGCCTTCCTGAAGCGACGTCTTTCCATGTCCGTTAATCTTCTTAAAATCGATTGTTTCGATGAAATGCATTTACAGGATGGATGAACTCTTATATCGATTAGTCTAGGTGAAGGGGTCAGAGCCTTTAAACGCAGATCAACCTAGCGAGATCCGCGCCGCGTGGAGATGGCAAGAGCCGTTTTCCGCGCCACAGTCCCCAAACAACTGGGTGGCTGCCCTCCCTTAAGAGAAGTTTCCGGGTGCGGAGCTGCCCTATTAGCCTACGGCCAATAAGCGACAACGCCGTGCAAAATCGGCCGCCGGCCCAAGTGTGTCCGTCGTCAGGGAATTTGAGATAAGTGGCGCTCTGATTTAGCGGAGGCTCTGGCGCATCTCGGTTGTCATTTTAAGCGGCGTCTCTGCGGTGTCGCAAGCGCCGTTGTTCGATGGGTCTTTCGCTTGATCTTCTCTCGTTGCAACAGGATGGTTTGGCCGCGCCCGCAGTAGACGTCGGCCTAGACTAATTAGATTAGGTGAGATTGTCGGGGCTCTCGTGGTAGCGCCAGTGATTGTAGTGCTCGATGAAGGCGGCGATCTTCCTGTCGAGATCGCCGGGTAGGAAGGAGTTTTCGAGCAGAAGACGGTTCTTCAACGTCTGGTGCCATCGCTCGGGTCTGGGGATGGCTGGGCGCGCCACGGGTATGCTCCATGTTTTGACCCGAGAGCCAGTCGGCCAGGCCGCCGGCCAAGTAGCACGAGCCGTTGTCGGAGAGCAGCCGCGGCCGCTGATACTCCGCCGCTCGATCGCAGCCGGAAGCCTCGAGCGCCATCGTCAGCGTGTCGGTGACGTCTTGCGCCCTCATGTCGTGCACAGCTTCCAGGCGATGACGTAGCGGGAGACGTCGTCGAGGATGGTCGACGGGTAGAACCAGCCCCAGCCGATCGCCCTCAGACAGGTGAAGTCGGTCTGCCACAGCGGGTTCGGCGGGGTCGTCCGAAGCCTCCGAGACAAAGTAGCTTTCGGCGTCGGTAAACATCACCGCCAGCTCGCGCGGCGACAGCTCCGGCCGTTGAGGGCAAGCTCGACGATCCACTCCCGCACGTCCTCGGGAACGCGGTCCCAGACGCGGCCTGGCTGTGGCCGGCGATCCGCGAGCGCGTCGACACCGCCGCTCAGGAACCGGTCATACTAGCGGTGGAAGGTGGCGCGGGGAATACCGAGCTTTTCCAGCGTGCGGCGCGCCAGCAGATGCGACTGCTCGACGAGCCGTATGATCTCAAGCTTCTCGGAGGCGGGATATCTCATTCCTCGTCGCCCCCATCTGCGATCATGCTTTTTTGAGCAGTCGCAGTTCCAGCGCCCGCTCGGCGACTACCTCCTTCAAATCGCGCGTCTCGCGGCGCAGCACCTGACCTCGTCGGTGGTCGCGGCGCGCCGTGTCACCTGCCTGATAAAGACTCTCGGCGAACCTTCGCGTCGGCACAGCGCGGCGATCGATTCCTCGCCGCGCAGACCTTCCAGCACGACGCGGATATTCTCTTCCGCTCCATACTGCTTGCGGGTAGCGCGGCGTATGTCCTTGATGACCATCTGCAGACGGTTTCGGCCTCCCGCCTTTCTGTCTCATCTTCGCTCCTCTGAAGGGCTACGATGAGCCAGAAATCCTCCCTTCCCCGTTAAGCCAATTCTGTCTCACTGGCGCTGACGCCGGATTCGACAACTACCAAGAGCGATAGTTGAGAAGGTGGGAATGCCATTTTATGACCTACAATATCCTGCCGCCGAAAATACCCGGGGGACATGGATATGCATACGCGTTCCCGCGAGAGTTGTGATTCTGTGGGATTTTACAAACTCGACCGAGAACACGATGTACTCGCTGCGGCGGATCCGCCGTGCCCGCAAATAGACTTTCGCGGTGGCTAACGCGCTTGGTCTACATGACCCGTCGAAGAGCTGAACGTGGCGCATGCCGCCGAATTGTTGCCGACCAGCGAGGTTCGCTTTGCTCGCCGTGGAAGTCGCCGATCAACGTAGTCACGTAGTAAAGGAGATCGAAAAATGGCTGAACTCAAGGCAACACCCTCACAAGCGTCACGTGATCGCTCATTCTCGACGCTAGAAGACTCTGGCTGGTCAGCGGTCCCAATCGTAACAGAGCTAACTGATAGGGAATTTGCGACGAATTACCGAGATGCAATGCGGCCGGTTCTCCTACGTGGCGGCTGTGGGGCTTGGAGCGCCTGCCAGCGCTGGTCGCCGCAGTATTTTGATGAAGTCGCCGGATCACTCACTGTGCCCGTCAAGACGCTTAACAGCAGCGAGATCAAGGTTACTTCTTGGCGGCTCGCAGATTATGCTCGGTTCGTCATGGAGCAGCCGCCCGGCGGGAATGGAGCCTCATCCGACGGGAGCGCAGCTCCGTACTGCCATGACATTCCCCTACTCGGCCTGGTGGAAAATCTGGCGGGGGATTGTCAGCCCTTTCCGGCAAATTTTCTCGAGCCGTCGTATCGCTCGCATTGGTGGCGCTACTCGCAGTTCTTCATGGGTCCGGCAGGGACCGTTACCCCCCTCCACTTCGACACCTTGCTAAGTCACAACCTCTTCTTCCAGATTTACGGCGCCAAGCATTTTACCATCCTTCCGCCTAGCCAGGCTGGGCGATGTGGACGCCGCGGCTGGAGGTGGTTTGATGTCGACCCCGAGCAACCGGACCATGTGCGCTTTCCGCAGTATCAGCAAGCGACACCCGTCGTCGTCACCGTAAATGCTGGCGACATCCTGTATATGCCACCCGGAACCCTCCACCACGTCCGCAGCTTATCGGCCTCGATTTCCTTTAACATCGATTTTCACACGGACCGGAGCGTATTGCATGCGCTGGCACATGCGAACAATGGAATGCCGACAGAAGTCGCCTACTACAACGCGATCACGGCATTGGCAGTAGTCGCCAAAATACCTGAATCTGTGACCTTTCCATTGTACCGGCCCTACTTGAGCTATGTAAGTTGATAGGGTGAGCCGCAGAAGCCCGCGAGCAACGAACAGTCAGAGCGAATCATTGTGGCGGCTCAAGGTCGCGACACAGCCGCGCCGGGTAATTCCCAAGCATGTCGATTTCAATAAAGACCATGATCTCACAGAGATGAGTAACGCAGGATGGCCATTCGAGATTCTGACTGCTCCCATCCAATAAGCAAAGGGATACGGCCCTAGCAATCCCGGTACGGTTTTCCGGTATGCGCAGATCAACTGGCATGATCTAGGCCTCGATCGGGGGCGTTCGGCGGGCCAAGCCTACGTGCTGTAGGAAAGCTGAGCGTACGCTGGCCGATGCGATGATGCTCGCTGATTGGACGCTGAAACATACGCTTGAAGAAGTTCTGAAGCCCGGCGTGACGAAGGGTGTGATTTTTCATACCTTTTGCGCGAAAATGCAGGGTCCCGATTCCACGGTCATTGACAAAGGTTTGACGCAGATTGATGAGCACACCTGGCGTCGGCGCCTTGGTTGCGCTCACCTATCGCTCGACGGTGGACGACCCGACGCGGTTTGGAAAATCCAGTACGGTCGGAGCCTACCTCGGGCTTACGCCAAAAAAATATCAATCCGGTGAGACCGATCGGGACGGTGGTGTCAGCAAGGTCGGCGACGCCATGGTGCGAACCGCGCTCTTTGAAGCGGCGCACATCATGCTGACGCGAGCGACCCGCTCCTGGGGCGCGAAGAACGATCGGTCATGCCTTCGCGGCCATCAGTCTTGAACCGCTCAACCACGCGCCACGATCTTGGCCGACACACCGTAGGTCTGCGCCGCAAGGGCTTGGGAAAGACGTCCCTGGATGACCGATAGAGCCATCTCCTCTCGACGCAACGGCGTCAGACGGGCATTCTTGTGGATGTTCATTCGGACCTTCCGGTGAGTGCTGAAGCCTGGTAACTCCAGTCTCCCCCGGTTCGGTCCGAATGGACAACCTACCGAAAGCTCACATCTAGCCCGTCCTGTTCACGAGCAGTTGGTTCCCTTGTCGCTGAGCGTTCGGACATGAAGGTGTGAGGCGTCTTTTTCACCACAACTGAGACTCGACTTTGGAACGCGCTGGAGGTCGGCTGATGCGGGTTCATTGGGGCTTTGATGCTCCGGCGCTCATGGCCCTGTGGGCTGCAGCGTGATGGCGATCGCTCGGAACAGACTTGCCTCGGGACAGGTGGCGGCGAAGGCCAGACGGATGCGCGAGACGGTTTCGGTAACGCGGGCGCCGAGCTTGAGAAGCCTGAGCCGCAGCGTAGCGAACTCGGCGTTGCACAGATGATGGGTCGTGGGCACCGCCTCGCGCAGGGTGAGCATCAACCAGTATGCGGCGGTGTGCAGGACGAGACGGACCTGGTTGGCAATCGGTGAGCGGCAGCTGGTGCGGTCGGAGGCGAGCTGGCTCTTGTGCATCTTGATCAGGTTTTCGGCCTGGCCGCGGGCGCAGTAGATCACGTCGTAGACTTGCTCGGCGGAGCCTTTGTCGAGATTGGTGACGACGAAGCGGATGTCGAGGCCGAGGGTGGTTGCCTCGATGCGGGCGCAGGCGCGGCGTTCCGTCTTCCAGGATTTCGCCTTGTATTGGGTCTCGGCATAGCCGCGCAGCACCGGCTTCTGCTCGAGCGCGCGGCGGGTGCGGATATCGTCGGCGGCTTCATCACGAGACGCCGGAGAACCTTGTTGCCGGGCAATCCGAAGAGGTAGTCGACCCGCATTGTCCTCGCACCATGCCATGACTTGCGCCCGGCCATAGTGGTCATCGCCGCGGATCAGAATGCGGGTGATCGGCCAGCGGGCGCGGATGCGCCGGACAAGCCGGCGCAGATGGCCGCGGATCTCCTTGCCCGCAGGGGGGCCTGCCAGGACGCAGAATCATGGCGACCGGACATGTCGATACCGGATCAATACTCCCCAGAAGTGCCGTTTGAATCTTCCTCAGTTTAGTGTTGCCGCCGGGCTTGCCGGGGGCGCCCCCGCAGAACCGGCGCCGGGCCACTACCCAAATGTGGTAGGGTGGGGTGAGGGGGATGGGGGTGGTCAAACAAGGGGGCG
>NZ_JAMYLX010000018.1:0-98133 GCF_040318265.1 Mesorhizobium sp. M1252 | reverse complement strand
ACGTTCCTGCAGCTTCTCCTTGTCGTAGTCCGACGTGGTCTCTTCGATCTGCTGCTTGATCTGGGCAACGCGGCCCTGGATCTCGGCCTTCTTGCCGGCGCCGTCGACGATGGTGGTGTTCTCCTTGGAGATCGACACCTTCTTGGCGCGGCCGAGCATGTTGAGGCCGACATTCTCGAGCTTGATGCCGAGGTCTTCCGAGATGACCTGGCCACCGGTCAGGATGGCGATGTCTTCCAGCATGGCCTTGCGGCGATCACCGAAGCCCGGCGCCTTGACGGCGGCGATCTTCAGGCCACCGCGCAGCTTGTTGACGACCAGCGTGGCCAGAGCCTCGCCTTCGACGTCTTCCGAGATGATGAGCAGCGGCTTGGAGGTCTGCACGACAGCTTCGAGAACCGGCAGCATGGCCTGGAGGTTGGACAGCTTCTTCTCGTGCAGGAGGATGTAGACGTCCTCGAGCTCGGCAACCATCTTGTCGGCGTTGGTGACGAAGTAGGGCGAGAGATAGCCGCGGTCGAACTGCATGCCTTCGACGACTTCCAGCTCGGTCTCGGCGGTCTTGGCTTCCTCAACCGTGATGACGCCTTCATTGCCGACCTTCTGCATCGCTTCGGCGATCATGGCGCCGACCGACTCGTCGCCATTGGCCGAGATCGTGCCGACCTGGGCAACTTCCTCGGAGGTCTTGATCTTCTTGGCAGCCTTGCCGAGAGCCGCGACGACTTCGGTCACGGCCAGGTCGATGCCGCGCTTCAGATCCATCGGGTTCATGCCGGCGGCAACGGCCTTGTGGCCTTCCTGGACGATCGACTGCGCCAGAACGGTCGCGGTCGTGGTGCCGTCGCCGGCGATGTCGTTGGTCTTCGAAGCAACTTCGCGGACCATCTGCGCGCCCATGTTTTCGAACTTGTCTTCAAGCTCGATTTCCTTGGCGACGGTGACGCCGTCCTTGGTGATGCGCGGTGCGCCGAACGACTTGTCGATGACGACGTTGCGGCCCTTGGGGCCGAGCGTGACCTTCACTGCGTCGGCGAGGATGTTGACGCCGCGCAGCATGCGCTCGCGGGCGTCGCGGGAGAATTTTACGTCTTTAGCAGCCATTTTTTAGCTCCTGGCAGGGGGCTTGCGATCAAGCCCGAAATTAGTTGACGGTGAGGCCGATGATCAGCCGATGATGCCCATAATGTCGGATTCCTTCATGATCAGAAGGTCTTCGCCATTGAGCTTGACTTCGGTGCCCGACCACTTGCCGAACAGGATGCGGTCGCCGGCCTTGACGTCCAGCGGGACCAGCTTGCCGGCTTCGTCGCGAGCGCCGGAGCCGACGGCGATGATCTCGCCTTCCTGCGGCTTTTCCTTTGCCGTATCCGGGATGATGATCCCGCCGGCGGTCTTGGATTCGGATTCGACCCGGCGTACGACCACGCGGTCATGAAGCGGGCGGAACTTCGACTTTGCCATTTTTTCTTCCTCGAATGAGAACGGTGAGAGCTGTTCCTCGATCCGGCGGTGCCGGATGTGCGTTAGCACTCGCCTGGGGAGAGTGCTAACGTGCGCTGAAATAAGCGCGTGGCTTTCGAGAGTCAAGGCGAACGGTGAGCACAATTGTGCCAATTGGAGCCGTGCCGCGATCCGACGGCAGACCCTACCGGCGCCGCGGCGATTTAAGCACCAGAAGCGGACAGCGTTCAGCCAGCCCATAGGTCCCTGTCGGCGCGAGGCGGACACTGTCAAAAAACCGGCTCGCCTCTTCGACCAGCGTCGCCGCCGGGGCGAAACTGTAGACAGTCTGCGAATTCGCATAGACATCGATGGTGCCGATGACCGGCATCTCCCATCCGGTCGTCGCGGCAAGGGCCTCCCGGTCGGCAAACAGCGCATCGAAGGCGTCGAGGATCGCCCGCACCGGAATGGCGCGGTCGGGATCGCCGCCGGCACAAGCCATGGCAATGCGCCATTTGAGTTCGTGGAAGGTCGCGACACCACCGGACAGCGTCAGCGCCCGGACCTCCTGCAGATCCTCCGGCACCTGAGGGCTTGCATAGGCGCGCAATGCAGCCCGCCCATCGGACTTCAGCACACGCGCGATCTCGGCAAGCAGCGCCTGCCGTGCAACCGAGGAGTCCAGCGCCGACAGGCAGCCGTCGCCGATCACCGCCCCGGCGCTTTCGTCGCCCAGCGGCAACTCCAGCCAGTTGCCGATCACCGCCTTGCGTGAGGCGGTATCGCCCGGCCAGATGCCCGATATCATGGCAGTGGACTCGTCGATCGCGAGCATGGTCCTTCCGAGGGCGGCAAGCTCCGGCGTGACCCCGAGCAGCACCACATCGACTGATTGCAGGCTAAGTTCGCGCTCATAGGCGGCGACAGCTTCCGGGGGCGGACACAGCGGCGACCCGAGAAGCCGCCAATGACGGCGAATTGCGTCCCAATGCTCAGTCATGCGGAACGGTTTGGGGAAAGGCTGGACATATTTCCTTCCAGGCTGTTGGTTGCCTTGCGAGTTACCTCATGCAGGAAAGGCCATGGCCCGCATTGCCGTCATAACGCATGAATTTGACCGCTTCCAGAGCCGGCGGGGCCTCCTGCTGCGCCAGGACAGCCCCTACATGCTGTTCGACGTCCTGGCGGAGCTGAAACGGCGCGGTCACTCCGTGCAGATCATGCGTGGACCCTCGGCAAGTCATAACGCCGATATTGCCGTCCTGCATGTCGACGCGACAGTGACGCCATCGGACTATGTCGACTACGCGCGCGGATTTCCGATTTGTCTCAATCTTGGTGCAACCGACATTTCCAAGCGCCGCATCAGCGGTGCGATCCTCGAGGAGGGTGCCAACTGGAGCGGCCAGGTCATCGTCAAGAGCAACCTCAATCATTGGGGGACGCCCGAGGAGCAGCTCAACCGAAAATCCGTTCGCGCCGGCAAGGCAGTGCCTTTCCCGGGCGCGCAGACCTTCGACCGTTATCAGGTGCATGCCTCGCTGGCCGATGTGGCGCCGGAGATTTTCAGGCGTGCCGACCTGATCGTGGAAAAATTCATTCCCGAAATCGAGCCCGACGGGTTTGCGGCGCGGTTCTGGATATTCTGCGGCGATCGGGAGCGCTGCACCCGCTATGTCTCGCCGCAGCGCCTGGTCAAGGGCGACGACACCGTCCGCCGGCAGCCGGTTGCGGTTCCCGACGAACTGCGCGCCTTGCGTCGGAAGCTGGGCTTCGACTATGGCAAATTCGACTTTGTCGTGCATGAGGGCAGGGCCGTGCTGCTCGATGCCAACAAGACCCCAGGTCGCGCCAGGAACCTGTCGAAGATTGTTGCCGCCGGCACAGCCAACCTGGCCGACGGCTTCGAAAACCTCATCCACCAGACCGGACGGGGTCGAATCGGGCGCTAGAGAAACAGTCCCAACTGCGTATGGATGATCGACCGGTAGTCCTCGATGGTGTGGCGGCTTTCCTCCTGGTTCTGGGTCAGCGCCATGCGCACGACGCTGCCGGCCAGCTGGAAGATCAGGAAAACCATACGGCCGAACTCATTGCGTCGCTCTGGCGCGAGAAAGGGGCCGACATGGTCGCAGAACATCGTCGCCTGGCGCCGGGTTTCGGCGATGTCGAGATTCTTCAGCGCCTTGTCAGCCTGGATGGCGTTTTGCAGGTCCTGAATGGCGGGGTCGCCGGCGACGCGCTCATAGTAGTCGTCGAGCAGCCGGTCGGCCGCAGCGATAACGTCGCTCAGCCCGCCGACCTCGGCAACGATCGCGGCAAGCCGGGCGCGGCTCACTTCGGAGAATCGCTCGTAGAGCATCGCCAGGATCGCCGACTTGTTGGGGAAGTAATGATAGACGGTGGCGATCGGCCCGCCGGCCTGTGCGCCGACTTCCTTCATGGTGACGGCGTCGATGCCTTTCTCGCCGATCAGCCGCATGGTCGTCGACAGGATGGCGTCGATGCGCTCGCGGCTGCGCTCCTGTTTGGGCCTGCGCCTCGGTTCGGTCGTCATCTGCACTGCTTCGTTCATGCCGCCATCCTCTCGATCGCCCAGACCATTCGATCGCCAAGACCATCCCCAGCCTTGTTGGTGCCAAGTCCCGCTACTGATTGACAAACGAATATGATCGAGTATCAGTTTCTAAATGCTGACAGACTGTCAGTTTTTTTGCCGTCAGGCAAGGACGTTGGGAGGCGACCGTGACTTCTGCTGGTAACGCGGATGCCGGGAACGGCGACTGGCTGGTCGGCAACCCCACTGGGGCGCAACTCGCCTCGGCATTGTGGATCGGCTCGGTCGGGCTGCTCATTCTCGGGCTGCAGCCGGTGCTTCTCGGCGCGCTCTACACCGAAGGGCATGTCAGCGGTGACGAACTCGCGCTGGTCGCCACGGCGGAGATGATCGCCATCGGCATCGGATCGGCGGCCATCGCCATGATGCTGTCCGCCCACAATATGCGCTTGAAAAGTGCCGTCCTTCTGCTCTTGCTGGCGCTGGCGAACGGGGCGACCGCCTATGCGCTGACCTCGACCTCGCTGATTGCCGCCCGCGCGGTGGCAGGCCTCGCCGAGGGTGGGCTGGTGGCGGTCGCCACGGAACTGATCGCCCGTTCACGCCGGGCCGAGCGCATCGGCGGCTTCTTCGTCACCCTTCAGACCCTGGCGCAATGCGCCCTTGCCCTGCTGCTGGCGCTTTACGTCATCCCGGCCGCCGGATCGGCGGGCGGCTTCATCGTTCTTGCCGTCGTCTGCATCGCCTCGGTGGCCGTCGCCTTCATCGTCCCGGATAGCTATGCCGACCTGCCCAAGGAGGAACAGTTCAGCAATGTGCTGACCGTTCCTTCGCTTGCCGCTTTGCTGTGCGTCTTCTGCTACTTTATGTTCTTCGGCTCGGTCTGGGCGTTTCTCGAGCCGCTTGGCGCACAATACGGCATCGATGGCCGCAGCGTCGGCCTGATCGTCTCGGCCAGCCTGGCATTGCAGGTGCTGGGCGCAATGACGGCTACCGTCTTCGAGGCGCGTATCGACTACCGCTTCGCCATCGTGGCGATCGGCGTGGTCGCCGTCGCCAGTTCCGTGGTGCTCGCCGGCAGCCCCGGCCTGACGGTTTTCTGGGTCGCGGCCTTGATCATGGGCTTCATCCTTCTGTTCATCGTGCCCTATCAGATCCGGCTGGCGATCACCGCCGACGAGACGCGCACGGCCGTGCTTCTTGTGCCGGCGGCCCAGCTTTTCGGTCTGGCGATCGGCCCGGTCGCGGCATCGCTGCTGATCGACGGCAAGGATTTTCGGCCGGTGCCGGAATTTGCCGCCGCCAGTGCTGCGGCCAGCGTTGTGCTGCTCGGCCTGTTCGTCCTGATCGCACGGCGCCGCCGCGCCATCGCCTGAGACACGACCGGGGGAGCATCTCCTCGATACTTGACTAAGTCAAATAAATGACCGATCGTTGATGGGCAGGAGGCTTCCCATGACGATCCATCATCAACCCGGCAAGGAACGCATCGACGCGGTGCGGGCTTTCAACCGCTTCTACACCCGCCAGATAGGTCTGCTCGACGAAGGCCTGCTGAAAAGCGCCTTCTCGCTGACCGAGGCGCGGGTGCTCTACGAACTGGCGCATCGCGATGGCCTGACCGCCAGCGATCTCATCCGCGATCTCGGCCTCGACGCCGGTTATGTCAGCCGGCTCCTGAAGAAGTTCGAGCACCTGCAGCTGATTGCGCGCGCGCCGCTGGCGTCGGATGCGCGGCAGTCGTCGATCACGCTGACGCCGGTGGGGCGGCAGGCCTTCGCGCCGCTGAACCGGGCTTCGCACGACCAGGTCGCGGCCTTGCTGGAGCGGCTTCCTGCTGCCGAACAGGACCGGCTGGTCAAGGCCATGCAGACGGTGCAGCAACTCCTGGGCGACAGCCCGGAGTCCAAAGTGCCGTATATGCTGCGCCCCTTGCAGGTCGGCGACATCGGCTGGGTGGTGCGCCGCCAAGGACAGATCTACGCACAGGACTATGGCTGGGACGAAACCTACGAGGCGCTGGTCGCCGAAATCCTCGGCGCCTTCGTAAAATCCTTCGATCCAGAATGGGAACGCAGCTGGATTGCCGAACGGCAAGGGGAGGTGGTCGGCTCGGTCTTCGTCGTGCGCAAATCCGACGCGGTGGCGAAGCTGCGCCTGCTCTATGTCGAACCATCGGCGCGCGGCCTCGGCATCGGCAAGCGGCTGGTTCAGGAGTGCATCGGCTTTGCTCGTGCCAAGGGCTACACGACGCTGACCCTATGGACCAACGACATCCTGACCGCCGCCCGCCACATCTACGAGAGTGCCGGCTTCAGGCTGGTGGACGAAGAGCGCCATCACGCCTTCGGCAAGGATCTGGTCGGCCAGAACTGGAACCTGGAGCTGTAGCGCCTTTTCACCGGAAGAAGGCAAGATCGCGCGCAAACGCTCTCACACTCTAACCGGAATCCATATCTCCAGCCCGCCATTGCCACTGCGCGGATCGAACTCCGGGCCGTAGCGTTCGAATTCGGGGCCGTCGGCTATATCGTGCCCCGAGGCCGGCAGCCATTTGTTCCAGATCGTGTTGACGGTGCGGCGGATCGTGGAGATGTGCTCGGCATGGGTGAACACGGCGTATTTCTGCGCCGGCACGCGCACCCGGGAAAGCTCCTTCGGCAGGTCGGAGAAATCCAGCACTTCGACGCCGGCGATGTAATCGAAATTGCCGGCATCGTCGCCGTTGACGCAGACGCCATAGGCGACGTCGCCGGTCTCGCCCGGAATGTTGCCGATATAGGGACCGAAACGCTGCCACTGCATCGGAATGGCAGCGCTGGTCTCGCAGCTGTAGCGTTCACCGAGCCCGGCAATGAGGAAGGGGCGGCCGGTCTCGAAGCGCGACGGCGGCAGTGAGGCGAGGAAGGACTGGTCCATCAGGATCGGCTCCACGAGGTCGAGATTGCTGAGGCTGCCCTGCGCGCGCACCAGTTCCGGCGTCGTGCCGAACTGGTCGCGGAAGGCACGGGTGAAGGCTTCGTGCGAGGCGTAACCGGCATCGAGCGCGACCGCGAGGATGTCGGGCGCGCCGGAGGCCAGCTTGCGCGCCGCTTCGGTCAGCCGGCGCGCGCGCATATAGCCCATCACCGAACGGCCGGTGGCGGCGCCAAAGGCGCGCGTCACATGAAAGCGCGAGACGCCGCTGCTTTGCGCGACATCTTCAAGCGAGATCGCTTCCGGCAGATGGCTCTCGACAAACCACAGCGCTTTCTCGGTCGGGTTCATAGGTCTCCTCGCATTTGGCGGCACATTTTGTCGGCTTTTTGCGAGGCCAGTTTGATCGAAATTGCGCCTGTCGTAAAATCGAAGGGCGCTGGTCGACTGTGGCAGGTCACCATCGTGGAAAGCCGTTGCTGGGCGGCCTCGGCCTGGCTCGCTGGGACAATATCCGGGCGCGCTAGGTGCGGGCACCACCCTTGCCTATGCGCTGTGGAACCACCGCCGGCTCGATGCCTTCGCCGCCGGCGAAATGCCGCCGAAAGCCTAGGTGTGCCGGTGGCGAGGACGCGCAAGACGACCTTTCTTCTCACGGCGTTCTCGACGGCAATTCACGTCTCGGTCGGGAGGTCATCCGCAACCGTTATTGACTGTGCCATGACCGCATCTGCATGGCTGCCATCCCTCTTTTTCGGCTCTGGTGCAATGCGGCGCCTTGAATGGTAAGCACGCTTATAATATATACCGCTCATGGTTTCCGACGGCATAGATAGATTGGGCTTTTTGATCCACGACGTGCAGCGCCTTATGCGCAAGCGCTTCGAGGCGCGCGCCAGCGGACTTGGCCTTTCCTCGGCACAATGGCGGCTTCTGGTTCGCGTTGCCAAGGAGGCGGGCGTCGCCCAGGCTCGCCTCGCCGAACTTCTCGAAATCGAGCCGATCAGCGTTTCACGCCTCGTCGACCGGATGGAGGAGGGCGGCTGGATCGAGCGGCGCTCCGACGCAACTGACCGGCGCGTGCGCATGATCTTCCCGACAGCCAAGGCGAACGCGGCCTATGCCGAGGTCAAAAGCCTTGCTGGCGAAGTTTATGAGGAATCGCTGGTCGGCGTTTCGCCGGACGACCGCCGCGTCCTTATCCGGGCGCTGGACACCATCGTGCAAAACCTGGCGGACGGCGAGACGTCGTCCTTGAAGAGTACGGAAGGGGCAGCAGCATGAACGCGGCAGCCAAACTAGACGAGAATGTTACCAAGATCGAGACGCCGGCACAGCCGGCTGCCGAAGCGCCGGCACAGCCTGCTGCCGAAGCGCCTGCACAGCCGGCCGCAGCACCTGTCGCGGTGGCTCCCCCGGTTCAACCCGCTCCGACTCCGGTCAAGAAGCGCCGCATCGGCCGCTTGCTGCTGATGGTTGCCCTGCCAGCCGCGCTGGCCATTGGTGGCGGTTATGTCTGGGTGACCGGCGGCCGCTATCAGGAAACCGAGAACGCCAATTTGCAGCAGGCCAAGGTGTCGATCGCCTCGGACACCGCCGGCCGCATCGTTCAGGTCGGCATCTCGGACAATCAGCAGGTCAAGCAGGGCGATGTGCTGTTTGCCATCGACCCCGAGCCCTACCGGATCGCGTTGGCGCAGGCCGACGCGGCGGTCGCAGTCGCACGCGTCGGTATCGAACAGCTGCGCGCCGCCTACAGCCAGGCGCTGGCGCAGGAAAAGTCCGATGCCAGCCAGGTCGACTACGCGCAGTCGCAGTATGACCGCGCCGCCGACCTTGCCCAGAAGGGCATCAACGCCAAATCGTCGCTGGACGAGGCCAAGAACGATCTCGACAAGGCCAGGCAGCAACTGGCCGTTGCCGAGCAAGGCATCATCAGCGCCAAGGCGGCTCTCGCCGGCAATCCCGATATCGAGACCGACAAGCATCCGACGGTGATGGCCGCACTCGCCGCGCGCGACAAGGCCGCCTACGATCTGGCGCAGACCACGGTCAAGGCGCCGGCCGACGGCGTCATCAGCCAGGCCTCCTCGTTCAAGATCGGCCAGTATGTCGGTTCCGGCACGCCGCTGTTTGCGCTGGTCGAGACCGGCGACACCTGGATCGATGCCAATTTCAAGGAAACCCAGCTTACCCACATGAAGCCTGGCCAGAAGGCCGAGATCGTCGTCGACACCTATCCGGGCAGAACTTTCGAGGCCACCGTCAAGGCGATCGGCGCCGGCACTGGCGCGGAGTTTTCGCTGCTGCCGGCTCAAAACGCCACCGGCAACTGGGTCAAGGTCACCCAGCGCATTCCGGTGCGCCTGGAGCTGACCGATGCCGACGCCAAAATGGCGCTGCGCACCGGCATGAGCGCCTCGGTTACGGTGGATACCGGCGTGGCACGCGGGTTCCCCGCTATCTTCGGCCACGCCACCGCAGGCGAAGCACAATAGACTGTGAATGGACCGTGATCTCGAAAAGCAGGATCACGGCCCGGCAGAACGCCCGCCGCAGGCGAGGTGAAGTTGAGATGACAGGATCGGTCCGACGGCAGGTTGAACGAGGGGTGGATTGGACCGGGCCGCATTGCGGGCTGCCCAGAACCTGGACCATCTCGGCGCCCATCCTTCGGACCTTGGATTTCCGGGCGGCAAGCGCCTGATGTGTCGAGACCTTCGATCGATGTAACCCCCCACATCGATAGATCGCGTCCCACCGCGATGAGGGTCTCTTCACCAGAGAAGGCCTCGCCGCCCGGAAACCTAATGTACACGTTTTTGTTACCTGTCGGAAGTTCCGCATCATGACCACACCAGAACCTTTCAAGGAAGTGCCGCATCGCGGCCTGATCACTGTGGCGCTGATGCTGGCGACGGTCATGCAGGCGCTCGACACCACGATCGCCAATGTCGCGCTGCCGACCATGACCGGCGACCTCGGCGCGTCGCCCGACAACATCAACTGGGTGTTGACCTCCTACATCGTTGCCGCCGCGATCATGACGCCGGTGACCGGCTGGCTGGCCGACCGCTTCGGCCGCAAGGAACTGTTCCTGGCGGCGGTTGTCGGCTTCACCGTGTTCTCGATGCTGTGCGGCATTGCCTGGAGCCTGGAGAGCATTGTGTTCTTCCGGCTGATGCAGGGCGTGTTCGGCGCAGCCATCGTGCCGCTGTCGCAGACCTTCCTGCTCGACATCAACCCCAGGGAACGCCACGGCCAGGCGATGGCCATCTGGGGCGCCGGCATCATGCTGGGGCCGATCCTGGGTCCGACGCTGGGCGGTTGGCTGACCGAGAATTTCAACTGGCGCTGGGTGTTCTTCATCAATTTGCCGGTCGGCATCATCGCCTTCCTCGGCATGGCAGCCTATTTGCCGGTCATTGCCCGGCGGATACGCAGCTTCGATTTCTTCGGTTTCGCCATGATTTCGCTCGGCGTCGGCGCACTGCAGCTGCTGCTCGACCGCGGCGGCGAGGTCGACTGGTTTTCCTCGGTCGAAATCTGGATCGAGCTTGCTCTTTCGATCACCGGCTTCTGGGTGTTCATCATCCACACACTGACGGCGGAACGTCCTTTCATCGACCCCAAGATCTTCCTCGACCGCAATTTCGTCACCGGTCTGGCCTTCATCTTCGTCATGGGCGTGCTGATCCTGGCCTCGATGTCGCTGCTGCCGCCGATGCTGTCGACCATCTTCGGCTATCCGACCGTGACCATCGGCGTCGTCCTGGGGCCGCGCGGTGTCGGCACGATGATTTCGATGCTTGTCGTTGGACGGCTCATGAGCAGGATCGACGCCCGCATCCTCGTCGTCATCGGCTTTCTGCTCACCGCGCAGTCGCTCTACACCATGTCCTCCTTCACGCCGCAGATGGACAATTGGCTGATCCTCAGCTCCGGCGTCATCCAGGGCCTGGGCATGGGCATGGTGTTCGTGCCGCTGTCCACGGTGGCCTTCGCCACGCTCGACGTGCGCTTCCGCACCGACGCCACGGCCCTGTTCAGCCTGGTTCGAAATCTCGGTTCGTCGATCGGCGTGTCGGTGGTGACGGTTCTCATGGTGCGCAACACGCAGGTCAATCACACCGAACTGTCGGCTTTCATCAACCCGTTCAACCCCAATTTGTGGGCGGCCTCGCCGGCGGCAGCAGGCGGCGATCCGACGGCACTTTCGCAGGTGGACCGCATGGTCAACATCCAGGCGATGATGATCTCCTACGTCAACGACTTCAAACTGCTGATGGTGATGACGCTGGTTGCCATTCCGTTTGTCTTCCTGCTGCGCAAGCCGAAGACCGCTCCGGCCGGCGCGGCCGCTCCTGCCGCGCATATGGATTGAGGCGGGCGCCGGTAGCGCTGGCAGCAAGCTGGTTGCCCCTGATGATTTGTTGCTCGGATGATCGTCAAAACCCGCGTGTGCAAAAAAATATCGATAATGAGCCGTTGGAAGTTGATTTGGAATAACATTTGCACCTTTGGTATCTGGTTGCTGACGCCTCCAATTCCGTTACAGTTCATCTTGAATTAGCACATCTGTAACATTGTCAGTCGACTTTCGTCTGGCACGACAGAGGCCCTTTCTTGTTTCAGGTGCCAAACCGGAGGAGGTCTGTTTGGTCACGAAGTCATCCAGAAGATCCGTCGGGGCGCGCGGGCCGGTGGGCGTAGCCGCATTGGCAAGACTGGCTGACGTTTCCTACGATACGCTCGAGGGAGAACTTCGCACGACCATTGCGGGTCTCGAAGGGCAGACCCTGCGTTTCGAGACTGCGATCGAGAATATTTCGCAAGGCATCTGCTTTTTCGATGCCGATGAACGGCTGATCCTGAGCAACCGGCGCTATGCGGAAATCTACCGCATTGCGCCCGAGGAATTGCGGCCTGGCGTGACACTGAGCGAAATCGTCGAACGCCGCGTCGCCGCCGGGACGGCGGAGACGGCGGCCGACACCTATCTCGCAACGGCTCGCTCGATCAATTCGGGCAAGGCTTCGCGGCTCTGGACCGCCAAACTTGTCGATGGTCGCACAATCCAGATCCGTAACCAGCCCATGCCCGATGGCAGTTGGATCGCCACGCATGAGGACATCACTGAACTCCTCGCCAATCGGCAGATCGTCGACGAGCGCATTTCGCTGCAGGCGCTGATCGACTGGGTGCCCGATTATCTCTGGGTCAAGGATACGCAAAGCCGTTTCGTCGTGGTCAACAGCGCCCTTGCGACCGATAGCGGCCGCAACAAGACCAGCGACATGATCGGTTTGACCGATTTTGATCTCCACCCCCCGGAAGTTGCGCGGAAATTTCGCCTGGTCGAGCAGCGCCTGCTCAAGAGCGGACAACCAGTGATCGACGCGGAAGAGTTTGTCGTCGATGCGTCGGGGAACGGCAAATGGCTTTCGTCGACGAAGGTGCCGTTGCGCAATCGCCAAAATGAAATCTTCGGCCTGGTTGGCATCGCCCACGACATTACCGCCCGCAAGCAGGCGGATGTCCTTCGCAGCGGGCAGGCGCAGATCCTCGAAATGATTGCCACGAGCGCGCCGCTGGAGGACGTGCTCGACCGCCTCATGCGCTTCGTCGAGGCTCAGTTGAAGGGGATATTCGGTTCCGTCCTGCTGCTCGACAAGGACGGCATTCATTTGCGTCACGGTGCGGCGCCGGGCCTGGCGAAAGCCTATACGAGCGCCATCGATGGGGCGGCCATCGGTCCCAAGGTGGGATCCTGCGGAACCGCCATCTACCGGCGGGAACCGGTCATTGTTACCGATATTCTGCAGGATCCGCTTTGGGACGATTACCGCGAACTGGCGGCAGCCCATGGCTATCGTTCGTGCTGGTCAACCCCGATCCTGTCGCATCGGGGCGTCGTGTTGGGCGCCTTTGCCATGTATTCGATGACCGTGCGCGAACCCACCCATGCCGAGACCCGCCTGATCGAATTCACCACACACATTGCCGGCATCGCGATCGAGCGCAAATTGGCGGAAGACCAGATCCACTTCATGGCCAACCATGATGCGCTGACCGGCCTGCCCAATCGCGCTTTGCTGGAGGATCGGCTTTCCCAGGCGGTCCTCTACGCGCAGCGATACAATCGCTGGATGACGGTGGTGTTCATCGATCTCGACAATTTCAAACTGGTGAACGATACGTTTGGCCACAATGCCGGCGACGAACTCCTCAAGACCGTCGCCAGCCGTTTGGTTGGATGCGTGAAGGCCACCGACACCGTCGTGCGGCTTGGCGGCGACGAATTTGTCATCGTCCTGTTCGACCAAACCACCAATGTCGATGTGGTCTCGGAAACCCTGCAGACGATCAGGGATGCGATCGCGGAACCGGTTCTTGTCGGAGAGCATCGGCTGAGAACGACGGCCAGCATCGGCATCGCAAATTACCCGAAGGACGGGACCAGCCCGGATACGCTGTTGGCCAATGCCGACGCCGCCATGTATCGCGCCAAGGAATTCGGCCGCGACAATTTCCAGTTCTATGCCCCGGAGTTCAACTCAACGGCACATGAAAAATTCCTGCTTCAGGAGGAATTGCGAAACGCGCTCGCCCGGTCGGAATTCGCTCTGCACTATCAGCCACAGGTGGATCTGCGATCGGGGCAGGTTTTCGCCGTCGAAGCGCTGGTGCGCTGGAACCACCCAACGCGAGGCCTGGTTTCGCCGGCGATGTTCATCCCGACCGCCGAGGAGACCGGGCTGATCGTGCCGCTCGGCGACTGGATCCTGCACGAAGCCTGCCGGCAGAACAAAGCCTGGCAGCGCGCCGGTCTGTCGCCCGTAACCGTCTGCGTCAACGTGTCGGCGCGGCAGTTCCGGGAGAAGAACCTGATCGACCGCGTCGTCAACGCATTGAAGGAAAGCGGCCTGGAGGCGAGGTATCTCGAGCTCGAAGTGACGGAAAGCCTGATCATGCAGGATTTCGAGCTGGCGGTCGCAACGATGAACGGACTGCAAAAGCTCGGCGTGCAGATATCGATCGACGATTTCGGAACAGGCTATTCCAGTCTCAGCGCCCTCAAGACGTTTCCGGTGGCGCGGCTGAAGATCGACAAGTCCTTCATCAACGATCTCGCGACCGACGAGAACGATCAGGCGGTCACTGGCGCCGTGATTTCCCTGGGGCAGAAGTTGAACCTTCGGGTGCTGGCCGAAGGTGTCGAAACGGAAGACCAGGTCGCCTTCCTGCGCAAGAACAATTGTGACGAGGTGCAGGGCAATTATTTCAGCGAACCCCTGTCGGCTGGGGATATCGGCGAGCTGCTCGCGAAAGGCTGACGGCTGGCTCGCGCCGTAACCGCTGGCTGCTATTTTCCGAGCACCAGGCTCCAGTAGCGGATGGCGCTGTCGCGTCCGTCGCGTACATAGGCGAGGCCGAAGCGGCTGAAATCCGGATCGAGCATGTTGCGGCGGTGGCCAGCCGAATGCATCCATATGTCGAACAGTTTCTGCTGGTCGAAGCGGCCCTCGGCGATGTTCTCGGCGGCGGCGCCCCGCACGCCATTGTCCTTCATCCGCGACGCGAAATCCTTTCCCCAGCCCGTCGTGTGGCTCATGCGTTCGCGTGAGGCCATATAGCCGGCCTGCTGCCGAGCGGCCTGCTCGAGCTGGGCGTCCGGCACCAGCGCCGGCAGTCCGGCCGAAGCTCGGATGCCGGCCAGCGTCGCGGTGGCCGAGGACGACACACCGGCGCCTTCGCCGGTCGGCACCGAGACCGTGCTGCAAGCAGCGAGGCCGGCCATGGCTGCAAGGCCGATCAGCAGCAGGCGCCTGTTTGGTTTTGGACTTGCTGCGCCAGAGCGGGTTTGCGCGAGCGGGTGATTGGTGGTGCAGATCATTGTCATGCCTGCCTGACTTAGCGGCGATCATGGCTTTTGCCGGGCAGGGCTGCGAAAATCTCAATCGCTGGCCTCCGTGCAGGTTCGGCCGGCCGATTCGAATGGGAAGGTCGGCGGCCGATGTAGTCTCGGCGCGCTGCGTCGATCAGCGTTGCGCGTCGGTCGCCATTTTAAGCGCCAGCCCAGCAAGCACCGTGCCCATCATCCAGCGCTGGATGACCATCCATAGCGGCCGTCCGGCAAGAAAGGTGGCGATCGAACCGGCCGTTACCGCGATGATGGCATTGACGGTCAGGCTGATCGAGATCTGCGTGGCGCCGAGCACCAGAAGCTGCGACAGCACATGGCCCTTGCCCAGCGAGATGAACTGCGGCAGCAGCGACAGATAAAGCACCGCCACCTTGGGGTTGAGGAGATTGGTCATCAGGCCCATCGCGAACAGCTTGCGCGGCCTGTCCTTCGGCAGTTCGCGCACCTGGAATGGTGAGCGCCCGCCGGGCCGCACTGCTTGCCAGGCGAGCCATAGCAGATAGAGCGCGCCGGCAATGCGCAGTGCGTAATAGGCAAACGGCACGGCAAGCAGCAGCGCGGTGATGCCCAGCGCAGCCGATACGACATAGAACAGAAAGCCGGCCGCCACGCCGCCGAGCGAGATCAGCCCGGCCTTGGGGCCTTGCGACAGCGAGCGCGAGATCAGGTAGATCATGTTCGGCCCGGGCGTCAGCACCATGCCCAGGCAGACCAGCGCGAAGGCTAGATGGTTGGCGGTTTCGGGCACGGGCAATCTCCGGGAAGCGGTGACGATACCGAGCACGCGTTTTGACTCACCGCAAGAGCATGATGGCCGGAGACTTTGCGCCAGCGTCGAAAATTGGCGAAAGCGGCGAAGCCGCCAATTTCCCCCGCAAGGGGGAAGATCAGCAGCTTCAACCCTCAGCTCACCACGCGCAGGTTCGAGAGCTCGTTGGCGATTTCCTTGAAATTGTCGGACAGCGTGGCGCCGGTCGCGTTCCAGAACAGTTTTGCAGGCTTGCTCGGGTCGGTCGGATCCTTGCGGAAGCGCGAGTCCGACGAGCACGTCTTCAGTGCCTCCATCGCGCTCTTGTCGCCGGCGTCGGTCGTCGACATATCGAGCGCCACCGTCATCACCATGATGTTGGCCGCCTTGGCGTTGTTGCACAGCGTCGCCATCTGCTCGTTGAGCGCGGCGGTGTAGTTGCTCGACGAATAGTTGAGCTGGCCGATGGCGCTCGACGTGCCGCCGAACAGGCGGGTGACCGCAGTGCCGTTGTAGCCAACGCCGGTATAGCCATAGCCGGCATAGGTCGACTTGTTGCCGGCGGGGTCGGAACTCACCGTCGAATAGGTGTTCTCGCCGTCGGTGAGCACGATGACCACCTTGTCATTGCCTCGTTCCGTCTCAGGACGTCCTCCTGTGAAAGGCTCCGTGCTGGAGACGGTGCGCCAGCCCCAGGCCATGCCTTCCGGCACATTGGTGTTGCCGTTGGGCGCCATCAGGTCGATTGCTGCCTTGATCTTGGTCAGCCCGGCGGCGTTGGCGACGTCGGTCAGCGGTGTGATCGGCGTGGTGGTGCAGCTGTAATTCGGACCTGCACCCGTCCCCAGCACCGGAGCATTGATCGGCCGTGGCTGGAAATACTTGGCCATGTTGGACTGCCTGGTCTTGCCGGTGGTGCTCGCCGGATCGTCGTTCCACCAGCTGTTGGCTGCGCCATAGGTCTTGGGGGCCACCTCGTCGGGGTCCTGCGTTATGTACCAATGATTGCCCGGCTCGTCCGGCGCGAACATCGGCACGAACATGGTCGCGGGATCGCCGACGCCGGTGCCGGTGTTGTTCGGTCCGCCGGAGGCCGGCGCGTCGGTGACATTATAGGGGTAGGGACGGACCTCGACGCAGCCCTGCCAGCTGGCGAACGGTCCGTATGTGTCGTTGTAGTCGTATTCGTTGTGGCTGTCCGAGCATGTATGATTGGCACGATATTTGTCGCAGACCACGCGTTTGCTGCCGACGATGCGCTCGTGGCTGGTGACCACTTTCATGTCGCGGTAGAGCGAGAAGCGGGTCAGCATCTGCCCCTCCTGCTCACCCCAGCCAGTGCCTTTCTTGTACCAGATGCCGCCGATCTTCTGGGCATATTTGTCGGCTGCGTTAAGGGTGGACCAGGCGAAATTCTCATTGTGGATGGGCGACAGCCCGTAGGCGTCGATCCACGACGCGTTGTCGTTGCTGGCGCCGACATTGACCGAGGCGGCGAACGGCACAAGGCTGAACTGGACCGGCTTGTCGATCTGCTTGATCATCGCGGCCTGCAAGGCAAGCGTGTCGACGAGCTGCTTGGCGGCTTGCTTGAGAAGGTCGATGCGCTTTTGGCCGGCACCCGTGCCCGTGTTCGACATCGACCCCGAATTGTCGAGCACCATGGCCACTTCCAGCGTGTTCTTCAGCCGGACTTGCGAACACACGGAGTAGGTGACGTTTTCCGACGTCCTGCCGATCAGCATCGCCGCTGCCGGCAGGAAATAGGGCTTGTAGACCAGGCTGGCGCACAGCTTGACGATGCCGCCGCCGGTCGTGCTGCTGGGCAGCGTAACGCTGAGCGTCGTGTCGGCGGGATCGACGTCGTTGAGGTTTGCCTTGAAGAAGTCGAGCGCATAGGCCCGCAACTGGTCGTCGGTGGCGCCTTCCACCAGCCGGCGCGCGGTGGCGAAGTTGGCGGCGTCGAGCGCGTTGACCACCCTCTGCTTCTCGCTGACCACGCCGGTGTAGTCGACGGCCATGGCCACGCCGCCCATCAGTGGCACCATCGCCACAACGGTCATCAGAGCGTAATTGCCGCGGCGGTCACGCCAGAAGTCACGCCGGAATGTGCGCCAGAGTTCACGCATGTGATGTAAGCGGCCCCGCCTGCGGATTCTTCAATGCCGCCACAGTTTCACAAAACGTTGAAGGACGGGTTTGGGAAACTGCTCGATTGCGCGGATAGCGCTTCACCAGGCGCTAACCAAATGCGCCAGCTGCCGAACGCAAAACGCCCCGCCGAGGCGGAGCGCCTTGTTCGAAAGATCGCGCCGATCAGCTGACGATGCGCAGGTTCGACAGTTCGTCGGCGATTTCCTTGAAACTTTGCGACAAGGTGGCGCCGGTCGCGTTCCAGTACAGCTTCGCCGGTTTGCTCGGGTCGGTCGGATCCTTGCGGAAGCGCGAATCCGAGGAGCATTTCTTGAGCGCATCTATGGCAGTCTTTTCCGCCGGCTTGGAACTAACAAGGTCGAGCGAGACGGTCATCAAGAGAATGTTCGAATTCTTCGCATTGGCGCAAAGGGTTTGCATCTGCTCGTCAAGCGCGGCCGTGTAGTTGGTCGCCGTATAGGTTGTCTTGGCGACGGTCGTGTTGACGAACAGGCGGGTCGCAGGCTCCACTGGCTTCGGAAAATTAGGGCCGGTGTAGCCATAGGCGGCGTAGGTCGATCCATTCTTGGCGTAGTTGCTGGTCATGTCGTTGCTGGGGCCGATGCTATAGGTGTTTGCGCCGTCGGTCAGGACGATGACCACTTTGTCGTTGCCTCTTTCGGTGTTCGGCCGGCCTTGCGTAAAAGGCTCGTTGCTCGACACCGTCCGCCAGCCCCAGGCCAGCCCTTCCGGCACGTTGGTGTTGCCCGTCGGGGCCATGGCATTGATGGCATCCGTCAGGATTTTCTTGCCATCGGTGGTGGTTATGTCCTGCAACGGCGTGATCGCGGCGGTCGTGCATGCCGAATTGGGTCCATCATCGGCCGCAGCGGCTGCTGCGTCCCAGGGCTTTGTCAGAAAATACTTGCGCATATCCGCCTGGCGTTTGGGGACAGTCAGCGTGTCGGAATAATCGATCCACCAATTGTTGGCGTAACCCCACGTCGATGTGCTGGTGCGAGTTGTGTCGGTCCAGAAATTGCCAGCTTCGTCCGGCGCGAACATCGGCACGAACATGGTGGCGGGCGTGCCAGTGGTCGGCGACGTGTCGTCGTCATTATAGGGATACGGCCTCGCCTCCACGCAGCCCTTCCAGGCTTCGTATTTGGCGACGACGGAGGTCTTGCAAGTGCCGTTCGAGTTTTTCTTCGTACAGGTCGTTGCCATCATGTCCTGATAGAGGGTGAAACGCGTCATCTCCTTGTCTTTGTCAGTGCCCCAGCCCGTGCCGCGCTGGTAGTAAACGCTGCCTACTTTTTCGATCCATTTGGTGGCATTTGCCGCCGCTGTCATCGTCGACCAATCGAAGTTCTGATGATGGATCGGGGAAATGCCGGTCGTGTCCAGCCACGTCGGCAATGGAGCCGGGGGGATCGGAGCGCCGACATTGACCGACGCAGAAAACGGGACCAGCGAGAACTGCACCGGCTTGGTCACCTGCTTCATTTGTGCGGCCTGGAGCGCCATTGTATTGACAAGCTCGGTCGCGGCCTTCTTGAGCAAATCTATTCGCGGCTGGCCGGTGCCGGAGCCGTTGATGCTCATAGAGCCGGAATTGTCGAGCACGAGAGACACTTCCAGCGTGTTTTTGAGGCGGATCTCCGAGCATGCCGATGTTGTGACGTCGGCGGCGGTTCTTCCGATCATCATGGCCGCTGCCGGCAGGAAATAGGGGTGGTACGTCAATTCGGCGCACAGCTTCAGCGTGCCACCACCTGCGTTGTTGTTGGGAAGCGTCACCGTCAGGGCCGTATTGGCTGCTTTGACGCGGCCGAGATTGGCTTCGAAGAAATCCTTCGCATAGGCCTTGACTGCCGTGTCGGTCGCCCCGGTGACGATCTGCTGTGCCGTGGCAATCCCGGCGGCATCCAGCGCGTTCAGCATGTTCTGCTTTTGGCGCAAGAGATCGGTGTAGTCGATGGCAAGCGCCAGCGCGCCCATCAAGGGCACCATGGTGATCACTGTCATCAAGGCATAGTTGCCGCGTCTGTCGTTCAGAAATCTGCGGATCATGCCTTCAGCACCCCTGCCAGGACCCCAATATCGGTCCGAAGATGCCCACAAAATCGTTAAATTTCAGGTTGCTGAAATGCGTTCAACATGGGCCCATCTTTTCAAGGCTCGTTAACCACTCGGCCCTGGTGATCAGCGGTGCGACATTGTTTCGATAGACCGAAGCTCGGAGAAGGGTGGTTCCTGCCTGTGCAACCTTCGATCAGCCGTTGCGCAACAGCCTGGCAAGTGCCGAAAAGCTGGTGACAGGATGAAACGCTTCGGTTAATGCGGGGCCGGTTGCGGCGGACCGTCGGCTGCAGCTCTCGCAATGATCGTCACAGCAGGTAAACGGCATGGCGGATTCGCCTGATATCATCGGCTCGCTCGCGGATTTGTCGGGCGCCTACTCGGCCATCCTGTGCGATGTCTGGGGCGTGATCCACAATGGCGAATGGCATTTTCCGGCGGCTGCCGAAGCGCTTGCCGCCGCGCGTGCGGCGAAGGTCCCGGTCGTCCTGATCACCAACTCGCCGCGCCGCAATGCCGATGTGGTGGCGCAGATGAATGCGATCGGCGTTCCCGCCGCCGCCTACGACCGCGTCGTGACCTCAGGCGATGTGACCCGCGACCTTATCGCCGAAGGCCCACGAAAAATCTTCCATATCGGCGCCGACCGCGATTTCACCCTCTATGACGGTCTGGACGTCGAGCTCGTCGAGGAGTTCGAGGCCTCCGGCGCGGTCTGCACCGGGCTGTTCGACGACGAGGTGGAAACGCCTGAGGATTACGCCGATCTGCTGCGCCGGCTGCGCGCCAGGAACCTGCCTTTCATCTGCGCCAATCCCGACATCGTGGTCGAACGCGGCGAGCGCATGATCTGGTGCGCCGGCGCCTTGGCGCGCGACTATGCCCAGCTTGGCGGCCGCACGCTGATCGCCGGAAAACCTTATGCGCCGGTCTATGACGTAGCGCTGCGGGAGGTTGCCGTGCTTCTAGGCCGAGACGTCGCGCGCACCGAGGTGCTGGCCATCGGCGACGGCATGATGACCGACGTCAAGGGCGCCGCCGACAACGGCATCGACGTGCTTTACGTCTCGGGCGGCATTCACGCGCGCGACTATGGCGATCCCATGCAGCCGGACCCCGCCAGGCTTGCAGCCTTTCTGCAAAAGCACGGCTACCGGCCGGTCGCCGTCATTCCGAGACTGCGGTAGGGTTGCTGCATGAGCGCAGCTTTCGAACACATTTCAGCAACCGCGCCGCTGCCGCCGCATTTGCGCGGCGGCGTGGTGGCGATCGGCAATTTCGACGGCGTCCATCGCGGCCACCAGGCGGTGCTCGATCGCGCGCTTGCCGAAGCCGGGCGGCGCGGCGTGCCGGCGCTAGTGCTGAGCTTCGAGCCGCATCCGCGCAAGGTGTTCAGGCCCGATATGCCGCTGTTCGTATTGACGCCGCCGCCGATGAAGGCGCGGCTGCTGTCGCATCTGGGCTTTGCCGCACTCGTCGAACAGCCGTTCACGCGCGCCTTTGCCGGCCTGTCGGCCGAGGCTTTCGTGACCGATGTGCTGGAGACGAACCTCGGCATCACCCATGCCGTCACCGGCTTCGATTTTCACTTCGGCAAGGACCGGCAGGGCGGTCCTGCGTTTCTGATGGCGGCAGGCGAGCGCCATGGTTTCGGCGTCACCCTGGTCGACGCCTTTCGCGACGAGGGCGCCGAGGTGGTGTCGTCGAGCCGTATCCGCGAGCTGCTCTGCGAGGGAGAGGTCGCCGAGGCCGCAGGCCTGCTCGGCTACCGCTTCACCGTCGAAAGCGAAGTGATCGGCGGCCAGCAGCTCGGCCGCACGCTCGGCTTCCCGACAGCCAACATGAGGCTTTCGCCGGAAACGACTCTGAAGGAAGGGATTTATGCCGTCCGCTTTCGCCGCGCCGACGGCACGCTCTATGATGGTGTCGCCAGCTTCGGGCGTCGCCCGACTGTCGACGACAATGGCGCGCCGCTGCTCGAAACCTTCGTCTTCGACTTTGCCGGCGATCTCTATGGCGAGATCTGCGACGTATCGCTCTTCGGCTTTTTGCGTCCCGAGGTGAAGTTCGATGGGCTCGATGGGCTGGTGGCACAAATGAAGCGCGACGAGGCGGAGGCGCGCGCGCTGCTGGCCGGCGTCAGGCCGCTTTCGGATCTGGACGGCGCCATCGCTTTTTGAGCCTTCCGGCCGCTTACCTCTTCAAGCCCCTACTTCTTCAACGCCAGTCCGAGAGCGATGAAGCTCCAGCCCTGGAAGATCAGGTCGATGGCCAGGAACAGGCCGAGCACCCACAGGCTGTTGACCGGCCAGCCCATGGCGATGGTCAGCCCCGCCAGCACGCTGATCAGGCCCGCCGCGACGACCCAGCCCCAGCCCTTTTCCGGTCGGTGGCTATAGCCGACCCAGGCCCTGAGCGCGCCTGAAGCGACCAGCGCCACCGCCAGCAGCAAGGTCAGCACCGTCGAGGCCAGCAGCGGATTGTCGAAGGCAAAGAAACCGGCAACGGCATAAAGCAGGCCGCTGAGCAGCCAATAGAAGAAGCGACTCCAGGTCTTCACGCCGAAGGCATGCACGATCTCGATGATGCCGGCCATCAGCATCAGCCAGCCCACGACATAGACCGAGGCGACGGTGGCGATGAACAGATTGCCGAAGGCAATGCCGCCGAAGATGAGCAGCAGCACGCCGAGCGCGACGAACCACCCCCATTTGTCCCGTGTCCGGCCGATCGCATCTTTCAGGGTATCACCGTGCAGGGTCATGGCTGCATCTCCTCGAAATCGCCTGGCACCTTGCCGGGAGGTTAGCCCCGGCTGTAGCGGACGTCCAGCCGATGGCGACGGCTAGCAAACAAACAAAGCGTCGGTGGCTTGAGGCTCGCGCGTACGTGTCAATTTATGGCAGCCCACCCAGTCACAAGGACGAGGACAAGCGTGACGATCGCTCCAGAGACGTAGACGATCGTTCTGACACTGCCACCCTTGGCGGCATTGCCGCCGCGTAGGTAAACCCCCAGGTGAAGCAGGCGTATCGCCACATGAACCCAGACAATGGTCGCCAACGTGGCCGACCCAACGCCAACCATCATGGCCAGCACCGCCGGGACGACAAAAGGCGCCAGCGCCTCGACCGAGTTCATATGCACGCGGTCGATCCTGTAGAGGAGATTGGCGTCGTCGGCCGGGATCACCGGACCGGAAAGCGCTCCGGCAAATCCCTTGGACGAACCCGAGTAAACCGCCAGCGCGACTGACAAAAGACAGAGGATCAGTACACCGAGGATGCTTAGCCAATAGGGTTCCATAATTGTGCTCCTTCAGGTCACCTTGCTGGCAAAAAGATCTTGGAATCGCCTGAGATACAGCGGCCAGCCTTGATCACCGTCAATCCCAAAGCGCACGCCTTCCCAGCCTTCGCCATGACGTTCGAGATTGCGATGCTCGATCTCGACGCAGGTCCGGCTATTCGTCTCCGCCGTAAACCGGACTTCCCACTCGCTGGTCCTGTCCGGATTGGTCTCGATCTGCCATTGAGGGCTGATATCCCAACTCAGAAGCAGTCGGTTCGGCGGCTCGTAGGCCAGCACCCGTGCCCAGCGGCACTCGCTGCCATCCACACCGCGGTCGTAGACGTGACCGCCAACGCGGGGTTCGAAGATCGTCTCCGCGATCGGCACCGCAAGCAGGTTATGCTCTTTGGGTTTGAAACTGCCGAAGTCCTCGGTGAAGACCTTGAAGGCATGTGCGATCGTAGCCTCGACAAGGATGGAGTGCCTCACGGGCGGTTGATGCGTGCTCATTCCTGCTCCTTCAAGGGCTGTTCGACGACCACTTTGTAGGCCGCCAAGGTCTTGCTCCAGAACCGGTCGAGTTCGGCGCGCAGGCTGGCCAAGCCTTCCGGTTCGACCCGGTAGATGCGTTGCTTGCCTAGCCGTGTGTTGGCCACGAGGCCGGCGTCCTTGAGCACCTTCAGGTGCTGCGAGACCGCCGGCCGGGTGACAGGAAGCGCACGAGCCAATTCCCCGACCGAACAGGGTTGTTCGACCAGCAGTTCGAAGATCGTCCGCCTGGTCGGGTCGCCAAGCGCTGTCCATCTGTTCATGTTAGTCTGCACTAACGCGAATTTAGGCAACCTCGCTATTTCTGTCAACTCGCCACAGGCCCGGCGGCGCCCTGTTCAAATGGGCCACAGCGCAAAAAACAGGGTCGCAGTTGCCGCCACTGCTGTAGATTTTAAGTCAAATTTTACCGAACCGGCGCCATGGCTTTGGCTGCCGGGTGTTCTCTCCGTTTTGTTTCGCGTATGGGGTGATGATGCGTATTGTCTGGACGATTCCGCTGTTTCTCGCCTCGGCGCTGCTCACTGTGTCCACCGCCAATGCGGGCGAGGGTGCCTTCGGCTGGATGTCCGGCGACTGGTACCTGACGCTTGGCGCCACCGGCATGGTCGCGCCGAAATTCGAGGGCTCCAACAGCTATCTGCTCAGCGCATCGCCGATCATCTCGCTGGGCAAGGCCGGCCCGGCCGCACGCTTTAGCTCGCGCAACGACAACATCTCGCTGGCGCTGGTCGACGATGGCGGCGTCCGCGCCGGCCTGACCGGAAAATTCCTGTTTTCCCGCGACAGCAAGGATGAGCTCAAGGGCCTCGACCCGGTGCGCTGGGGCGGTGAGGTCGGCGGCTTCTTCGAAATCTATCCGACGGACTGGCTGCGCGCCCGCGCCGAACTGCGCCATGGCATTCGTGCCCATGATGGCTTTGTCGCCGACATCGCCGCCGATGCTTTCTACGACGTGACGCCGACTGTCAGAATTTCGGGCGGACCACGCGTGTCCTTTGCCTCGTCGGGCTATTTCGACTCTTATTATGGTGTCAACGCCAAGGAGGCTGCGGCCTCGGGCCTGAGCGAATACCATCCTGGCGGCGGCCTGAAATCGACCGGCCTTGGTGGCGCCATCACCTGGAAGGTGACCGATCCGATGACCGCCAGCCTGTTCGGCGAATATGCGCGCCTGACGGGCCCGGCCGCCGATTCCAGCCTGGTCAAGGAGCGCGGCGACCGTAACCAGTTCACGGTCGGCGTCTCGACCACCTATCGCTTCGACTTCGCGATGTAAGTGAATCGAACAAGAGACGCTTTATTCCTGCGGCTTTCTCGGCTAAAAGCCCGGCAATGACGAGCTTTTCGCGCCTTCGCGCGCTGACGATACGAATTACAGGCCCGGTGTTCCGGGCGGCCTGAGCGCCGCCGGAGCCGCCGGGAGTTTTGCGCGCGCCCTCGCGCTTTTTCCAAATCATGATAGTTCACGCCCGAGCTTTTACGCCCGCCGGGCAATGCACATGGCAGACCAATGACCGACACTGTTGAAACGATCGACTATTCCAAGACGCTTTACCTGCCGCACACGGATTTCCCGATGCGCGCCGGCTTGCCTGAAAAAGAGCCGCTGCTGGTCAAGCGCTGGCAGGATATGGACCTTTACGCCAAGCTGCGCGAGGCGGCCGCCGGCCGCGAAAAATACGTGCTGCATGACGGCCCGCCCTACGCCAACGGCAACATCCATATCGGCCACGCGCTGAACAAGATCCTTAAGGACGTCATCACCCGCTCGTTCCAGATGCGCGGCTATGACTCCAATTACGTGCCCGGCTGGGACTGCCACGGCCTGCCGATCGAATGGAAGATCGAGGAACAGTACCGCGCCAAGGGCAAGAACAAGGACGAGGTGCCGGTCAACGAGTTTCGCAAGGAATGCCGCGACTTCGCCGCGAACTGGATCACGGTGCAGGGTGGCGAGTTCCAGCGGCTCGGCGTCGTCGGCGACTTCAAGAACCCCTATACGACGATGGCTTTCCACTCGGAGTCGCGCATCGCCGGGGAGTTGTTGAAGTTCGCCATGTCGGGCCAGCTCTATCGCGGCTCCAAGCCGGTAATGTGGAGCGTCGTCGAGCGCACCGCACTGGCCGAGGCCGAGATCGAATACCATGATTATGAGAGCGACACGATCTGGGTGAAGTTCCCGATCGTCGGCGCTGGATCAGGAAGAACTGTCACGACGCCCGAGTTGGGTGGCGCTTGGGAAGCTATCAAGGAACTGAGGGATGCCCACGTCGTCATCTGGACGACAACCCCGTGGACGATCCCCGGCAACCGTGCCGTCAACTATTCGTCACGGATCGGCTACGGCCTTTATGAAGTTACCGCAGCCGAAAATTCGTTCGGTCCACAGCCCGGTGAAAAGCTGATCTTTGCAGATGCGCTTGCCGAAGACTCTTCGGCCAAGGCCAAGGTCACCTTGAATCGCCTTCGCAGCGTTTCGGTCGAAGAGCTTGGAAGCCTTACACTTTCACATCCCTTCAAAGGTCTCGGCGGCGGCTACGAATTCGCCGTGCCGATGCTGGCCGGCGGTCATGTCACCGACGACGCCGGCACCGGCTTCGTCCACACCGCGCCCGGCCATGGCCGCGAGGACTTTGATGCCTGGATGGATGCGGCATCGGATTTGCGCGCACGTGGCATCGACCCTGCCATCCCCTTCACTGTAGATGATGCCGGCTTCTTCACCAGGGACGCGCCGGGTTTTGGCCCGGATCGCGAAGGTGGCGCCGCGCGTGTCATCGACGATAACGGCAAGAAGGGCAATGCCAATCAGGCGGTCATCGACGAACTGATCAAGCGCAACGCGCTGTTCGCGCGCGGCCGGCTGAAGCATTCCTACCCGCATTCCTGGCGGTCGAAGAAGCCGATCATCTTCCGCAACACGCCGCAATGGTTCGTCTATATGGACAAGGACCTCGGCGACGGCACGACGCTGCGCAGCCGTGCGCTGAAGGCGATCGACGACACACGCTTCGTGCCGGCGGCCGGCCAGAACCGTATCCGCGCCATGATCGAGGAACGCCCGGATTGGGTCTTGTCACGCCAGCGCGCCTGGGGCGTGCCGATCGCCGTCTTTGCCGATGAGGATGGCAACGTGCTGAAGGACGAAGCCGTCAACCAGCGCATCATGGATGCTTTCGAACAGGAAGGCGCCGACGCCTGGTTCGCTGCCGGCGCCAAGGAGCGTTTCCTCGGCAATCACGATGCCTCCAAATGGAAGCAGGTGATGGACATCCTTGACGTCTGGTTCGATTCGGGCTCGACGCATGTCTTCACGCTGGAAGACCGTCCGGACCTGAAATGGCCGGCCGACGTCTATCTCGAAGGCTCCGACCAGCATCGCGGCTGGTTCCACTCCTCGCTGCTCGAAAGCTGCGGCACCAGGGGCAGGGCACCTTACGACACCGTCGTCACCCATGGCTTCACCATGGATGAGGAGGGGCGAAAGATGTCGAAATCGCTCGGCAACACCGTCGTGCCGCAAGACGTCATCAAGCAGTCCGGCGCTGACATTCTGCGGCTATGGGTGGTGACGACGGATTATTGGGAAGACCAGCGTCTCGGCAAGAACGTGCTGCAGACCAACATCGACGCCTACCGCAAGCTCCGCAACACCATCCGCTGGATGCTGGGCACGCTCGCCCATGACGATGGCGAGGAGGTGCCGCTGGACAAGATGCCGGAACTGGAGCGGCTGATGCTGCATCGGCTGGCCGAGCTCGATGAGGTCGTGCGCTCGGGCTACGACGCGTTCGAGTTCAAACGCATCACCCGCACTTTGCTCGACTTCATGGTGGTCGAGCTGTCGGCCTTCTATTTCGACATCAGGAAGGACGCGCTCTATTGCGAAGGACCCGCCAGCGTGAAGCGCAAGGCCTCGGTACAAGTGGTGCGCCACCTCTTCGACTGCCTGGTGAAATGGCTGGCCCCGATGCTGCCCTTCACCACGGAAGAAGCCTGGCTCGACCGTCATCCGGATGCTGTCTCGCTGCATCTCGACCAGTTCCCCGAGATTCCGGCCGACTGGAAGAACGAGGCACTGGCGGAAAAATGGCGCAAGGTGCGGCAGGTCCGCCGTGTCGTCACCGGCGCGCTCGAGATCGCACGCGCTCAGAAGGTCATCGGTGCCTCGCTGGAAGCCGTGCCGGTCGTGAGCCTCGACGATGCCACGCTTGAAGCCGCGATCGCCGATGTCGACATGGCCGAGATGGCGATCACCAGCGATCTCGTCATCGCCCATGGCAAGGCGCCGGAAGGCGCCTTTGCGCTCGACGATGTCAAAGGTGTCGCGGTGGTGGTCGAAAAGGCCGAGGACCGCGGCTTGGTCAAATGCGCGCGTTCGTGGCGCTATACCGCCGATGTCGGGCAGGACGTGGAATTCCCCGACGTGTCTGCCCGCGATGCCGCCGTCCTGCATGAACTCAAGGCTCTGGGACGTTTGTGACTGCTCATAAGCCGGTGCACAAATGCCATGCCGCGTGGGCGAAAACCGCCCGCGCGTTGCCCTTAACGAGCGGTTGAGATAAACACGCGAAACTCCGGAAGACAAATTGTCGCCGGAATTCCGTCGCAAGAGCGTGGACGATGGGGACCGGGCCTTTGGCCGGTGACGATCGAGAGGCTGTCTAGAGTGGGACTTTTTGGCATGATCGACAGAACTTCCGTGCGCGTTGCGCTGCTGGCGCCGCTTGTCGCGTTCGGCCTCGCTCTGTCCGGCTGCATGGGTTCGCCGACCTACGGCACCGACAAGACGGCTGGCGAGCAGCTTGCCGGCGACCTTTCCGGCGCCTTCGCCATCACGCCCAAGCACAAGGAACAGATCGACTACAGGCCGCGTCCGGAGCTGGTAAAGCCGGCGCCGGGGCAGAAGGAAGTGCTGCCGCCGCCTCAGGAAAGCATCGAGACGGCGAGCACCGATTGGCCCGAATCGCCCGAGCAGCGCCGCGCCCGTCTGCGTGCCGACGCCACTGCCCATCAGGACGACCCGTCCTATCAGTCGGGGATCGTCGATGACGTGCAGACCGATCCGGCTTCAGTGAAGAAGGCGCTGGCGGATTCGGGATCAAGCCACCCCCCGGCCTGGTCGCCGAAGGATTCAGACAAGGGCCGCGCCGCCGAGATCCAGCGCCGCACCGCAGAGCAAAAGCAGGGCGACCCCAACACTCGCAGATATCTGAGCGAGCCGCCTCTGGCCTATCGAGCTGCCTCCGACACGGCGCCGCAGGGCGAACTCGGCGAGGATGAATACAAGAAGGAACGCCGCCTCAAGAAGGAAGCGGCCGCCAAGGGCAAGAGCGGCGGGCTCTTCGACTGGCTGCCCTCCTGGTAGGAACCGTCGCCTTCGGTAGCTGAAGGCTCTACGTTTCGCGTCTTTCCCGAAAGAATTCCCTGAGCAGCAGCGCCGCGTCGGCCTCGGCCATGCCCGGATAGATGTCGGGCTTATGGTGGCAAGTCGGCGAGGCGAAGAAGCGCACGCCGTTGACCACCGCGCCGCCCTTCTCGTCGGCCGCGCCGAAATAGAGCCGGCGCAGCCTGGCGAAGGAAATGGCGCCTGCGCACATGGCGCAGGGTTCCAGCGTCACATAGAGGTCGTGGCCGGTCAGCCGCTCGCTGGAGAGCGTTTGGCAGGCCGCGCGGATCGCCAGCATTTCGGCATGCGCCGTCGGATCGGCAAGTTCGCGGGTGCGGTTACCGGCGGATGCCACCACCGTGTCGCCGCTGGCGATGACGGCGCCAACCGGAACTTCTCCGCGCAAGGCGGCGGCTTGCGCCTCTTTCAGCGCCAGCGCCATGAAACCCGGCCGCTTCAAGCGGTTTCCATTCAGATTATCTCCTCGCCACTTGGCGGTGATCCTGTTATGGAGCGCGTCAACCCGAATATCGGAACAGATTTTCGGAAATGATCATGCGCCAAATCAAAGTGCTATAGCGTCCTTTGCGCGTCCGAAAGGATGCGCCACGCTGTAGCAGCGCAACAAGGCAAAGGCCACATGGACGACAACGACAAGAAATCTCCGCGCCACAAAGGCCCGGGCAAAAGCGGCCCTGGAGCCGCGGGGCCGCGCCGCGATGGCGCCGCCGGCAAAAGCGGCAAACCCTCCTTCGGGGCCAAGAAACCCTATTCACCGCGAGGCGTCCGGCCCGCAGCGGCTGAGGGCGAGCGGCCCAAGCGCGATTTCAAAAGTGGCGACCGGCCATTCAGCAAAGGTCCGCGTCCCGAAGGCAAGTCCTTCGAAAAGCGCGAGGGACCGCGCAAGCCATATGCACCACGCGGTGACCGGCCGATGGCAGCCGAAGGCGAGCGCAAGCCGTACGAAAAGCGCGAAGGGCCGCGCAAACCCTATGCGCCGCGTGGGGATCGCCCTATGGCGGCCGAGGGTGAACGCAAGCCGTATGAAAAGCGCGAGGGGCCGCGCAAGCCTTATGCACCGCGCGGCGATCGGCCGGTTGCGGCCGATGGCGAGCGGCCAAAGCGCGATTTCAAGGGCGGCGATCGGCCATTCAGCAAGGGGCCGCGTCCCGAAGGCAAGCCTTTCGAAAAGCGTGAAGGGCCGCGCAAGCCCTACGCACCGCGTGGCGATCGGCCTGCTTCCGCCGAGGGCGAAAAGCGTTTTGACCGGCCAAAGCGCGATTTTGGCGATCGCCCGCAGCGCGACGCCGGAGATCGTCCCAAGCGTGACTTCAGCGATCGCCCCAAGCGCGATTTCGGTGGTGACCGGCCGCAAGCATCTGGCGGCGCCTTCAAGCCGCGCCCGCGTCCGGCAGATGCGGAAGAAGCCGGCGAGCGTATCGCCAAGCGGTTGGCCCGCGCCGGCCTGGCGTCGCGCCGCGACGCCGAAGACCTGATCGCGGCGGGCCGTGTCAAGGTCAACAACCGGGCTTTGACCTCGCCGGCCTTCAACGTCATGCCGGGCGACATCATCCATCTCGACGGCATGGAGATCCCGCCGATCGAGCGCACCCGCCTGTTCCTGTTTCACAAGCCGGCCGGCGTCGTTACCACCAACCGCGACCCCGAGGGCCGCAAGACCGTGTTCGACGTGCTGCCGGCCGAATTGCCGCGGCTGATGACCATCGGCCGCCTCGACATCAACACCGAAGGCCTGCTGCTGCTCACCAATGATGGCGGTCTGTCGCGCGTGCTCGAACTGCCTGCCACTGGCTGGCTGCGCCGTTACCGCGTGCGCGTTCATGGCAAGGTCGAGGAAAGCATGCTCGCAGGCCTGCGTGAAGGCATTGCCGTCGACGGCGTCTTCTACGGCGCCATCGAGGCGACGCTCGATCGTGAACAAGGCACCAACGCCTGGCTGACGATCGGCCTGCGCGAAGGCAAGAACCGCGAAGTGAAGAACATCCTTGGATCGCTCGGCCTCGACGTGACGCGGCTGATCCGTATCTCCTACGGACCGTTCCAGCTCGACGATCTCGCCGAAGGCCATGTGCTGGAGATCAAGGGCCGCGTCTTGCGCGACCAGCTCGGCGAGCGACTGGTCGAGGAATCCGGCGCCAATTTCGACGCCGAGATCATCAAGCCGTTTTCCAACCAGCCGGTGCGGCGAGAGCGTGACGCGGAGCCGGAACGGCCGAAAGTCACCCGCGAGGGTGACCATCGGCCGATCGGCGAGGGCGGTCTGATCAAGAGCCGCAAGCGCCGCGAAGGCAGCCGCGACGAAGCGCTCGGCAAGCTGTCGACCAGTCCCGAAAGGGGCGCGAGGCCGGAAAAGAGCTTTGGCGAACGCGGCCCGAGACCCGAGCGCAGCGAGTTTTCGGACAAGCCGCGCAGCGAGTTTCGCGAAAAGCCGCGCGGCGATTTTGGCGACAAGCCCCGTGGAGGCTTCGGCGACAAGCCGCGCGGCGCCTTTGGTGACAAACCGCGCGGCGGCAAGAAGCCCGAGCGCGAGCAGCGGCCGATCGATCCGCCGGGCCAGCGCAAGGCTAATGTCTGGATGGCGCCGGGCGCGCGTCCGATCGGCAAGGGCAGGGCGGAAGCCGATGCCGCCAAGGCGGCCGAGGCCAAGGCGCGCAAGGCGTCATTCAAGCCGTCCTATGGCAAGCCGGCCTATGGCAAGCCGGGCGGAGCCAAGCCGTTCGGCAAGCCCGGTGGCGAGCGTCCGGATGGCGGTCGGGGCGGCGAGCGGCCACGCAACGGTCCCAAGGGCCCGAGGACCAGATGATGCCGAGACTTAAATGAGATCCGGCCTTAAATGAGACCCGGGCATAAATGAGAATCGTCGGCGGCCAATTTCGCGGGCGTCCGCTGGCGACGCCGCGCGACCATGCCATCCGCCCGACGACCGACCGCGCCCGCGAGGCCGTCTTCAACGTGTTGGCGCACCGCTTTGCCGACAAGCTCGACGGCGCGCGTGTGCTCGACCTTTTCGCCGGCACCGGCGCTCTCGGCCTCGAAGCGCTGTCGCGCGGCGCTTCCTATGGCGTCTTTATCGAAGAATCGGCCGAAGGACGCGGCCTGATCCGCACCAATGTCGAAGCTTTTGGCCTTACCGGCCGCACCAAGATCTTCCGCCGCGACGCGACCGCCCTGGGTGAGGCCGGTACGCTTGCGGCATTCGGCCTGGTCTTCGCCGATCCGCCCTATGGCAAGGGCCTTGGCGAGCGCGCCCTGCGCTCGGCCAGGGATGGCGGCTGGTTGCTGCCCGGCGCGCTCTGCGTGGTCGAGGAAGCCGCCTCGGCGCCCTTCGAGATTGGGCCGGAATTCTCGGTGGTTGATGAACGAAACTACGGCGAGACGGTGGTCCGGTTCATCGAGCTTGCGTAAGGGTGGAGCGACCGGCGCCTTCAAAATGACGCACAATTCACTTTGCCTCCGCGGCTAACCTTGCCTATCGTCGCGCGATAACAACCGGAGCCATCAATGACATTTCATACTGAATGGCTGCGGAGAGCCTTGCTCGCCATCGCGCTGACCATGGCCGGCCCGGCCCTGGCCGCGGACGATGGCAAGGTGGCCAACTTCCTGCTCGACAATGGCATGGAGGTGGTGGTCATTCCCGATCACCGCGCCCCCATCGTCACACATATGGTGTGGTACAAGATCGGCAGCGCCGACGAGCCGCCAGGCAAGTCCGGCATAGCGCACTTCTTCGAACACCTGATGTTCAAGGCCACGACCAACCACGCCGCGGGCGAGTTCGACCGCGCCATATCGGCCATCGGCGGCTCCAACAACGCCTTCACCTCATATGACTACACTGCCTTCCACGAGACGGTGGCGCCCTCGGCACTTGGTGAGATGATGAGCTTCGAGGCCGATCGCATGCGCAACCTCATCTTGACCGACGAGGTCATCAAGACCGAGCGCGACGTGATCCTGGAAGAGCGCCGCGCGCGCATCGACAGCAATCCGCAGGCGGTGCTCGACGAAGAGGTCGACGCGACGCTCTGGCAGAACCAGCCCTACCGCATTCCGGTGATCGGCTGGATGCAGGAGATGGAGCAGTTGAACCGCACCGATGCGGTTGCCTTCTATGACAAATACTACCGCCCCAACAATGCGGTGCTGATCGTGGCCGGCGATGTCGAGCCGGAGGTCGTGAAGGCGCTGGCCGAAAAAACCTATGGCAAGGTCGCGCGCGGTCCCGACCTGCCCCCGCGCATCCGCCCGGTCGAGCCGGAGCAGAACACCAAGCGCACGGTGACGCTCACCGATGGGCGCGTTTCGGTGCCGAGCTTTTCGACGCAATGGGTGGTTCCGTCCTACCACACGGCAAAACCCGGCGAGGCCGAGGCGCTCGACCTGCTGGGAGAGATCCTTGGCGGCGGCAGCCGCAGCAGGCTCTACCAGCAACTCGTGGTCAAGCAAGGCATCGCATCGGCGACCGGCGCCTTCTTCCAGGGTACGATGCTCGACGCCACCAATTTCACCGTCTATGGCGCGCCGCGCGGCGACGCCAAGCTGAGCGACGTCGAGGCGGCCGTCGACGCCGAGATCGCCCGCATCGTCAAGGACGGCGTCACCGCGGACGAGCTGGAGAAGGCCAAGGCCCGCTATATCAGGGCCATGATCTTCGCCCGCGACAAGCAGGACGAGATGGCCAATCTCTACGGCGCCGAGCTCGCCACCGGCGGCAACGTCAGGGATATCGAGGAATGGCCGGACCGCATTCGCAAGGTCACCGCCGATGAGATCAAGGCGGTCGCCGCACGCTATCTGCTGCTCGACCGTACGACGACCGGCTATCTCTTGCCGCAGCAACAGGCGGGGAATTGATGATGACGAGATTGAGCGTTAGCGCTGCCCCTCACCTGCCTGCCGGCATCCTCTCCCCCTATAGTGACGGGGAGAGGGGCGCTGTCATCGTCGATTTCGCCAACCATCAGCGTCGTAAGAAGAGCGCCAGCGTCGCGGCGAGACCCCTTCTCCCCGTCACTATACGGGGAGAAGTGCCCGGCAGCGCGATGAGGGGCGGAGCTGACCTTGGTGATCAATGGCCTGATGCGATTACTCATAGGCGCATCGCGGTTCTCCACGTCTTCGCCACACTGTTCCTCGGCATCTTCTTCCTCATCCTGCCGGCGCTTGCCGCGCACGCGATGGACATTCAGCCGGTGACCTCATCGAAAGGCGTCAACGCCTGGCTGGTCGAGGACCACTCCATTCCGATCGTCGCCATCCGCTTCGTCTTCGATGGCGGCTCGACGCAGGATCCGGCGGGGCGGGAAGGGCTGGTCAATCTGATGACCGGCCTATTCGACGAGGGCGCCGGCGACCTCGACAGCGAGGCCTTCCAGATCAAGCTTGACGATGCCGGCGCCGAAATGGGCTTCGAAGCGGCGCGCGACGGCACCTATGGCGCGATGCGGATGCTGGCCGAGCAGAAGGATGCGGCCTTCGACCTGCTCAGGCTGGCGGTCACCAGCCCGCGCTTCGACCAGGCGCCGATCGACCGTATCCGCGCCCAGATCCTGTCCGGCATCATCGCCAATGAGCGTGACCCCAACACCGTCGCGCAAACCAAATGGCTGCGCGCCATCTATGGCGACCATCCGTATTCCAGGCCCGACCAGGGCACCAAGGACAGCATCGCCACCATCACGGCAGCGGATCTGGCTGCCTTCCACAAGGCCAATTTCGCCCGCAGCGGCCTGCATGTTGCGGTGGTCGGCGACATAGATGCCGCGACGCTGAAACGGAAGCTCGATGAGGTCTTCGGCGATCTGCCGGAAAAGCAGGTGCTGCTACCGGTTGCCGATACCGAGCTGAAGCTCGGCCAGCAGCTCGAGGTCGACTACGACCTGCCGCAGACCTCGCTGCAGTTTGCCTACCCCGGTGTGAAGCGCGATGCGCCGGATTTCTTCCCCGCGGTGCTGATGAACCAGATTCTCGGCGGCGGCACCTTCACCTCGCGCCTCTATGACGAGGTGCGGGAAAAGCGCGGCTTGGCCTACTCCGTCGATTCCAACCTGGTCGACCACCAGCATTCCAATGCGCTGATCATCACCACGGCGACGCGTTCCGACCGCGCCGCCGAGACGCTCGCCATCGTCAAGGAGGTGGTCAAGAAGATGGCGCAGGAGGGGCCGACCGAGGCCGAGCTGGACGCGACCAAGAAATACATGGTCGGCTCCTATGCTATCAGCAATCTGGATTCTTCCAGCGCCATTGCCGCGACCCTGGTGGAATTGCAGCTCGACAATCTCGGCATCGACTACGTGCAGCGCCGCGCGGCGCTCATCAACGGCGTGACGCTCGATCAGGTCAAGGCAGCGGCGAAGAAGCTGCTGACGCCGGCGCCCGCGATCATGAGCATCGGGCCGAAGCTGGAGGCCAAATGACAGGTCCGACTTTCGGTATCGCCTTTGGCGGCGGCGGCGCGCGCGGCCTCGCCCATATCCACATCGTCGAGGCGCTGGACGAGCTCGGCATCAAGCCCGTGGCCATCGCCGGCTCCTCGATCGGCGCCATCATGGGCGCCGGCATGGCCTCGGGCATGAGCGGAAAGGACATCGAGGACTACGCCCGCTCGATCCTCGGCCGCCGCGCCGAGGTGGCGGCGCGCATGTGGCGCTCGCGTCCCGGCACCATCGCCGAGGCGATGCAGGGCGGCATCCGCGTCAGCCAGTTCAACATAGAGCGCATCTTGAAGGCGTTCCTGCCGGAAGCCATCCCGGAAACCTTCGCCGAGCTGATGATCCCGCTCAAGGTGACGGCGACGGACTATTTCGGTCACAAGCTGGCCGTCTTCGACGAGGGCGACCTGCATTCGGCGCTCGCCGCCTCGGCTGCCATTCCCGCCGTGTTCCGCCCGGTGACGCGCGACGACCGCGTGCTGATCGACGGCGGCATCTACAATCCGGTGCCGTTCGACCTCATCGAAGACGCCGCCGACATCATCATCGCGATCGACGTCGTCGGTGCGCCGAGCGAGGCCGAGCGCAAGCACCCGACCACCGTCGATCTGATGTACGGCGCCACGCAATTGATGATGCAGTCGATCATCGCCCACAAGCTGAACCAGCGCCCCCCCGACATACTGATCCGCCCGCCAGTGTCAAAATACCGCGTGCTCGATTTCATGAAGATCGACACGCTGCTGGCCGAGACGCAGGAGGTCAAGGACGAACTGAAGCGCGAGGTGGAAAGAATGGTCGAGGCGCATGCCAAGGGCAAGCGGGGGAAGAAAGCAGGGTGAGCTGCCGATCTCCCCCCTCGAGGGGGAGATGGCCGGCGGACCAGAGGGGGTCGTCTCGCGTGAAGCTCGACCTCCTACGGTCGATAGGAGGTTGCGTCAGGACGGACCGACCGCCTCTGTCGCCTTCGGCGACATCTCCCCTCAAGGGGAGATTACCCACCAGCGTCTCACACCCTCCCAGCCGCATATTCCAGCGCCACCACGCCATTGCTGAACTGTACGGTCGAGATCGGCTCCAACGCCACCGGCATATCGGGCGGGAACAGCTTCTTGCCCTCCCCGACGGAGCCAGGGTAGCTCAGCAGCCTGACGCGATCGACCAGACCATGGCGCAGCAATTCCCGCGCGACGCTCAGGCTGCCATGCACATAGATGTTGCCGCCGCTGCCTTGCTTCAGCGCCCGAACCGCTTCCGGCAACACACCCTTCAGCAACTCGGCCGGTTTCCAGTCGAGTGCCTTCGGGCTTGACGACGCGACATATTTCGGCAGCGCATTGAACCGGTCGGCGAAGTCTCCGGTTTCCTTGGGCCAAGAGCCGGCAAAAATCTCGTAGGTCGTGCGCCCCAGAAGCATGGCCCCGCTGTCGGCAAGCTCGTCCTCCTTGAACCTTTGCATCTCATCGTTCCAGGTCACGCTGGGCAGCTTCTCGACCTCGGCGATGCCATCGATGCTGATGAACTCGGTGATAATAAGGTTTCTCATGGCGCTCTCCTTCTTCTGTCAAAGGACGAACCGTGTGAGCCTTTTGCGACCGCTCTGCGAAAAAAAGCGCTTTGTTGAGCAGGCGTTGCTGTCGGGCGCTAGCCCATCGCGCTTAAAGGGGGGCGCTTCGGACACCATCGACAAACGCCAGAACGACCACACACGGAGCAACGCAGTAAACCAGTCTCGCTCTGCGGCCCGTCTTCGTCACAGCGTCGCTTGCGTCGAGATCGACGGTGATGTCCTCATAGCCCAGCACTTCGCCATCAAGCGGGTAGGCGGCCTTGTAGACAGCTTCCTTGGCGGCAAAAAGGATGCGACCGGCAAGATACGGGTCGGTTGCGTCGATCCGGTCAGCGGGGACTGCAACCAGCGCGAAGATGTCGTCGGGCAGGGGCAAAGCGGGCTCGATATCGATGCCGAGCGAGGCGACGTGGGAGAGCGGCGCGATGGCCGCCACGGCTATCTCGTCGTCGTGAGCCAGCGACCCCGTTACTCCATGAGGCCATACCGGTGCGCCGGAGGAGCCGCGGAGGATAGCGACGTCGTTCAAGCCCATATCCGCCAGCAGCTCGTGCGCGATCCACCGCGCCGCGCCACTCGCCCGCCGCATCAGCGGCAGGCGTGACGGGATGGAACGTGCTTCCTGCGGCAGCAAATGGTTCTCATCGCCTTCGCGGATCGTGCGGCAGCCGATCCGAAAGCCGGCCGGTGCCATGGCGGCCATCGCCGCCAGCAACTGCGCCGACAGGCTGGCACCGGCATCGAGCGGGCGCGTCATGGCTGTTCGCCCCGCAGAGCGAGGTCGGCGATCATTTCCCCGTCCTCGTCGGGCCCTTCTTCGACGAAACCGGCAGCGCGATAGAGGCGGCGTGCCGCTTCATTCCCAGGTTCGTAGCAGATCGAAACGTGGCTGATGTGGCCGAGCCGCATGATTTCATCCAGCACTTCGCGCAAAGCGGCCTTGCCGTAGCCTTGGCCCTGATGGACGCGATCGATCATGAAGCGGTAGATCCGCGCCTCGTCGTCGTCCTGCGGCGCCTCGTACATCAGGAAACCGACGACGCGATCCCCTGCCATGACGACGCGCGGCCGTGCGTCCCCGTCGGTTTCGGCTTCGTCCAGCGACTCCGCATTGCTGGCGACAAAATCGATCTGATCCGCGGCCAGTTGCAGGGCCGCGACCAAGGCCCGGTTGGCCGCAGTCAGCGAAACGAGACGGACGTCTGCGCCCATCAAGCCGTTGCCTTGACGCTATCCTCCGGCACCGGCTCGACGAAGCGATGCAGCTTGGCCGGGTTGCCCCGCCAGATCGAGTTGGGCTCCAGCTCTTCGCCCTTCATCACGAAGGAGTCCGCGTCGACCATCGAGCCTTTGCCCATCACCACGCCGTAGTGGACAAAGGCGGAAGGCCCGAGCGTGCAACCATCGCCGATGCGGATGAAATCGGACTTGAACGCGCCTTCTTCCAGCGAGTGGGCCTGAATGACGCAGCCCTCGTTGAGCGTGACGTCGTCGCCGATCTCGACCAGCGAGCGCTCGGTCAGGTTGCTGCCGCCGTCATAGACCCGGCTGCCGACCTTGACGCCGAGCAGGCGCAGGATCATCGGCCGGAACGGCGTGCCGGCGAACAGGCGCACGATGGGCGAATCCGCCAGCTTCCAGTGGCGTTCGTGGCGCCAGAAGGCGACGTCGTAGATCGTCGTCATCTGCGGCTTCAGCCGGCCAAAGCCAAGGCTTGCCCGCTCGACCAGAATGTAGAACGGAATGGTGATCGCCGAGGTCAAAAGCACAGCGGCGAACAGGGCGACCTCCGCCCATTCCGTATAGTAGTTCAGCGCCCGGTCCCAGATCGCCAGCGTGGCGAACAGCATGACCCATTGCGTTGCCAGGAACAGAAGAATGGTCACCAGGTTGTGGCGGTTCTTGTGCGGGATGCGCCGGCGCCGGTCGGCCTCGTCGACGCCGGCGATAAGCTCCTTGTCGCGGTTCACCATGCGCGGGATTTCAAACGCGGGCGAACCGAGAAGGCCGACATTGTGGCGCACCGGCCCGTCGATGGGGATCATCACCTTGGTGCCGAGCAGCACGTTGTCGCCGGTGCGGCCGTCCGGGGGATAATAGATGTTGTTGCCGAGATAGTTGCGTTCGCCGATGCGCGTCGGCTCGAGCCTGAAGGCCGAGGCGGATTTGTGCATGTTGATCATGAACAGCCCGTCCGAGACCATGGTCTCGGTGCCGATCTCGCACAGAAGCGGATTTTCGTGCTGCTGGTTGGAGCCGAAATTGGAGCCGGTCTGCACCACTCTGTTGAGGTTCCAGCCGATGGCGCGCATGTAGTGCACGATGGCCGAGCTGTCGCCGGCCAGGAGCCCGAGCACGCGGGAATTGCTGGCGAATTCGGCGACGGTCTGCAGCCAGTAGCGGAAACCGTAAAGCGTGTAGGTGCGGCCCGGCTTCAAGATGAGGCTGGTCAGGCGCGGCACCAGCGTCGCTGCCAGGAAAGCCGCCGCGATATAGCCGAAAAGCGTGACCGTGGTGCCGATTGCGACAAGGCCGATCGTCTCCTGATAGTCGTCGCCGACATATTCCCAGTAGCTGTGGAACAGGAGCGGCAGCGGGGTGACAAGGCCAAACAGGCCGACCAGCTGCAGCGCTTCATAGAGGAAGCGCCGGACCTGGTAAGGATTGACATTGCGCACCTTGCAATAGTCCGCCGTGGTCGGCACCGCCGGCGATCCATGCCAGTGCTCGCCGTCCGGGATGCTTTGCCCGCGATGCAGCGAGGACGAATGGCCGAGCTGGGCGCCGTTGCCGATGCTGGTCTCGATATCGAGCGTGGAGCCGACGCCGACGAAGGCATCGCGGCCGATGGTCAGCGGCCCGGTGTGGATATAACCGGACTGGGCCCTGAAGCCGAGGATCATCGATTCCTTGCGCAGGATGGTGTTGGCGCCGATGGAAATAAGATCCGTGCAGACGGGCACGGATTTCGATTCGATGACGGCGTTTTTCCCGAGCTTGGTGCCGAGCAGCTGCAGATAGAGGCTGTAGAGCGGGCTGCCGCGGAACAGCACGACGGGCGCGGTGCGGATCAATGTCTTGACCACCCAGAAGCGGAAGTAGCGCACGCCCCAGATCGGAAACGCCTCGGCCTTCCAGCGGCCGATGAGCACCCATTTCGCAAGGACGGCAAAGCCCGACATGCCGAAGAACACGGCCGCCGAAAGCGCCACGCACCGGATATAGAGCTGCAGCGGATCGTCGAGCGCGTCATACATCCAGTTGAGGCCGTCATTGATCGCCCAGAGCGCCACGTAGCTGTAGAGGCCGTAGAACGAAAGCTGCGCCGCGCCGCAGGTCCAGTAGGCGAAATTCGAGGCCCGGCGGGTGAGGACCGGCTCGTTGGTTGCCGTCGTCATCTCCTCCGCTACCCCCAGATGCAGCGCCAGGCGCGCCACTGTGGGATAGAGATAGATGTCGCGCATCGACGTCGTCGCCCATTCCTTCCTGGTGCGCACGCGCGCGCAGAAATGCGCCATCAGCAAGGAGTTGGCGCCGAGATCGTCGAAGAAGTGATCCTCGACCGACACCGCGTCGAATTTCAGCACCGTGGCCAGCGCTTCCGCCAGGAATCGCTCGTCCTCATTGCCGGGCGGCACCATCGTGCGATCGGCCGAAAGCCGGACGCTCGTCGGCTTCGGCAGTTGGCGCAGGTCTACCTTGTTGGAGACGGTCATCGGGATGGCAGGCAGTTCCTCCAGATAGGCGGGCACCATGTAGTCGGGCAGCCGCCGCTTCATCGTCTGGGCGAGATCCGCACGGGAAACCGCCGCTACGCCGGTTTTAAGCGCGTAATAGGCAACGAGTTCGACGCGGCCGGGCTCGATCTCCCAGGTGGTGACGGCGGCCTGCGCGATCTCGGGCTGGTCGAGCAGCACCGCCTCGATCTCGCCGAGCTCGATGCGATATCCGCGAATCTTCACCTGCGTGTCGATGCGCCCGGCATACTCGATCTCGCCGCTATCGTTGATCCGGCCAAGATCGCCGGTGCGGTAGATGCGCTGCGACGGGTTGTTCGGCAGGCCGACGAAATCGGCGATGAATTTCTGGTCGGTCAGGTCCGGCCGGTTCAGATAACCGACGGCGAGCCCGATGCCGGCAATGCCGATCTCGCCCAGTTCACCGGGCTCGGCAAGTTGCGGCAGCGAAGCGTCGAGAATGACGATCGAGTAAGTCGGCAACGGCGCGCCGATTGTGACGGGACGGTCCGGCGTCAGCGCCCCCATCGTTGCGGTGACGGTCGCCTCGGTCGGCCCGTAGGTGTTGAGGATCTGCCGGCCCGGCTTCGACCAGCGCACCACCAGATTGTGCGGGCAGGCCTCGCCGCCCACCAGAAGCGTGCGCAGGCTGGGAACGTCCGATGTCATCGATGACAACAATGTCGGGCTGCAGGCCATGCAGGTGATGTCATGGAGGCGCAGGAAATCCGCCAGTTCCTCGCCCACCAGCGGCATCTGGCCAGGTGCCGGCACCACCGTCGCGCCGGCGACGAACGGCACCCAGATCTCTTCGGAGGAAAAGTCGAAGGCAATGGTCATGCCCTGATAGACCCGGTCGCCCGGCCGGTAGCCATAGGAGGCGGCGGCGACGTGTATGAAATTGACGAAACTCTGGTGCGTGATGACCACGCCCTTGGGCTTGCCGGTGGTGCCCGAGGTATAGAGGATGTAGCAGATGTCGTCGGTCGCCTGCTGCTTCGGCGGCGCGGGCGACTGTGCGGAGATTTCGGCGGCGGCGCTGTCGATCAGCACATGGGGAACGGGCAGTTGACCGGCGCGCGACGCATAGGCGGCGATGGTGACGATCATGCTGACGGCGGCGTCTTCGATGATCAGCGCCATCCGCTCCTGCGGAAACGCGGTGGCCAGCGGCACGAAGGCAGCCCCCGCCTTCATCACCGCCAGCAACGCCACATAGGTCTCCGCCGACCGGTCGAGAATGAGCCCGACCCGGTGGCCCGGCCGCACGCCGTGCTTGATCAGCATGCGGGCGCACTGGTTGGCACGGCTGTTCAGCTCCTGATAGGTCCACACGCGTCCGTCGGAGATCACCGCCGGCAACGTGGCGAATGTCACGGCGAGCTGCTCGAACACCGTATCGAGCCGCTCACCCGGCTGCAGGGCAAAGTCGGCGCCCGTCAGGACTTGGCCGTCCCTTGCCGGGCCGCGAGCGATCCTTGCCAGCGCATCGATGCTTGCCAGGCTGCCGATCGGCATTGCCGCGTCGCTGTCCAGTTCGGCGATATCGTAGTCCATGTCCATACTTTCTCGTCCTCGCCGGGCATTGCCCGGCTGTTCATGCCGCCGCTGGAGGAGGCACTGCGCCGCCGCTGCGATTTTGTTGGTGGAGGGCTTCCAAAAAGGAAGAACCCGGAATCCGGGAAGCTTATGCCACCCGATCTTTTCGCCGGTTTTTCCGAACTGTTGAATTTTGTTTCTGGAGTGTGTCTGGGCGGGGATTTGCCGGGGCCTCGTTGACCCTTGCGGGGAGGGGTTCAGCCTCCGTGGCGACCCGGAAAGAGACTGTGAGCGAACCTCATGCGGACGGCGTCGGCGAGCTGTCTATAATGGAGCGCTACGGCGACCCAGCAGCAGAGCGATGCCCAACGCCGGAAGCGTCGCCGCCGCGACGGCGAAGAAGACGAATTGCAGCCCGGTCGACGCGGCGACCAGGCCGAGCGCCGGACTGCCGAAGCCGAGCGCCACGTCGAGGAAGACGGTGTAGAGTCCCATTGCCAGGCCGCGGCTGCGCGACGGAAGACGGCCTACGGCCTCGGCGCCGAGGCCGGGATAGACCAGCGAGTAGCCGAGGCCAGTCAGACCCGCTCCGATCGCGGCGACAACAGGCCCGGTCGCAAGCCAGATCAGCATCAGCCCTGCCGCCTCGACCACAACGAAGATCACGGCGACGCGTGCGCCTCCAAGCCTGTCGGGCAGGTGGCCGAAGCACAGCCTTGCCACAATCAGAGACGCAGCATAGGCCGTGAAAGGAAGCCATACCGGCTGCCAGCCCCGCTCGGCGAAGAGCAGGGCGCCGAAGCCCAGAATAGCACCATAGCCGAGGCTGCTGAAAGCAGCTCCGACGCCAGGAAGCCAGACCGCTTTCGCCACGCTCCTCCATGACTGCGGCACGCTGCCCGCGGCGGCGCCGGTGCCGCGCATCGGCAGGATGGCAAGCAGCGTCGCCAGCGGCAGGACGATCGTCGCGAGTGCGATCGCGGTGAAACCGCTCGCTGCATAAAGCGCAGATCCGACCGGCGCCCCCAGCGCGAGCGCCGCAAACATCGCCGTGCCCACCCATGCTATGACTTTTCCGGAGTTCTGTCCGCCCGCAACGGAGAGGCCCCAGGCGACGCCGCCGGTGATGATGAAGCTCTCGGACGCGCCCAGCACCGCCCGTCCGGCGAACAGCGCCGATGCGGACGCTACCGGCCGGTCGAGCAATGCCAGCGAGCCGAGGTAAAATAGCCCGGCAAGGGCAGCGGCAACGAGGCCGACGACGACGGCGCGCTTGCCGCCGCGCCCATCGGCATAGTTGCCAGCCCCGATGCGCGACAGCATCGAGGCGACGAACTGGCTGCCCGTCACTAGCCCGACTGCGAAGGGGCCGAAGCCGAGCTGCTGGTGAAGATGCAGCGGCAGGACGGGTAGCGCCAGTCCGATCAGCAGGAAGCCGGCGAAGACAGCCGCCATGATTGGCACCAGTTCCGCGATGACGCCATTTCGGTCTGACATCCGCGCCATTTTGGCCATCGGTAACCCAACTGTTCGGATCAGTAGCGTTCGTAGGTTACGCGCCAGCCTTCGGCCGGGTTGTCAGGCGTGAGGACCAGTTTGTTGTCCGAGACCTCGAATTTGCGTTTCATGCTCTTGCCGACAAGGTTGCGGACCAGGGAGGACTCGATCGTGATGACGAAGGTCTTGTCCTTGTCGTTGATGGCGACCGGCCCGTAATAGGCTTCGTAGCCATTCGCCGTGTAAGGCGTGTCCGGCGCCTTGGGGTCGGGGTTCTGCGCCTGCACCGAGAGGGTGCCGGCCTCGGTGAAGATGACCTGGCCGGAATATGGCACGGGCTTGAGGTTTCCCTCGGCGCCGGCCTCGAGCGAAATCATGCGCCATGCGCCGATGATCGCGGACTCTTGCGAGAAAGCCGGCGTGGCGACCGAAAGCGCAAGCGCAAGGGCGGCAATCTTCAATCTCATCGTCATATGTTGTCCCTTTTCTGAGTTGTGGGTGCGCACAGGCCGTCCGCCCGATCTTTGCTCACACCGAAAGCATGACCTTGATGGCGCGACGCTCGTCCATGGCGCGGTAGCCTTCAGCGACCTCGGCCAGCGGCAGCTTGAGGTCGAAGACCTTGCCGGGCTTGATCCGACCTTGCAGCACACGGTCCATCAGGTCGGGCAGGAAACGGCGCACCGGCGCCGGGCCGCCCAGCATTCGTTTCTGGCCGAAGAATAGTTTTTGGCCGTCGAAGTTCACGCCATGCGGCACGCCGACATAGCCGATGGTGCCGCCGGGGCGGGAGCAGGCCAGCGCCTGGTCGAAGGATTCTCCCGTGCCGACGCATTCCAGCACGGAGTCCGCGCCGACGCCCTTGGTGAGTTCCTTGATGAGGGCCACGCCTTCCTCGCCGCGCTCAGCGACGATGTCGGTGGCGCCGAACTCGCGGGCGAGCTTTTGGCGGCTGGCGTGCCGGCTCATGGCGATGATGCGCTCGGCGCCCATCTCCTTGGCCGCAAGCACGCCCATCAGGCCGACCGCACCGTCGCCGACCACCACCACCGTCGATCCTTCGCGGACCTCGGCTGCGTCGGCCGCATACCAGCCGGTGCCGAGCACATCGGACACCGCCAGCAGGTCAGGGATGAGTTCGGCCGGCGGCACCTCGGCGGTGGCGACCAGTGTGCCATCGGCCAAGGGTACGCGAGCGTAAGGCGCCTGCGCGCCCGACATGAACTCGCGCTGCACGCAAGACGACTGGAAGCCGAAGCGGCAATGCGGGCAGGTATTGTCCGAGAGGCAGAATGACCCGACGACGAACTGGCCGGGGCGGACCGTGCGCACCTCTGCGCCGACCTCGACGACGATGCCGCAATATTCGTGGCCCATATGCATCCGCCCGGCGACCGGCTGCAGCCCGCGATAGGGCCACAGGTCCGAGCCGCAGATGCAGCTTGCCGACAGCTTGATGATGGCGTCCGTCGGCCGCATGATTTTCGGATCGGCGATTTCCTCGCAGCGGATGTCGCCCGGTTTGTGAAGAACGGTTGCAAGCATGTTGGTTCCTTTCGAGGGGAGAGATCAGCCGCCGTAGTCGGCGTCGCTGACATGTTCCAGCCAGTCCACGACCTTGCCATCCTTGACCTCCTGGAGGGCGATGTGGGTCATGGCGGTCTGAGGCGACGCGCCGTGCCAGTGCTTTTCGCCGGGCGCGAACCAGACGACGTCGCCTGGACGGATTTCCTCGACCGGACCACCCTGGCGCTGCACGCGGCCGAGGCCGGAGACGACGATCAGCGTCTGGCCGAGCGGATGCGTGTGCCAGGCGGTGCGGGCGCCGGGCTCGAAGGTCACCTGTGCGCCTTGAACCCGCTCGGCGTCGAAGGGATTGAAGAGCGGATCGATCCGCACCGTTCCGGTGAACCAGTCAGGTGGTCCCTTGCCGGAAGGCCTGGTGCCGGCGCGAAGAATGTCCATGGTGATCTCCTTTGCGTCCTCAAATGCGTTCGATGCGAAGCGGGAATTTGCCGCGAATGTGCAGGGCCTGCTCGCCCTCGTCGAAGCGGCCAAGCCTGATCAGCCCGGGATGGCGGTAGTCGGCGTAGAACATGGCCAGGTTGCCCCAGGGCATGAAATAGCACAGGTCGTAGGGCTGCTCGTCGGCGAACGGACCGCTTCCCTCCTCGGTCAGCTTGCGTGGCAGATAGGCGATCTTCTCGTTATGGGGCGTAGTCCTCGATCTCGAGGTCGAGCGGCAGCATGGAGAAGAAGTCGCGCGCCGAGGGATTGTCGTAGAGCGTGGCGGTCATGGTGCGGCCGTTGAAAACCATCCTGATCTTCATGTCGGTGGGCTCCTGGCTGACGGGAGATTGGCCTTCCTGGCTGGCGGCTGTGCGAGGCAGGGCCGCCACCGCGAGCGCGGCGCCGAGCAATGTCCGGCGGCTGAGCGGCGCACGTTCGATCGTCATGGCAAAGACCTCCGGGCCATATACGCTGCGGCAAGGGCGGCGAGCGCCGATCCGCAGAGCAGCACCGCGCCCAGAGTGAACGGTCCCCACCAGCCCACCGTATCGAACAGCGTGCCGCCGATCGCGGCGCCGCCGGTGATGGCGAGCTGGATGACGGCTACCTGCAACCCGCCGCCGGCCTCCGCGTCGTTCGGCAACGTTCGGCTGAGCCACGTGCCCCAACCAACCGGCGCGGCCATGCCGAAGAAGCCCCAGGCAACGAGCAGCAGCGCTGTGGGACCCGGGAGTGCACCGAAGGCGATGAGCGCGGCGGCCAACGCAGCCATGACCAGCGGGATGACGGTGAGGATGCTGAACAGACGCGTGCGCAAAAGCCGGCCGACGCACCATGTGCCGAGCACCCCGGCCAGCCCCATCGCCAGCAGGACCGCCGAGAGGGCGGCGATGTCGAGCCGGGTGACGTTCTCGAGGAAGGGCCGCAGATAGGTGAAGAGCGCGAACTGGCCCATGAACAGCATCATGATCGACGCCATGCCGGTGGCGACGGGAAGACGGCCGAGCAGCGCCAGCGGATTGCCGGCACGCTTCCTGCGGCGCGGCGGCAGCGGCGGCAGGCTTGTCCACTGCCAGGCCAGCGCCAGGAGACCAAACGGCACGACGAGGAAGAAAGCGCCGCGCCAGCCGACATAGGCGCCAAGAAAACTGCCCAGCGGCGCGGCGATGGTGGCCGCAATGGCATTGCCGGCGTTCAGCATGGCGAGACCCTTCGGAACCATGTCTTGCGGCACGAGGCGCATGACGATCGCGGTCGACATCGACCAGAACCCGCCGATCGCGATACCGAGCAGCGCCCGGCCGACCATGAGCAACGCGTAGTTCGGCGCGAAGGTGACAGCCAGACCGGACACGATGAGGAGGAGGGTAAAGCCGGTCACGACCAGTCGGCGGTCGATGTGGCGCGTGAGGCCGGCGACCAGCAGGCTGGTCACGACGGCGAAAGCGCCCGAAATCGAGATCGCCTGTCCCGCCCGGCCCTCGGTGATGCCGAGATCGGCCGCTAGCGGCGACAGCAGGCTGACCGGCATGAATTCCGACGCGATGAGCACGAAAACACACAGCGCCATCGACAACACCGCGCCCCATGCGGCGCGGTTTTCAACAAGCCTTGTGTCGTACGTGGTTTCCATGATTGGCATCCTGGCAAAGCGACCGGACGGATCAGCCGCCAATCCCCATCGCTGCTGGAAGATATTGCAGGGGAACCCATTTAAGTAGACTAAGCAATCCGCATGGACTTATCTGCTCATGATATGAATGTCCGATGGGAGGTGCCCTGTGCAACGCGATGGCATGAAGGACCTGCTCTGGTTCGTGGCGGTCGCCCGGGAGCGCAGCTTCACCAGGGCGGCGGCCAAGCTCGGAACCTCGCAGTCGACCCTGAGTTCGACAATCAAGGAGCTTGAAGCTCGTCTTGGCGTCCGCCTGCTGACGCGTACGACACGGAGCGTCTCTCCGACCGACGCCGGCGAGCGACTTTTCCAATCGCTCGTTCCGCGCTTCGAGGAAATCGAATCCGACCTCGCAAGCCTGGTGGCGTTTCGCGACAAGCCCTCCGGAACGGTCCGTATCACCCTGTCCGACCATGCGCTCCAGACGACCGTCTGGCCGAAGCTGCAGCCCTTGCTCAGCGACAATCCCGACGTGCGCGTCGAGCTCTACAGCGACAACGGCATGAAGAACATTGTGGAGGAGCGCTTCGACGCAGGCGTGCGGCTTGGTGAGAGCATCGACAGGGATATGATCGCAGTGCGCATCGGACCCGATTGGAGGCTCGTGGCCGTGGCTTCGCCGGACTACTTTTCCCGCCATCCGGTTCCGACCGCGCCCCAGGACCTGGTCGACCATGACTGCATCAATATGCGGCAGGCGACGTTCGGCGGATTATATGCCTGGGAATTCGCCAGGGATGGCCGCGACCTTCGTGTGCGGGTGGAAGGCCAACTCACCTTCAATTCGTCCATTCCCATGATCGAGGCTGCGACAAGCGGTTTCGGGATCGCCTATGTCCCGGAAAACCTCGTCAGCCACCACATCGCCGAGGGACGCCTCAGGCTCGTGCTTGACGACTGGAGCCCGCCATTTGCCGGCTATCACCTCTACTATCCGAGCAGGCGACAGCTCTCCCCTGCGATGGCGGTGATCATCGACGCGCTCCGCCATCGCATCTGACAACTGTTTGGATCATGAAGCTGAGCTTAAATGGCAGGTTCTACCGCCAGGCTCTTTGATTTCTACGCTACGGAAGCTGCTTTGCGCCTGGTTCCTGTCATCCAGGTGGCCTTTGGCATGCTCCTGAAACTGCCGGTCTGTTTAGGTCGCAGCAATGTCCATGACGGGTGGATTCGAACAGGCCCGCCGCGCCCATCAGCCCATCGCCCATCGCGGGAGGCTGCGGGTGAACTCGACTTTGGGTCGCGATGCCGGAACAGATAACTTTCGATCCGAGACAGACGATACTTCTAAATCTGATATCCGGTTGCTGAAATTGTGCGACAGTGCCTCATCCGATTCGGAAGGGTGACTGGACGCATACAATGTACGTGGTGCGGGAAACTCTCGATGATCTACTCGGCGTAGTCTACCGAAGATTACTGAGAAGTCGTAATCGCTTGAGCCCTACCAAGGGACCAAACCGAGAGGAAACTGGAGTTCTACTAAAACTGGCGAATCCTAGAAATAGGTTCAGCCGGACTGAAGAAAGGGCAACACTTTTAAGCTGTCTAGGTGAGACGCTTTGGTACCTATCAGGGTCAGACACTCTCGATTTTGTCGAATACTACATACCAAAATACCGCGAATTCTCGAAAATTCCGCAGGAAGCGACTTCCACCACCGGCGCGTACGGACCGCGGCTCTTCGCAGGAAAACCTAACCAAATCAAACGGATCATTGACATGCTCAATGATCCGGACAAGCGCAGCACGCGCCAAGCAGTCGTCCAGATTTTTGACCAAGCGGACTTGGGGGAGAAGGATGTTCCCTGCACGTGCACGGTCCAGTTTTTCGCTCGGGGAGACTACCTTCATTGTCAAGTTTCCATGCGCTCCAACGACGCCTATCGCGGCTTGCCGCACGACGTGTTTGCATTCACCGTGCTCCAAGAACTGGTCGCCCGCAGTACCGATCTTGAAATCGGTACCTATAGCCATTCAGTAGGAAGCCTTCACCTCTACGACAGGGAAGAGGCGAGGGCCAAAAAATATATCGCCGCTGGCTGGCAGGATACGATTGGGATGCCGCCGATGCCGAAAGGGGATCCGTGGAGTTCGGTCAGATGGCTGCTGAATATGGAACGCCAAATTCGAGAAGGGGCGACCGTTTTGGGCCGAACAGACGGAATAGACCCATATTGGATCGATTTGGCTCGGCTCCTTCTTGTAAAGAGACTGTTCGATCAGAAGGACCATCGCGGTGTCGTCAAACAGAAGAATCTGATGTCCTCGACTGTCTACGACGCCTTCATCCGAGGGAGGGAGGCAGAGCTTCCACAAGCATTCATACCCCAGCCTGATATTCCTGGGCTTGTTGTAGGGAAGGAAAAGCAGAGTTGAGCGCCGCGGAGCATCTAAGGATCGCTACCTTTCAGCAGGTACTACACGAGATCAACAACAACACCGTTCCTTTGCCTGGTCTCGCAACGGAGGATCAGTATAACTGTCTTGCTAAGCAGCTTGTTGACAGCCGGCGACGAATTGAGTTCGTTTTTCACATCCGTGACGGGCAGCACCATCCTTCGCGTGCCGACCCTGCTTCCGGCATGTTCGATCCGCTCAAAGCTGCAGTTCTCCACCTGCGCGCCGGCCGACGCGACGAAGCGTATTGGCTCGTATTCCTTGCTACTCATTTCGGGAAACATCAGGCCGACGGATGGGAGCTTACCCGGCAGATATACGGAAAAGTAGGAGGACCAAGCCGTTGGGACTGGGCCGCAATATCTCAGAATCCTGGAGCTTTCCGACCTTGGCTCGCCGTCAATGAGCAACTGCTTCGTATATGGCGCTTTAGCAACCATCGGAAGTACGAGAGCCTAAGAGCAGACTCGACAAAGGGTACAGCAAGAGTGTTCGAGACCTATGTTGCGTGGGTCGGTCCACCTCGCACCCATGCGGGGATGATCCATGACCTGCACGTCGAGGTTGGGCAGAACCCACAGGCGGTATTCGACAAGATGTATCGCTCAATGGATGACGTTATGCGCTTCGGTCGTCTCGGCCGCTTCGATTTTCTCACAATGCTTGGTAAGCTCGGTATTGCACCGATTGAGCCTGGCTCGGCCTATCTCTGGCACAGCGCTACTGGACCACTTCGCGGCGCTCGTCTGTTGTTCGGCGGAGCAGCAAATGCGAATTTGCGCGCCTCAGAACTGGACGACTTGCTGCTCCAGATCGACGCGAAGTTGAAGGTAGGGATGCAGGCATTGGAGGATAGCTTGTGCAATTGGCAGAAAAGTCCTGCGCAACACCTGCTATTTCGAGGATAGCTTCGTATCACACTGAGACCACTCATAACGACGCTTTAGCGTGTTGAACTGGCCTCGGCCAAGCTGACCTGAGTGCTGTAATTGCCCTACAAGAACTCCGGGTGAGATGCCGATCTGCACTGCCAAACGAATGATGTCGTTGGCTCGAAATCGGATCTTTTCAAGCGAGCCTTTGAACTCCAAAGGTATCAGGGTGCGCTCGGCAAATTCGTTGGCCTCTTTCTCTTCCTTCTCAGCGACCTCGCTTCCATCTTCGAGAAACAGTGCATCCTTACCGTGCAGCAGAAGGTGGCCAACCTCGTGAAAGAACGTGAACCAGAAATGGTCATCTGACTTGTAGCGAAGCGTCAAGGCGATAAGCGCCTTCGTCGCTGAAAGGAAGCGTGTGGCGCCGCTTGCCCTGCATCCCGTGGGAGCCGGAGCGATTACGAGCGCAACACCGCATTCGGCACACAGTGCCTGCAAAAGTGGGATGAACTGCCATGGATGTTTCCGACGTGTCAAAGCACGCATCTCGGTCACCTTTAGCTTTAGGAGGGCAGGGTTCCAAAGCGCACATGGGATGAACTCACTCTGAAGCTCCGACCAGCGAAGCCATACTGCTACGGCTCCCGGTCTTGATTCGTAGGTGGGCGATGTTCGGAATGAGACTGCCGCTATGTCCTGTCCGTATCGGGCCTGCCATGAGACCTTGTCATCAACTCCGAAAAAATGCAGGAGAGTCGCGGCCAAATCCTCCTTGGCTGGTGCTGGAACCCAGCCAAATTTCACCATGTCCTTGACCGGAAATTGCGCCAGCCAAGTCTGCTGTTCTACCGTCTTCCTTCCCACAGTCCGTTCAAAATCAGCTCGGTAAATATGCTCTAGCTTCAACCAAAAAGAAGCTGATGAACCCACGGCCTTACTCAGGCGTTGCGCCAACGATTCGTCGATCTCTGTCTCCCCGATCAGAAGCCTATCTGCCTCCGGTTCAGGAAGATCGATGTGGGTGGCAAACGTCGCTAACGACATGCCGTGTTGATCCATAATGCGTGCGATTGTAGACCCAGGCGGATGCGTCCAATCGGGAGTGAAGGAGTCAGTTCTATCGTTCATCCGAGATGTCCATGATCTTTATCCGACTGACCTTGCCCCATAGGATCGCCTGGGAAGCATCCATCGGCGGGGTCGTGTGGTTCACTTGTATTTTCAGAAACACCCCAGCGGTCACTTGAATGGATGTTGACTGGCCGAGCCCTTTGGTGGGTGTCATATCGACATCCGGAAGGTCGTCAATGCAATCCGCAGCACGCAACTCAGCCAGAAGCGCCATAAGCGCTTTTGCCACATCCAGCCCAAATTCATCTTCCATTGCTATCGACGACTCGCATAGCCTTCGAAGCGCGATGCGATTGAAAGCTAGCTCCATTCGCTGCCTATTATTCCGATACCAAGCGACTCAAAATTAGCTTTGAGTGCAGTTTGCTTTAATGCGGCTACTTTGCAATCAAAACGATCAATTGCTGGACGCCAGTAGAGTCGCAACCAATTTCACAGAATATGGGATTATCGAGAATGAAAGATCTTAGCCTTCAGGCGATCTGTGAAGGAATGATAGCGATTCGTCACAACGCGTCTGAACTCCTAAAAGACGCGGAGTTACTTTACCAAAACAGCAGGATAAGCAGATCCTACGCTCTTTCGTATGTGGCTTGCGAAGAGGCCGGCAAGCTATCCATCCTTTTGGGCGCCGCCACTCAGATCGTTCTCGGCATTCCTGTCGACTGGAAGGTCACGGGAAAGCGCTTCAGATCACATGACTCGAAAGCAAGTCAGTTCATGGGATTGGCCAGCGCCGTGCCGTTGATCGAAGAGGCCGTAGCAGCCGAGAAAAAGGCCATCGACGTTGAAGACCTATTTATGAAGGCCGCCGCCGGAGTTGCTGTAGGGCCAGCTCTGTTCAGATATCGCAACGCTTCGATGTATTGCGATTTTGAGGACGGTTCATTTGTTACACCAGATGAGCGAATAAATGCTTCGATGGCTGAGCAGATGATTAAGTTTGCCAAGCAGCAAATTACTGCGGCCAATGTGCTGCTCGCCAGCTCAGCTGAAGAGACCGCAGCGAATATCGCCAAGCGAACGCGGCGAGATCGGTATGAATTGGTAATGTCGCTGGTAAGCAAGTTTGCGCAATCGCCTATGCCGCCCCGTCGTTGAGCAGGCCGGTTGCCATGACAACCTGCGGGTTCGTTTGACGCCTCATTTCCGCTTGCCATCCCAAAATTCTCATCCTAGTCTCCCGTTGAGAAAACCTTTTCTCAAATTCCGCAGCATCTTCCATCCACCCACATGGACACGCCACGGCCCAGTAAGAGAAAACCTTTTCCCAACCGAGGACTTACACCCGCACCATGGCCCCCGACACGTTGCCACCACCCGCCAAGACCCCCATCACCCTGCGTGAAGTGGCGGCGATGGCTGGCGTCAGTGTGGCCACGGCCTCGAAGGCGCTGAACGGGCAGGGGCGGATGACGGCCGAGACGCGGCAGCGCATTCGCGAGACGGCGCAGCGGCTCGGCTTTCGCCCCAACAGCCTGGCGCAGAGCCTGCTGCGGCGGCGCTCCTTCACCGTCGGCCTGTTGACCAATGATACCTATGGCCGCTTTTCGCTGCCGGTCATGTCGGGCATTTCGGATGCGTTGGTCGACGCCGGTGTCTCGGTGTTCATGTGCAATGTCGAGGACGACCCGCGGCTGGCGCAGCTGCATGTCGAGGCGATGCTGGACAAGCGCATCGACGGCATCATCGCCAGCGGCAAGCGCATCGACCGCCATCTGCCGGTCGACCTCGCCAATCTCGGCGTGCCCGTCATCTACGCCTTCAGCCAGCCCGATCCCGGCGCCATCGCCTTCGTCTCCGACGATGCCGGCGGAGCGCGGCTGGCGGTCGAGCATTTTTGCCGGCTCGGGCGTCGGCGCATCGCCCATGTCAGCGGACCGCCAAGCTTCTCCGTGGTGCATGAGCGGGCACAGGCTTTTTGCGACGTGCTGGCCGAGAACGGTCTGCCGGCGACCCAGCCCTTGCTCGGCTCGTGGTCGGAAGCCTGGGGGCATGAGGCGGTGGGCAAGTTGTTCGACGGCCCAACGCTCTTCAACAAGAAGGGAGAGAAACCCGACGCCGTGTTCTGCGGCAACGACCAGATCGCGCGCGGCGTCATCGATGCGCTGCGCGAGCGCGGCTTGGGCGTGCCTGGCGATGTCGGCGTCATCGGCTTCGACAATTGGGAGATCGTGGCCGAGGCGACCCGCCCGCCGCTGACCTCGGTCGACATGAACCTGGCAGCGCTCGGCCGCGAGGCCGGCCTCACACTGCTTTCGCTCGTCGGCGGCCAACCCGCCGCGCCGGGCATTCGAAAACTGCCGTGCCGGCTGGTGGTGCGTCAGTCATGCGGCCGTCCATTGGGCGGCTAGGAGAACGCGCGGCGCGATCTGCGCCGCAACAGGGAGGAGGAGAAAACCATGAGGAGGAAAACCATGAAGACCATGATTACCGGGTTCGCGCTCGCCGCGAGCATCATTGCCTTGCCTGCGATGGCCGCCGATACCGCCAACATCTGGGTGCGCGCCGACGGCTCGAACTTCATGCCGCGCATCGTCGATGCCTTCAACAAGGGCCATGAGAACCAGGTCAAGCTCGACATCATTCCCAATGCCGAGATCATCCCGAAATATGGCGCCGCCGCCGCCGGCGGCACGGCGCCCGACGCGCTGTCGCTCGACCTGATCTACACGCCGTCCTTTGCCGCCGCCGGCCAGCTCGAGGACATCACCGACTGGGCGAAATCGCTGCCCTATTTCGCCAGCCTGTCGCCGGCGCATGTCAAGACCGGCACCTACAAGGACCACATCTATGGGCTGCCGTTCTCGGCCGACGCCTCGGTGCTGATCTGGAACAAGAAACTGTTCAAGCAGGCGGGTCTCGATCCCGACAAGGGGCCGGCCAACTGGGCCGAGATCGAGGCCGATGCCGAAAAGGTCAACGCGCTTGGCGGCGACATCAAGGGCTTCTACTTCTCCGGCAATTGCGGCGGCTGCAACATCTTCACCTTCACGCCGCTGATCTGGGCCTCGGGCGGCGACATCCTCTCCGAGGACGGCTCGAAGGCGACGCTGGACAGCCCGCAGCTGCGCGGCGCCATCGACCTCTACCGCTCGATGGTCAAGAAGGATCTGGTGCCGGCCGGCGCGCAGACCGACACCGGCGCCAACTTCTTTGCCGCCTTCGCCACCGGCAATATCGGCATTTCGCCGTCCGGCGCCTTCGCCATCGGTGCGCTCAACACGCAGTATCCGGATATCGACTATGGCGTCACCTTCCTGCCGGGCAAGGACAGCGGCTGGTCTTCGTTTGCCGGCGGCGACAATTTCGTCGTCACCAAGGGCACCAAGAAGCTCGCCGTGGTGAAGGAGTTTCTCGACTTCGCCTATTCGCTCGAAGGCCAGACCATCCTGGCCAAATACGGCAGCCTGCCGGTGCGCGGCGACATCGCCAAGGAGGCGCTGAAGGATCTCGATCCGCGCTACCAGATCGCCGCCGAAGCCATGGCCAAGGGCCGCACGCCCTATTCCGTGGTGTTCAACGACCTGATCAACTCGGCCAACGGTCCGTGGACGCAGATGATCAACGAGGTCGTCTTCGGCGACGACGTCGATGGCGCCATCGCCAATGCACAAGAGACCATGCAGTCGATCATCGACCAGGCGCCGCAAAAGTAAGCGGCGCCGCCCCTACCTCCCCCTCGAGGGGAGGTCGGACCGCAGGTCCGGGTGGGGTCGTTCCGGCAGTGCTCGACGTTCTTTTTCGTCGGCGCACTGCGCGGAGGACCCCACCCCCGGCCTGCGGCCGGACCCTCCCCTCGAGGGGGAGGGGGATCACCGCACCCGGAGCCCACGTATGACCATCACCACCACCCCGCCACGCGCCAGAAAACTGGTCGGCGCCGGCCGCCGGCAGTGGATCGGCCTGCTCTATGTCGCGCCGGCCGTGGCGCTGGTCGTCGTGTTCTTCATCATTCCGCTCGGCATGACGGCCTGGATGTCGCTGCACAACTGGCCGCTGATGGGCGAGCATTTTTACATCGGCTTCGACAATTACCGGGCGATCCTGCGCGACAACCGTTTCTGGAACGCGCTGAGCTTCACCGCCTACTACACCGTGATCGTCACCATCGTGATCTTCGCCGTCGCCTTTCCGCTGGCGCTGTTCATCGAAAAGCCCAGGCAGCTGACCGGCTTTTACCGGACATCCTTCTTCATGCCGGCGGTCGTCGGCTTCGCCTCGGCCAGCCTGCTGTGGTCGTGGCTGCTCAATGTCGATTCCGGCCTGTTCAGCCCGGCCGCCTACGATTTCGGCCTGACCGGGAAAAAGTTCAACCTGCTGGCGACGTTCCAGCCGGCCTTCTGGTCGATCATCGCCATGGTCGTCTGGAAGGTGGCGGGCTTCACCATGATCATCCTGATGACCGGCCTGCAGTCGATCCCGACCGATCTGCAGGAAGCGGCGATGATCGACGGGGCAGGGCCGTTCGCGCGCTTTCGCGCCATCACCCTGCCGCTGATGCGCCGCACGCTGGCGCTGGCGCTGATCCTGTCGATCGCCGGCTCGATCCTCGCCTTCGACCAGTTCTACATCATCCTGCGCGGCGGCCCGCGCAACCAGACGCTGACCGCCGTCTACTGGATTTTCAACCAGTCCTTCGTCTCGTTCAAGCTCGGCTATGGCGCCGCTTTGTCGATGATACTGCTCGCCATCCTGGTGGCGCTCAGCCTGGTTCAGCTGTGGCTGCTGCGCAAGCCGGAGGGCATCGACTAATGGCGCAGGCAAGAAGCCGCAGCAGCCGCCTCTGGCTCAGGATCGCCGAGCATTCGACCGGCATGATCGCCTCAGTGCTGTTCATCGCGCCGATCGTCTGGGCCGTGCTGTCGACCTTCAAGCCGGCGCAGGAGGCGCGCCAGCCGCCGCTGCCGCCATGGCCGACGACCGGCTTCTCGGTCGAGAACTATCGCACGCTCGACACCTTTGGCGACGGCCTCTGGCTGCCGGCGCAAAACAGCCTCTATGTCGCCTCGATGACGGTGATCCTGTCGGTCGTCGTCAGCGTGCTGGCCGGCTATGGCTTTTCGCGCTTCCGCTTTCCGATGAAGGATGTGCTCTTCATCGTCATCCTGTCGACGATCATGATCCCCTTCCAGTCGATCCTGACGCCGATCTTCCTGGTGCTGACCAAGGTCGGCCTGCACAACACGCTGACCGGGCTGGTCCTGGTCTACACCACGCTGCAATTGCCGTTCTCGATCTTCATGATGCGCAACGCCTTCGACGCGGTGCCGCGCGAGATCGAGGAGGCCGCGCGCATGGACGGCGCCAACAACGTCACCATGCTGCTCAAGGTGATGCTGCCGCTGGTCTGGCCGGGCATCGTCACCATCGCGCTGTTTGCCTTCCTCGGCGCCTGGAACGAATTCCTGGCCGCCCTGGTGCTGATGACCGACCAGTCCAAATTCACGCTGCCTATCATGATGACCGCACTTCAGTCGGGCCGCTTCGGCGCCATCGACTGGGGCGCCGTGCAGGCGGGCGTCACAGTGATGATGGTGCCGTGCCTGGTGCTCTTCCTGTTGCTGCAGCGCTTCTACATCCGCGGCCTGATGGCCGGCGCGGTGAAATGACCCGCCGTGAAATGACCAATATCCAACGGAGTGACACGATGACCGTTCAACCATCCGCCAAGCCCGGCAAACTCGCCTTCCGCCCGCTGCCGGTGCCGCAGGTCGATGTCCGCGGCTTCTGGGGCGACCGTGTCGATGCCGTGGCGTCGCGCACCGCCGACATCCTCTACGAGCGCTGCGTCGAGGCGCGCATGCTGGAGCAGATCGACCCGGACCGGCCCTCGCCGGGCGTCGTCATTCCGTTCCATTCGCCGTCGCCCGACGAGGCTGCCAGCCCCGGCTTCACCGGCTCGACGGTGACGACGCAGATGTTCTGGGACTCCGATTGGGGCAAGACCATCGAGACCGCGGCCTATTCGCTCTACCGGCGCAAGAACGCGGCGCTCGAGAAGAAGATCGATGCCGTCATCGACCTCTACGGCAGACTGCAGCAGGAAGACGGTTATCTCTCCAGCTGGTACCAGCGTATCCAGCCCGGCAAGCGCTGGACCAATCTGCGCGATTGCCACGAGCTCTATTGCGCCGGCCATCTGATCGAAGGCGCGGTCGCCTACTACCAGGCCACCGGCAAGCGCAAGCTGCTGGATATCATGTGCCGCTACGTCGACCATATCGCCGACACCTTCGGTCCGGAGCCGGGCAAGAAGAAGGGCTATTGCGGCCATGAGGAGATCGAGCTGGCGCTGGTCAAGCTGGCGCGGGCGACCGGCGAGCAGAAATACATGGACCTGGCCAGGTATTTCATCGACCAGCGCGGGCAACAGCCGCATTATTTCGACGAGGAGGCGCGTGCGCGCGGCGCCGACCCGAAGGCCTATCATTTCAAGACTTATGAGTACAACCAGTCGCACAAGCCGGTGCGCGAGCAGGACAAGGTCGTCGGCCATGCGGTCAGGGCGATGTACCTCTATTCCGGCATGGCCGACATCGCCACCGAATATGGCGACGACACGCTCAGGGTAGCGCTCGACCGTCTGTGGAACGATCTCACCACCAAGAACCTCTATGTCACCGGCGGCCTCGGGCCATCGGCGCACAATGAGGGCTTTACCAGCGACTACGACCTGCCCAACGAAACCGCCTATGCCGAGACCTGTGCCTCGGTCGGCCTCGTGTTCTGGGCCAGTCGCATGCTCGGCATGGGTCCCAACGCCCGCTACGCCGACATGATGGAGCGGGCACTCTACAACGGCTCGATCTCCGGCCTGTCGCTCGACGGCTCGCTGTTCTTCTACGAGAACCCGCTGGAGAGCCGGGGCAGGCACAATCGCTGGAAATGGCATCGCTGCCCCTGTTGCCCGCCGAATATCGGCCGCATGGTCGCCTCCATCGGCAGCTATTTCTACAGCCTGTCGGACGACGCGCTGGCCGTTCATCTCTACGGCGACAGCACCGCGCGCTTCGACATATCGAACCGGGCGGTCAGTCTGATTCAGACCAGCAATTATCCCTGGGATGGCGCGGTCTCGATCCGGATCGAAGCCGACGCTCCGGTGGCATTCACCTTGCACCTGCGCGTCCCGTCCTGGTGCGGCAAGGCGGCGCTCAAGATCAACGGCGCCGCCGTCGATCTGGACGGCATCACCAGCGACGGCTATGCCGCGATCCGGCGCGAGTGGCGCCAGGGCGACCGGGTCGAACTCGATCTCGAAATGTCGATCGCCCGTCTGTTCGCCAATCCGGAGGTGCGTCAGGACATCGGCCGCGTCGCACTTGCGCGCGGTCCGCTGATCTATTGCGTCGAGGAGACCGACAATGCCGGCCAGTTGCATCGGATCGCTCTGCCGCGAACGGCAAAAATCGAGGCGCATGCCGAGCCGAACCTGCTCGGCGGCATCGTCACGCTTTCGGCACTTGCCAGCAAGGAAGCCCAGGAAAACTGGGAAACCGGGCTCTATCGCACCGATCCGCCGACGGTGAGCGAAACGAAAATCACCGCCGTCCCGTACTTTGCCTGGGACAACCGTGAACCCGGTGAGATGCTGGTCTGGCTGCGGGACGGATGAGTTACAGGCTGACGAACGCCGTCAGCGGCAAATGATCCGACGCAACCCGCGACAGCGGCGTATCATGAGCTTCCACCGACGAGACCATGCCGTGCCGGTTGGCCATGATCCGGTCGAGCGCCAGCACCGGCAGGCCTGAGGGAAAAGTCGGCACCGCCGCCGGCGTGAAACCAAAGGTGGCGTGCAGCGTCTTGAGCGCCGAGCGGTTGCCCAGCCGCCATTCGTTGAGGTCGCCGAGCAGCAAGGTCGGCCTTTCATCCTGGTTGCTCATGATGTCGAGCACGACGCGGGCCTGCTCCGAACGCGAGCGGCGCAACAGGCCGAGATGCGCGGCGATGACGCGCAGAGTGCGCGTTTCGTCGAGGTCGATCTCGGCAACCAGCGCGCCGCGGGGCTCCAGTCCCGGAAGCTTGATCTGATGGACGTCGCGCACCGTGCCGCGCTTGAACAAAAGCACGTTGCCGCGCCAGCCATGGCCCTTGCCGCTTCCGGAAACCGGCACCGGCACAAGCCCTGTTTCGTGTTCGATCCGGGCAAGGTCGAGCAGCCCGGCGCGATCGCCGAAGCGGTTGTCGGCCTCCTGCAGCGCGATGACGTCGGGGCCGATCTCGCGGATGACGCGAGCGGTCCGTTCGGGGTCGAACCTGCGGTCGGTGCCGATGCATTTGTGGACGTTGTAGGAGGCGACCACCATCTGGGCGCCTTCAATGTGCTTGCGCGGCGTCGCGTTCGCCTTGCGCGCTTTCCTGCCGCGGATCGACAGGAGCACTGTTTCAGGAAGGCTGCGTCCGTTTATGTCCATAGGCCTGCGTTCAATCTGTCCTGATTCTAAAGATAGGGCGATCCCAGCCATAACAACCGGTCAAAAACCCGGATGACAAATGGCCGCGCTCTTAGGGTTGCGAGTGTGACGGGTTTGGCGGAAGCGATTGCCGCTCCGATGCGCCCCTCGATCTCGGCGGCAAAGCCGGTATCCAGCACCTCCAGGTCGATTTCGAAATTCAGCCGCAGCGACCGGGCGTCGAGGTTGGAGGAGCCGACATAGGCCCAGACGCCATCGACCGACAACAGCTTCGAATGGTCGAACGACCCCTCATGCCGCCAGACGCGGCAATAGTGCTTCAGCACCTGGTCGTACTGCGCCGTCATGGCGCGGCCGACCAGGAAGAGATTGTTGACCGCGGGCACGACGATGTCGATCTCGACGCCGCGCCGGGCCGCCGTGACCAGCGCGCTGACAAATTCCCGGTCCGGCAGGAAATAGGGCGACATGATGCGGATCGATTTGCGGGCGACGGAAAATGCCCCCGTCAGCAATTTGTGGTTGGTTTCGATGCTGGCGTCCGGCCCCGACGCCACCGCCCGCACCAGGATCGGCTGACCGGGAGGCGGCGAGGGCTTTGCCACGTGCCAGACCTCGTCCTTGAGGGACTCGTTGCCGGCAAAACGCCAGTCTTCGGCGGCAACCGCGAAAAGGTCGGCCACGACGGGCCCCGTGACCTGGAAATGCGTATCCGCCGAACTGGCGCTGCCGGCGAATTCGGCCGAAAATCCCTTGCGGATGTTCATGCCTCCCGTGAACGCCACCACACCGTCGACGATCAGGATTTTCCTGTGCGTCCTCAAATTCGCATAGGGAAGTCTCAGGCCCATGACGATGTTGCCGTTGAACAGATCGACGGTGACGCCGGCTTCCCGGAGTGTCCCAAGGATGCTGGGCACGGAATAGCGCACGCCGACCGCATCGATCAGCACGCGAACCGTCACACCGCGCCGGACCGCGCCGGCCAGCGATTCCACAAAACGTCGTCCGATCTCGTCATTGTCGAAGATGTAGGTCTCGAGCAGAATGCTGCGCTGTGCGCTGTCTATCGCCCGGCACATTGCTGCGTAAGCTTCGTCGCCGGTCCTGAGGATCGTGATCGCGTTTGCCGACGTCAGTGCGCGCCGCGCCACCCTGTCGCCTAGCGTCTTCAGGCCGGCAAAGCGCTGGCCGAATTCGGCTGAGATGAGTGTTTCGAGCGCAATGTCGTGGTCGTGTTTGGCTGTCTCGGCTTCACCGGCGACGGGCCGCATGGCGCTGATCGTGGCGCGGCGGATGCGGTTGATGCCGGCAATGGCATAGATGATCGCGCCAAGGAACGGCGACAAGATCATCACGCCGACCCAGCCGGTGGCGGCGCGCACGTCTTCCTTGGTCATGATTGCGTGGACGATGCCGATGGCGGCCATCAGCATCGGAATGATCACAAGGATCAGAGGCCAGTAGGTCACAAAGGTCTGCCACATCGGCAGGACTATCGAGCCAGCGGCCGCAGAAGGCAATGTGGGGGATTAGTACCGGGCAAGGGATTAACCAGGACGGAGGCGCTCGCGCCTCAGTCCTTCGCCCGCTCCACATAGGCCCCGTCAGCCGTCATCACCACCACGCGGGTACCCGGCGCGATGTGCGGCGGCACCAGCGTGCGCACGCCGTTGGAAAGCACGGCCGGCTTGTATGACGAGGACGCCGTCTGGCCTTTGGTCGTCGGCTCCGTCTCGACCACTTCGAAAGTAGCGCGCTGCGGCAGCACCAGGGCTATGGCGATGCCGTTGAACTGCGAAATCTGCACCGCCATGCCTTCGAGCAGGTAGGGCGCCATGTCGCCGACCACGCTTTCCGGCACCGCGACCTGGTCGTAGCTTTCCGGGTTCATGAAGTGATACCCCTCGGCGTCGGCGTAGAGGAAGGTGTGCTCGCGCTCCTCGACATAGGCGCGCTCGACCTGCTCGGTGGTGCGGTAGCGCTCCGAAACCTTCACCCCGTCGGAGATGCGGCGCATGTCGAGCTGGGTGACCGGCGTACCCTTGCCAGGGTGGATGTTTTCGGCAAAGAGGATCACGTAAAGCTTGCCGTCCTTGTCGACGACATTGCCTTTACGGAGCGAACTGGCGATGACCTTCACCACGGTTTTCAATCCTAGACTTCGTTGGCCTGAAACGATCGTTCGGCGCAAATCGGCTGCGAGAGCCGTCGCCGTAGCGCATCTTGGCCCGAACCGCCAGCCCTGTCAGCAATTCCGTTGCCCGGCAAACCCATGACTGGCGCTTCGCCCTGGTGGACGCCGGATGTTCACGCCGACCGCCGGCCGCGGCTGATGGCCCGCAACGCCATAGCTGCCGCAATGCGCGGCTGGTTTGGCGAGCGGGACTTCATCGAGGTCGAGACGGCGGCATTGCAGATTTCGCCCGGCAACGAGGCGCATCTCTCAGCCTTCGCCACCGAGGCGATCGGCGCCGACGGCGCGCGCCGGCCGCTTTATCTCCACACCTCGCCGGAGTTCGCCTGCAAGAAGCTGCTGGCCGCCGGTGAGCGGCGCATCTTCAGCCTGGGCGCCGTCTGGCGCAACCGCGAGCGCGGCCCCTTGCACCATCCCGAATTCACCATGCTGGAATGGTATCGGGTCGGCGAAACCTATGACAGCCTGATGGCCGATTGCGCCGAACTGCTGAAGCTGGCAGCCGAGCGGGCCGGCGCCAAAACCTTCCGCTTTCGCGGCCGCGAGGCCGATCCGTTCGCCGAGCCGGAACGCGTGAGCGTGGCGGAAGCTTTTGCGCGTTACGCCGGCATCGATCTTCTTGCCACCGTTTCTGCCGATGGCGGCACAGACCGCGCCGCACTCCATGATGCTCTGATCAAGGCCGGCCTGCGCACGGCCGGCGATGACAACTGGGCCGATTTGTTCAGCCGGGTAATGGTCGAGAAGGTCGAACCGGTGCTGGGGCAGGGGCGGGCCACCATCTTGTACGGCTATCCGATCTCGGAAGCGGCGCTCGCCCGGCCGAGCGCGGAGGACCAGCGCGTGGCCGAGCGCTTCGAGCTCTATTGCTGCGGCGTCGAGCTCGCCAATGCTTTTGGCGAACTGACCGATCCGGCCGAGCAGCGCCGGCGCTTTGCCGCCGAGATGGACGAGAAGGAGCGCGTCTATGGCGAGCGCTATCCGCTGGATGAGGATTTTCTCGCCGCCCTCGCCATCATGCCGCAAGCCAGCGGCTCGGCGCTCGGCTTCGACCGGCTGGTGATGCTGGCAACGGGCGCGACGAGGATCGATGACGTGATCTGGACGCCGGCCGCCACTCCTTGACGGAAATCGGCCTCGGTTAAACTCACAAACCGGTCAAGCCGCGCGTCTCTGGCGGCCGCCGCCGCGGATAGCTTTCGCGCTCCGCTCGGGCGCTATGCCGCAGCGGGACAATTGTCCGTGCGCCATTGCACAAGCCGCATTGGGACAATAGATGGTGCAACAGCCGCTACCGCCCGGCGCGGCTTCAGCCAGGACCACGCGCATGACCGATACATCAGAGGCAGCGAAATTGACCGACCGCGTCGCGGCACTGGTCGAGGCTGCCAAGCGGGCCGGCGCCGACGCCGCCGACGCGGTTGCCGTGCGCGGCCGTTCGATCGGCGTGTCGGTGCGGCTGGGAAAGGTCGAGAACACCGAAGCGTCCGAGGGCGACGATGTCTCGCTGCGCGTCTTCGTCGGCAACCGGGTGGCGAGCGTCTCGGCGACGGCGGCATCGGACCCCAAGGCGCTGGCTGAGCGCGCCGTGGCCATGGCCAAAGTCTCGCCCGAGGACCCCTATCAGGGTCTCGCCGATCCGGCTTTGCTGGTTGGCAAGGTGCGCGACCTCGATCTGTTCGACGCCACCGAGGTTTCGGCCGATCAGTTGAAGGAAGCGGCCCTTGCCGCCGAGGAAGCGGCCCTTGCAGTCAAGGGTGTCACCAATTCGGCCGGCAGCGGCGCCAGCGCAGGCCTCGGCGGGCTGGTGCTTGCCACGTCGGACGGCTTCGTCGGCCACTATGTCGCGTCGCGCTTTTCGCGTTCGGCCAGCGTGATTGCGGGTGAGGGCACCGGCATGGAGCGCGACTACGAATACTCCTCGAACCAGCATTTTTCCGATCTCGACGCGCCGGAGCTGATCGGCCGCAAGGCCGGCGAGCGCGCCGTGCGCCGCCTCGGCGCCCGCAAGGCGGCGACCGGTCCGGTCAACGTGGTGTTCGATCCGCGCGTCGCGCGCGGCATTGCCGGCCATCTCGCCGGCGCCATCAACGGCGCTTCGGTGGCGCGCAAGACCAGTTTTTTGCGCGAGATGATGGGCAAGCAGGTTGCGTCGGCTGCCATCACCGTCACCGACGAACCGCTGCGGCGTCGCGGTCAGGCCTCGCGCCCGTTCGACGGCGAAGGCGTCGAGGGCGAAAAGCTGTTGATGGTCGAGAACGGCGTGCTGAAGCACTGGTTCCTGTCGACGTCCGCCGCGCGGGAATTGGGGCTGACCACCAACGGACGCGGCGCGCGCAGCGGCTCGTCGGTATCGCCGTCTTCGACCAATCTCGCCATCGAGCCGGGCGACAGGACGCCGGAAGACCTGATCAGGTCGCTAAAATCCGGCTTTTATGTCACTGAAGTGTTCGGCCAGGGCGTCGACATGGTGACCGGCGAATACAGCCGTGGCGCATCCGGCTTCTGGATCGACAATGGTGAGCTTGCCTATCCGGTGGCCGAGGTGACCATCGCCTCGAATTTGAAGACGATGTTCCTCAACATGGTTCCGGCGAGCGATCTTGACCGCGATTTCGGCACTGCCGCACCGACGCTGCTGATCGAAGGAATGACCCTTGCCGGAGCGTGACCCGGTCATATCGGCCGGGGCCTCGGAAGACCTCGATCTGCTGCGCGACGCCGCCCGCGAGGCGGGCGCGATCGCCATGCGCTATTTCGGCAAAAACCCGCAAGTGTGGATGAAGGGCGGCACCTCGCCGGTCAGCGAAGCCGACCACGCGGCGGACGCCTATCTGCGCGATACCCTGCTGGCGGCCCGGCCGGACTATGGCTGGCTGTCGGAGGAAACGACTGACGATCCGGCGCGGCTTCTGGCGCGGCGCACCTTTGTCGTCGACCCCATAGACGGCACCCGCGGCTTCCTCGAAGGTCTGCGCTCGTGGTGCGTCAGCGTCGCGGTGGTCGAGAATGGCCGCACGCTCACCGGTGTGCTCGAATGTCCGGCCAAGGGCGAAACCTATTGGGCGCTGCCTGGCCGTGGAGCTTTCCGCAACGGCAAGCCGATTGCCGTGCGCGGCCTGGGTAAGACGGTCGAGATCGGCGGGCTGAAGCAGTTGATCGACCTGATGCCGGCGCAATGGCAGGGCCGGGTGCGGCGGGCGGCGCACATTCCCTCTCTCGCCTACCGGCTGGCGATGGTCGCCAACGGCACGCTCGACGCAACCTTCGTCAAGCCCAACGCGCATGACTGGGATATCGCCGCCGCCGATCTCATCTTGCGCGAGGCTGGCGGCGCCGTGCTCGACGGCCATGGCCGCGCGCCGCTTTATGCCGGGGAGATCATCCGTCACGGCGCGCTGGTCGCCGGCAGCGGGCAGTTGCTGACCGTGCTTGCCGGCGTCATTGCCGATACGGAAGCGTGATCGAAGGTTCCAAAGTCGGCAGCTTTGGGCTAGACCTGTCGCAAACTCACAATATGTGAAGGACCGAAATGGCCGCGGAAGACGGAAAGAAACAGCTTTTGCACCTGGTGTTCGGCGGCGAGCTGAAGAAGCTGGGAGGCACCGAGTTCCGCGATCTCGACGCGCTCGACATCGTTGGCGTTTATCCGGACTATCAAACCGCGCACACCGCGTGGAAGGCCAAGGCGCAAGCCAGCGTGGACAATGCCCATATGCGCTATTTCGTCGTCCATCTGCACCGGCTGCTCGACCCTGAAAGCAAGGCCGCCGGTTGACAGCGATGGAGCATGAAGCGGTGAAAGGGCAGCCCACCGGCGCCGCGGTCCGAAGAAGACGCGGCGGCAGTTCGAAGACATTCTGGCGCAAGATCCGCGAGCCGTTGGCGCAGTCGCGAATCGTCAAGAGCATGATCGTCAGCCTGCTCGCCCAGTTCGTCCGCCTGGTGCGCCTGACCAACCGCGTGGTCGAAGGCTCGGCTAAATTTTCAGGCGGCGACTACGCCGAATTCGAACCCGGCATCATCGCGCTCTGGCATGGCCAGCATCTGCTGACCCCAGCCTATTATCCCAAGGGACGGCCGCTGGTCGCCATGGTCTCGCGCAGCGCCGACGCCGAACTCAACGCGCTGATGATCGAAAAATTCGGCATCGAGGCGGTGCGCGGCTCCGGCGGGCGTGAAAGCACGAAGCATCTCGACAAGGGCGGCGCCAAGGCGCTCATCGCCCTGAAAAAGTCACTCGTGGCCGGCAAGAACGTCGCCATGATCGCCGACATTCCCCACGGCACGCCGCGCGACGCGGGGCTTGGTATCGTTCTGCTGGCACGCCTTTCCGGCCGGCCGATCATGCCTGCCGCCATCGCCACCAGCCGCCGCAAGGTGCTGGAAAGGAGCTGGGACAAGACCACCATCAACCTGCCGTTCGGCCGCTCCTCGATCGTCATCGGAACGCCGGTTTTCGTGCCGGCCAATGCCGACGAGGCCGAAATGGAGCGCAAGCGCCAGGAAGTCACGGCCGCGCTCAATGCCGCGACCGCCGAGGCCTATCGGCTCGTGGACGGCAGGCCATGAGCGTCGGCTGGGCGCGCGCCTTCCTGGCGGCCTACCGCCTTGCCGGTGCAGCCGCCTATCCGCTGATGGGCCCCTATGTCGCCTGGCGCACATCGCAGGGCAAGGAAGACCGCAGCCGCAGCCGTGAGCGCTACGGCGTTGCCGGGCGGCCGCGCCCTGAAGGGCCGGTGATCTGGATCCATGCGGCAAGCGTCGGCGAGACCCTTGCGGTCGTGCCGCTGGTGCAAAGCATCCTCGACTACGGTGTCAACATCGTGCTGACGACGGGCACCGTCACTTCGGCGCAGGTTGCCGACGAACGGCTGGGCGACCGCATCATCCACCAATATGTTCCGCTCGACCTCAAGCCGGCCGTCAGCCGCTTTCTCGATCACTGGCGGCCGGACCTGGCTATCATCGCCGAATCCGAGATATGGCCGATGACGATCCTCGAGCTCGGCGCCCGCCACGTGCCGCAGGTGCTGGTCAACGGCCGGCTCTCCGACCGTTCGTTCAAATCCTGGAAGAAGCGCGCCAACATCGCCGAGGCGCTGTTCGAGAACCTTGCACATGTCGTTGCCCAGTCGGATGTCGACGGCGAACGGTTTCGCGCGCTTGGCGCCCGGCCGGTCACCGTGTCCGGCAACCTCAAGGTCGACACCTTGCCGCCGCCGTTCGACGAACGGGCGCTGGCGACGCTGAAGCGACAGATCGCCGGCCGCCCGACCTGGGCGGCAATTTCGACCCATGACGGCGAGGAGGTGGTCGCGGCGGAAGTTCACGTCACGCTCTACAAGCGCCACCATGGCCTGCTGACGATCATCGTCCCGCGCCATCCCGACCGCGCCGAAGCCCTTGCGGCGCAGATTTCCGGCATGGGGCTGAAGCTGGCGCGGCGCAGCAAGGGCGACAGGATCACCGCCGACACCGATATCCTGCTCGGCGATACGATCGGCGAGATGGGGCTTTATCTCCGGCTGACGGAAATCGCCTTTGTCGGCCGCTCGCTGACCTCGGAAGGCGGCCAGAACCCGCTGGAGCCGGCCATGCTCGACACCGCCGTGCTTGCCGGCCGCAACGTCCAGAATTTCCGCGAAGCCTATCAGCGTCTGCTCGACAGCGGCGGCGCCAAGCTGGTGCGCGACCGCGACATGCTGGCCGGCGCCGTCAATTTCCTGTTGAGCAATGAAGTCGCGCGCCATGAGATGATGGCGGCCGGTGCCGCCACCGTCGACCAGATGCGCGGTGCGCTGGCGCACACGCTGAAATCGCTTGAGCCTTATATCCAGCCATTGATCGTCAAGTCGCGCCTGAAGGGCGCCGACGGGCGATAGGTGGCGTCCGAAGCACCACCTTTCTGGTGGGAAGCGCCGGACTGGCGGGTCTTTGCGCTGTCGCCGCTATCAGCGATTTATGGCATGGTCGCCGGCCGCCATATGCACCGGGCGGTACGTGAAAAGATCGAAGCACCAGTGCTTTGCGTCGGCAACTTCACCGTAGGCGGCAGCGGCAAGACGCCGGTCGCCATCGCGCTGGCCAAGCAGGCCAGGCGCATGCAGCTCAATCCCGGATTCCTGTCGCGCGGCCATGGCGGCTCGTTTGCGCAGCCGCATGTTGTCGATGCCAGTCACGACGCCGCCAAGCATGTCGGCGACGAGCCGCTGCTTCTGGCCGAGCATGCGCCGGTTGCGGTAAGCCCGAACCGCGCCGCCGGCGCCAAGCTGCTCATGGAAGCCCATGGCTGCGATTTCCTGATCATGGATGACGGTTTTCAGAGCGCGCGCATCCATATCGATTATGCGCTGGTCGTCGTCGACGCCCGCTACGGCATCGGCAATGGCCGCGTCATTCCGGGTGGGCCGCTGCGCGCCAACGTCGTCGACCAACTGGTGTTCACCGATGGGCTGTTGAAGATGGGCGAGGGCACCGCCGCCGACCAGGTCGTGCGCCAGGCGGCGCGCGCCGGCCGGCCGATCTTCGAGGCGCATGCTGAACCGGGCGGCAAGGAGCGGTTCGCCGGCCGGCGGTTCCTCGCCTTTGCCGGCATCGGCCATCCCGAAAAATTCTTCGAGACGCTGCGCGGCACCGGTGCGGAAGTGGCGCTGACCCGGTCGTTTCCGGACCATCACTTCTATGCCCCTGATGAGCTCGCGGAACTGGCGGCAACCGCGCGCCGCGATGGACTGGGCCTCGTCACCACCGCCAAGGACGCCGCCCGGCTGCGCCATGGCGCTGCCCCGGCCGATTTCCTCGCTGAACTCGCCGTGCTGGAGATCGACGCCACGTTCGAACTCGACACTGTGCCGGAGCGCATCATCGACGAGACGCTGGATGCCTGGAGACAGCGCAAGCTGCGAGGGTAGGGCGTGCAGCGTCACGCGGAGATGCTGGCGGACAGCACCCCCCTCTGGCCTGCCGGCCATCTCCCCCCGCAAGGAGGGAGATCAGCAGCTTTGCCAATGGCGCTCATTCTGCAACGCTGGTGATTTGGCGAAAGCAAAGATGATCATCCAATCTCCCCCGTTGCGGGGGAGATGTCCGGCAGGACAGAGGGGGGTGTGAAGGAACGCGACCAACGGCTCTGTGCGCGCCTTTAACCCCGGCTGCGCAGGTCCGGATGCATCTCGATCTCGCGGCGCAGCGAGGCGGCGGCGCTGACATAGGGCTCCTGCCTGGCGACGCTCCAATATTTGAGCTCGTCCAGCGGAATGCTCTCGCCGGTCACAGCGCAGCGCACGAATGCGCCGGGGCTGGTGACCTGGAAGTCGCCGTCGAGATAGCGGATCCGGGCTTCCTTGCCGCCAGGGCCTTCGAAGCGGTTCATCATGGGGTGGTGCCAGAGTTCATGCTGATTTCATCGCCATAAATTGCCGGCAAGGTCAAGCTTGACGCAATGCTGAGGCGCTATTGTCGGCTCCAAACCATTCTTATGGGACCGGCATGGACATTTCATCCGCCCGCCTGACTGCGCTGCTGCGCGAGGCCATGATATTGGCAGCGGTGCCGTCGGCGAAGGCCGATCCGGCGAAAGCAGCACTTATAAAGGCGCTGGTGCAGCCGCCGACGCCATCCGGTGCGCCTTTGCAGCCTGCAGCGGCGCCGGCGCTGCAGGCGCTGTTGTCCGCAGCCACCGCAAAGGGGCAGCAGACGGGTTCAGCCGAGATCCTGCAGGCCTATCTGGCCCTTGCCGAACCGGGTGACGCGGCGCCCGACGATTTCGGGCCGACAACGGCTGCGACAGGCAAGGCGACGCCAGCCAACGACGATGCACAGCGCGGTCTGCCGGTGCCGCCGGCCAGGGCCGATGATGGCGCTGCCGCAAAGCCGGCAGGACTGCCCTGGTTTGCGCTTCTCGCACCGGGGGTTTCGCCGCCGCGCCGCGCCTCCGCCACCGACGCGGCGGCGAAGCGGGGGCAGGCGATGTCTGGGTCGAATGACACGGTCCAGCCCGAAGGCCGGCAGCAGATGCGTGTCGGCCTGATGGCGCTGGCTGCCGGGTTTCTGGCCGTTGCCATTGTCGGGCTCGCCTTGCTGGTGCTTGGCTGAGCACCGAACGATCGCCGCTATCGCTCGGCTTCGAGGAATGCTTCCATCTTGTCCATCGCCAGCCCCGCCTCGACAGCGATACGGCGTGAAAGTTCGGCGGCAGCCGTGCGTGGCCGCCCCAGCGGCCGGTCGAGCCAGTACGACACCGGGTTCAGCGCCCTGCGCTCGTCGACGGCGACGATGCGGCCTGCCTCCAACTGGTGTCCGGTCAGCGGTGGCCGCGCCAGCGCGATGCCGAGCCCGTAAGCTGCGGCGTCGAGCACGAGATTGTAGTCCTCGAAGCGGCGATCCTGCGGGCGCGGGCGGTAGTCCATCCCTTGCGCGGCAAACCAGGCACGCCAGCCGGAGGCGTCGGAATCGTTGATCAGTGGAAACCTCAGCAGCCGGGCCGGGTCGCCGCGGCCGATCTCGCGGGCAAGGCCGGGCGCGGCGACGGGAAAGACATGTTCCTCGAACAGCTTCACCGAGATGCGGCCCGGAATGCCGCCGCGGCCGCAGCGGACCGACAGGTCGATGCCTTCATCGGCAAGGTCGGCCTGGCGGATGTCGACGTCGAGGACGATGCGCAGCTTGGTGGGATTGTTCTCCAGCGCCGCCATGCGTGGCATCAGCCACAGCCCGCTGACGGAGGGTATCGAGGTCAGCCGCACCACGGCGGTGCCGCGCGGCTCGACCCAGCGGTCGGAATGGCTGGAGATCAGCGCAAAGGCTTCCGCCGTGCGCAGATGCAGGCGGTTGCCCTCGATGGTCAGCGAGACGCCGCGCGCGCCGCGGTCGAACACTTTCAAGCCCAGCCAGTCCTCCAGCTTGGCGATCTGCCGGCTGACGGCGCCGTGGGTGATGTTGAGCTTCTCGGCCGCGGCCGAAAAGCTCCCCGTTCGCGCCGCCGCATCGAAGGCGCGCAGGGTCTCGAGCGGCACCATTGTGTCTGAGCTGTGATCCATAGTCACAGGTGATCCTCGATTTGATCGTTTGTCAACGGCGCCGAAAAGGCGCTTTCTGCCTTTCAACTCTGGGAACCCGAGGACAGGCAGATGAGCGCAACGACCAGCACGTCGAATCCGACACAGCGGATGGACACCACGGCGGCCATCGCCGTGGCGTTGACGGTGGTCGGCTGGGCCTCGGCCTTTCCGGCGATCCGTGCCGGCCTCGCCGCTTTCGGGCCGCTGGAACTCGGTGCGCTGCGCTTTGCCATTGCCGCGGTGCCGGCGGCGATCTTTCTTGCCGTCAAGCGCCCGGCGCTGCCGAGGCTCGACGAAGTGTGGCGCCTGGTCTTTGGCGGCGCCATCTTCGTCGCGCTCTACACTGTCATGCTCAATTTCGGCGAACTGACCGTGTCGGCGGGTGCCGCCGGTTTCATCATCAATGTCAGCCCGATCTTCACCGCCATCATGGCAATGGCATTGCTCGGCGAGCGCTTCTCAAGCTGGGCCTGGTTCGGCACGGCGATTTCTTTCGCCGGCATCGGCATCATCGCCGTGGCCGACGGCAATGGCTTGAGTTTCGACACCGGCGCGCTGCTGGTTCTTGGCTCCGCGCTGTGCTCGGCCGTCAACACGATCGTCCAGAAGCCGCTCTTTGCCCGCCATCACCCGCTGACCATTTCGGCCTCGAACATGATCCTTGGCGCGCTTTGCCTGGCACCCTTTCTGCCGAGCGGCTTTGCGCAGGCCGCGGTCGCCAACACGGCCGGTATCGGCGCCGTGATCTTTCTTGGCATCGTGCCCAGCCTGATCGCCTATGCCGCCTGGGCAACCGCACTGTCGCGTCTTCCGGCAGCGCGCGCCTCGAACTTCCTCTATCTGGTCTCGCCCATGTCGGCCCTGATCGGCTTCTTCTGGCTGGGCGAAGTGCCGACACTGCTCGGTCTCCTCGGCGGCGCGCTGGCGCTCGGCGGCGTCATCGTGGTGAATTTGAAGCGTTAAAACAAAAAGTTGGAACCGTTTCCGGACTCAAACCGGGAGCCGTATCCGCCAGCTGCAGACACCCGGAGGAAGGACCGTTATGGTGAGTTGCCTGGCTGGGGGATGGAATGGGAAAACTGTTCATATCGGCAATCTTTTGCGTTTTGCTGCTGACCGGGAAAGCCGTCGCTGGCTGGTACCAGGTCGAAAACTACGAAGGGTCCATCGGGCCTAATCCAGTCCATCTGTCACTGCAGAGATATGACAGTTTCGGCAGCGGGATTACGGTCGAAGGAAGCTATTTCTACGACGCGAAGCAAAGCCCGATAGCGGTGTACGGCAAGATCACCGGTACCAGCGTCTCCCTTTGCGAGATTGCGGACGACAAGGAATTCGACCGGGTCCTGGTCATTGGATCGAAAACGCCGGTCGACACCGCCCGATGTCCGTTTTCTCTCGACCTTGGCGAAAGCGGCGCAACGGGGACCTGGAACAGAGGCCTGGACAAGTTCCCGATCGTGCTGAAGAAGGTCGCAAGCCTCGACGATACCGGTGAGGCGAAGGTTGACGGCACCGTCGAGATCCCCTTCTGGGCGCAGACAGCCACCCACAGATTTGCCGGGGTCTACGAGAAAGCCGGCTTTCTCGTCTGCATGAGTAAGCTGCGGGTCATCGACAAGAAGAAAAAGAAGGTCGTTCAGGAGATCGTTTTCGATGACGACGATTGCGATGCCGGCATGCTGATGACTCCCATCTACATGAATGTTCAAAAGCAGGTTGGGGGAAGCTTCGAGACAATCTCCGTGAATTTTCGCGGCGGTAGCGCCGGCTACTCAAGGGATTACGTTTTCTCTCATAGATTCAAGGACTATCGCCTGTTGGTGAATTGAGCGTGTGCCCTGACCTGGCTTGTGCTCACCGCCGTCCGAACAGCCGCTCGATATCGGCAAGCTTCAGCTCGATATAGGTCGGGCGGCCGTGGTTGCAGGTGCCGGATCCCGGCGTCGCCTCCATCTGGCGCAGCAGCGCGTTCATCTCCTCGGCCTTGAGCAGACGGCCGGAACGCACCGAGCCGTGGCAGGCCATGGTGGCGGCAATCTTGTCCAGGCGCTCTTTCAGCGTCTCGACTGTATCATTGTCGGCGATCTCATCGGCAAGGTCGCGCACCAATTGCTGGACATTGGTTTCGCCGAGCATGGACGGCGTCTCGCGCACCGCCACCGCACCGGGGCCGAAGCGCTCGATGCCGAGACCGAACCGGGCAAGTGTCTCCGAATGCATGGCCAGCCGCTCGGCGTCTTCTTCCGGCAGGTCGACGATCTCCGGCAAAAGCAGCATCTGCGAGGGCACCGCGCGTAAGTGCAGCGCATTCTTCAGCGCCTCATAGACCAGCCGCTCATGCGCGGCATGCTGGTCGACGATGATCAGAGAATCCCGGGTTTGCGCGACGATATAGTTTTCGTGGACCTGCGCGCGGGCGGCGCCCAGGGCGGTGCCGAGCAGCGTCTCGGCCGGCTCGGCTAAGCCGGCACGCGCATCGGCGCTGGCGAGCGGACCGGCGTCGAATGCAGCCTGGTCGTTTTCGCGGAAGCCGGCGCCGTCAAATCCCATATCCAGCGGCCGCTGTGGCGAGCGGTCAAAGCCCGAGGCCCGGTAGGCCGCGTCAAAACTGCGATGACCGTTGGCAGGACCCGCATGGGCGTAGGAGGCGGCTCCCGGCCGGAACGCCGCCACCATCCCGGCGGCCCCGCTGGTGGCGGCGCGAATGCCGGCATTGGCCAGAGCCTCGCGGATGGCGCCGACGATCAGCCCGCGCACCAGGCCGGGGTCGCGAAAGCGCACATCGGCCTTGGCCGGGTGGACGTTGACGTCGACGGTCGCCGGATCGAGCGTCAGGAACAGCACGGTCACCGCGTGCCGGTCGCGAGGCAGCACATCGGCGAAAGCGCCGCGAATGGCGCCGGCAATCAGCTTGTCGCGCACCGGACGGCCGTTGACATAGGCATATTGCTGCAGCGCGTTGGCGCGGGTGAAGGACGGGATCGAGACGTGGCCGGTCAGGTGCACGCCGTCCCGGCTGGCGTCGATAGCGATGGAATTGTCGGGAAACTCGGCGCCCATGACTTGCGCGACGCGGCGCAGGCTGCCTTCCGCCGTGTCGTCGGTTGCCGGCAATTCCAGCGTCGAGCGGTCGGAGCCGGCGAGCGTAAAGCGCACGGCGGGGAAGGCGATGGCGATGCGCTTGACCACGTCGCTGGTGGCGGAGCTTTCGGCGCGCTCGCCCTTCATGAATTTGAGCCGGGCCGGCGTGGCGAAGAACAGGTCGCGCACCTCGACCGTTGTGCCGCGGTTGGCCGCCGCCGGTTTGACCGCCGAAACGCGGCCGCCTTCGATGGCGATCTCGGCGGCAGCGTCGCCTGCAGCCGAGCGCGAGCGAACCGACAGTCGCGACACCGAACCAATTGACGGCAATGCCTCGCCACGGAACCCGAGCGAGCGGATATCGTGAATGTTGTCGGCAAGTTTCGAGGTGCAGTGGCGCGCAATGGCCAGCGCCAGTTCCTGTTCGGGGATACCGGAGCCGTCATCGGTGACGCGGATCAGGTTCAGCCCGCCGCCGGCAGTGACGACCTCGACGCGGGAGGCGCCTGCGTCGAGCGCGTTTTCGACCAGTTCCTTCACCACGCTCGCCGGACGCTCGATGACTTCGCCGGCGGCGATCTGGTTGATCATCGTTTCGGAAAGCTGGCGAATGGGCATGGGGGTATTATAGGCGGATTCGAAGGGTGTGCGGAAGGCTTCAATGAATGCCGGACATTGGAGACGCCAGCGGGACAGCACCCCCCTCTGGCCTGCCGGCCATCTCCCCCGCAAGGAGGGAGATCAGATGTCACGACGGCTTTCGCCAATCTTCAATGCTTGAAGGGTGACGCGACATATGAACTGCCAATCTCCCCCCTTGCGGGGGAGATGTCCGGCAGGACAGAGGGGGGTGTGAAGGAACTCCGCGATAGTGACTACGCTGCAACCGATTTCAAGCCTGCGCCGCCAGCCAGTCCCTGACTTTCCGCGCATTCTCGCTCAACTCCCGGTTCTTCGGCCAAACCACATAGAACGCCTTGCCGGTCTTCAGCACGTGATCGGTCACCGGCACCAGCAACCCCGTGGCCAGCAGCCGTTCGGCAAGATGCCGCCAGCCAAGCGCGATGCCCTGGCCTTCCATGACGCCCTGGATCACGAGGCCGTAATCGTTGATGCGCAGGCCGCGCGCGGTGTTGTCGAGGCTGCCGCCCGCAGACTGGAACCATTCGTCCCAGCTGGCCGCCTCGCGGTAGGGCTCCTCGAGGTGGATCAGGCGATGCGTCGCCAGCTCCGCGACGCTCCTTGGCATGCCGAATTTCGCGAGATAGCTGGCGCCAACCACCGGAAAAATCTCCTCGTCGGCCAGCGGCAGCGAATGATAATCGGCCCAGTCGCGCGGTTCGCCGCCGCGAACGGCGAGCGGGATGCCCTCGGCGATGATGTCGAGATCACGGTCGGCGGTCTGGATGCGCAAGTCGATGCCCGGCAGTTCGTCGCGGAACTGCTGCAGGCGCGGCATCATCCAGAACGAGCCGAAGGCGGTCGACGCCGCCAGCGTGACATGGCCGCCGCTCGCCTGCAGGCGCAGATCCTCGGCCGATTTGCGGATATGCGACAGACCGAGCGAGACGTCGGCATGGAAGCGTTCGCCCGCTTCTGTCAGGACGACCTGGCGGTGGCGGCGCTGGAACAGCTGCGCGCTAAGCTGTTCCTCCAACCCGCGCACCGCATAAGAGACGGCGGCCTGCGTCATGCCGAGCTCGCGCCCGGCAGCGGTGAAGCTCGACAGCCGGCCCGCCGCCTCGAAGACGATCAGGCTGCCGGCCGAGGGCAGGAGGTGGCGCAGGCTTCGCATAAGCTGAGCTTATACAAGAGATCAGGATTTTCCAGCATCACATCCATATTTCCTCTCGCTAACTTGGTTGGACGGAATGAGGAGGCTCCATGAACGCACCGGCCGCTGAACTGACCGAGCAAACCCACCGCCGCGGCGGCGGTCGCCTCGGACGCAAGGCGCTGAGGAGCGCCCCCGTCACCTCGTTCCCGACGCTGGTCCGCGAGATCCCCACCTACCAGATGGTCCCGGACGAGGCGGTGGAACTGATCCACCAGGAGTCACTCGCCATCCTCGAAGAGGTCGGTTGCGAGTTCCGCGACGACGAGGCGATCGCCATGTGGAAGGCGGCGGGCGCCGACGTGTCCGAGACACGCGTCCGCATCGACCGCGGCCTGCTGATGGAACTGGTCGCGAAGGTTCCGTCCGAATTCACCCTCAATGCGCGTAATCCCGAGCGCACCGTGCGCGTCGGCGGCAAGAACTCCATCTTCGCGCCGATGTATGGCGCGCCTTACGTGCGCGACCTCGACAACAACCGGCGTTATGGCACGCTTGAAGACCTCAACAATTTCCACAAGCTGGCCTACATGGCCCCGGCGCTGCATTCGTCGAGTTCGATCATCTGCGAGCCGATGGAGATCGCGGTGCCGAAACGGCATCTCCACATCATCCATTCGGCGCTGAAGCATTCCGACAAGCCGTTCATGGGCATCGTTACTTCCAAAGACCGCGCCGAAGACACGATGGCGATGGCGGGCATCGTCTTTGGCGAAGATTTCGTTCGCGACAACCCGGTGCTGGTGTCGATTACCAACTGCAACTCGCCGCTGGTGTGGGACGCCACCATGCTGGACGCGATGAAGGTCTATGCGCGCAGCAATCAGCCGCTGATCCTGGCTCCCTTTGCGCTGTGCGGCGCATCGACTTCGGCCTCGGCCGTCGGCGCGGTGGCGCAGGTCAATGCCGAAGCACTGGCCGGCGTCGCTTTCACCCAACTGCTGCGCCCGGGTTCGCCGCAAATCTACGGCCAGTTCATGGTGACGGTCGACATGAAGACCGGCGCGCCGATGGGCGGCACGCCGGAAGCCGCCCAGATGATGTATCTGATGGGCGCGCTGGCGCGGAAATACAAACTGCCCTGGCGAACCTCCGGCTTCCATGTCGGCTCCAAGCTCAACGACGCCCAGGCCGGCTATGAATCCAACATGCTGATGCATGCCGCCATCCTCGCCGGCGCCAATTATATCTGGCACTCCGCCGGCTGGTTGGAGGCCGGGCTGACATGCGGCTATTCGAAATTCGCCACCGACTGCGAGCAGCTTGTCGGCTGGTATAAATATGCCGGCGGCCTGCCGTTCGACGATTTCAAGGAGGCCATGGCGGCGATCCGCGAAGTCGGGCCGCAGGGCCATTTCCTCGGCACCCAGCACACGCTCGATCATTACGAGTCGGCATTCTTCATGCCCACCATCATGGATTTCAACTCCTACGAACAATGGAAGGCCGGAGGGGCGAAGGACCACGACACGCGCGGCCGCGAGAAAGCCCGCAACATGCTGGCCGACTATGAAGAGCCGAAACTCGATGAGGGCATTGCCGAGGGCCTCAGGGACTTTATCGCGCAGCGCGAAGAGAGGCTGCCCGACAGCGTTAGCTAAGAGAACGACGAATGAGTTGATAACGGGCGAAGACCCGATGGGAACCGCAAGGGAGAAAGACATGACACTTTTCAAAAGCAATGGCGATCGCGTGCCGACGGCCATCGAGGCGATGGCGCAAGAGACGCGTGCTGGCCGTATGGACCGGCGCGAGTTTCTTGCATTGGCAAGTGCGTTCGGCGCATCGACGGCGCTGGCCTACGGCATGATCGGCCTTGCCGCGCCGGGACAGGCTTTTGCCGAGGAGCCGAAGAAGGGCGGCACGCTGCACATATCGATGTCGGTCAAGGCACAAAAAGATCCGCGCACCTATGACTGGGTGGAACTGGCCAACATCTCGCGCTGCTGGCTGGAGCCGCTGGTCCGCTACACCAGGGAATTCACCTTCGAGCCAGTGCTGCTCGAAAGCTGGGACATCAATGACGACGCCACGGAATACACGTTGCATGTGCGCAAGGGCATCACCTGGAACAATGGCGATGCCTTCAACGCCGATGACGTGGTCTTCAATGTTACCCGCTGGTGCGAGAAGAAGGTCGCCGGCAACTCCATGGCCGCTCGCGTCGGCGGGCTGATCGACGAAAAGTCGGGCAAGGCCAGGGAAGGCGCGATCGCCAAGGTCGACGACAATACGGTCAAGCTGACGCTCAGCGCGCCTGACATTTCGCTGATCCCGAACCTCACCGATTATCCCGCGCTCGTCGTCCACCGCAATTTCGACGCCGAAGGCGCCGACCCGGTCAAGAAGCCGATCGGCACGGGCCCGTTCGAACTGGTCTCCTACGATGTTGGCCAGAAGGCGGTGGTCAAGCGTCGTGAAAACGGCAAGTGGTGGGGTGGTGAAGCGCCGCTCGACAGCGTCGAGTTCATCGACTACGGCACCGACTTCAACGCTTCGATCAACGCCTTCGAATCCGGCGAGATAGACCTCAATTTCGAGACGCCGGCCGACTTCATCGACATCCTGGATAAGATGGGGCTGGAGAAGTCCGAGGTTGCGACGGCAACCACGCTGGTTGCCCGCACGAACGTTACCCACAAGCCCTATGACGACCAGCGGGTGCGCAGCGCGCTGCAGATGGCGGTCGACAACAATGCGGTGCTGGAACTCGGCTATGCCGGGCGAGGGACGGTCGGTGAAAACCACCATGTCAGCCCTATCCATCCTGAATATTTTGCGCTGCCCAAGAAGACGCGCGACGCGGCCGGCGCCAAGAAGCTGATGGCGGACGCAGGGCAGGCCGATTTCGAGCACGAGCTGATCACCGTCGAGGACGATTGGCAGAAGAACACCGGCGACGCGATTGCGGGCCAGCTGCGCGACGCCGGCATCAAGGTGAAGCGCACGGTGCTGCCGGGCTCGACCTTCTGGAACGACTGGACGAAGTATCCCTATTCGATGACCATCTGGTACATGCGCCCGCTTGGCGTCCAGGTGCTGGCGCTTGGTTATCGCACCGGCGAAGCCTGGAATGAATCGGCCTATTCCAACCCGGACTTCGACGCCAAGCTGAAGCAGGCGCTGTCGCTGATCGACGTGGAGAAACGGCGTGAGGTGATGAAGGATGTCGAGCAGATCCTGCAGGATTCCGGCGTCATCATTCAACCCTTCTGGCAGAAGCTCTACAGCCACATGAACAAGAAGGTGAAGAACTACGGCGTCCACCAGACCTTCGAGATGGACCTGCAGAACGTCTGGCTGGATGGCTGAGACGGTGCAAGCCGGGGCTTCATGAGCCGCAAAAAAGCCGATATGCAGGATGTCTGGTATTGCCGCCTTGCCGCCGAACCGTCCGGAGATCCTGCATGAAACCGATAGTGCTTGCCGCTGTCTTTTCGATTGCCTTGCCTGCGACGGTGCTGGCCGGGCCGGCTTCCAACGCCGTGAAGTTCTTTTATCTGCCCGAGGTGAAATTCGAGGGAGATGCAAAGTACCGCGACCGCTTCACCGAGCCGGTGACCAAGCTGTTCGATCTCAACGACCAGGCAACGAAGAACAAGCCCGACGAAGTCGCCTGCCTCGACTTCGATCCCGGCCTCGACGCGCAGGATTTCGACCAGAAGTCGATTGCCAAGACATTGAAGCTGGCCGAGACCGTCAATGGCGATACGGCCGAAGTCACCGCCACCTTCAGCCTTTTTGCGGAAGGCGATGATTCCAAACGCGAAATGCTGTGGTCGCTGAAGAAAATCGACGGCAAATGGAAGGTCGCCGACATCACCTCCAAGACCAGCAGCTGGACGCTGAGCGCGCTGGAATGCATGCCCGACAAAGCGCCGGAGTGATCCTGTGCTCCGCCGTCTTGCCCTGGCGCTGTCGCCCATGTGCGTGCTGGCCGTGGCTACGAGCGCAGCCGCGGCACAAGGCCTGTTGGGCCCGCCGCCAGCCAATGCCCCGGCCATGACGGCACCGGCCGGCGCAGCACCGCCCGCAAATCCACCCGGGACAGCGGTGGAAGCGGCGACACCGCCGGTTGGGTGGTCGCCGGCCGACGCCGCACCGGCCGCACCTATTCTGCCGGGATCCCCGACGGCGGTGGTGCGGCCATTTTACGATCAGGTGGGGCTGGAGATCGATCCGGCGCAGCGCAGCCACTTCATCGACCCGGCAAAAACCGTTCTCGACAAGAGCGACGCGTTGCGCAAATCCGGGCAGGGCGAATGCCTCGACCCCAACATGGCGCTCGACAATGCCGACTATGACAAGGCCGAGATCGATAAGAGCCTGAAGACACTCGAAGCGATCAATGGCGACCAGGCCAAGGTCATTGTCGCCTTCGTCGTCGCCGGCAACCCGCATCGCCTTGAATGGAAATTCAGGAAAGTCGACGGCGACTGGAAGATATCCGATCTGCTTTCGGTGACCGGTGAATGGGCGCTCAGCCAGTACCAGTGCGAATAATGTTGATTGAGGATCAGCGCCTGCGATCCTTCGCGCCCCTCTCTGTCCTGCCGGACATCCCCCCGGGTGGGGAGATCAGCAGTTCCAACGTCTCGCCCGCTCCGCATCATTTGAGATTAGCTAAAGCCGGCGTAGCGGCCAATCTCCCCCGTGTGGGGGAGATGTCCGGCAGGACAGAGGGGGGCGCTGTCCCGCTAAAGTTCCGCAAAATAGCTTCAGCCCCTTCCGCGATAGGGGGCAACGCCGGTGTCGGGCAACCAGGCGCCTTCGGGCGGAGCGCCGGTCTGCCAGAAGACATCGATCGGAATGCCGCCGCGCGGATACCAATAGCCGCCTATGCGCAACCACAGCGGCTTCGTTGCCGCCACAATGCGGCGGCCGATCATCACCGTGCAGTCTTCATGGAAAGCGCCATGGTTGCGAAACGAGGTCATGAACAGTTTGAGCGACTTCGATTCCACGAGCGTGGTATCGGGTGCGTAGTCGATGACGATATGAGCGAAATCCGGCTGTCCGGTTACCGGGCAGAGCGAGGTGAATTCCGGGCAGGTGAAGCGCACGATCGCCGGCGGTCCGTCGCCGCGCTGGAACGGCACGGTCTCCAGGACCGCAGTCTCCGGGCTCTGTGGCGTCTCGACGTGGGCGCCGAGCTGGGTGAGGGTTTTGGTATCGATCATCGCGGTTTTCCTGGGGATTTCCGCGCTCATTAGCACCGGACCGAAAAGTGTGCAGCGATTTTCGAATAAATTCGATGCTTAAGACAAGAACTGGAGCAGCACGCGCTGCTCCGACACAAATTGGAATGGCAGGAAGATGATGACCAGCAACGACCCGCTTCTCCAGCCTTACCAGCTCAAACACCTGACGCTGAAGAACAGGGTGATGTCGACCAGCCACGAGCCGGCCTATTCCGAGGACGGCATGCCGAAACAGCGCTACCGGCTCTACCACGCCGAAAAGGCCAAGGGCGGCATGGCGCTGACCATGACGGCGGGCTCGGCGATCGTCTCGCGCGACAGCCCGGCGGCCTTTGGCAATCTGCATGTCTATGACGACCGCATCGTGCCGTGGCTGGCCCAACTGGCGGACGCCTGCCACGAGTATGACTGCAAGGTGATGATCCAGATCACCCATCTTGGTCGCCGCACCGGCTGGAACAAGGCCGACTGGCTGCCGGTGCTGTCGGCCTCGCCGGTGCGTGAGCCGGCGCACCGCGCGTTCCCGAAAACTATCGAGGACTGGGACATCGAGCGCATCGTCGCCGACTATGCGTCCGCTGCGCAGCGCTGCCAGGCGGCCGGCCTCGACGGCATCGAGTTCGAATCCTACGGCCATCTGATGGACGGCTTCTGGTCGCCGGCCACAAACCATCGCGACGACGAGTTCGGCGGTTCGCTCGACAACCGGCTGCGCTTCACCGACATGGTGCTGGATGCCGTGCGGGCTGCCGTCGGTGAAAAGTTCATCGTCGGCATCCGCATGGTCGCCGATGAGGACTTTGACAAAGGCCTGTCGAAGGCCGAGGGCGTCGAGATCGCCAGACGGCTCGCCAATTCTGGCAAGGTCGATTTCCTGAACATCATCCGCGGCTCGATCGAAAGCGACGCGGCGCTCACCAAGGTTATCCCGGTGACCGGCATGCGCTCTTCGCCGCATCTCGATTTCGCCGGCGAGGTGAGGGCGGCAACAAAATTCCCGACCTTCCATGCGGCGCGGATTTCCGATGTCGCCACGGCGCGCCATGCCATCGCCACCGGTAAGCTCGATATGGTCGGCATGACCCGCGCCCATATCGCCGACCCGCACATCATCAAGAAGGTCATGGAAGGTCGCGAGCACGAGATCCGGCCTTGCGTCGGCGCCACCTATTGCCTCGATCGTATCTATGAAGGCGGCGAGGCGCTGTGCGTCCACAATGCCGCGACCGGCCGCGAGGCCGAGATTCCGCACATCATCGTCATGACCGAAGGGCCCAGGCGGAAAGTCGTCGTCGTTGGCGCCGGCGCCGGCGGGCTGGAGGCAGCTCGCGTCATGGCCGAACGCGGCCACCATGTCACGGTGCTCGAAGCCTCCGGTCAGGCCGGCGGCCAGGTTCGGCTGGCGACGCAGAACCCGCGCCGCAAGGAGTTGATCGGCATCATCGACTGGCGGCTGGCGGAACTCGACCGGCTCGGCGTCGGGATCCGCTACGATACATGGGCCGAGCAGGACGATGTGCTGGCGCTGTCGCCCGACGTGGTGGTGATCGCCACCGGCGGCCTGCCGCAGAACCCGCCGCTGACATCAGGCGACAATCTCGTCACGTCGAGTTGGGACATCATGGCCGGCAGCGTCAAGCCGGCGGAGAACGTGCTGCTCTTCGACGACAATGGTGGCCACCAGGGCATGGGCGCGGCGGAGCTGATCGCCAATGCAGGGTCAAAACTGGAGCTGGTTTCGCCGGAGCGCTTCTTCGCCCCCGAAATGGGCGGCATGAACCACGTGCCCTATATGCGCGCCTTCCAGGAGAAGGGCGTCACCATCACCATCAACACCAGGCTGCGCTCGGTACGGCGCGAGGGCAACCAACTGGTCGCCGAACTCGCCTCCGACTTTGCCGATGGCTGGCGTGGCGAAAGGCGGGTCGACCAGGTGGTGGTCGAGCACGGCACGGCGCCGCTCGACGATCTCTATCTCCAGCTGAAACCGCTGTCGAAGAATGGTGGCGCGGTCGATTACGAGCGGCTGGTCGGCGGCGGCGATATTTTTCCTTCACGCAACCCCGAAGGCGGCTTCGTGCTGTTGCGCATCGGCGATGCGGTCGCCTCGCGCAACATCCACGCCGCCATCTATGATGGCATCAGGTTCGGCTTGCGGGTTTGAGCCTACAAGCCGGCCTACGGCTTGTTCCAAAGCTCGATCTCACCCTTCCGGCGGGCGCATCTCGATCGATCAAAGTGATGGGTGGCGCGCAGCCAAACCTCTGTGCGGAGAGCCACCTTGCACATCCGTCCGAACTGCGCGCCGCGTACGCCACCAGCCGAGAGCCAGGCGACGCACGATGCGGAATGCTTTTCAACCGGGAGGCAACGCGCGGCAGGGCTCAAATCATCCTGGCCGTCGCCATGCAAAGTACGGTGAGTACCAGAAGCCAGGCGGCGATGCGCTCGCCGCGGGCCATTTTGGTGCGCAGCGCCGCTTCCGTTGCGGCGTCCGCGCCGGCAAGCTGCCGGCTGGTCTTGCGGACGACGACGCTGAGAACGCCGGCAGCGGCGAAGGCGGCCAGGATGCCTAGCGCCAGCACCATTTCCATCGAGCCGAAATAGGCGCCGTGGAAGAAATACCAGAGCAGGGCGCCGGTCACGAACACCATGCCGGCCGAGCCCATTTGCGGTCCGATAAAGCGCTCCGCCCTGATCTCGGGGTCGCGGGCAAGCGTGATGGTGGTGCCGGCCCAGAACACACCGGCCATGACGTGAAGGCCGATAACGACGATGTAGACATATTGCATGACCGCTTCCTCCTTGCCCGCCGCCCGTCCTCGGATCCCTGTCGAATGCAGGATGATACGAACTCGGTAGATCGACACGCATGATAGTTAGGTATCAAATGATTCGATGTCAATGTATAATGCCGCGTTCCATCGCTCGGCGCCTTGTTCTACTGTCGGCGCATGACTCCCTTTGACCGTCCGCCAATCGGCATGAATCTCGCGCGCACCTCCAAGCTGGTGGCGCAGGCCTTTGACGCCGCTTTGGTCGAGGCCGGCGGCACGCTGCCGGTGTGGCTGACCTTGCTTTCGGTCAAGTCGAGCGAGCTTGCCAACCAGCGCGAACTTGCCGGCATGATCGGCATCCAGGGCGCCACGCTCACCCACCATCTCAATGCCATGGAGGCGCAAGGCTTGCTGACGCGCCGCCGCGATCCGGACAACCGCCGGGTTCATCTGGTCGAGCTGACGCAGGCGGGCGAAACGATGTTCCTGAAGCTGCGGGCGGCGGCTCTCATCTTCGACAAGCGGCTGCGCGCGGGATTGCCGGACGACAGGCTGGCGGAGTTCGCCGAGGTGCTGGCGGCATTGCGGGCGAATGTCGCGCCGGCCAAATGACCGGCACCGGTGGGCAATAGTCTAGGCTAAATTGCCCTGAAGCACCTTCAGCTTGGCTTTCTTCGGGCTGCGCGCCAGCAGCCATTCGCGCGCTTTGTCCTGCGGCATCGGGAAGGCGATGGAATAGCCCTGCACCTGGTCGCAGCCGATTGCCATCAGCGAATCGAGCTCGGCTTCGGTTTCCGCGCCCTCGGCGACGATCGAAATGCCGAGACCGCGCGCCAGCTCGGTGATGGCGCGCACGATCTTGGTGTTGTCGCCATTCTCGTTGATGTTCTGGACGAAGCGGCGGTCGATCTTCAGCCGGTCGATCTCGTTGGGATTGACGTGGCTGAGCGAGGCATAGCCGGTGCCGAAATCGTCGAGCTCAAGATGGACGCCAGCAGCGCGGATGTGGCGCAGCTTCGCCGCGATGCCCGTCTTCTCGTCGTCGAGAATGACGGATTCGACGATTTCAAGCGACAGTTTCTGCGGCGCCAGGCCGGCCTTTTCCAGCGTCGCGAACAGGAAGCGGTCGAAGTCGGGTTCGCGCAGCTCGGTGCCGGACACGTTGACGGCGAGCCGGCCGAAGGCAATGCCGGCGCGATCCCATTCGGCTGCTTGCTCGATCGCCTTCGTAAAGACTATGCGGCCGATCTCGGGCATGAAGCCGCATTTTTCGGCGACCGGAATGAACTCGCCCGGCGCAATCATGCCGCGCTCGGCATGCTTCCAGCGCACCAGCGCCTCGATGCCGCTGATGGCGCCGTTGCTCAGCGACACCTGCGGCTGGAAATAGACCTGGAAGGCGTTCTCCGAAATGGCGACCTTGATGTCGTGCTCGAGCTGCTTGCGGTAATCGAGTTCGCGCCTGAGTTCCTCGGAGAAGAACGAGAAGCTGCCGCCGCCGAGCTTCTTGGCGGAATAGAGCGCGAGGTCGGCGTGGACGAGCAGATCCTCGGCATTGTCGGCGTCGATGGGATAGACGGCAATGCCGGCGCTGGCCCCCGGAAGGATGGTCGTGCCCTGGAAGGTAATCGGCTCGTTGATCTCCTCCAGGATGCGACGGGCCAGCATGTTGATGTCCTCGGGGCCGCCGGCGCCATTGAGGATCATCACGAATTCGTCGCCGCCAAGGCGCGCGCACAGATCCGACGCGCGGCAGGAATCGCGCATGCGCTGCGCGGTGACGACCAGAACATAGTCGCCGGCGGCGTGGCCGAGTGTGTCGTTGATCTGCTTGAACCGGTCGAGGTCGAGCTGGATCACCGCCAGCCTCTCACGCCGGCGATGCGCGCCCTTGATCAGCGTTTCGAAGTGATCGGTCAGGAAGGTGCGGTTGTGCAGGCCGGTCAGCCCGTCATGTACGGCGATGAAGGCCATCGAATTGCGGGCATCGACAAGCTCGTGCGTCTTGCGCAGGATCGCCTTCGACATCGGCCGGAAGATGAAAAGCGCCACCAGGACGATGACGCCGATGGTGGCGTAGAACAAGGTGCGATGGAGATCGAGGAGCTTTTCCGACCGCTCGTCGGCGAATGCGGCGATGCGTTGGCCGAGCGCGGCATAACCCGACAGCGTCGCATTGGCGACGGAAGCATCGAGATTGACGCGCTCGCCGCCGCCCTTGTAGGCGGCATTGCCGGAGAGCTGGGATTCGAAGGACGAGATCAGCCTTTCGCCATTGGCGACCAGCCCGACCGAGAAATAGTCGAGGTGGAACGGCTTGCCGTAGAGCACGCTCTCGATCGACCTTGGGTCGGACAATGCCGGCGACAGCGGGTCGGCTCCCGTCTGTTTGAGGAGCAGGTCGTAGTTCGTCTCGAACTCGGCGGTCGCCTGTTTCAGCGCGGCAACTAGGGCCGGCTGCTTGTCACGCGCGGCGGAGCCGGTTGCGCTGGTCAAAAAGACGATGCGCTGCGACAGCGCCTTCTGGGTGCTGACGATGTCGAGCAGAGTATGGTTGTGCTGTTGCGCCGCCATCATCTGCTGCAGCAGGATGAAGGAGGCCATCACCATGGCGGCGATGATCAGCAGCGCCAGCCAATAGCCGCTCTTGATCAGCAGGATGAGTTTGCCCGAGACGGTTTGCGCCGGCTGCTGCGACATATTCTAGGTGACCCCTCGGTCGAACTGATTCTGCCACCGATTCGTGGCGAGAAGACCATTGGCTTGAAAGGGTTAACAGGTCTGGAAGCCGGCGGAACTGTTGCTTCGGCAGTAAACGAAAGCTGCCGAGATGGTTATCATGTTCTTTCGCGGCATAGCCGTATTCGCGTGCCTGCTACTCCAGCATGCGGGCCATGCGATCGGGTCGCGCCAGGGTTGAGCCCGCCGTGCCACCGAAACGGTCGCTTTTGCGATGGATTTTTAGTGCGCGTAGCGCGACAGTCGCGCCAATCTCAACAGGACCTGATCATGAGCGCGGCATTCCTCTCCCATATCGACAACGAACTGCAAGGGCTGAAATCCGCCGGGCTCTACAAATCCGAGCGGGTGATCACCTCGACCCAGTCGGCTGAGATCGAAGTCGGCGGCGACAAGGTGCTGAACTTCTGCGCCAACAACTATCTCGGCCTCGCCGACAGCGCCGAGTTGCGCACCGCGGCCAAAGGCGCGCTCGACCGCTACGGTTACGGCATGGCCTCGGTGCGCTTCATCTGCGGCACGCAGGAAGAGCACAAGCAGCTTGAATCAACGATTTCATCCTTCCTCGGCCTGGACGACACCATCCTTTACGGCTCCTGCTTCGACGCCAATGGCGGCCTGTTCGAAACGCTGCTCGGCGAGGAGGATGCGATCATCTCCGATGCGCTGAACCATGCCTCGATCATCGACGGCGTGCGGCTGTCGAAGGCCAAGCGTTTCCGCTATGCCAACAACGACATGGCCGACCTCGAAGCGCGGCTGAAAGAGGCGAAAGACTGCCGCTTCCGCCTGATCGCCACCGACGGCGTGTTCTCCATGGACGGCATCATCGCCAATCTGAAAGGCGTCTGCGACCTCGCGGAAAAGTACGGCGCCATGGTGATGGTCGACGACAGCCATGCCGTCGGCTTCGTCGGCAAGAACGGCCGCGGCTCGGCCGAGCATTGCGGCGTCGAGGGCAGGGTGGATATCATCACCGGCACGCTCGGCAAGGCGCTCGGCGGCGCCTCCGGCGGCTACACCTCCGGCAAAAGCCAGGTCGTGGACTGGCTGCGCCAGCGTTCGCGGCCTTATCTCTTTTCCAACACGCTGATGCCGGCGATTGCCGGCGCTTCCATCAAGGTGTTCGAGCTGATCCGCAATGGGGACGCCCTGCGCGAACGCCTCTATGCCAATGCGGCGCGCTTTCGCTCCGAAATGGGCAAGCTCGGCTTCACGCTGGCCGGCGCCGATCATCCGATCATTCCGGTGATGCTGGGCGATGCCAGCCTGGCGCAGGAAATGGCGGCGCGCATGCTGAAGCGCGGCATCTATGTCATCGGCTTTTCCTTCCCGGTGGTGCCGAAAGGCCAGGCGCGCATCCGCACGCAGATGTCGGCGGCGCATTCCAGCGCCGACATCGACCGCGCCGTGGCAGCGTTCGCGGCGGTCGGCAAGGAACTGGGCGTGATTGGCTGAGAGTTTTACCCTCCCCCTTTGTGGGGAGGGTCGACTTCCGACCGCTTGCGAAGCAAGCGGGCGGGAGGCGGGGTGGGGGTCTGCAGGGTCACGACCTCCGCCAGTTTTTGACCCCCACCCGGCCCTTCGGGCCACCCTCCCCACAAGGGGGAGGGTAAGGAGTTGTAGCATGTCGAACATGATGAAGGCGCTGGTGAAGGCCAAGGCCGAACCGGGCATCTGGATGGAAGAGGCACCGGTGCCGGAGATCGGCCCCAACGACGTGCTGATCAAGGTCAAGAAGACGGCGATCTGCGGCACCGACGTCCACATCTACAATTGGGACCAGTGGGCGCAGAAGACCGTGCCGGTGCCGATGGTGACCGGCCATGAATTCGTCGGCACGGTGGCCGATTTCGGCGCTGCGGTCACCGAATACAAGGTCGGCCAGCGTGTCTCCGGCGAAGGTCACATCGTCTGTGGCCATTGCCGCAATTGCCGCGCCGGCAGGGGGCATCTCTGCCGTAACACGCTCGGCGTCGGCGTCAACCGCCCCGGCGCCTTCGGCGAATATCTGGCGATCCCGCAGCACAATGTCGTGCCGATCCCCGACGATGTGCCCGACGAGATCGCCGCGATCTTCGATCCCCTGGGCAATGCCGTCCACACCGCTCTGTCCTTCGACCTGGTCGGTGAAGACGTTCTGGTCACCGGCGCCGGGCCGATCGGCATCATGGGCGCGCTCGTTGCCCAATGTGTGGGGGCGCGAAAAGTCGTCATCACCGACATCAACCCGGTGCGGCTGGCGCTGGCCAAAAAGCTCGGCGTCCAGCATGTCGTCGACGCCTCGAAGGAAAAGCTTAGGGATGTCATGCCGGCGCTCGGCATGACCGAAGGTTTTGACGTCGGCCTGGAAATGTCGGGCGCCGCGCCCGCCTTTCGCGACATGATCGACACCATGAACAATGGCGGCAAGATCGCCATTCTGGGCATCGCGCCGACCGGCTTCGAAATCGACTGGAACAAGGTCATCTTCAAGATGCTGCACTTGAAGGGCATCTACGGCCGCGAAATGTTCGAGACCTGGTACAAGATGATCGCCCTGGTGCAGGGGCCGCTGGATGTGTCGGGTCTGATTACGCACCGCATTGGGATCGACGATTTCCAGACAGGGTTCGATGCGATGAGGAGCGGCAGTTCGGGTAAGGTGGTGATGGATTGGTAGGCGCAGAGGCACGTTCTAGCTGGAGAAGCCGGCGGGACAGCACCGCCCTCTGGCCTGCCGGCCATCTCCCCCGCAAGGAGGGAGATTGGCAGCTTTGACGGCTCGCCAACCTCTGCAACATTGGAGATTGGCGAAAGCCTTCGCGACATCTGATCTCCCCCCTTGCGGGGGAGATGTCCGGCAGGACAGAGGGGGGTGTGAAGGATCACGGCGGAGCAGATTCTTTATTCACCCAACGCTCCCTCCAGCGCCGCCACGCCGCTCACAATCGCTGTCCGCTCCTCTGTGCTCAGCCTCTCCAGCAACTCCCGTTCAAACGCCCTCGCCAGCGGCACCATCTCTTGATAGGCGGTCAGCCCGGCCTTGGTCAGCGCCAAATGATCCACACGCCGATCATTCTCGTCCGGCGTGCGCGTCAGCCAGCGCCGCCGCTCAAGCTCCGCCACCGCCCGCGAAACCTTGGTCTTGTGCATGGCCGACTGCTCGCCGAGCGCCGTCGCGGTCATCGTGCCGCGCTGTCCGAGCCCTGACAGCGTGCGCCATTCCGGCCGCGTCAGGCCGTGGCGGTCGCGGTAGATTTTTGAAAATTCGCGGCTGACGGCGTCGGCCAGCCGGTAGAGCCGATAGGGCAGGAAGCTTTCGAGTTCGAGGATTTCCATCTGCACCATGGATGCGGCATTCGCCCGTTGATAGTTACATTTTCGATGGTTACAAATGAAACCAGTTTGGTCAACATCGCCGGCAAGCAGCGCTTCGCGGGGCCGGGATCAGGGAGGATCGGATGACCTTTTCCTACATGCCGGGCTTCGGCAACGACTTCGAAACCGAGACGCTGCCCGGCTCGCTGCCGCAGGGGCGGAACTCGCCGCAACGGCCGGCTTACGGGCTCTATGCCGAACAGCTATCGGGCTCGCCCTTCACCGCGCCGCGCGGCACCAATGAGCGCTCCTGGCTCTATCGCATCCGGCCGAGCGTAAAACACACCGGCCGCTTCAAGGCGGTGAGCTATCCCTTGTGGAAGACCGCCCCCAATGTCGGCGACCACGAACTGGCGCTCGGGCAGTATCGCTGGAGCCCGGTGCCGATGCCGAGTGAGCCGACCGACTTCATCGCCGGCATGCGCACCATCACCACTGCCGGAGATGTGCTGGGCCAAAGCGGCATGGCCGCGCATGTCTATGTCGCCAACCGATCGATGGTCGACGATCATTTCTTCAATGCCGATGGCGAGTTGCTGATCGTCCCCCAGGTCGGCGCCTTGCGCTTCGTCACCGAGATGGGTGTCATCGAGCTGCGGCCCGGCGAGATCGCCGTGCTGCCGCGCGGGCTGGTGTTCAAGGTCGAGCTCATCGACAAGGAAGTGCGCGGCTATGTCTGCGAAAACTACGGCGCCAAGCTGACGCTGCCCGACCGCGGCCCGATCGGCGCCAACTGCCTGGCCAATCCTCGCGATTTCAAGACGCCTTGCGCCTGGTTCGAGGAGAAGGAAACGCCGTGCCGGCTGACGGTGAAATGGTGCGGCAATTTCAACGTCACCGAGATCGGCCATTCGCCGCTCGACGTCGTCGCCTGGCACGGCAACTATGCGCCCTACAAATATGATCTGGCGACGTTTTCGCCGGTCGGCGCCATCCTGTTCGACCATCCCGATCCGTCGATCTTCACCGTGCTGACGGCGCCGAGCGGCGAGGAGGGCACCGCCAATATCGACTTCGTCATCTTCCCGCCGCGCTGGCTGGTGGCGGAAGACACGTTCCGGCCGCCCTGGTACCACCGCAACATCATGAGCGAGTTCATGGGCCTGATCCATGGCCAGTACGACGCCAAGGAAGAAGGCTTCGTGCCCGGCGGCATCAGCCTGCACAATCTGATGCTGGCCCACGGCCCCGACGCACCTGGCTTCGAAAAGGCCTCGCGCTCCGAGCTGAAACCGGTCAAGCTCGACAACACGATGGCCTTCATGTTCGAGACCCGATTCCCGCAAATGCTGACCCGCTACGGCGCCGAGCTTGAAACAAGGCAGGACAATTACATTGACTGCTGGACCGACCTGAAGAAGCGCTTCAATGGCACGCCGGAGGGCGACTGGTCTTGAGATCAGCTCGATGAGCGACCGGCTGGTGCTTCTCGGCTCGAAAGGCGGCCCGGCATTGCGGTCGGGCGGGCCGTGGCCGAGTTCGTCGCTGCTGGAGCTTGGCGGGCGGACCATCGTCGTCGATTGCGGGCTGGGTGTCACGCGTGGCCTGGTCGATGCCGGCGTCAGCCTGAAGGCGCTCGACCTGATCTTCGTCACCCATCTGCATTCCGATCATGTGCTGGAAATGGGGGCGCTGCTCCACACCGCCTGGACCGCCGGTCTGGCCAATCCGGTGACGTTGTTCGGACCGCCCGGCACCGGGCATTACTGGCGGCGCTTCTGCCAGGCGATGGAGTTCGACATCGAGATCCGAATCGTCGACGAAGGCAGGCCGGACATTCGCGAAATGGCTTCGATCGTGGAATTCGGCGAGGGCGAGATTTTTGCGCAGCGCGGCCTGAAGGTCTCGGCACTGCGCGTCGACCATCCGCCGGTCACGGACTGTTTCGCGCTGCGTTTCGACCACGCTGGCAAAAGCATCGTCTTCTCGGCCGACACAGCCTTCTTTCCGCCGCTCGCAGGCTTTGCCCGAAATGCCGACATTCTCGTCCATGAGGCCATGCTGGAAGAAGGCATCGAGCGGCTGGTCGCCAGGACCGGCAATGGCGCGCGGCTGAAAGAGCATCTGCTTGCCAGCCACTCATTTGCCGAGCAGGCAGGTCGCATCGCCAGCGATGCCGGGGTGAAGAGGCTGGTGCTCAACCACCTCATTCCGGCCGATGATGCCGCGATCGGCGAGGCCGACTGGGAGGCGGCCGTCAGGAAATCGTGGGCGGGTGACTTGACGATTGCCCGCGACGGCCTTGTTGTGAACTTAGACGGCGCCAAAGCCGCATTAGGAGAGGAAACCGCATGAAGCTTGCCACATTGAGGGACGGGACGCGCGACGGAAAGCTTGTCGTCGTCTCGCGCGACCTGACGCGCTTCACCGACGCCTCGTTCCTGGCGCGCACGCTGCAGGCGGCACTCGACGACTGGCAGCGGATTTCGCCGCACCTGGCGACGATCGCCGAATCGCTGGAGAACAATGCGGTGCCGTCGGCACGCTTCCATGAGCATGACGCCCATTCGCCGCTGCCGCGCGCCTATCAATGGGCCGATGGTTCTGCCTATGTGAACCATGTCGAGCTGGTGCGCAAAGCCCGCGGCGCCGAGATGCCGGCAAGCTTCTGGACCGATCCGCTGATCTACCAGGGTGGCTCGGATTCCTTCATCGCGCCGCGCGAGCCGATCCGCACGGCGGACGAAGCCTTCGGCATCGACATGGAGGCGGAAGTCTCCGTCATCGTCGACGATGTGCCGATGGGCGCCAGCCTCGACCAGGCGCGCGCCGCCATCCGGCTGGTCATGCTGGTCAATGATGTGACGCTGCGCGCGCTCACCGGACCCGAGCTCGCCAAGGGGTTTGGCTTCTTCCAGTCGAAGCCGTCCTCGGCTTTTTCGCCGGTGGCGGTGACGCCGGACGAACTCGGCGACGCCTGGGATGGCGGCAAGGTCAACCTGCCTCTGCTCGCCGACGTCAACGGCAAGCCGTTCGGCCGTGCCAATGCCGGCGTCGACATGACCTTCGACTTCCCGGCGCTGATTGCCCATGCCGCAAAGACACGGCCGCTGGTTGCCGGCACCATCATCGGTTCCGGCACCGTCTCCAACAAGCTGGATGGCGGGCCGGGCAAACCGGTGGCGGCCGGCGGCGCCGGCTATTCCTGCATCGCTGAACTGCGCATGATCGAGACCATTGAGTCTGGCGAGCCCAAGACGCCGTTCCTGCGCTTTGGCGATACGGTGCGTATCGAGATGAAGAATAAAAGCGGAAACTCGATCTTCGGCGCCATCGAGCAGAAGGTCGAGAAGTCCCAGGCATAAGAGGGGGCAATAGTGACGGGAGAGGCGTTCTACCTGCTGGCCGGCGTCTGGGCGTTGGCCATTCTGGTGGTCTTCATCCAGGCGATCCGGCTGAGCTACCGCATCGAGGCGCGCTCGCCCGATCTGACCAACCGCAGCGGCTACCCGCGCAAGGCGATGATGTTCCACACCATCACCAACACCAATGTGGCGCGGGACGAGGAGACGCAGGCGATGCGGCGGCGCATGAACCGGCTGCTGCTGATCGTTGTCGCCGGCTTCGCGGTGATGGCGGCTGGCATTGGCCTGATCAGACGAATGAACGCGTGACCCTGCTCGAGCATTTCAGCCGCATGGCCGGCAACAATCTCTGGTCGAACGACCGGCTCTATCGGGCCGTGCTGCAGCTAAAGCCCGGCGAATTCGAAGCCGAACGCACCAGCTTCTTCCCGTCGATCAAGGCAACGCTCAACCACATCCTCGCGGTCGATCATCTCTATCTCGATTTCCTTGAGGAGGGCGGCGTCGGCGCGGCCGCCCATGACGATTACGTGCCGTTCGATGACCCGCAGGCGCTGTTTGCCGCTCAGGTCGCGGCCGACTGGCGCCTGATCGCCTTTTGCGAGAAGCTGTCGGAAGCGGATGTCGACCGTCAGGTCGTCACCGACCGGCGCGAGGACGGCATGATCCGCGAAAAGATCGGCGACATTCTCGCCCATGTCTTCCTGCACGACATCCATCATCGCGGCCAGGTGCACGCGATGCTCTCGGGCAGCTCGGTCGCGCCGCCGCAGCTGGACGAGTTTTTGCTCGATTATGATTTGAAGGTGAGGAAAGAAGAGGTCGAGCGGTTGGGCCTCTGACCTTTATCTGGTGTACTCGTTCCATTCAGGGCCGAGTTTGTCGAAATCGTCTGAAATCCAAATCTTCCCCTTCAGGGCACCTATGCGCGACAACAAGTCTTCTCGAACTGGTGGCACGAGCCGCGCCGCGATCTTGCCGTGACGAGTGATGACTATCTCCTCGCCGGCTTCCGCGCGGCCGACGAGTTCCGATAGTTGGCCTTTGCTTCGGTTATGGAGACGTTCACGGCTTGACCCTTTTGATCGAAACTTAGATCAAGGCCGATCGAGCCGCAAACGGGGGTTCACGCCGCCTTGCCATCGACCTTGATTACGCCGCGCTTGATCTGGTCCTGCTCGATCGACTCGAACAGCGCGCGGAAATTGCCTTCGCCAAAACCTTCGTCGCCCTTCCTCTGGATGAATTCGAAGAAGATCGGGCCGATCACGGTTTTGGAGAATATCTGCAGCAGGATCTTGGTCATGCCGCCGTCGACCACGCCTTCGCCGTCGATCAGGATGCCGTGCTTCTTCATCCGCTCGATCGGCTCGTCATGCCCGTTCACCCTGTTGTACGACATGTCGTAGTAGGTCTCCGGCGGACCGGGCATGAACTTCAGCCCGTTGTCGGCAAGCTTGTCGGTGGCGGCGTAGATGTCGTCGGTGCCGACGGCGATATGCTGGATGCCTTCGCCATTGTACTTCTTCAGGTATTCGGCGATCTGGCTGGTGTCGTCCTTGGATTCATTTAGCGGAATGCGGATCTTGCCGCAGGGCGAGGTGATGGCGCGGCTGACCAGGCCGGTGATCTTGCCGTCGATGTCGAAGAAATGGATCTGCTTGAAGCCGAACAGCTCGCGATAAAAGTCCCACCATTTGTCCATCTGGCCGCGATAGACATTGTGGGTGAGGTGGTCGAGGAAATAGAAGCCGACGCCTTGCGGCCGCGGGTCGCGTTCGCCCAGCCACTCGAACTCGGCATCATAGGCCGAGCCCTTCTTGCCATAGGCTTCGATGAAATAGAGCAGTGAGCCGCCAATGCCGACAATGGCCGGCACGTCGAGCGCCTTGTCGTTGCCGTCGTAGGGCGTGGCGCCTTTCGATACCGCATGCTCGAACGCATGCTTTGCATCGACCACGCGCCAGGCCATCGAGGCGGCGCAGGGGCCGTGCTTGTCGACGAATTTCATCGCATGCGAACCCGGCTCGGCATTGACGACATAGTTGATGTCGCCCTGGCGCCAGACGGTGATGTCCTTCGTGCGGTGCTTGGCCACCGCGACATAGCCCATGCGGGTGAACAGCTCGGCGAGCTTCTGCGGCTCCGCATGGGCGAACTCGACGAACTCGAAACCGTCGGTGCCGGCGGGGTTTTCCTTGCTGATCTTGGCGGGCGGGGCGTCGTGCGGAAAGGGACCCATGGCATTGCTCCAAAACTGGCGGTGGCCGCAGCGGACCACGTGCAATCATAACGCGGAGCGGCTGCACGGTGCTTGCATTCAAACGCTTGAAATGATCAGATCGTGCGTGAATTGTGCACAAACGGGCCAAAGATCATGAATGAGACGCGCATCGATCAGTTCGACCGCAAGATAATGGCACTTCTGCAGGGCGATGCGCGGCTGACCAACAACGACCTGTCGGAGCGGGTGAACCTCTCCGCCTCCCAATGCTCGCGCCGCCGCCAGCGGTTGGAAGAGGACGGCTATATCAAGGGCTACCGGGCGGTGCTCGACCGCGACAAGCTCGGCTTCTCGCTGGTCAATGTCATCTCGGTGACATTGGCCACCCACAACCGCGACAATGCGCGGCGCTTCGGCGAATTGCTGGCGCGGCTGCCGGAAGTGCAGGAGGCGCACGCGCTGACCGGTGAGATGGACTACATCTTGAAAGTGGTGACCCCCGATCTGAAATCGCTGTCGGAATTCGTCAACGGCGTGCTGTTGCCGCACGACTCCGTGCAGCATGTAAAGACCGCGATCGTGCTGGAGACGCTGAAGGAGACCGGGGCGCTGCCGATCTAGTTTGAGAGAGTTTCAGTTGATACGTCGGCGGGACAGCACCCCCCCTCTGGCCTGCCGGCCATCTCTCCCGCAAGGAGGGAGATCAGCAGCTTTGTCGATAGCGCTCATCCTGCAACGTCGGCGATTGGCGAAAAGCGAAGGCGACATCCGATCTCCCCCCTTGCGGGGGAGATGATGTCCGGCAGGACAGAGGGGGGTGTGAGGGATCGCCAGCGCCTCAGATGCTCACCCCTTGGACTGCTGAATCAGCCCGTAGAGATTGGTGCAGCGCGCGCCGGAGCGGCAATAGGCAAACACCGGGCCTTCAAGCGCGTCGAGCGCTTCGGCCTGATCTTCGACATTCTCGGCTGTGATCTGGCCGCTGATTACCGGGATGTAGCGGAAGGCCAGCCCCGCGGCTTCGACCGCCGCCTTGACGCTGTCGGCCGAAGGCTGGTCGGGCTGCTCGTCATCCGGCCGGTTGCAGATCACGCTCTTGAAACCGGCTTCCTTGATGGCGGCGGCATCTTCGGGCTGGATCTGGCCCGAGACCGAATAGTCCTCGCTGATTTCTCGATATTCCATGGCTCTCATCCTCTCAACCTGGTTTGGCGCGAAGTCTTGCCACTCTCACACGAGGGCGGCAATCCGCGCCGGAAAGAAATCCCTCGGCGCAGATAGACATTTGCGGCCCAAGATCCAACCCAGGCTCAAGAGGTTTCGCGCTGTTGGCCTTGCCCGGAGGCGGCAGCGACTCTAAACAGGCGCACCGACAAACGAAGGAACCATCCCATGAGCATTCGTCGCATCGATGTTGGCCCGCGCATGAGCCAGATCGTCATCCACGGCAACACCGTCTATCTCGCCGGCCAGGTCGGAACGCCCGGCGCCAGCGTTGGCGAACAGACGAGGTCGATCCTCGCATCTATCGACGAACTGCTGGCCAAGGCCGGCACCGACAAGACCAAGATCCTGCAGGCGATCATCTGGCTGGCCGATATGGGCACCTTCGCCGAGATGAACAAGGAATGGGACAAGTGGGTCCCGCAAGGCAACACGCCCGCCCGCGCCACGGGTGAGGCCAAGCTTGCAGGGCCGGAATACACTGTCGAGATTATCGTTACGGCGGCGATTTAGAGCGCGGCGCCTTACCCTCCCCCTCGAGGGGAGGGTCGGCGAGTAGTCGAAGCGAAGCGGAGACTGCGAGACGGGGTGGGGTCGGCGAGGCTGCACCGGGGGGGGGCGCGGGCGCCCCCCCCCCCGCGGCGGGGGGGGGGGGGGGGCGCGCGCGGGGGGGGGGGGGGCCCCCGCGGCACCGACCCCCACCCGGACCTGCGGTCCGACCTCCCCACAAGGGGGAGGTAGGGGGCTGGCGCTTTTCGCGACGGCTACGA
>NZ_JAMYLX010000017.1:0-98874 GCF_040318265.1 Mesorhizobium sp. M1252 | reverse complement strand
GACGACGTGGGAGGTGAAGCGGTGAGGGTGGCGCGAGACACCGTTGTAAGATTGGCGAAGGCGGCAGCGACAGCCAATCTCCCCCCTTGCGGGGGAGATGTCCGGCAGGACAGAGGGGGGTTCGAAGGAACGCCAGCGTTCCTTCTTGCCCACTTTCATTTCGGCCACTTTCTGAGAACGCAATGGCTGCCGGTTGAGACGCTGGCGGGACAGCACCCCCCTCTGTCCTGCCGGACATCTCCCCCGCAAGGGGGGAGATCAGCCCTCGCCTCGGTTTTCGCTAATCGCCAGCGCGGAGTGGCCTGAGCATGGGTCACGACCTCGTTCCATCGCGTCAGCGCAAGAATGCAAAGTCCATGCGTCGCGTCATGACCGATGCCGAGCTGAAACTGTGGAATGAGTTGCGGGCTCACCGGCTGATGGGGATGAGCTTTCGCCGACAGGTACCGATTGGGCCCTACATTGTCGATTTCGCCTGTTCGGCCCACCACCTCGTAGTCGAGGTTGATGGCAGTCAGCATGCCGACGTAGAAGATGCAGAACGCGACAAGGCACGCAGCGCTCAATTGAGCGCCAGTGGCTGGACCATCCTGCGCTTCTGGAATGACGACGTCATCCGCGATATCGACAATGCCTGCCAGCACATCGTCATCGGGGCCGGCTTGGCCGGCGCCGACGTGCCGGCGCCAGCAAGGGAGGAGCTTGTTTCATGATCGACCATCTCGGCATCAATGTCGCCGACTTCGACGCGTCGAAAGCCTTTTATGACCAGGCGATAGCGCCGCTTGGCGCCTCGCTGATCTACATGGTGCCACTGGAATATACCGGCGGCGCCAAGGTCGGTGGCTATGGCCGCGACCGGCCGGTGTTCTGGCTGCAGGCCAGCGATGACAAGCCGAGGACCCATCAGCACGTCGCCTTCACCGCGCGCAGCCGCGCCGAGGTCGACGCCTTCCATGCCGCGGCGCTCGCCGCCGGCGGCAAGGACAATGGCGGGCCGGGGCTGCGCCCGCATTATCACCCGGACTATTACGGCGCCTTCGTCTTGGATCCCGACGGCAACAATGTCGAGGCCGTCTGCCATGCGCCCGAATGACTATGAAACGGAGTGAGACGCCATGAGCCTCGACAACCGGCCGATCTACACCGGTGGCTGCCAGTGCGGCGCGGTGCGCTTTCGCGTCGAGGGTGCGCTGGGTGACGCCTCGATCTGCCATTGCCGCATGTGCCAGAAGGCGTTCGGCTCATTTTACGCGCCCCTGGTCTCGGTGCGTGGCGCCAAACTCGACTGGACGCGCGGCGAACCGAAATATTTCGCCTCGTCCAGCCATGTCGATCGTGGCTTTTGCGCCAATTGCGGCACGCCGCTGACCTTTACCGCGCCCGACGGCATCGGCCTCGCCATCGGCGCCTTCGACAATCCGGCTGATATCGTGCCGCTGATCCAGTGGGGCACGGAGGCAAAACTTCCCTATGTCGATACCATCCCGCAATTGCCGGGCGAGGACACTATGGCCGACATGTCGTCGGCGCCTTATCTCGCCGAGCTCGTCTCCTACCAGCATCCCGACCATGACACCGAACAATGGCCGCCAGAGGAAAAGTTATGACCGATGAAGTTCGAACCGGCGGCTGCCAGTGCGGTGCCGTGCGTTTCCGCATCAAGGGCAAGCTCGGCCGGGCGTCCATCTGCCATTGCCGCATGTGCCAGAAACAGTTCGGTTCGTTTTTCGGCGCGCTGGTGACAGTGCCCAAGGATGGCGTCGAATGGATGCGCGAAGAGCCCACCTATTTCCAGTCGTCGGTCAACATCGATCGCGGCTTCTGTGCCCGCTGCGGTACACCGCTGACCTATCGCCAACCTGGCGCACTGGAGATCGCCATCGGCGCCTCCGACGACCGCTCCGATCTGGCGCCGCAGATCCAGGTCAACTACGCGGTCCGATTGCCTTGGGTGGAAACGATCTTTGACCAGCCCATGCATCAGGATCCGGATTTCTACTCCCGCCAGGAGCAGATCATCTCCTTCCAGCATCCCGACCACGAAACCACGGACTGGCCCGCGCGCGGCCTGAACATATGAGCAATGAAATGAACAGTGAACTTCGTACTCTTTATCCAGAGATCGAGGCGTTCGAGTCCGGCATGCTCGATGTCGGCGACGGCCATCATATCTACTGGGAGCGCGCCGGAACCAGGGGCGCCAAGCCGGCCGTTTTCCTGCATGGCGGTCCCGGCGGCGGCTTCTCGCCAAAACATCGGCAATTGTTCGACCCGAAGCTTTACGACGTCATCCTGTTCGACCAGCGCGGCTGCGGGAAATCGACACCCAACGCCTCGCTCGAGGCCAACACCACCTGGCACCTGGTTGCCGACATCGAGCGGCTGCGTGAGATGTGCGGCTTCGAAAAATGGCTGGTGTTCGGCGGCTCGTGGGGCTCGACGCTGGCGCTGGCCTATGCCGAGACGCATCCTAATCGCGTCAGCGAGCTTGTCGTGCGCGGCATCTACACGCTGACCCGCGCCGAACTCGAATGGTACTATCAGTTCGGCGTCTCCGAGATGTTCCCCGACAAATGGGAGCGTTTCCTGGCGCCAATTCCTGAAGCCGAGCGCGGCGACATGATGGCCGCTTACCGCAGGCGGTTGGTCGGCGCCGATGGCAAGGCGCAGCTGGAAGCCGCCCTTGCCTGGAGCCTGTGGGAAGGTGAGACGATCACGCTGCTACCGGAGCCGGAGACCAGCGACAAGTTCGGCGAGGACGACTTCGCCATCGCCTTTGCCCGCATCGAGAACCACTATTTCGTCCACGCCGGCTGGCTGGAGGAGGGGCAGCTTCTGCGCGATGCCCATAAGCTCGCGGATATTCCCGGCACAATCGTCCACGGCCGCTACGACATGCCGTGCCCGGCGCGCTATGCCTGGGCCCTGCACAAGGCCTGGCCGAAGGCGGATTTCCACCTCATCGAAGGCGCCGGCCATTCCTATTCGGAGCCGGGGATTCTGGATCGGCTGATACGCGCGACGGATGGGTTTGCGAGGAAATGACAGCGCGTGGCACCCCCCTCTGTCCTGCCGGACATCTCCCCCTCAAGGGGGGAGATTGGCTGTCATCGGCGCTTTCGCAAATCTTCATCGCTGCAGGAAACGATCCGACGCTAAAGCTGCCGATCTTCCCCCTTGAGGGGGAGATGGCCGGCAGGCCAGAGGGGGGTGCTCGCGCGCCAACAGAACAATGACCAAACAACGCCTCTATCTCTTCGACACAACCCTCCGCGATGGCCAGCAGACGCCGGGCATCGACTTTTCCGTCGAGGACAAGATCGCGATTGCCAAGCTGCTCGATGAGTTCGGCATGGACTATGTCGAAGGCGGCTATCCCGGCGCCAATCCGACCGACACCGCCTTCTTCCAGCAGAAGCGCACGGCGAAGGCAAAGTTCGTCGCCTTCGGCATGACCAAGCGGGCAGGCGTGTCGGCCTCCAACGACCCGGGCCTGGCAGCGCTCGTGCAGTCCAAGTCCGACGCCATCTGCTTCGTCGCCAAGAGCTGGGACTATCATGTCCGCGTCGCGCTCGGCTGCACCAATGAGGAAAACCTCGACTCGATCAACGCGTCGGTCGAAGCAGCTGTTGCCGCCGGCAAGGAAGCGATGGTCGATTGCGAGCATTTCTTCGACGGCTTCAAGGCCAATCCGGACTACGCACTGGCCTGCGCCAGGACCGCCTATGATGCCGGCGCGCGCTGGGTGGTGTTGTGCGACACCAATGGTGGCACGCAGCCCTCGGAAGTGCGCGCCATCGTCGACAAGGTCATTGTTTCAGGTATTCCGGGCGGCCATCTCGGCATCCATGCCCATGACGACACCGGCCAAGCGGTGGCCAATTCGCTCGCCGCCGTCGAGGCCGGCGTGCGCCAGATCCAAGGCACGCTGAACGGCATCGGCGAGCGCTGCGGCAACGCCAATCTGGTCTCGATCGTACCGACGCTGGCGCTGAAGCCGGCCTTCGCCGATCGGTTTGAAACCGGCATCTCGGCCGAGGCGCTGACCGGGATATCCCGGCTTTCCCGCGCCTTCGACGAATTGCTGAACCGTGCTCCGGAAGCGCAGGCGCCCTATGTTGGCGCCTCGGCCTTCGCCACCAAGGCCGGCATCCATGCCTCCGCACTGGCCAAGGAGCCGGCGACCTATGAACATGTGCCGCCCGAGGCGGTAGGCAACCGCCGCCGCGTTATGGTTTCGGACCAGGGCGGCAAGGCCAATTTCCTCGCCGAGCTGAAGCGGCGCGGCATCGATGTGCCCAGAGACGACCATCGTCTCGATGCGCTGATCTCGGTGGTCAAGGAGCGCGAGGCCGAGGGCTACGCCTATGAGGGCGCCGATGCCTCCTTCGAGCTGTTGGCGCGCAAAATGCTGCACGGCCTGCCGGAGTTCTTCAACGTCACTTCGTTCCGCTGCATGGTCGAGCGCCGCTTCGATGCCAACGGCCAGTTGAAGACGGTCTCCGAAGCCATCGTCAAGGTGATGGTCGAGGGCGAGGAGAAGATGTCGGTGGCCGAAGGCCACGGCCCGGTCAACGCGCTCGACATCGCGTTGCGCAAGGACCTCGGCAAATTCCAGAGCGAGATCGCCGACATGGAGCTCGCCGATTTCAAGGTGCGTATCCTCAATGGCGGCACCGAGGCGATCACTCGCGTCCTGATCGAATCGCATGACGGCACCGGCGCACGCTGGTGGACGGTCGGCGTGTCGGAAAACATAATCGACGCCTCCTTCCAGGCGCTGATGGATTCGATCGTCTACAAGCTGATGAAGAACCGCGACATGGCGGGATTGGTGGCGGCGGAGTAGGGTTGCAAGACGTGGGTTTCCTCGCCCCCCGAAGTGGGGCGAGGAACTGGCGCCGCCCCTTGAGCCATCAGCGGAAGTCCATTGATCCATCATAATTTTGCGATGGTTTTGGATGGCCCACTGGGCCATAGCGTTTGCCATGGCCAGCGACACGATCCAGCCCGACGCCGACTCCAAAGCCCGCAGCGGCTTTCTCCTCGCGCTCGGCGCTTATCTGCTATGGGGCCTGTTGCCCTTCTACATGAAGGCGGTTGCGCATCTGCCGCTGATCGAGGTGATCGCCCACCGCATCGTCTGGTCGGTGCCGATTGCTGCTGCAGTGCTGGTCTGGGCCGGCCGCACAGCCGATTTCAAGGCGGCGATCCGCTCGCCGCGCAGCATCGCCATGGCGGCGCTGACGGCGACCCTGATCTCCGTCAACTGGGCCATCTATGTCTGGGCGATCTCGGTCGACCGCACTGTCGAGACCGCGCTCGGATACTACATCAACCCATTAGTTAGCATCGTCGTCGGCGCGTTGTTGCTCGGCGAGAAGCTCGACCGGCTGCAGATCGCGGCCGTGTTGCTGGCGGCGGTCGCAGTTGCCGTTCTGACCGTCGATGCCGGCAAATTGCCTTGGGTGTCGTTGGCGCTGGCGTTTTCCTTCGCTGCCTATGGGTTCTTCCGCAAGACGCTGCCGATCGGCCCGAGCCAGGGCTTTCTGCTCGAAGTGCTTTTGCTGTCGGTGCCGGCGCTTGCCTACATCGTCTTCCTGGTCGTCAACGGCCAGGACCATTTCATCTCCAGCAACGGCACCGATATGGCTTTGCTCATCGGCTGCGGCCCAGTCACCTCGGTGCCGCTGCTTCTGTTCGCCTTCGGCGCCAAGCTTCTGCGCCTCTCCACCATCGGCATCATGCAGTACATCGCACCGACCATGGTGTTCCTGATCGCCGTGCTGATTTTCGACGAGCCGTTCGGCACCACGCAAGCAATTGCCTTCGCGCTGATCTGGGCGGCATTGGCGATGTATTCCTGGTCGATGTTTCGTGGCCGTGAAATCCGCCCGGTGGCGTTGGCCCCGAAGTAGGGAGCCTTTCGATGTACGTGCTGCATATTGCCAACAAGAACTATTCGTCATGGTCGCTGCGGCCATGGGTGCTGATGCGCACCCTCGACATTCCGTTCGAGGAGCAATTGACGCCGTTTCCGACCGGGCCCAGTTTCGATCTCTACCGGGCGTTCTCGCCCAGCGGGCGCGTGCCTTGCCTGGTGGATGACGGCTGGGCTGTCTGGGATTCGCTGGCTATTGCCGAGTATCTCGCCGAGCGCCACCATGGTGTGTGGCCTGCTGAGGCCAAGGCGCGAGCCTGGGCGCGCTCGGCCGCCGCCGAAATGCATTCTGGTTTCACGGCCTTGCGCGGCGCATGCCCGATGAATTGCGGCTTGCGGGTGAAACCGTTGCCGATGTCGGACGCGCTGAAGCAGGATCTGTTCCGTTTGGGCGATCTCTGGAACGATGGCCTTGCCCTGTTCGGCGGGCCGTTCCTTGCCGGCGGCCATTTTACCGCCGTCGACGCCTTCTTTGCTCCGGTGGCGTTCCGTGTGCTATCCTATGGGCTGTCTTTCGAAGGGGCAGCTGCAGCCTATCCCCCGCAATTGCTTGGCCTGCCGGCCATGCAGGAATGGTATGCGGCGGGTCTCGCCGAGACCTGGCGGGAGCCGGACCATGAGGCGGAGGTCGCTGCCGCCGGCACCATCGTCGAGGATCTTCGCGCTACGGCGTGATGGGCATTCCAGGAAAAGCGCGTCGCGTTCCCTTGGGAATTGAGTGAAAACAAAGGGACCGAGGCGTTACGTCCGCCCGAGCCGCCTTACGAACATGTAGGTCGCCGCGGCGATCACGATCGAAACTGCCGAGACCACCCAGAAGCCCATCGGCGTATTGACCATGGGCAGGCCACCGACATTCATGCCGAACAGGCCTGATATGATGGTCATCGGCAACAGCACCGCCGTCATCACCGACAGCACATAGAGCAGCTGGTTGGACTGCATTGTCAGCTTGGCCATCAACTCGTCCTGCAGCAACCTTGCGCGTGCCTGCAACTGCTCGCCGTCGTGATAGAGCGTGTGTGCCCGGTGCGAGAGCCTTGTCGCCATGTCATTGATCCGATCGGGCAGCTCATTGCGATGCGAATGGTCGAGATGGCGAAAAAGGTTTGTGAGCGTCGCCATCTGCCGGTGGATGACCACCAGTTGACGCCGCGCGTCGACCAGCGACTGCCGCTCGCCGTGCCAGGCATCGCGCACGATAACGGTCCTCGATGCCGTCCAGCGTATCGCCAAGACCGTGGAGCTCGGCCGCCATGCCGTCGAGCGACTGGCCCATGACCGCTTCGACCAGGTCGGCGGGGGAGCGGAATTTGCGCGAGCCGCTCTCCACCGCCTTGCGGATGAGATCGACCGATTCCAGTGGCTGCTTGCGCGCGCCGATCAGCGTCTTGTCGTTGAGCGCAAAACGGAAATGGCCGAGCCCGCGCGCTTCCGCCGAATAGTCGTGGCGCAGATCCGGCAGGTCGCCATAAAGCCAGGCATCCTCGAGATCGATGTGGCAACCCTGGCTGGCGCCGAGGAAAGCTTCGCGCACCGGCCCGGGCAGAGCCTGCTCGGCGGCGATCTCATGACGGGCGCGCAGGTCGGACAGCTGGTAGCTGCGCCATGTCCATGCAACCTCGGCCGCGTCCTTGGTGCGCAGGCCCTCGGCGGTGAAATGGTAGATGAAGAACAGCCCGTGCTCGTCGGGCAGGTAAGGCGACAGGCCTTCCGCGTTGAGAGCAATGTTCGCGGCTCGCCTCGCCAAGAAATTTCGACCAGGTTCAGATTTCGACTATGCCGACGCGCGGATGCCGACCCGTCCTTCGTAACACGAGTGAGGCGGGTTCCGTGTGACGGTTTCTTGACAGGCGATCACAGTTTGTCGAGCAGCGTTTAGAGTGTTTGCTGCTATCGCCGACGAATGGAGCTCACCCATCGCAACGGTCCGGTCAATCGCCAGCTGCGTGACGCAAGCGCCGCATCGCGCTCCGCCACCAGGTCGTCTCGGATCCTGGCCAGCGCGCTACGCTCGGCTACGAGGCCGTCTTGGGCCAGGGCGAGCGCGTCACGCTCCGCCATGAAGCTGTCTCGGGCTTGGATGAGGTCCTGCTGGGCGTGAGCAAGCGCGTCACGCTCCGCCATGAAGCTGTCTCGGTCTCGGATGAGGGCCTGTTGGGCGTCAGCGAGGGCGTCACGCTCGACGATGCCCTTTTCCAGTTCGCCGTGTAGCCGTTTAGCGGCCAGGTTCCCTGCGGTAACGGCCTTGCCAACCACATCGCAGCTCTCATCGAACGTCGCCCGCACCCTGTCGAGCTGGTCGCGCAAGTCCTGGCTGTCGCCTTCAGACGCCATACTGCGCAAAATGGCATAGGCGCTGCGGACTAATGGCGTGGCATCCGGATGGTTTTGCAGATCAGCGACCGAGGCCCGCTGATGATGCAGGTCCTTGTCCAGGAACTCGGCGATTGCGGTGTCGGCCTGATCGGACGTGACAGGCCAGACGATTCCGGTCTCCCTGGCCGCGCGGTCCATCTGATGTCGCCAGTCGCTCAACAGGTCTTCGTGGCGCAGGATACAGCGCGGCATGTGTCGCGAATGATGCTCCGCTTCGAGCACGTGCCTGAGCCACAGCATGAACGCTGTCGGCAGTTCCATTTGATCCCGTTCCTGCAGCGAACAGGCGACTTCGAGCGGGTTGCGGACAGGCAGAAATGCGATCGGGTCAATCCTGAGATCGGCCAGGATCGAGGCTATGAAGGGGAGGAACCGGCAGATCCGCGGATCCTTGACGAAAAACAGGGGGGCATCGCCGAACTCGCTGGCAATGATCGCCGTCATCATGGGCCGAAATCGCTCGGCTGCCGGCGACTGCAGCCACTGCCGATCTAGCGGCAGCCAATCTTGCCAGGAGGAGGCGGCCGCCGTGAGCAGGTGGTCGTCGGCGATGGTGAGTGGGGTACTTTCCCAATGTCCCTTGGGATTGTGGAGGCTCCCGGGCAGCAGATGTTTCGGCGGCGTGGCTCCATGCGCGGCGACGAGGGCGCCGAGCGCCGAGGTGCCGCTGCGGTGCATTCCGAGGACCAGGATCGCCGTCCTTGGTTCCGACGCGATCTCGCCCTTCGCGGCCTTCAATCGCTCGCGCGGATTCATCTCCCCTTTGTCTCGCTCTCCAAATTTCCGTTCCCGCCCAATGTTCTCCGTTAACCAACTGCGAAGCGGGCTGCAAATGGAAATCGTCGCCAACGTGCTTACATTGCGCACAAGACGGAGCTCAAGAAAAGCTGGACAGATCGAAGTCAGCTGCCCCAACGCTACAGATCCTTGCCAAGCAGATGCAGTCGATCAGTGGCTTCGCATTGGACTTCTGCTTCTGGGCCAGGCTGGCCTTGTTGCTGTCGCCGATCCAGATGTTGCCCAGTGTTTCGTAGCCGGCAGCCTTGAGCGCCAGCACGACGCGGCGCAGTTGATGCGCCAGGCCGACGACACCAACCGGGCTCAATTCCTGGCCGCCTGCGCCAAGGCCGGCTTCGTCCTCACATCTTGTCAATTACAGACTGCACGCCTTCCGTCGGCGCATCGACCGACGACCCCGCCACCATGATGGCGGCGACGATGGCCTCGGGGTCTTCGACCACCAGCGGCTTGACCCGTTGCGCGGTGTGGATGAAGCCTTCGCTGGCCATATGGTCGAGCAGCGCCAGCATCGGATCCCAGAATCCTTGAACGTTGGCGAAGACGATCGGCTTGCGGTGATGGCCGAGCTGGCCCCAGGTCATGATCTCGACGATTTCCTCGACCGTGCCGATGCCGCCGGGCAGCGCCACAAAGGCGTCGGATTTCTCGAACATCTTGTGCTTGCGCTCGTGCATGTTGTCGGTGATCAGCAACTCGTCGAGCCGGTCAAGCGCGGTTTCGGTCGCCTCCTTGTTGATGAGGAAGCGCGGAATGATGCCCGTTACCTTGCCGCCGGCCTTGAGCGCGCCTTCGGCGACTGCGCCCATAATGCCTTTGGTGCCGCCGCCATAGACCAGCCGCAGGCCGGCTTTGGCGAGCGAGCGGCCAAGCAGGTGCCCGGCCTTGGCATAGATTTCATCGCGGCCCGGAGACGAGCCGCAATAGACGCAGACGGATCGAATCGTGTTCATTCGTGATTGGTGATTGGGTCTGAATGCGGGGTCAAGCCCCAAGGGCTGACAAGCCCGGGCTTTTTCTTGTCGGTGCCGGCAAAACACGCTAGACCGGCTTCAGGTGGCTAAGGGGTAGGGGAAATATGGCTGTTAATCCATTGAAGGCGTTTCTGTTCGCGGCCGGTGGGACCGTCGCGGTCGTCGGAACCGCCTATGTATCGGGCGCACTCGACCCGTATCTGAATCCCACGCCGCCTGCGGCGATTGCATCGCTGACGCCGCCGGCTGAAAAGCCGGCCGATCCGGGGACCGAGGGAAGGCTGCCGCCGGCGCCCGCCGCGCCCACCGATGCCAAGGCTCCCGCAGCACCCGCGCCTGCCGACGCAACGGCTCCCGCGACCGAAGCTGCGGCTCCGGCGGCACCTGCCGCGCCCGCTGCTGCCCCAACAACCCCAGCGCCGGCCGCGGCCGGCCCGGTTGCGCCGAGCTTCGACGTCGTGCGCGTCGAAAGCAACGGCTCGATCGTCGTTGCCGGCAATGCTGCGCCCAATTCGAAGGTCGAGATCCTCAACGGCTCCTCGGTGCTTGGCTCGACTGTCGCCGGTCCGGACGGCGCCTTCGTCATCGTTCTCGACGATCCGCTGAAGCCCGGCGACTATACGATTGGGTTGCGCGCGACGGCCGGCGATGTGGTTACCCCTTCCGTGCAGACCGCCGTCGTTTCGGTTCCCAAGGACGCCGCCGGCCAGGTGCTGGCGATGGTCGAGGAACCCGGCAAGCCGGCCGAGCTGCTTAGCGTCCCGGCGCCTGAGACCAAGCCCGCGGCACCGGCCGCCGGCGATCAGGCCGCTGCCCCAGCCGCTGAGGCGCCTGCTACGGCTGCGCCTGCCGTGGCCGCTGAAACAGCACCTGCTGCTCCGGCTGTGGAAGCCGCAACTGCCCCTGCAGCGCCAGCAGTACCTGCAGCGCCGCCGGCGGCAGGCGTGGCTGCACCCAAGATCGTCGTCGAGGCGGTCGAGATCGACGGCAACAAGATCTTCGTCGCCGGTCTGGCTGACGCCGGCCGCAAGGTGCGCGCCTATGCCAATGATATCCTGCTTGGCGATGCGGTGACCTCGCCCGACGGTCATTTCCTGGTCGAGGCGACGCGCGACATCCCGGTCGGCAGCTACACCATCCATGTCGACGGTCTCGACGCCGACGGCGTGAAGGTCGTGGCCCGCGCCGCCGTGCCGTTCGAGCGCGAACCCGGCGAAGCGATCGCCGCCGTGGCGCCCGCGGAGGCCAAGCCCACCGAGACCAAGCCCGCCGAAGCAAACCCTGCTGAGCCGGCCGCACCGGCTGCTGCCGAAGCACCGGCCGCTCCGAAGCCTGCGGCGCCAGCCACTATCGCGGCTGCCCCTGCGAAGCCCGCACCGGCTGCTGCCGCGTCCGCACCAGCCGCACCGGCAGCGCCCGCCGCTGAGGCTCCAGCCGTCGTCGCGGCGGCAACGCCCGACCTGCCCGAGACGGTGGCGCCAAAGCTCGAACATGCAGACGGCGCGGTCATCATCCGCAGGCACGACACGCTGTGGCGGATCTCACGGCGCGTCTACGGTCACGGTGTGCGCTTCTCGACCATTTATCTCGCCAACCAGGACCAGATCAGCGATCCCGACCGCATCTGGCCGGGGCAGGTGTTCAAGGTTCCGGAAAAGTCCAAGGAAGGCGAAGCCGCCGACCTCAAGGCGATGGGCGAGCAGGTGACAACGGCGCCGGCGAAGACGCAGTAGCGGCCGAGCGCTTGATCTCCTCCCTTGAGGGGGAGATGGCCGGCAGGCCAGAGGGGGTCGCCGCGCATAGAACGCCGACCTTCTCTTTGCTGCAAACGACGTTGCATCAGGACGTACCGACCCCCTCTGTCGCCTTCGGCGACATCTCCCCCTCGAGGGGGGAGATTAGGTCGCTCTACCCATCGGGTTAGCTTGCCACGCACCCGTTCATCGTCTATCGCCGATGAACGATGGCAGACTCGCTCACTGAACCAGACCACGCAAACTGCGCACCGCCCCAAAGCCGCGCCGTTGCCGCGAGCTTCGCCGCACTCTCGCACCCGGCGCGCATCGAGATCCTTAGACATCTCTCGGCCAGCAATTCCTGCTGCTGCCGCGAGGTGGTCGATCATCTCGATCTGGCGCAGTCCACCGTGTCCCAGCATCTGAAGATCCTGGTCGAAGCCGGGCTGGTCCGCTTCGAGCCCGACCGCCAGCGCTCGCGCTATCAACTCGACCGCGCCGCGCTCGCCGACGTTTCCGCATCGCTGACCGCACTCGTCAATTCCTGCTGCTCCGGCCGCTGATTTCTCACCCAAAAGGCAAGACAAGTGGCAGAAAAAACCGTTTCCGATAGCTCGACCTTCAGCACCTTGCGCAATCTGTGGCCCTATATGTGGCCGGCCGACCGCGCCGATCTCAGGGCACGCGTCACCTGGGCAACGCTGCTTCTGGTCGTTGCCAAGCTGACACTGGTTGCCGGGCCGTACTTCTTCAAATGGGCGACCGATTCTCTGGCCGGTGACGCCAAATCGCCGCCGCCGCTGCCGTCCTTCCTGCTGGCGCCGGTGATGCTGGTCGTCGCCTACAATGTCGTGCGGCTGGTGCAACTCGGCTTCAACCAGCTGCGCGATGCGCTGTTTGCCCGTGTTGGCCAGTATGCGGTGCGCCAGCTTGCGTTCCGCACCTTTGTTCACATGCACCAGTTGTCGCTGCGCTTTCACCTCGAGCGCCGCACCGGCGGCCTGTCGCGCATCATCGAGCGCGGCACCAAGGGCATCGAGACGATCGTGCGCTTCATCATGCTGAACACGGCGCCGACCATCCTCGAATTCGCGCTGACCACCGGCATCTTCGCCTACACTTATGGCTGGAAATATGTGGTCGTGGTGGCGGCCACGGTGTGGCTCTACGTCTGGTTCACGGTGCGCGCCAGCGACTGGCGCATCTCGATCCGCCGCGACATGAACGACAGCGACACCGACGCCAACACCAAGGCGATCGACTCGCTGCTCAACTACGAGACCGTCAAATACTTCAACAACGAGGGTATGGAGGCTGAGCGCTTCGACCGTTCGATGGCGCGCTATGAAATGGCGGCGACCAGGATATGGACCTCGCTCGGCTGGCTGAATTTCGGCCAGGGCATCATCTTCGGTCTCGGCACCGTCATCGTCATGTGCATGTCGGCGCTGGAGGTGCAGGCCGGCACGCAGACGGTCGGCGATTTCGTCTTCATCAACGCCATGCTGATGCAGCTTTCGGTGCCGCTCAATTTCATCGGCTTCATCTACCGCGAAATCCGCCAGGGGCTGACCGACATCGAGCAGATGTTCGACCTGCTCGATGTGCCGCAGGAAATCACCGACAAGCCGGATGCCAAGCCGCTCACTGTTACAGCCGGCAAGGTCGAGTTCCGCGACGTGCACTTCGCCTACGACCCCAGCCGCAAGATTCTGAAGGGCGTCTCCTTCGAAGTTCCGGCCGGCAAGACGGTGGCCATCGTGGGCCCGTCCGGCGCCGGCAAGTCGACGATTTCGCGGCTCTTGTTCCGCTTCTACGACGTCCAGGGCGGTCAGGTGCTGATCGACGGCCAGGATGTCCGTGATGTGACGCAGGCGAGCCTGCGCGGCGCCATCGGCATGGTGCCGCAGGACACCGTGCTGTTCAACGACACCATCGCCTACAACATCCGTTACGGCCGCATCGGCGCCAGCGAGGAAGACATGCAGAAAGCCGCCGAGCTTGCCCAGATCGGCCCGTTCATCGAACGACTGCCCGAAGGCTACCGCTCGATGGTCGGCGAGCGCGGGCTAAAACTGTCGGGCGGCGAAAAGCAGCGCGTGGCGATTGCCCGCACGATTTTGAAGGCGCCGCCGATCCTGATGCTCGACGAGGCGACCTCGGCGCTGGACAGCCACACCGAACAGGAGATCCAGGCCGCCCTCGACCTGGTCAGCAAGGGCCGCACCACCATCGTCATTGCCCATCGCCTATCGACGGTGATCACGGCCGACGAGATCATCGTACTCAAGGACGGCGAGATCGCCGAACGCGGCACCCATGCCGAGCTGATGCGCCAACACGGCCTCTACGCCTCGATGTGGGACCGCCAGCGCGAAGCGACGGAAGCCGAGGAGAGGCTGCGCATTGCTAGGGAGAGCGATGAGCTGGGTGTGGTTGTGCGCAGAAGGACTTCGGAGGTGAGCTAGGCGGCGGAGCGCCGATCTCCCCCCTTGAGGGGGAGATGTCGCCGAAGGCGACAGAGGGGGTCGCCGCGCGTGGAGCGCTAACCTTCATCGGTCGCAAGGGGGGCGCATCCAGTCGAACCGACCCCCTCTGGCCTGCCGGCCATCTCCCCCTCAAGGGGGGAGATATGCAGCGTCGTCGCCATCATCACCACCGAAATTTTCCCCTTGACCTCAACCTAAGTTGAGATCGCAAACCCGTTCCTGAGCCACCGAACCCAAGTCGTTCAAGAACGGAGACAGATTCAAATGGATAAACTTGCCGAGGCAGCCGTGTTCAGGGTCGACAAATTCGTCGTTCCTGCCGAGGCCCGTGAAGAAATCCTTCGCAAGGTCAGGGCAACGCATGAACTGCTGCGCCTGCAGCAAGGCTTCGTCCAGGATTTCGTGCTCGAGCAATTTTCGGGTCCGGGTGAGTTCAACCTGGTCACCATTGTCGAATGGGAAAACCAGGCGGCCGTCGACAATGTCGTGCCGATCGTCAAGGCGGCCCACGAGCGGGCGGGCTTCAACCCGCAGGAGACCATTGCCCGGCTGGGTGTGAAGGCCGATATCGCCAACTATCAGCGTCTGCCTGAGATGTAGGAGGGCCAGCCCGTGCCAGGTGCTGGCGCTTCGACGCTCAGCACCTGGCCGGTGCGGGCATCGCTGATCATGTTCTCGAAACCACGCCATTCGGCGGCGACGATGAACAGTGTCGTGCCATCCGGCCCGCCCAGCATGCAGGCAAAGCAGCCGCGATCGGCATCGACTGTCTGCAACACCTCGCCACCTTCGCGCACCCGCACGCAGCGCTTGTTGGGAACATCCGCGTACCAGGCAGCCCCTTCGGCATCGAGGCAGATGCCGTCGGGAAAGCCATCGAGATCGGCCCAGACCCGGCGGTTGGAAAGCCCGCCATCCTCCGCGATATCGAAGGCGGTCAGCCGGTTGGCATGCGACTCCGCCACGATCAGTGTCCTGTTGTCCGGCGTCACCGCCATGCCGTTGGCGAAAGCGATGTTCTCGGCCACTTGTCGAACCGAGCCGTCCGGCGTGATCAGCACGATGGTGCCGGGCCCGAAATGCTCGCCCGGTGCAGGCGCCGACCCGCCGCCATTGACATAGATGTTGCCGCGCCCGTCGACGACGATCTCGTTCCACGGGCTGTTTGACAGTTCTCTCAAATCGGCATGGGTGGCGAGCGTGCCATCCGCCTCCTGTCGCAGCAACAAGCCATCCCGACCCGAGACGATCAGCAATCGGCCATCCGGCAACCAGTCGATCGAATAGGGCAGGATGGCCGGCACGGTGAGCATCACCTGGTTCCCGCCGTCCTCATCCACCGCGACGATCTCTCCGGTTCCCCAGTTGCAGAGCCACAGGCGTCCGTCGTGCCAGCGGGGAGACTCTCCGAAAGCGAGGCCTTCTGTAATGACCTTGGCGTTCAGGGCGACTGATTTCGAGGATGGCATCTCTGACCCTTGGTTTGTCGACTCGCCGCAATTCGGCTTTGTCGCGAAGCGCTTTCCTGCCAAGGACGTGTGAATCTATGGCGCCCCGACATGACCGTCGACTATTTCGGCAAACCATCGTGCGGATGCCTCTGGATCAGAGTGCCTTTAATCCTTGAGGGCAGCTGATATTGTCGCGTCGGAAATAACCCGTTCGCGCAAGTTTTGCGACCAAGAGAGTATTTTCGATGTTCGGTTTCTTTTCCCGCAAATCCAAGAAAACGCCCGAGAAGTCGGCATCAGATTCTGGAAAGCAGTTGGAATTCGGCCTGCCGTTGCCGGTCGTCGTACTGCGTTCGAACGTCGAGGATCCTGATGAAGAGCCGTTTTTTCTCGTCTTCGCTGTCATGCAATTCGTCACAGCGATGGTTTCCAAAGGACTCTATCGTTATCCCGAAATCGACACCAAGGCGATGCAGGTCCTTCATGCCGACTCGTACTCTTCGGAGGTAAAGAACGGCGGCCATAGTCAATTCATCCACAATGCCGGGCAGGAAATCGGCGCCATGATTGCCAACGCACGAGCTGGACTCACTGCTTGTGGCGCAAAGGGCCAGCTTGCGACTTTGGAAAAGATGTCCAGCTGGATTGCAGACCATCCCAACGAAGCCGCCCAGCAGACGGGCTTCGAGGGCGGGCGGGATGATTTTCTCGATACACTTGATCATGCGTTCTACGTTGCGGATGAGGCCGCGCCCATGGAAAACCTTTTGGCGCGCTGGATCGCGTCATGGCCTGATCTGCAAGTTGTCGATAGTGACGATTACGACGACGTCATACACCGGCTGGTGATGGCCAATCCGAAGCGCGAAGGCAGGCTTCTTCATAAGTCCGTTGGCAACTTGGCAGGCCAGATGATCTTGAGCTGGCGCGATGTCGGGGCCGGCCTTGCCTGCGCCAAGATCGCGCCGCCCGAGATCAAAATTGCGTTCGGCATGGCAAGGATGCTGAACATAGAAGGAGAGAAACAGCTTCAGACCAGCGCGAAGAAGACCCGACTATGCAGTGCGACGGAGACACACGTCACGGTCTACGAGTACATCGCTCCAGAAGACTTGCTTGTCATACCGCCAGGCGAGAGCCCGCTAGCGGCTAACGCCCCGAAAGTTGGCGCCAAGCTTGGCATTGCTGAAGAGCCCGAGATCACAGCGGTCATTGAGCTGGCGGAACAATACCATGCTCCCGCCGCCGTCGACCTCCTGCTCCGCAAGGCAGGCTTCGACCCGACGGATGCCATCGTTTCTGCGAATTCGGTGGTGCAGAAGGAGGAAGGAGCAATCGTGAATTGGGTGGTGCTGGCATCAGGCCAAGTCTTCCTTTTCCAATCGTTGCGGAACGGCGGTGTGCTCTTGCGCGGCAAGGATGATGAAAGCCTCGCTGAGGCCGCTATGGCCGAGCTCAATGCCCACTTTGATCGCTCCGCTGCGGCGGGTTAGCGACAGCAAGCCTACTTTTTCTCCGTCAGGAAGAACATGCCATCGGCATGGCCGTTGGCACCGCATGACAGGGGCTCCGATCTGCCATCCTTGCCGGCGCCGCTCTGCTCGACGACAAGCGCATCGCCGTCGCGGCGAAAGGTGAAGACAAAACCGGTTGGGTTGTCGTTGTCGTCGGTGTCGACCAGTCGCAGAGTGTTGCGCTTCTCGACCGTGCCGTCGATCTCGCATGACCCACTTCCCGAGACTGGATTGGAAACGACATCTTCCGAGATCTCGACCTTGCCTCCGCCAACAGCCTTGATGTCGACGCTACCGCGCACGCTGCTCCATGTGCCGATGAAGCCGCCATCGGCCGGCTTACGGATGCCGCCCAGGAAGGTCGCGCGGTCATGCAGGAATTCGCCGAGATCGAATGTCTGCTGGTCCTTGGGCGTGTTCTCGTTGAAACCGGCGATCTGATCGCGATAGGCGATGAAATCGCTTTGGTCGTCCCGCAGCGCCTTCCCGGCATGAGCATCGAGCCTCTTTAGCAGCGCGGTATAATTCTTCGCGACGTCGGCATCGGCTTGCGCCAGGACCGGATCGGCGCAAATGGCCTTTTCCGCCAAGCTGGCGGCCTTGGCGCAGTCGAAGGATGGCTTGCCTTGCGCAACTGCGTGGTCGCTCGCTGCCACAAGTACGGTCAAAACGGCACCCACGGCTGACGATCGTATGGCAACAAGATACGTTTTGCCTGAATTTGGCGCCATGGCAGTCGGCCTTTTCGCCGCGCGTTCAGCCGGCGTTGGCCCGAATTCTGGCGGCAAAGCAGCCGACAGGCAAGCACGTCACGTTCCTGCCGGCTGCGGACGATGCGGCCTTGCCCAATGTTGCGTTGCGGCAGCGGAGCCTTTCCGGTATTGAGGCCGGACCTGAAACAGGGACCGCCCCCATCCCATGAGCCCCATCCGATGAGCCTTGTCGATTCGATCAAGAATGCCTTCGTTCCGATCCATCGCGAGGGCTATCCGTTCATTGCCGCCTTTGGTGCGGGCACGCTGTTCCTCGGCTATTTCTCCTCGGTGCTGTTCTGGATCGGCCTGATCCTGACCGCCTGGTGCGTCTATTTCTTCCGTGACCCCGAGCGTGTCACCCCGGTCGATGACAGGCTGGTGGTCAGTCCCGCCGACGGCGTCATCTCGGCGGTCGGCCCGGCCGTGCCGCCGCGCGAGCTTGGCCTCGGCAACACCGAGATGACCCGCATCTCGGTGTTCATGAACGTCTTTTCCTGCCATGTGAACCGCGCTCCGGTGCGCGGCCGCATCACCAAAATCGAGCACCGGCCGGGCAAGTTCCTCAATGCCGAACTCGACAAGGCAAGCTCGGAGAACGAGCGCAACGGGCTGGTCATAGACAGTCCCAACGGCATCGTTGTCGCCGTGCAGATCGCCGGCCTGGTGGCGCGCCGCATCGTCTGCTGGGCCGAGACCGGCGGCTCCATTGCCGTCGGCGAACGCTTTGGCCTGATCCGCTTCGGCTCGCGCGTCGATGTCTTCCTGCCGTCGACCGCGGTGCCGCGCGTCGCCGTCGGCCAGACGGCGGTCGGCGGCGAAACCGTGCTCGCCGAATTCGGCGGCGTCGCCGCAACCCCGCTCGTCAGGATTTCGTAAGCGGTGGGCGCGCCGTTCAAAAAGTTCGAGGCCCATGGCAGCGGCGGCCCGCGCATCCGCGAAATTCCGATGCGCATGGTGCTGCCTAATCTGGTCACCGTGCTTGCCATCTGCGCCGGCCTGTCCGGCATCCGCTTCGGCTTCGAGGGCCGTTTCGAGCCGGCCGTGGTGATGGTGCTGCTCGCCGCCTTCCTGGACGGCATAGACGGGCGCCTGGCGCGCATGTTGAAGGCGACATCCAAATTCGGCGCGCAGATGGATTCGCTGGCCGACATCGTCAATTTCGGCGTCGCGCCGGCACTGGTGCTCTACGCCTTCCTGCTCGACCGCGCCGGCTCCTTCGGCTGGATCGCAGCTCTTCTGTTCACCATCGCCTGTGGCCTGCGGCTGGCGCGCTTCAACGTGCTCGACGAAGACCATGACCGGCCGATCTGGCAGGGCGAATACTTCGTCGGCGTGCCGGCGCCGGCCGGCGCCGTGCTGGTTATGCTGCCGCTCTATCTGTCCTTCCTGCGGCTCGGTCTCGAGCCGGACCGCCTGACGGCATTCGTCGCCACCGGCTTCACTGTGCTGGTCGCTTTCCTGCTGGTCAGCCGGCTGCCGGTCTATTCCGGCAAAAGCCTGAAAGTGCCGGGCGACAAGGTGCTGCCGATCATCCTGGCGGTCGTTCTCTACGTCCTGCTGTTGATGACCTATTCCTGGTACACGCTGACCGCCTCTGTCGCAGGCTATCTCATCTTCCTGCCTTTCAGCGTGCGGGCGTATTCGAAGCGCGCCAAGCGCGAGGGCGAAAAAGTGCCGCCGTCGGATATTGGGTAGTTGTTATCTCCCCCCTTGAGGGGGAGATGTCGCCGAAGGCGACAGAGGGGGGCGGTACGCCCTGGACGCGACCTCGTTTGAGCGAAGAGGACGTCGGCGCTTCACGCGAGGCGACCCCCTCTGGCCTGCCGGCCATCTCCCCCTCAAGGAGGGAGATACGCTAAGCCGCCAGGCCCAGCCCCAGCTTCTCGATCGCCAGGTTCCGCGTCGAGACATAATCCGTCTTACCGGAACCCAGCACCGGGATCTCCTCGACCTTGACGATGTCGTTGGGCACCATCAGTTCGGCCGCACCTGCCTTCTTGCCGAAGGCGCGCAGTTCTTCCGGATCGGCGTCGTCGGCGGTGGTGACCAGCACGATGCGCTCGCCGCGCCTCTTGTCCGGCACCGCCACCGCGGCGTGGCGCTCTTCCGGCCACAGCGACTGCACCAGCATCTCGACGGCGCCCAACGACACCATCTCGCCAGCGATCTTGGCGAAGCGTTTTGCCCGGCCGCGAATGGTGATGAAGCCTTCGCGGTCGACCGAGACGATGTCGCCGGTGTCGTGCCAGCCGTCCAGCGGCTGCAATTCGCCGGGCCGGTCAGCGGTCATGTAGCCCATCATCAAATTCGGCCCGTCGAGCCACAGGCGGCCGGCACCCTCGATACCCTCGACCGGTTCGAGCTTCATGCGCATCGCCGGCAACAGCCGTCCGACCGTGCCGTCGCGACCATGGATGGCGGTGTTGACGGCGACGACGGGAGCGGCCTCCGTCAGCCCGAACCCCTCGATGATCGAGGCATCGAAGCGCTCGCGATAAACGCGCCGCGTCTCCGGCTTCACCGCTTCCGCGCCGGCGACGACGAAGCGCAGGCTGGAGAAATCGCCATCCTTGGCGGTGCGGGCATAGTTGGCAAGGAAAGTGTCGGTGCCGAACATGATGGTCGGCTTCACCTTGCGGGCGATCTCCGGGATGATCTTGTAGTGCAGCGGTGACGGGTAGAGGAACAGTTTCACCCCGGTCACCAGCGGCAGGATGGTACCGCCGGTCAGGCCGAAAGAGTGAAAAACCGGCAGCACGTTGAGCAGGATGTCGGACGGCGAAATGGTAATGCGCGCCTCGGCCTGCATGGCGTTGGCGTGGAGATTGCGGTGCGACAGCACCACGGCCTTGGGCGTGCCTTCCGAGCCTGAGGTGAACAGGATTGCGGCGGGCTTGGCCGCATCCTGCCGCTGCAGCGGGAACCGCCACAGCACCGCTGCTGCGAGCTTTTCCAGCGTCGTGACGCTTGCGCGCACATCCTCCAGCCACAGCATTTTGGCGCCGCCGGCCTCGATGGCGGCGATGATGTCGGCAAGCGCCGCCTTCTCGACGAACGCGCGCGAGGAAACCACCGTTCGGATGACTGCCGCGCGCACCGCGGCGGTTACGCTGGCCGGCCCTGCCGTGTAGTTGATCATCGCCGCTACCCGGCCGGCCGAGAGCAGGCCGACGAAGGACAGCACCACGCCATTGGCGTTGGGCAGCAAAACCCCGACCGCTTCGCCGGGCGCCGCCACCGCCTCGAAACGGCGGCCGAGCACGCGTGCGCCGATGAACATTTTTCGATAGCTGAGCGAGCCGCTGATCACATCCTCGATGATCGGATGCGAGGCGCCGGTGCGATCCGCGGCATCGCGCATGGCCAGGAACAGGCCGCGATCGAGGTTGCTGCCATAAAGCCGCGCCTCGGCGATGCGGTCGAACAACGCATTGGTGTTGGAAGCCTGGTCGGGGTTGCGCGCCACCAGTTCGGCAATCGTCATTGGCTCCAGCACGCTGATCGAGAGTTTTGGGAACCAGTGGCGCGGCGCCCGGTTCTTTGGCGTCAAGGAAACCGGCAGGTCGCGCGAGCCGGTGACGAAGATCGGCACGATGCGGGCGTCGGCCTGCATGGCGATGCGGGTGACGGCGCGGAACAGGCGAAACGTCTTCACATCGGGCTCGACGTCATCGGGCAGGTAGACGGCAAGCCGGCCTTTACCCTTCAGCACCCTGACCAGCCGCCGGCTGACGAAGAGATGCTCGGCGTTGAAGGCGATGGTGCGGCCAAGCTCGCGCCAAGGCTCCATCCAGGGCGAGCGCGCCGAGGCCTCGTCGAGAATGTGCAGCGTGTCGTCGGGCAGCAGCGACAGCATCAGCGCCGGCTCGAAGCGTGACTGGTGCGAGACCACATAGATCACCGGCGTCGGCGCGTTGCGGGCAATGCGGATGCGCCGGTCATCGATCCGGTAGGCGAGCTTGAACGGCACATAGAGTAGCGCCTGGGTAAAGCGCAGGTCGAGACGAAACGTCTCGATAGCGCCAATCAGCAGCCAGGCCAGCACGAGGCCTGCAAGCAGCGCCAGTGTCAGGATCATGCCGCGTCTCTCCCAACGGTCCGGTATGCGGCTCTTCGTCCGCTTCGAGAGCAGAGGGTAGCGCAATGGGGAGCAAGGTCAATGCGCGGGTGCGAGGGAGCGGTGTTCCACCTGACCTCACCAGGCAATGACCCAAACGCAGGCCTTGAAATGTTGCGACACGTGTCGTAAATAAAAGCGACACGTGACGGAGAGGTAATATGGCCAGTTCCCCGCTGGGTTTTGCCGAGGCACCACATATGGAGCCGGAGTTCGAACGAATGGTCGACCTGTTTGGTGGACGGAAGGTTCTTGGATTCTCGGTAGCCAGTCCTCTTGAGGCACATGAAATGATCCTGCATGGAATTCCGGGCCAGGCGCTCGAAAGCCTCGTCAGGCATCTGATGGTCATTGATCCCGCCGATGCGTTTGAGACCGCATTCGGCATGAGCGAGCGGACATTTCAGCGGCACAAATCGGATCACTCCAAGACCCTCAGTCGGGAGCAAGGTTCCAGAACCTGGAACTTCGCCAAGCTCCTGACAAAGGCCACGTCCGTGCTCGGGACTCAGGAAGACGCGGAAAAATGGATGATCGAGTCTGCCATGGGTTTGGACAATCGCCGGCCGATTGATCTGCTGGCCACGGCGGCGGGCACTGCGCTTGTGCAGGAGTTTCTTGAGCGGCTCGACTATGGTGTCTACGCGTGACGCCTTTGCCGGGCTCCCTCGGAACAGGGCAGTTGTTGGGCTGGAGGCTTGATCACAGACGCTTCAAGGCGAGCTGGGACAGTGGCGAAGGAGCCTTCAAGCTTGGGGGAAGGTGGAACAGCAAAGGGATCAGAGCCGTATATGCGTCCATCGACCCATCGACCGCCATCTTGGAGGTGGCGGTCCACAAGGGGTTTCGCACGCTGGATACTGTCCCTCACGTGCTGACGGCATTCGACATCGTCGATCCATCAGAGATTTATGTGGTCCAAACCGACGATATTCCGAACGCGAACTGGCTGCGTCCCGGCATCCCGGGCGCGGGACAGCAGCAGTTCGGCGATGGTCTGCTGGCAAAGCATCCGTTCTTTCTGATCCCCAGCGCGGTATCCCAGCACAGCTGGAACCTGGTGTTCGATCCCAACCGGGCGGCAGGCCTTTATAGCTTGCATCTCCGGGAGGATTTCGTGCTTGATACAAGGCTTCATCCTCCCGCTGGGTAGCAATCAGGCCGTGGCCTTCAGCCGCCCACTGATGAACCGGAACTCCTGCGACTTGCCGCCATAACCGTAAGCAGCGGCCGGGACTTCATGCACGAAGGCATAGCTTTCCTCGTGCACACCACCCAGCAACTTACCAAAGGCCTCAAAGATCGCCTTCAGATAAGCCTCCAGTTCCAGCTTGGTGTTGGTGCCGTCGACCACCTTGATGTCGAGCCAGAAGGTGTTGGCGCCATGCTCCGCCAGCGATTTGCCGCCGGCGAACCAATGCTGCGGGTCGACATAGGTGACGGCGACGGCGGTAATCGTCGGGTCCTTGCGCAGATGGGTTGCCGTCAGCTCGGTGATTTCCTTGGCGATTGTGGCGGACAGCTTGGCGTCGGGCTTGCCGGTGACGCTGATGTTGATGATGGGCATTTTTCTCTCCTTCGTTTGAGCGGCGTCTGTTTGCCGTTGGAGAGACAATGCCATCATCTTTGAATCAAAAAAATCGAATTGTTTCGAACAAAAGGTTCTGTATTATCGAAGCATGCAAGCTCTCGATCCCGATCTGCTCAAAACCTTCCTTGCCTTTGTCGATGGCGGCTCGCTGGCTCAGGCTGCGTCTGCTGTCGGCCGCTCGCCCTCGGCGGTGACCGCGCAGATGCAGCGTCTGGAGGAGATCGTCGGCGAACCGCTGCTGGTGGCGCAGGGGCGCGGGCGCGGGCTGACGCCGGCCGGCGAGGATCTTGTCGGTCATGCCCGCCGCATTCTTGCCGTGCACAGCGAGGCCTGGCTGGCGCTCAAGGGCGCGCGTGCCGCTGGTCGCGTCGCCATCGGCACGACACAGGATTTCGCCGATAGCGGCCTGCCGGAGCTGCTGCGCGCCTTCGCGACCAGCCATCCGCGCGTCAGGGTCGAACTCCGCGTTGGCCGTTCGGCCGAGCTTGGCGAGGCGCTGCAGGCCGGGCAGCTCGATCTGGCCGTTGTCATGCGCAAGACGCCGGCCAATGACGAAGTCGGGCTGTTCAGTGAGCCGATGCTGTGGCTGTGCTCGCAAAAAGGGCTTGCCGTGCGGGAAGAGGAATTGCCGCTGGCGCTGCTCGACCCCTATTGCGGCTTTCGCGAAGCAGCACTCGCGGCCCTCGATGCTGCCGGCCGCCGCTACCGCATCGCCGCCGGCAGCGCCAGCCTTGCCGGCTTGCGTACGGCGGTCAATGCCGGCATCGCGCTGACCTTGCGCACCGCCCGCTTTGCCCATTCAGGCATTGCCGAAGCACCGCGCGAATTCGCCCTGCCGCCGGTGCCGACAGCGCAATTCGCGATAAAACTCGGCCAGGGCGCTGAGCGGCCGGCGCGCGATCTTGCCATCCTGCTCAGCGACAACCTCGCCTTGCCCGGCTTTGCCGGCTGATGTCCAAAGAAAAAGCCGACCTTTACGGTCGGCTTTGAGGAGGACGGGTCGAGGGGTTTGGGGGGACTTGGGGGGTGACCCGTCGCACATAAAACTGCCTGATCCGCATGATGGTTCCATGACTTGGAAAATAATTATTGGGTTGCCGCACTTTTTCTCGCAGCCAGCCAGTCGCGCCCCGCATGGGCGAAAACCGCGCAGAGTACTATGGCGCCGCCGATCAGGCTGGCGGCCGGCGCGATCTCGCCGAGGAACAGGAAGGCGAACAGGATCGCAAACGGCACTTCGGCGGCACCGAGAAGGCCGGACTCAGGCGCCGGGATCAGCCGCGAGCCTTCTGTCCACAGGATCGACGCCGCTGCGAACGATCCTCCGAAGGCGACGAGCAGCACGGTGTCGCGAGCAGAAATCGCCAGGGGGTCGGTGACGAACCAGCCGAGCACGAACAGCAGAAGCGCCGAGACTGCGCCCGCCCACACCACCGGCGTGTCGCGGAAGGCGCGCACCATGATCATGTAGAGCGCACTGCCGGCGGTCATCAGCAGCGCGAGCCCATCGCCAAACAGATGACCGCTGCCGAAGCCGGAGCCGACCATGATCACTACGCCGCACAGCGAAACGGCGGCGGCGGCAAGCGTCTGCGCCCGGAACGGCTCGCGCACCAGCACGAAGGCGAGCAGCGCGGTGATGAAAGGCGCGGTGGCGTAGATGACCGCGACATTGGCGACATAGGTGAATTTGAACGCCGAGATGAAGGCGATGCTGGCCGCGGCGCCCTCGAGGGCCAGCAGCCAGCCGCGCCAGCCAAGCCGCAAGCTTTCCCGCCCGCCGGAGCGGCGCCGGCGCCACAGCACATAGAAGGTGATCAGGATCGCGCCGACAAAGCCGCGCCAGCAAGTGATGGTCAGCGGGTCGGCGTGGATCGATTTGGTCAGCACGCCGGTGAGGGCGAAGAAAGCCGCCGAAGCCGCCACCAGCATGATGCCGAGCGTACGCTCGGCAGCGGTATCTGTGGTGCCTGGGCCGTCGAGCGCTTCCGTCATCTCAGCAGCCTATCCGTCTTCTCCTGCCACCATGCTGTCAGCACGGGGGTACTCATAGCCGCTTGCGGAAATGCTCGTTGCCGATGATCAGCAGGCCGGCGCCGACGATCAACGCCGCCCCCAGAAACACCTCGCGACGCGGCACGTCGCCCCAGATCGCAAAGCCGAGCCCGAAGGCCCAGACCAATGAGGTGTATTCGAACGGCGCCACGATCGACACCGGCGCCCGCTTCATGCCTTCGAACAGCATAAATTGCGCCACGCCGCCGAGCGCGCCGACGCTGATCAAAAGCAGCAACTGGCGCCAGTCCGGCATCTGCCAGACCAACAGCGCCGGCACCGCGGAAAACACCAGGAAGTAGAAATTGTTGAGCACAAGCTGGATCAGCGTGCGCTCGGCCAGCGCCGTCTTGCGCAACAGCACCACGGCAATGCCCCACAGCACTGCCGCAGCCAGTACCAAGAGCATCGGCACGGACAAGCCGAGACGAGTGGGATCACAGGCGATGAAGACGCCGACGAAGCCGATGAACACCGCCAGCCAGCGCAACAGCGGCACCTTTTCGCCAAGCATCACCACCGACAGCACGGTGACGATGATCGGGGCGGCGTAATAGATGGTGGTGAGTTCGGCCAGCTGCAGGGAGCGGGCCGCGTTGTAGTAGCAGAGCCAGGCGCCGAGCGTGAAGGCGCTGCGCACCAGCATCGGCCGCACGATGGGCGAGCGCATTGTGTCGGCAAAGATGGGCGGTCCGCCGATTGCAGCACAGCCGATAAGCACAGCGATCGAGCGGAAGAACATGATCTGCCAGACGCTGATGCCGACGACCAGAAGCTTGATCGCGGCGTCCTGCGTCGAAAACAGGAAATAGGCGCAGCCGGTGAACAGGATGCCGGCAAGCACCCTTTCGCGGGTTTCCAGAATGGCAATATCGGCCATGCGGCGTGTCCGGCGCTGTCAAGAGGACGAAGAAGAAGCCTGCCCCAACAGGCTCCCATTGCAGGCTATACGGGCGAAAGCCTGCGGGGCGCTACGCCAGTGGCAAGCTTGCGTTGGCGCAGCCTGGCCGACAGCGTGGGCACGCCGTTCACTGTGTTGCCTGGTAGAGCTCCGAAGCGGCCTCCTTCAGGGCGCGCCGGCCGCCCGGCCTGAGATACATCATGTGGCCGCCCTCGATGACGTCGAGACGGATAGGTTTTGCCCCGCCGAGCGTCGGGATTTGGCTCACCAGATAGCGTGAGGCCAGATAGGGAGTGACCAGATCGGTGTCGCCGTTGACGATCACCACGCCGAGCCCCGGGTTGAGCGAGCGCGCCCGCTGCAGATCGTCCATCACCCCGGCATAGCCTTGCCGCGAGCCGCCATAGTCCCAGGCGTGGGTCACATCGCCATTGAGCAACCTGTAGCTGACATCGGTGCGAAAATTCAGCTCGTCGCGCGCATAACCGACAAAGGCCGAGGTCAGCGCCGGCACGCTGCGGTCGAGCACCGGATCCGGGCCGGCGCTGCGGGCGCTCTCCGGGGCGATGTCGCTGGTGGCGATGGTGCCGTCATACGGGCTGAGCACTTTGCCACTGGCGCGCTGGAATTCGCGCGCGAACAGGCCGGTCGGGATGCGGGCGGAATTGCGCTGCACGAGGTCGAGCGGCAGGCCGGTGATCTCGGCCACGCGCTGGCTGGCCAGCCGCCCGCCCTGTTCCAGCCCGCCGGTCAGAGCCGTGAGGTAGTCGCCCAGCGCATACTTTTCGACCTCGGCGAGCTTTTCGCGCAGTGCTTCGCCGCTGAGGCCTTCGCTGCGCAGGCGCACCGCCGCCATCGAGGGCAGTTCCAGCGCCCAATGCAGCGGCTGGAATTCGTCGGGCAGCACCAGCGTGAACTCCAGTGCAGGCGAGATCAGCACGATGCCGTTGGGGCTCAGGCCGACATCTTCCTGCAGGGTCCTGGCGAGAAGTGCCGCGCGGAACCCGCCATAGCTTTCGCCGGCAAGGAAGAGCGGCGATCCGGTGCGGCCGTTCTGGGCGAGATAGAGCCGGATGAAAGCGCCGATCGAACTGGCGTCCTGGCTGACGCCCCAAAAATCTTTTGTGTCCTGGCCGGGGGCCTCGTGGCTGTAGCCGGTGCCGACCGGATCGACGAAGACGAGGTCGGTCATGTCGAGCCAGCTGTCGGGATTGTCGATCAGCTTTTGCGACGGCGGCAGGAATTGGCCATCGGGGCCTGTCGCGACGACACGCGGGCCGAGTGCGCCGAGATGCAGATAGGCGGATGCCGCGCCCGGGCCGCCATTGAAGACGAAGGTGATGGGGCGAGCCTTCTCCGCGCCCGCCAGTGGCGGCAGCGTATAGGCGACATAGAAGATTTCCGCGGTGACCTCGCCCTTGCCGGATAGCAGTGACAGCGTGCCGGCCTTAGCCTGATAGTCCAGCTTGCGCCCGGCAATGGTGATTGAATGGCTGGTCGTCTGCGGTGCCGGCAGCAGCGACAGCACGCCGCCTGCCGGTGCGGGGCGCTCGGGCGTTTCGGCGAGGACTGGCTGCGCGAAGGCTGCAAGCACCAACAGGGTAAGCGAGATCAGTTTCAGCTTGAACGGCATGATGTCTCCGCGGGAATGACTCTGCTTAGGTATGGCCGGGGCGGTCGAAGTCAAAGTAACTCTTCGTGAGGTAGCATTCCTTCAGCCCCCTCTGTCCTGCCGGACATCTCCCCCCACAGGGGTGGAGATTGGATGTCGCGACCGCCTTCGCTAATCGCCGGCGTAGAAAGCGCCATCGGCGAAGCTGCAGATCTCCCCCCTGTGGGGAGGTGGCCGGGCCAGAGGGGGGCGCTGTCTCGCTGGCATATCAGTGCTATCAAAGCGCGACGGACTCGAAAAGGAATGCAACATGGACGCCACCGAACTCAAAGCCATGCAGGCGCCGCTCAAGGAGGCCTATCGCGGCGATGCTACGCAGGCGCTGATCACGCTTCGCGCCAAAGGCTCCATCGACGACCAGTCGATTGCCTGCAAGGTCGAGACGGGCAGGGCGCTGGCGGTCGCCGGCCTGCATCCGGCGACCGGCGGTTCCGGGCTCGAATTGTGTTCGGGCGATATGCTTTTGGAGGCGCTGGTGGCGTGCGCCGGCGTGACGCTGAAGGCAGTGGCGACGGCGCTGGAATTCAGGCTTGGCGCAGCCACCGTCGAGGCCGAAGGCGATCTCGACTTTCGCGGCACGCTGGGCGTGGCCAAGGACGCCCCCGTGGGCTTTCGCGCCATCCGGCTGAATTTCAACCTCGACACGGATGAGCCGCAGGATCGCATCGACGCGCTGATCAAGCTGACGGAACGCTATTGCGTGGTCTTCCAGACCATCAACAGCAAGCCGGAGCTGACGGTGAAGGCGCGCGCCTGATCTCCCCCCTTGAGGGGGAGATGTCGCCGAAGGCGACAGAGGGGGTCGGGCCGACTGGACGCGACGCCCTTTGTGCGGAAGGAGGTTGGCACTCTACGCGAGGCGACCCCCTCTGGCCTGCCGGCCATCTCCCCCTCGAGGGGGGAGACTGCGCTACTGCGCCGCAGGCTCTTCCGCGTCGCCCTCATCGGTAAACGGGGAGGCGCTCGGCACGCAGTTGACCGCCCAGCCGGCCGGCGTCGGCTGCTTCTGATATTCGGTAATCGCGTTTGTGCACTGTTCGCGGGTGTCGAAGGTGCTGGGCAGCACCACCATGCCGCCTTGCGGGCCGGCGATCACCAGGTACCAGACCAATGCTACGCTGGGAGCAGCCATGGGAATTCCTCGCTTTGCTGGGTGTCGGAATCGGGTCGACCCTAGCAACTCCCGGCTGATGGCGAAAGCAGGGCGATGGGGGAGGGACCTGCCGGACCATCACAGACCCGTGAACGAACCGCTCCCAGACGTCTCTCAGTTCGCGGCAAAGCAGTAGAACAGGCCGTCGCCGCCGGTGCCTTTCAGCGCCTCCTGGCTGCAGCCGCCGCGCGAGGCATGCGAGGAGTTCCAGGATTTCGCCGCCGCCGACTCATCAAGGCCGGTGCGGTCGTGATGGCCCATCATCGCCGCGCCCTCCGCCCCGCTCAAGGTCCAGTCGCCGCAGGTCTGGTCGGCGAGCTTGGTGCCGTCAGGCTTCGAGCCGGTCAATATGTCGTGCCGGTTCGGCTTGTCGCCGCGGCCGTTGACCACCTCGCCCTTTTCGTTGAGCGCCGTCTGCTTGGTGATGGCGTTGGCGTCGCTGTGCAGCGAGGCGACGTCATCGGCAATCTTCTCCCCCTTGGCGTTGACCCAGGGACCCTTGCCGATACGGTCGCGCGCATCGACATTGGCGCTCGAGAGATAGGCGTGCCATTCCTTGCCGGTAACCCCAGCCGCTTCCGCCAGCGAGGCGCAATGCGCGTCGGCACCCTTGAGACCGCCGAGATCGGCGCCCTTGCCGGAACCGACGCTGGTGACGAAGAAACTCATCTTGGCGTCTTGCGCCAGCGCCACGCCGGCTGTGGCGGCAATCGCGGCGGCGGCAACGAGAAGAAGTCTACGCATGTCGGTCCTCCGGTTTCGAATGTCCTACATTCGAAGAAACGTAACTGGAGGCCTGTTTAATCCCGCTACAACCCGGTTTATTCCGGCTGCCGGTAGGCGACGAAGCGGTTGTTCTTGACCTGGAAGATCAGCCCCGTCTCTTTCATCTCGGGGCTCGCCAGCGGCACGATGCGTTTTGCCACCTCTGACGGGTGCGGCAGCGTTTCCGGATCCTCGCCGGGCGCGGCCTGCGCACGCATGGCGGTGCGGGTGGCGCCGGGGTCGACCGCATTGATGCGGAGCGCCAGGCTCTGCGTCTCATGCGCCCAGGAACGCGTCATGGCTTCCACAGCCGCCTTCGACGCCGCATAGGGCGCCCAGAAGGCGCGCGCCGAATGCGCGGCCCCGGACGACATGAGAATGGCGCGGCCGGCGTCGGACAGCCTGAGCAGCGGGTCGACCGAGCGGATCAGCCGCCAGGTCGAGGTGACATTGATGGTCATAACCTTCTCGAAGGTTTTGGCCTCGACATGGCCGATCGGCGAGATGACGCCGAGCACACCGGCATTGGCCACCAGAATGTCGAGCTTGCCCCAGCGCTCGTGAATGGCGCCGCCCAGCCGGTCGATGCCGGCCATGTCTGAGAGGTCGAGAGGCACCAAAGTCGCTTCGCCCTTGCCGGTTTTCGCGCGCTCGGCCTTGATCTGGTCGTCGAGTTCTTCAAGCCCACCGACGGTCCGGGCAACCGCAATGACATGCGCGCCGGCGGCGGCAAGTTCCCTGGCGATGAAGTAGCCGATGCCGCGCGAGGCGCCGGTAACGACCGCGACGCGGCCGGAGAGGTCGAGGGTCATGCGAGCGCTTTCAAGGATAGCAGTTGGGCTTTACGCCCCGTTGTTCGCCAGCAGCGACAGCGTGCGCACATTGTCGTGGCCTTCGAAGTCGAGCAGGCGGGTCGGGTACTGGCCGGTGAAACAGGCGTCGCAGAATTGCGGCTGCTCATTGTCGCGGCTGGCTTCGCCGACGGCGCGGTAGAGCCCGTCAATGGTGAGGAAGCCGAGCGAATCGACACGGATGAACTCGGCCATTTCCTCGATCGACATGCGCGATGCCAAAAGCTTCGACTTCTCCGGCGTGTCGACGCCGTAGAAGCACGACGCGCTGGTCGGCGGCGAGGCGATGCGCATATGCACTTCCTTGGCGCCGGCGTCGCGCACCATCTGCACGATTTTCTGGCTGGTGGTGCCGCGCACGATCGAATCGTCGACCAACACCACGCGCTTGCCCTCGATCATCCGGCGGTTGGCGTTGTGCTTGAGCTTGACGCCCATATGGCGGATCGAATCGCCGGGCTGGATGAAGGTTCGGCCGACATAGTGGTTGCGGATGATACCGAGTTCGAAGGGGATGCCTGCCGCCTGGGAGAAGCCGATTGCCGCCGGCGTGCCGGAATCCGGCACCGGCACGACGATATCGGCCTCGACCGGGCTTTCCTGCGCCAATTCGGCGCCGATACGCTTGCGCACTTCGTAGACATTGCGGCCTTCGACCGAGGAGTCCGGGCGGGCGAAATAGACATATTCGAAGATGCAGAAGCGGGTCTTCTGCGGCTCGAAGGGGAACAGGCTCTCGATGCCCTTCGAGGTCACCACGACCATTTCGCCGGGCTTCAGGTCGCGCACGAAGCGGGCGCCGATAATGTCGAGCGCGCAGGTTTCGGAGGCCAGGATCCAGGCGCCGTCGAGGTCGCCGAGCACCAGCGGGCGGATGCCGAGCGGATCGCGGCAGCCGATCATCTTCTTGGAGGTCATCGCAACCAGCGAGAAAGCGCCTTCAACCTGACGCACGGCGTCGATGAAGCGCGAATTCAAATCGCGTTCCTTGCTGGTGGCAACGAGATGCAGCAGCGTCTCGGTGTCGGAGGTCGACGAGAAGATCGCGCCCTGTTTCTGCAGCGCGCGCTGCACGGTCATGGCGTTGGTGAGATTGCCGTTATGGGCGACGGCAAAGCCGCCATCGGCGAGTTCGGCGAAGAAGGGCTGGATGTTGCGCATGCCGGCGCCGCCCGTCGTGGCATAGCGCGTGTGGCCGATGGCACGGTTGCCTTGCAGGCTGTCGATGACGTGCTGCTTGGTGAAGGTGTCGCCGATCAGGCCGACATGGCGTTCGACATGGAACTGCGTGCCGTCATAGGAGACGATGCCGGCCGCTTCCTGGCCGCGATGCTGCAGCGCATGCAGGCCTAGCGTTACGATGGCCGCAGCGTCCTGCCGGCCGAAAATGCCGAACACCCCGCATTCGTCGTGGAAATGATCGTCTGCTTCGGCGGAAAGCACGTCGTCCGCGTCTGCCTTCGAAACTGCCATGGGGCTCAAGCTCCGCTAAAATGGCCATATAGTGCGATAGCACCGCGAAAGCAACGTAGTCAGGCCGGAACTGCCGGGATGGCGCCTGTCCGGCACCATCCGTCCGAATCAGTTTGCCGGCGCGGCCGGAGCCGGAGCAGCGGGCGCGGGTGCGTTATCGGCCGGAGCGTCGGTCTCGTCGTCGGGCGCCGGCGTATCGTCACCGGTTGCCGGAGCATCCGCCGCCGGTGCATCGGCCGCCGGAGGCGTCTCGGCTGCCGGCTGATTCGGATTGAGCTTCTTCAGGATGGCGTTTTCCGGATCTTCGGGCAGCAGGCTTTCCAGCTTGGCGCCGATGGTCTCGAGCAGCGGCTTCGACTTGGCGTTGGCGATCCAGGCAGGGGCCTTGGCGCCGGCCAGCCAGTTGAAGAACAGCAGCGCCACGGCGACTACGAGGACGCCGCGCGCGGCGCCATAGAGGAAGCCCAGCGTACGGTCGAGCGCGCCGATCCTGGAATCGATGATCCAGTCGGCAAGCTTCATGGTGATGACGGAAACGACGATCAGCGCGATGAGGAAGACGATGCCGGCGGATGCCGCCATGGCGATCTTGTCGCTTTCGACATAGGGCTGAACGTAAGGCAGCACCGGCTTGTAGAAGAAGAATGCCGCCGCGGCGGCAGCCGCCCAGGACACGACGGACAGGATTTCGCGTGACAGGCCGCGAACCATGGCGAGCATCGCCGAGACCAGGGTGAAGCCGACGAGAATTCCGTCCAGCAGCGTAATCGGCATGTCTTTCGCCCCACTCAGATTGTCTTTTCACGGCTCGGGCGAGCCGCGTCAATCTTCCACGTCGACACGGCTGCGCCGTGAGCCGGCTATGCGTGCGACGAGATCGGCAAGTTCGGTCGGCTGGAAAGCGCCGGCCCCGATCCCCCCGACAACCTCCTCGCTGCCCAAGGGCAGAACCGCACTTCCAAAACCCAGCTTTTCGGCCTCTTTAAGGCGCTGCTGCGCATGCGCAACCGGCCTCACTGCGCCCGACAGGCTGATTTCGCCGAAATAGACGCAATCGGCGGGAAGGGCAAGACCGGTGAGCGACGAAACCAGTGCAGCGGCAACCGCCAGATCGGCCGCCGGCTCGGAAATCCGGTAGCCGCCGGCGACGTTGAGGTAGACATCGTGGGTGCCGAACCGCACGCCGCAATGGGCTTCGAGCACGGCAAGGATCATCGACAGCCGTGCGCCGTCCCAGCCGACGACGGCACGGCGCGGCGTGCCCAATGTGGACGGCGCCACCAGCGCCTGGATCTCGACCAGCACCGGACGTGTGCCTTCCATGCCGGCAAATACCGCGGCACCCGGCGATTTTGCGTGGCGTTCGCCGAGGAACAGCTCCGACGGATTGGCGACCTCGCGCAAGCCCTTGTCCGACATCTCGAAGACGCCGATCTCGTCGGTCGGCCCAAAACGGTTCTTCACCGTGCGCAGGATGCGGTAGTGATGGCCGCCTTCGCCTTCGAAATAGAGAACGGCGTCGACCATGTGCTCGACGACGCGCGGACCGGCGATCTGGCCTTCCTTGGTGACATGGCCGACCAGCACGATGGCAGCACCGGTGGATTTGGCGTAGCGGATCATCGCTTGCGCCGAGGCGCGCACCTGGGTGACGGTGCCGGGCGCCGAGTCGGCCATGTCGGTCCACAGCGTCTGGATGGAATCGAGGATGACGAGGTCCGGCCTTCTGCCATCGGCTATTGTTGCCAGGATATCCTCGACATTGGTCTCGGCGGCAAGTTCGACCGGCGTGTCGGCGACGCCAAGCCGCTGCGCCCGCAGCCGGATCTGCGCGACAGCCTCTTCGCCCGAGACATAGACGATGCGGTGGCCTTTTGACGCCAATGCTGCTGCGGCCTGGGTAAGCAGCGTCGACTTGCCGATGCCGGGATCGCCGCCGACCAGCAGCGCCGAGCCGCGCACGAAACCGCCGCCGGTGGCGCGGTCGAGTTCGCTAATGCCGGAGATGATCCGCGGCGCATCCTCGATGTCACCGGACAGGCTGGTCAGCACCACGGCGCGGCCCTTGCGCGCATTGCGCGTGTTGGCCGGTCCCGAGCCGATGCCGCCCGAGGTGCCTTCCTCGACCAGCGTGTTCCACTCGCCGCAAGCATCGCATTTACCGGCCCAGCGCTGATGCACCGAGCCGCAATTCTGGCAGATGAACTGGACGCGCGATTTAGCCATGGAGTGATGCTGCCTGCAAATGACCGAAGGAGGGTGATCCTGCACACCCCCCTCTGTCCTGCCGGACATCTCCCCCGCAAGGGGGGAGATTGGCTATCGTCGCTGCTTTCGCCAATCCCCAACGTCGCAAGATGAGCGCCATTCGCAAAGCTGCTGATCTCCCCCCTTGCGGGGGAGATGGCCGGCAGGCCAGAGGGGGGTGTGACGGAGCGCTGCGGTAGGCCAAAAAGCTACTCGAACCTCTCCGCAATATGATGCTCTTCGGCGAGGTCGGAAAACCGTGTGAACTCGCCATGGAAGGCGAGGCTCACCGAACCTGTCGGGCCGTGGCGCTGCTTGGCGACGATGACTTCGGCCTTGCCGCGCATCTCGTTCATCTCGTGTTCCCACTTGATGTATTCGTCGGTGCCGGGCTTCGGTTCGCGGTTCTTCAGATAATATTCCTCGCGGTAGACGAACATCACCACGTCGGCGTCCTGCTCGATCGAGCCGGATTCGCGAAGATCGGACAGCTGCGGGCGTTTGTCTTCGCGGCTTTCGACCTGACGCGACAGCTGCGACAGCGCGATGATCGGAACGGAGAGTTCCTTGGCCAGCGCCTTGAGGCCGGTGGTGATCTCGGTGATTTCCTGCACCCGGTTCTGCGACGATTTCGCGCTCGACCCCTGCATCAGCTGGATATAGTCGATGACGATGAGGTCGAGGCCGCGCTGACGCTTCAGCCGCCGCGCCCGCGCCGACAGCTGCGCGATCGAGATACCGCCGGTCTGGTCGATGAACAGCGGGATCTTCTGCATGGTCTGCGAGCAGGCGACCAGCTTTTCGAAATCCATCTCTGAAATCTCGCCGCGGCGGATTTTTGACGACGAAATTTCCGTCTGTTCGGAAATGATGCGGGTGGCGAGCTGCTCGGACGACATTTCCAGTGAGAAGAAGCCGACGACGCCGCCATTGGCTGCCTTGAACGAGCCGTCGGCCTGTTGCGCCGGCTCATACATCTCGGCGATGTTGAAGGCGATGTTGGTGGCTAGCGATGTCTTGCCCATGCCCGGACGGCCGGCAATGATGATCAGATCCGACGCCTGCAGGCCACCCATGCGGCGGTCGAGATCGCGCATGCCGGTGGCGAGGCCCGACAAATGGCCGTCGCGCATATAGGCGGCGTTGGCCATGTCGACGGCGGTCTTGACCGCGTCGGTGAAGCTCTCGAAGCCGCCGTCGTAACGGCCGGTTTCGGCCAGTTCGAACAGCCGCCGCTCGGCATCCTCGATCTGTTCGGACGGCGCCATGTCGACCGGCGCGTCATAGGCGATGTTGACCATGTCCTCGCCGACGGTGATCAGTGCCCGGCGCGTGGCCAGATCGTAGATGGCGCGGCCATAATCGGTGGCATTGACGACGGTGACGGCTTCGACCGCCAGACGAACCACATATTGCGCCACCGTCATGTCGCCGACCTTCTCGTCGGCCGGCAGGAAGGTTTTCAGCGTGATCGGCGTCGCCACCTTGCCCATGCGGATGAGCTCGGCCGCGACCTCGAAGATTTTCCGGTGCAGCGGCTCGTAGAAATGGCCGGCCTTGAGGAAGTCGGAGACGCGGTAGAAGGCATCGTTGTTGACCAGGATGGCGCCGAGCAGCGCCTGTTCGGCCTCGATGTTGTTCGGCGCTTCACGATAAAGCGGTTGCTGCTCCGCCACGCCGAATTTTCGCGCTGCCTCTGCCATGATGTCCCCGATTTTGATCCCGGCTTCTCGATATCAGAACGAGATAAATCGGTGCTGACCTTTCTGCATCACCGCACGACCAATCAACCTCGATGCCCCGTTGTTCACAGGGGCGGCAAACCGTCCACAGAAGAGTGTTTCCACGCCCCGATTCCGGTTGACTCAGAAAGGCGCTGACTTTTACCCGAGTCGTTGGAACAGAGCAAGAACAATCTCGGTGTTTATCCACTTCTTCCGTCCAATGTATCGCCCCAGTCCAGCCGCCGCGCTGCCTTGAACAGCTCGCCCTCGCGCTTGGTGAAAAGTGTCTCGCCGGCGCCGCCATCCGGCTGGCACAGTTTGAGCAGCACCTTGCCGGAGCCCGATTTCGGCGGCGCAATCACGCGCGGCTGACGTACAGGCGCGGGTTGCCGCGACGCCGCGACGTAGATGAATTTCTCGTCCTCCCACGGCACGTCGGCGTCTTTGGCCAGGCGATGAAGGCGCGAGCGGGCGACGCGGCGCGAAAAATGGCACCAGTCGGGCGGCTCAAGCGGGCAGGGCGCCTCATGCGGACAAGGCGCCAGCACGTGCGCCCCGGCCTCCAGCAATTGCCTGCGCACTGCCAGGATGCGCTGCCAGCCTGCCGGTGTGCCGGGCTCCACGATCAGCAGTGTGTCGCCGGTCAAATGCCAGAGCCGGCCGACAAGCTTCGGCAGCGATGCCGGCGCGATCTCGTCCAGCACATAGGCGCAGGTGACCAGATCGGCAGGCTTGAGATCGGCAAGGTCGATGGTCACGTCGCCGGCGCGCCAGTCCATCCTGGTGGCGATGGTATCAAGGGCGAGCGACTGGCCAACCTTGCGCACCGCGGCGCTTGCTTCAAGCAGAACCGCCTCTTCGAGGTCGGGCCACAGGTCTGTAGTGGCCCAAAGCACCGTGCCAGGACCGGCGCCGACATCGAGCAAGCTCGTTGGCTGGAAATCGGGCCGCGCATAGGCGAGTTCGTCGAGACCGGCCCGTACCGCCGCGTAGGTCGCCGGCAGCCGCGTCGCCAGATAGGCTTTTACCGCCATCTCTTCGGCCATGTGCGGGCGGCCGTCGCGCAATTCGGCGCGGTAGCGGTCAGACAGCGTCTTCGCCGCCTGTCGCAGCACCGCCAGCGGTATCGTTTCGAGCAGGCGCTCGACGCCTTGTCGCAGCGAGGCGGGGAGTTCCACGCTCAGGCTCCGCGTGCCGCGAGCACCGAGGCGCGGGCGAACTCGACAAGGGTGGTGGCGATGGTGGGCAGGCAGGTCATTAAAAGGTCTCGCGAGAACGAGACCTTTTTCAGTGTCAGAGCCGTCAATGGCAAGCGGCAATCGCAATCGAGGCGTTATTCGCGATCTGCCACCTTGCGACGGCGCGCTGGCTTGGCCGCAATGGACCTGACAGCAACGGACTTGGCGGCAGCAGACCTCGCGACAGCAGGCTCGGCGGCCGCCGTCTGTTGGCGATGCCCCATCTCGCGCATTTCCAGCGCCTTTTCGCATTTTGCCATGTAGTCGCGCGTCATTGGCAGCGTGTCGTTCTTCTTGGCGATCTGAATCTGGAAGATCACCAGATCCTGCCAGCGGAAGGCGGCTTCCGAAGCCGCCAGATAGAACTCCCACATCCTGCAGAAGCGCTCGTCATAGATGGCCTTGGCCTTGTCGCGGTTGGCGGCAAAGCGCTGGCCCCAATGCTTCAGCGTATCGGCATAGTGCAGCCGCAGAATCTCGATGTCGGTGACCACAAGGCCCGACTTCTCGATCGCCGGCATCACCTCCGACAGCGAGGGAATGTAGCCGCCCGGAAAAATGTACTTGCGGATGAAGGCGCTGGTCGCCCACGGCACGCCGGAGCGGCCGATCGAGTGCAAGAGCATGACGCCGTCGGGCTTCAACAACGTCGCCGACTTGTCGAAGAAAGTGCGGAAGTGGTTGACGCCGACATGCTCGAACATGCCGACCGAGACGATGCGGTCGAAGCGTTCGTTGAGTTCGCGGTAGTCCTTGAGGTCGAAATGCACGCGGTCCTGCAAGCCTTGCGCATGCGCCCGGTCGGTGGCGACGCCGTGCTGCTCGGTCGACAGCGTCACGCCTTGCACGTCGACATCGAAAGCCTTGGCGAGATAGAGGCCAAGTCCACCCCAGCCGGAGCCGATATCGAGCACGGTCTGGCCGGCCTTCAGCCTGAGCTTGGCGGCGATATGGCGTTTCTTGGCCATCTGCGCCTCGTCGAGCGTCATGTCCGGCTGTTCGAAATAGGCGCAGGAATACTGCATGTCGTCGTCGAGGAAGAGCCGGTAGAGGTCACCCGACAAATCATAGTGGCGCTGCACGTTGCGGCGCGCCCGTGATGCGGTGTTGATCTGCTGCAGGCGGCGAAAGGCGTGGCGCAGACCCTCGATGGCCTTCGACCAGGTGGCGTCGATACCGCCGCTGCCCATGTTCTGGAAGGCGATGCGCATCATACCCAGTACGCCGCCCTCGATGATGTCGAGTTCGCCGTCCATATAGGCTTCCGGCACGGCCAGCATCGGATCGAAGGTAATGGCGCGCTCGGCATGCGCGGTCTTGATGTGCATATGCACCGGCTCGCCGCTGCCGTCGCCGAAAACCACTGTCGAGCCCTTCGGGCCGGTGACTTTCAGATTGCCCGTACGCACCAGGCGGTCGAGAACGCGTTTCAACAGAATATTCATCACCAAATGTCCCCTCACGGTCAGACTGGCGGACCAATTCTGCAACAATATATAGGGGTTCGAAAAGTTCCATTTGGCACAAAAATGCCCGGGCGAGAGGCCCGGGCATTGGTCCATTAAGGCTGGATGACGAGGAAGTGATTGGAGCGCTGCTCCCTCGCTTCCCGATCAGGCCCAGTGCGGGATCAGGCGTTGTCTTCTTCGCCGCCTTCGAACTCGGTGTTCGGGTCGAAGAAGTTCTCCGGCCGTGCGTTGTCGTTGATGTCATCGCCATAGATGGCTTCGGCGGTGGTCAGCGTCTCGCCCTTGGCCTGGCGCTCGGCTTCGTCGGCCGTGCGGGCGATGTTGAGGCTGATGGTGACCTCGACTTCCGGATGCAGCGCAATCGCCACATTGGTGACGCCGATGGTCTTGATCGGCTGGTTGAGCTGGATCTGGTTGCGGTTGACCGAGAACCCTTCGGCGGTCAGCAGGTCGGCGATGTCGCGGGTCGACACCGAACCGTAGAGCTGGCCTGTCTCGCCGGCCGAACGCACGGCGATGAAGCTCTTGCCGTCGAGCTTTTCGGCAACCTGGCTGGCTTCCGACTTGCGCTCGAGGTTGCGCGCTTCGAGCTGCGCGCGCTGCCCTTCGAACTTCTTCTTGTTGGCTTCGTTGGCGCGCAGCGCCTTGCCCTGCGGCAAGAGGAAGTTGCGGGCAAAGCCGTCCTTGACCTTGACGGTATCGCCCATCTGGCCGAGGCGGGAAACGCGTTCGAGAAGAATCACTTGCATGGTTTTGTTCCTTCGTCTGGGCACCGACCGCGGGATCGGCGCCGAATTGAATGGAACAGGTCAGGAAGCTCTGAGCGCCTTGGCGCCGGTGTCGCTGTCCTGCCTGTCGCGGCAGTTAGAGGCTTTTCACCTCAACTCGGGATTTCAATGCATGTCGCCAAGAGTGGTCCCGGTTTTGGGACAACGACATGCATCATCAAATTACCCCTGCGGCGCCCGTCGCCGTGGGAGAAGGAAGCGGGCGGCGAACCGCCCGCCCGAAAGTCTTAGCGAACCACGTAGGGCAGCAGGCCGAGGAAGCGGGCGCGCTTGATCGCCTTGGCGAGTTCGCGCTGCTTCTTCTGGCTGACGGCGGTGATGCGCGACGGCACGATCTTGCCGCGCTCGGAAATGTAGCGCTGCAGAAGACGCACGTCCTTGTAGTCGATCTTGGGCGCGTTGGCGCCGGAGAACGGGCAGGTCTTGCGGCGGCGATGGAACGGGCGCCGGGTCGGGATCTGATTGATGTCGACCATTATTCTGCACCTCCTTCAACGCCTTCGCGCGGACGGCGCGGACCACGATCACCACCGGCGTCACCAAATGAGCGCGGCGGACGATCGCCACGGTCGCCGCGATCACGGTCGCCGAACGAGCGCGGACCACGATCACCACGGTCGCGGTCGCCGAAGCCGCCGCGTTCCGAGCGCTCTTCGCGCTTCTGCATCATGGCCGACGGGCCTTCCTCATGCGCCTCGACCTTGACGGTCAGGAAACGCAGCACGTCCTCGGACAGGCCCATCTGGCGCTCCATCTCGTTGAGCGCTGCCGGCGGGCAGTTGAGGTCCATAAGCGTGTAGTAAGCCTTCCGGTTCTTGTTGACCCGGTAGGTGAGGGACTTCAGTCCCCAGTTCTCGACCCGGCCGACGGACCCGCCATTTGCGGAGATGACGCCCTTGTACTGTTCGACAAGCGCATCGACCTGCTGCTGCGAGAGGTCCTGCCGGGCAAGGAACACATGTTCGTATAGAGCCATAGTGGTTCAGTGCCTTTCTTCGTTTCTCTCCCGGATCCTCGCGGCAAAAGCCTCTGCAACTTCTCTGACCCGCTGGTCCCGAGGGGGCGAGGAAGAAAGGAGCATTTCGAGACGGTCGAGAGCGGAGACACGGGAGGCGGAAGCGCTTCTGGCTTCACACGAAGGTTTTGGATAAAACCTCCGGCCCTCCGTTCAGCCCCCAGCAAGGACCGGCAGATTGCGGGCGTCTATATAGCAATTTGGCTGGAAGGCAAGGGTAACGCATGCTCCGGACAGCGTCCTGGCGTCGCAGGGTTGGAAAGACCAGGCATCAACTCGTATGCGGGGTACGACCGTTGATCGTTTCGGGGAAGAAGTCCGGAGCCGCCTTACGCTTGCCGAACATCATATCGTATTGCAGCAGGCGGAAATCGTTGATCGCCGGATCGATGTCCTTCTGCCGCGCCCAGTCCGCCGTGGCCTCACCTGACGGTGTCAAAAGCAGATTGCGATCCACGACGCGATAGCGTTCGCGCAGCGCGCCTAAGAAGCCGGTATAGTAGGGGTGCGTGATCCCGGCCGTGGTAAGGATATGGTAGGGCAGGAAGGCCGGGCTCACGGCGCCCATATCCTGCGCCGGACCGGTGCGGTTAGACCAGATGACCAGCGGCGTCTGATGATGCTCCAGTGCCGCCTCCGGCGTCGGTTCCTTGCGCGGCGCGACATTGTCTTTCAGGTAACCGGTTTCGACATAGACGGGGCCGAGCGGCGGCAGATGGTCGCCGAAGAAGGCGATGACCGTCGGCCGCTCGCGCTTCTTCGCCCATTCGATCAATCGTTCGAGGCCACGGTCGGCATCGGCGGAGCCTTCGGCGTAGCTGAGCAGCGATTCCCGCGCCCATGTGCTGATCGGCGCCGCGACCTTGTGGGTCGGATTGTAATAGCGGTACGGCTCGTAGGGACCGTGGTTCTGCAGGCTGACGGCGAAGAAGAACACCGGCCGCTCGCTGGCGTCGGCCTCTGCGATGATCTCGTCGGTCATCGAGGCATCGGAAGCCAGCGGCCCGCGCTTTTCCAGTGGCGGCAGCGTCTCTTCCGAGCGGAAATCGTTGAAGCCGAAATCGGCATAGACGGCGCCCCTGTTCCAGAACCAGTTGGTGCCCGGATGGATGGCGCGCGCCCGGTATCCCTCGCTTTTCAGGAAGGTCGCCAGCGACGGCGTCGGCGTGCGCACATATTGCTGATAGGGGATCGAGCCCGCCGGCAGGAAGGCATTGGAAAAGCCGGTCAGCGCCTCGAATTCGATGTTGGCGGTCATGCCGCCGAATTCCGGCGAGAACATATAGCCGGAACGCAGCGCCCGCACATTGGGGATCGGGTCAGGCGTGATTGTGACGCCGGGCAGCTTGGTCGGATCCCAGAAAGATTCGCTCATCACCACGATGATGTCGGGTTTCTCATCCGGTACCGAGGCCGCCACATCAGGCCTGTCGATCGCGTCGATCGCCTTGTCGGAATAGCCCGCCGGCGCCGAGACATGCGCCATCGGCACGTTGAGCGCGAAGGCCAGCGCAAACCCGTTGGAGGCGTAGTTCTCCTTCTGGTCCCACATGATCGGGATGATCTGCAGCCGGTCGCGGGTCCACGAGAAGGTGGCGTAGTCCATGATCGAGACGAAGAAGGCGAGCAGCGGCACTGCCAGCGTCAGCCGCGCCAGCCGCCCTTTGCGGCTGAGGATCGGAACCTTGCGGCGCCACAACCGCCAGCCATAGATCAGCAGCGACAGGCCGGCGACGATGCCGACCGCCATGGCGAGCGCCGTCCAGGGCCGCTCGCGCACCAGGAGCGGCATCAGTGCCATGATCTGGCGCGAATAAAGAAAATCGGTTGGGTAGAGCGGATCGCCGAGATAATGCGACTTCTGATGCCCGACAAAGGCCAGCGCCAGCGTCAGCGGCGCCACGATCATCAGGCTCTGGTGACTGCGGCCAAGCACGGCGTCCAGTCCCATCAGCACCAATGCAAAGACAATGATGGTGGTCCAGCCCGGCTTGAATGGCTGCAGGAAGAAGTCGACTGTGCCGAAGAAGTCGCCGCGCACGATCCATTCGATGGCGAACACCAGGATGGCGGAGGCAAGCAGCGTGACCAGACCGTAGCGGATGACCGGCCATCTGCGCCCCGGCAGGTAGCCGGTGGACGGATCGTCTTCCAAGAACTGTGGCGCTGGTACGGCCGCGCCCTTCCTGATCCTAGCCACGTCTCTTCCCCCGGCCCAAGCAACGCGCATTTCCACTCGCGCCACCGTTCTGTCATAGAACTGTCATGCAAAAGCTAGCGCCTGTGGCGAAAATAAGAAGAGCCAGCAAACGATTCGTGAGCGGTTTTCATCAGGTGTGATCGGCAAAAAGCCTTTGGGAACAGGGACTCGAGGTCAGCTCCGGTTCAAGCGAGAGCCGAAATGCCGCCTCCGGGCTTGACTTGGCGGTCCGCCTTGCGTCACAGGCAGGAAAAATCAGCCGCTGGAGAGCGCCCAAATGGCCGTCGCATTCACCTTTCCGGGACAGGGCAGCCAGGCTGTCGGCATGGGGAAGGACCTCGCCGACGCCTTCCCCGAGGCACGCAGGGTGTTCGAGGAAGTCGATGATGCGCTGGGCGAAAAGCTGTCGAAACTGATCTGGGAAGGCCCGGAAGAGGCGCTGACCCTGACTGCCAATGCCCAGCCGGCGCTGATGGCGGTCTCGCTGGCGGCGATCCGCTCGCTGGAAGCGCGCGGCTTTTCGCTGAAGGACAAGGTTGCCTACGTTGCCGGTCATTCGCTCGGCGAATATTCCGCCCTTGCCGCGGCCGGTTTCGTTTCGATCGCCGATGCCGCCCGGCTGCTGCGCATCCGCGGCAACGCCATGCAGGCGGCGGTGCCGGCCGGCGAGGGCGCCATGGCGGCGATCATCGGACTGGAACAGCCCGACGTCGAAGCCGCTTGCACCGAGGCCGCAACGGGATCCGGCAAAGTCTGCCAGATCGCCAACGACAATGGCGGCGGCCAGCTGGTGATCTCCGGCGCCAGGGCGGCGGTGGAACTCGCCGCGAAACTGTGCACCGAAAAGGGCGCGAAGCGGGCGCTGATGCTGCAGGTCTCGGCCCCCTTCCATTCGGCGCTGATGGCGCCGGCGGCCGATGTCATGCGCGAGGCGCTGGCCGGCGTGACCAAGAATGCACCGGTGGTGCCCGTCGTCTCCAACGTCACTGTAGTCCCGACCAGCGACCCCGACGAGATCGCGCGCCGCCTGGTCGAGCAGATCACCGGCCGCGTGCGCTGGCGCGAAACGGTGGAGTGGTTCGGCGCCAATGGCGTCGCCACGCTCTTTGAGATCGGCGCCGGCAAGGTGCTTTCCGGCCTGGCGCGGCGGATCAACCGCGACATCGCCACGTCAGCCGTCGGAACGCCGGCCGATGTCGAGGCGGCGCTGGCCGCGCTTGCATAATCCACTGGCGATTCAACCCCTCCCGTGGGAAGGGTGTTCTCTTAAGATCAGGAGACGAAAATGTTCGAACTGACCGGCCGCAAGGCGCTCGTCACCGGCGCATCCGGCGGCATTGGCGAGGCGATTGCCCGGGTGCTGCATGCGCAAGGCGCCATTGTCGGCCTGCACGGCACCCGCATCGAGAAACTGGAGACCCTGGCCGGCGAACTCGGCGACCGGGTAAAGCTGTTCCCGGCCAATCTTGCCGACCGTGACGAGGTCAAGGCGCTTGGTCAGAAGGCCGAAGCCGAACTCGAAGGCGTCGACATACTGGTCAACAATGCCGGCATCACCAAGGACGGCCTGTTCGTGCGCATGGCGGACGCGGATTGGGACAGCGTGCTGGAGGTGAACCTCACCGCCGTGTTCCGGCTGACCCGCGAGCTGACCCATCCGATGATGCGCCGCCGCCATGGCCGCATCATCAACATCACCTCGGTGGTCGGCGTCACCGGCAATCCTGGCCAGACCAATTATTGCGCCTCCAAGGCCGGCATGATCGGCTTTTCCAAGTCGCTGGCGCAGGAGATCGCCACCCGCAACATCACCGTCAACTGCGTCGCCCCGGGCTTTATCGAATCGGCCATGACCGACAAGCTCAACGACAAGCAGAAAGACGCGATAATGGCCGCGATCCCGACGCGCCGCATGGGCACGAGTGTTGAAGTGGGGTCGGCCGTCGCCTATCTCGCCTCCAACGAGGCAGCCTACGTCACCGGCCAGACCATCCATGTCAACGGCGGCATGGCCATGATCTGACGGGATACTGCCGGGTGATAAGAAGACATGGCCGGCTTGTGAAAAGAGACCATTTCGCCTTGGACCTCAGCCATTTTTCGTGTAATGCGGCCCGCAACCCGGCGGTTCGGGCAAAAACCGGTCCGGCATCGTTGCGTTTCCGGCAGGACCATCTTTCAGCTTGATTAGCGGCATTCTGCCCGCTAACGAAGACAGACAAACAAAAGACGAGGATGCCCCAAATGAGTGACACCGCAGAGCGCGTCAAGAAGATCGTCATCGAACATCTTGGCGTCGATGCCGACAAGGTGACGGAGCAGGCGAGCTTCATCGATGATCTGGGCGCGGACAGCCTCGACACGGTCGAACTCGTCATGGCCTTCGAAGAAGAGTTCGGCGTCGAGATCCCGGACGATGCGGCCGAGACCATCCTGACCGTCGGCGATGCCGTGAAGTACATCGACAAGGCTTCGGCCTGACACTATCCGCAGTCATCACCGGGGAGGACCTGCGATGAGGCGTGTCGTCGTCACGGGCCTTGGCCTGGTTTCGCCGTTCGGCATGGGCTTCGAGCACAGCTGGAAGGAACTTCTGACCGGCCGCAGCGCCGCCAAGCGCGTCACCGAGTTCGAAGTGGAAGATCTTGCCTGCAAGATAGCCCACGTCATTCCGCGCGGTGACGGCACCAACGGCACGCTCAATCCCGAAGCCGTGCTCGAGCCCAAGGAACTGCGCAAGATCGGCGACTTCATCCTTTACGGGATTGCGGCCGCCGACGAAGCGCTGAAGGATTCCGGCTGGGAGCCCAGCACCGAAGCCGAGCGCTGCGCCACCGGCGTCATGATCGGCTCCGGCATTGGCGGCCTCGAGGGCATCGCCGAGAACGCTATCATCCTGAAAGAGCGCGGACCGCGCCGTATCAGTCCATTCTTCATTCCCGGCAACATTATCAACCTGGTATCTGGCCAGGTATCGATCCGGCATGGGCTGAAAGGCCCCAACCACGCCGTCGTCACCGCCTGCTCGACCGGCGCGCACGCCATTGGCGATGCCGCCCGGCTGATCATCTTCGGCGATGCCGACGTGATGCTGGCCGGCGGCGCGGAATCGCCGGTGACCAGACTATCGCTTGCCGGCTTCGCTGCTTGCCGGGCACTGTCCACCGACCGCAACGACACGCCTGAGAAGGCCTCGCGTCCCTATGACCGCGACCGTGACGGCTTCGTCATGGGCGAGGGCGCCGGGGTCGTCGTGCTGGAAGAACTCGAACACGCCAAGGCGCGCGGCGCCAAGATCTATGCCGAGGTCACCGGCTACGGCCTGACCGGCGATGCCTATCACATCACTGCACCGGCCGAAGACGGCGACGGCGCCTTCCGCTGCATGACGGCGGCGCTGAACCGGGCCAAGCTGACGCCCGCCGACGTCGACTACATCAACGCGCACGGCACCTCGACCATGGCCGACACGATCGAACTCGGCGCCGTCGAGCGGCTGGTCGGCAACGCCGCCTCGAAAATCTCGATGTCATCGACCAAGTCGTCGATCGGCCATCTCCTGGGTGCCGCGGGCGCCGCCGAGGCGATCTTTTCGATCCTCGCTGTCAGAGACAACATCGCGCCAGCCACCATCAATCTTGACAACCCGGAACGCGAAACCGCGATCGATCTTGTTCCGAACACGCCACGGCATCGCCAGGTCGACGTGGCGCTGTCCAACTCCTTCGGCTTCGGCGGCACCAACGCTTCGCTGGTATTCCAGCGTTATACAGGCTGATTGCGGTATCGACCGGCGCGCCAGCGGTCTGTCGTCAATTTTGCCATATTCAAGCCTACTCTGCCGCTGGGGATTCGTCGCATCGGCCTGAAACCGAAGGCGCTTTTTTAAAAGCACGATGCGTAGGCTTGAAATGTTAGGGCACGCTGTGAGTCCAATCGGGCGCATGGTCGCTCTAAGAGATCAGATGGTAGGGCGCTAATGAACACCAATCCGGGCGGCAGCGGACAATTCGGACAAAACCAGCAGACCGGCCCGATCGTGCCGAAGACCGCGGCCGAAGCTTTGCGCCCGGAAGCCGGCACACCACCACCAAAGCGCTCGCGCGCCTCGCGCAGCCAAGTCGTCGTGTTCATGAACTTCGTCATCTCCGCGGTGATGTTGATGATCCTCGCCGCCGGCGTTTCGCTCTATTTCGGCAAGCAGGCATTCAACGAACCGGGCCCGTCGGTGGCCGGCGACACCTTCCTGGTCAAGCCGAGCACCGGCGTCCAGGATATTGCCGACCAGCTCGAACGGCGTGGGCTGATCAGCGATGCCCGCATCTTCCGCATCGCCGTGCGGGTCTATGGCAATGATTCAGCGCTGAAGGCAGGCGAATACGAGATAAAGCCGCGCGCCTCCATGCGCGACATCATGGAGCTTCTGAAGAGCGGCAAGTCGGTGATGTATTCGCTGACCATTCCCGAGGGCCTGACGGTCGAGCAGGCGCTGCAGCGCATCGCCGAGCAGGATGCGCTGACCGGCGACATGCCGGCCGCCAAGCCGGCTGAGGGCAGCCTCGCCACCGACACGCTGCGCTTTACCCGCGGCGCCACGCGCCAACAGATGGTCGACAAGCTGCTCGCCGACCAGAAGAAGCTGGTCGACGAGGTCTGGCAGCGGCGCGCGCCCGACCTGCCTCTGGCCAATGTCGACGACTTCGTCACCTTGGCCTCGATCGTCGAAAAGGAAACTGGCCGGGGCGACGAGCGCTCGCGCGTTGCCGCCGTCTTCCTCAACCGTCTGGCCAAGGGCATGCGGCTGCAATCCGATCCGACCATCATTTACGGCCTGTTCGGCGGCAAGGGCAAACCCGCCGACCGGCCGATTTATCAATCTGACATCCAGAAACAGACGCCTTACAACACCTATCTGATCAACGGCCTGCCGCCGACGCCGATCGCCAATCCCGGCCGCGCCGCGCTCGAAGCCGTCGCCAACCCGTCGAAGACCGATGATCTCTATTTCGTCGCCGACGGCACCGGCGGCCACGTCTTTGCCACCACGCTTGCCGAGCACAATGAGAACGTTGCCCGCTACCGGGCACTGCAGAAGAAGCAGGCTGAAGACGCCGCCAAGGGCGCCAAGACTCCGGGCCAGACCGATGCGCCGGCGGATGGCGACGACAACGGTGACGCAAGTGGCGATGCCGCCGGTGACAGCGGTGATGCCGGCGGCGATACGGGTGCCGCCCAGTAGCAGCTCGGCGCTTTCAGACGGATCGATCTTAAGCAACGCGGACAGAGGCGGACGCGCTGCTGCTTTGAACGAACAGCGCGGTTCGAAGCGTTTTCGGTCTTGCTCGGGTGCCTCTGCTTCTCGATTTCAGCCCTGCGAGATCGAAACGACAGCGGAAATCAACATCTTGCCTATTGCGATTCTGACATTCGCGCCGCCCGTGATATCGAACGCATGCGCAATTTGTAGAATCGGACCATCACGGAGACACGAGCCGCATCATGAATTTGCAGAGCATGACCGGATTTGCACGCACTGTTGCCGAACATGACGGCGCCTCGATCGCCTGGGAGGTCAAGTCGGTCAACGGCAAGAGCGTCGAGGTCAGGTTGCGGTTGCCGCAAGGTTTCGAGCGGCTCGAACCGACTGTGCGGCAGACGCTGCAGAAGCGCTTTTCGCGTGGCAATTTCCAAGCGACGCTGACCGTCGGCCGCGCCGCCGGCCAGCAGGCGCAGCCGGTGGTCAACGAAGCCTTCCTCAGGGATCTGGCGGGCTTGGCCAAGCGGCTGCAGGACCAGTTCGGTGTTGGTCCGGCAACTGCCGACGGTCTGCTTTCCCTGCGCGGCGTGCTCGATATCCCTGAAACCAGCGAAACCGAGGAGGTGCGGGCAGCACTCGACGCGTCAATCCTGTCCGCGCTGGAAAGGGCGCTTACAGGTCTCGAGCTGGCACGCCAGAACGAGGGCGAAGCGCTGCGTTCGCTGCTTTCCGGCCATATCGACGCCATTGAGGCGCTGACGCTTCAAGCCGAGGCCGACCCGTCGCGCGAACCGGCGGCGATCCGCGAGCGGATCGCCGAACAGGTGCGGCTGCTGATGGATGCGTCGGCCAATCTCGATGCCGGCCGGCTGCACATGGAAGCGGCGTTCCTGGCCACCAAGGCCGATATCCGTGAAGAGATCGATCGGCTGAAGACGCATGTGGCGTCGGGCAGAGCGCTGCTGGCAAATGGCGGCGCCATCGGCCGCAAGCTCGATTTTCTGGCGCAGGAATTCAACCGCGAATCGAATACGCTGTGTTCCAAGTCGAACGCCGCCACTGTCACCGCCATCGGGCTGGAACTGAAGGCGGTGGTCGACCAGTTTCGCGAACAGGTCCAGAATCTGGAGTAAACCCGAATGGGTGGCAAGGAGCCGATGGTTGCCAGGGATCTCGGATCCCGCATTCGCCGCCGCGGGCTGATGCTGGTCCTGTCGTCGCCGTCGGGCGCCGGCAAGTCGACGATCGCGCGCAACCTGCTGGAAAGCGACGGCAGCCTGGAATTATCGGTCTCGGTCACTACCAGGCCACGCCGCGGCTCGGAGATCGAGGGCGTCCACTATCACTTCCGCACCACGCGCGAGTTCGAGCGGCTGCGCGATTCCGACGCATTGCTCGAATGGGCCGAGGTGCACGGCAATTGCTACGCGACGCCGCGCGAGCCGGCCGAACTGGCGCTGGCGCAGGGCCGTGACATGCTCTTCGACATCGACTGGCAAGGCGCCCAGCAGCTCAAGGAGAAGATGCGCGCCGACATCGTCTCGATCTTCATCCTGCCGCCGTCGATGAAGGAATTGAAGTCGCGCCTCAAGCGCCGCGCCGAGGACCAGGAGCACGTGATCGAGACCAGGCTGAAGAACGCCCGCAACGAGATCGAGCACTGGAAGGAATATGACTTTGTCATCGTCAACGACGATCTCGACCGCGCCTTCGCCGAAGTGCGTGGCATCGTGACGGCGGAAAGGCTGCGGCGCGACCGCCGGCCCGGGCTGTTCGATTTCGTCTCGGGGTTGCTGGACGAGAAGACGGAATAGCTCGTCCACCGCTGGCAATCTAAATTAGCCGCATCAGCTGCCTGGCAGATCGTCCGGCCAACGCTGCGCTCCGTGAAGCACGCGCAGGATTCGAATCGTGCTGTTGGTCAGCTGATAGGCCGCGACATATGGCGTGCCGACGATGACGATCTCTCGTGTCCCTGCAAGCCTGCCGATCCGGCCGCTTTGGGGAAGGTCCCGAAGACGGTTGATTGCGGCGACGATCCGCTCATCGGTGGCGATCGCGGCCGCAGGATTGTCGGCCTCGATATGCGCGAAGATGCCGTCGCGATCTGAAAGCGCGAATGGCGACCAGACGATCTTCAAGATTTAGGTTCACCCGAACGCCGCGCCGCGGCGCGTCTCTCGGCAAAATGCGCCTCGACTTGATCATCAGGAATGTCTTGTCGGGTGGCGTCGAGCGCTTCGCGAACCTTGGCGCGAAACCATAAATCATACGCCTCGTTGTTTGTGACGAGATCGATGGGCAGCGCACCCTCGTTGGCGGTTCGGGTGAGCAATATCCGCACCGCATCCGAGACCGTCAGCCCCATGCTTTCGAGCACCGCCGAAGCTCGATCCCGGATGTCGGCGTCGATACGCGTCTGGACCAGTGCATTTGCTGGCATGGCAATCTCCTTCGACGTCAATGTAATGCGTTTGAATGACGATTGCTAGGCGGCGCTAGCGCCGCCGGTCAAACCGCGTTTGTCAGCCGCACGAATTCCTCGACGCTGAGCGTCTCCGCACGCCGGGTCGGATCGATGCCGGCGCGCGTCAGCAGTGCCTCGCCACCCAGGCTCTTCACGCTCTGCCGCAGCATTTTCCGGCGCTGGCCGAAAGCGGCTTCGGTGACGCGACCGAGTTTTTTCACGTCGGTTGACAAAGGGCTGGCGCGCGGCACCAGATGCACCACCGAGGACGTTACCTTGGGTGGCGGCGTGAACGCTTGCGGCGGCACGTCGAAGGCGATCCTCGCCTCGGTCCGCCAGCCCGCCAGCACGCCGAGCCGGCCATAAGCATCGCTGCCGGCACCGGCGACAATGCGCTCGGCCACCTCGCGCTGGAACATCAGCGTCATCGATTGATAGAAGGGTGGCCAGTCCGCCACCGTCAGCCAACGGATCAACAGCTCGGTGCCGATATTATAGGGCAGGTTGGCGGCAACCCTCACGGGGCCGCCGCCTTGTGACGCGGTCTTGGCAAGAGTGGCAAAATCCGTCTTCAGCGCGTCGCCGCTGATCACCTCGAGTCGGCCCGAATAGTGGTTGGAGACCTCGGCCAAGGCCGCCAGGCAGCGTTCGTCGCGCTCGATGGCGACAACGCGGCGGGCACCGGCAGAGAGCAGCGCCCTGGTCAGCCCGCCGGGGCCGGGGCCGACCTCGATCACCGTGCTGTCGCTGAGGTCGCCGGCGACCCGCGCGATCTTGCCGGTCAAATTGAGGTCGAGCAGGAAATTCTGGCCAAGCGCCTTCTTTGCCTGCAGTCCATGGCGCTCGATCACCTCGCGCAGCGGCGGCAGCCCGTCAATGCTCATGAATTTTGGGCTCATGATTTGGGCTCATGCAACTGCCGGCTTTGCGCCGGTATCGGCCAGCCGGCGGGCCAGCTTCAGCGCCGCGATCAGGCTGTCGGGACGTGCGATGCCCTTGCCGGCGATGTCGAAGGCTGTGCCGTGATCGGGCGAGGTGCGGATGAACGGCAGGCCAAGCGTGACGTTGACGGCCTGGTCGAAGGCCAGCGCCTTGGCCGGGATCAACGCCTGGTCATGATACATGCAGACCGCCACGTCGTAGCCGGCGCGGGCGCGCGCATGAAACATCGTATCGGCCGGCAGCGGTCCGAAGGCATCGATGCCTTGCGCCCGCAACATGTCGACCGCAGGACGAATGATGTGCTCGTCCTCTGTCCCCATGGCGCCGCTTTCGCCGGCATGCGGATTGAGGCCGGCAAGCGCGAGCCTCGGCCTGGCGATGCCGAAACGGCGTGCAAGATCGCCGGCGGTGATGCGCGCGATGGCAACGATCAGCTCCGTCGTCAGCGTCTTCGGCACCTCGGCCAGCGCGATGTGGATGGTGACCGGAACGGTGCGCAATTCGGGGCCGGCGAGCAGCATCACCGGCGTCACCGTGCCGCCGGTGTGGAGCGAGGCCAGATGCGCCAGATATTCGGTGTGACCGGGAAAGCCGAAGCCGGCATCGTAAAGCGGCTTCTTCGCGATCGGACAGGTGACGACCGCGGCCGCGTGACCGGCAAGGCAGTCGGCGACGGCGCGATCGATGGCCTCGATGATGCCGGCGGCATTGGCCGGGTCGGGCCGGCCGGGATCGTCGGTGAAGTGGGCCGCCAGCGGCACCACGGGCAAGGCGTGTTGAAAGACACCAGCTGCTTGGGCCGGCACCGTCTCGGCGATTGCCACCGCCGCGCCGAGCCGGCGCGCCCGCGCGGCAATCAGCGCCGGATCGGCGAGAAGATAGAAGGGCGCGGCACCGGAACCGCGGGCGCTCTGCCACGCGGCAATGGCGATTTCCGGACCGACGCCGGATGGATCGCCGACGCTCAGCGCCAGCGGAAGCTCTGTCTCACGCACGGCTGGGCCGGTTCAGCGCGTAACGATCTTGGCTTTGGCCTTCAGCTCTTCGACATATTTGGCCGAGAGCTCGTCGGCGTTCTTGTCGCCGCTGCCTTCGCTCTGGAACACCATCTGGGCCGCCTTGTCGTCGGAAACCTCGCGCGACGAGCAGATGCCGATGAATTCAATGCCGCGATCGGTCTCGCGCACGGCCGTGGCGCCGCCCAGCTTGGTGGCCTTGATCTGCTCGGCCCAGTCCGGCGGCAGTTGCGGCGCCAGCAATCGGGGGAGGTCGCGAACGGTGACGTCGATCAGGCCCTTGGCGAATTCACGCGTGGTGTTGCAGCCATTGAAGCGGGCGCGCATGGCTTCGGCCTCGCGCTTGCGTTTGGCGAGTGTGGCACTGCGCTCGGCCTTCGGCACCACGAAGATCACCTGCTGCAGCATGTACTCGGTGGCGCTTGGCTTGGCGCCGCCTTTTTCGAGCATGCGCTTGACCAGATCCTGTTCGCTCACCTGCCCGCCGCCGCCGCTGTAGCGTGCGCTCAGCGCCTGGTTCCACGCCATCTGGGAGCGGATGAATTCCTTGAAATGCTCCTTGGTCACGCCGGACTGCGCCATGACACCGTCGAGCTGCTTGAGCTGCATCTTGTTGCTCGAGGCAAAGCGCTGATAGGCAGCCTCTACCTGGGCGTCGGAGATGCGGATGCCGAGACGCCTGGCCTCCGCCATACGCAGCGTCTGGTCGACCATTTCCTGACCCGCGTCACCCTTCTTGCGCTGCAGTTTCAGGAAGGCAGCCCGGTGCGCGATGTCGCCGGTGGTGATCGGCATGTTGTTGACGACATACTTGATTTCACTGGCGAAGGCCGGCGGTACCATCATGGTGACAGAGACCGAGGTCGCCGCCAACAGGAGCGCGAATCCTGCCGAAAACAGGTATTTCCTCATCGAAAGCATCCCAATTCTAGCCCGGTTTTGGCCGATTCCAGCCCGATATTGGCGAAATCCGTGCCCGCTTTATGCGGCGAAACGATGTCGTCAGCCGGCTCTACTGGATGGAGTCGATCGAGCTTTGGGACGAGCCGAAATCGCCGAGCGTGCGGAACGACAGGTTGAAGCCGACATTCTGCGACACTTCCTTGGTGTTGATGTCGCGTGATTCCGAGTACGTCATCAGGTAGGTGAAGCAGGAATCATTGTAGGCAAAGCCGACGCCGTCCTTGACCAGCACGCTTTGTTGCAGGTCATAGGTGCCGGTGCCGAAGACGCGCCAGTTTTCGGCCAGGTGTGTCGAGGCGCCGAGCGTGACTTCGTGGCGGTCGGTGGTGAAACCATAGAGCGGCTGCGCCTGGATGAAGGCGTATTTGGCGCTCAGCGAAACCGGCAGCCCGGAATAGGCGGCCTTCACCTCGGCACGGCGAACTTCGAAGGTCTGCTCGTCGAAGCGGCCGCTGAGCGAACCGGAGAAGCCGCTCGGGCTGCTGAAGCCGACAAGGCCGACATAGTCGGAGGTTGAAGTCTCCAGGCCGGAATCGGCGCCCGCATTGACCAGATCCGGTGAATCGAACGAGTTGCGCCCGCCCAGCTGGTAGGATTGGCCAAAGATGGCGTTGGTGCCCCAGCCATTGTCATAGGCGCCCGAATAGCGGAACCCGACATTGGCGCGGCTGCCGCCTTCGACGCGGTCGTAGCCGGAGAACTTGTCGCGCTCGAAGAGCGTCGTGGCATCGAAGACGAAGCTCTGTGCGTCCTCGTTGGGAACGGCGAGCCCGCCGACATACTGCTCGTTCGGGCGCATGAAGACCTGCGCCATCGGCTCGACGATATGGCTGGAGCCGGCCATCGAAAACAGCACCGGCCAGCGCATTTCAAGTCCGGCGGTCGCCATGTACCGGGCGAAGGAGGACCGCATGTCGTCGGAGGCATTAATTCGCGGATCGGTAGCCATCTGATTGATGGCGGCGAGCGAGCCGGAGGAGGCGTTGAGATAGTCGACGTCACCTTGCAAAGCCAGAAGCGGCGTCAGCTGCAGTCCGCCATCGGTGGTGAAGGTGCGCTTCCATTCGGTTTCGGCGGTGAGGCGCCCAGATTCGCCCTCGATGCCGCGCACGCGCTGAACGCCCGGCGGATCGGGGGGGAGGAAAAAGGCCTGATCGAGGTCGTCGCGGCGGATGACACGCACGTTGACGTTCAACGACAGCTGGCCACCGGCCACCGACATGTCGGGTATATATGCGTAATCGAGCGAGGGCAGCACCCAGGGCTGCTTGTCACTGCGCGCGAAGGGATTGCTGTCGGGCGTATTTTCCTGAACCTGGAAGCGCATGGCGCGCACATCGAAATAGTTGCGGTCGTTTAGGCCGGTCAGGTAGACCGACGATTGATGCACGGCGTCGTTGTAGCCTTCGATCGTGTAGGTACGCGAAAAATTCTTGTCGGTCTGAAGCAGGATATCCCAGCCGAAGTCCCAGCGCGGATTGATGGCGAACTGGCCTTTGGTGCCCATCATCCCGCGGAATTTGTTCGGATCGCCTGCTGGCCCCGAATTGACATTGTAGCCGCCGGGGAAAGCCGCGAAATCACGGAAAGCGCCAGGGTCCTGCTGGTTGATTCCGGCAAGCTTCAGCGTGTATTGGCCATTGTTGAAGCGCTGGCGCCACTCGGCCTCGCCGAGGAAACCCTGCTTGGTGTAGCCGCTGCCGGTAACGGTGAGGTCGTAGGTCGGCGACAAAGCGAAGTAGTAGGGGACTTTGACGCCGACGCCGAGACGATTGTTGTAGCCGATGCTGGGGATCAGGAAGCCGCTTTTGCGCTTGACCGTAGGGTCGGCGATCTCGAACGCCGGCAGATAAGCCAGCGGGAAGCCGAAGAATTCGAAATTCGCGTTCTCGAAGCGAACCGTCTTCTTTTCGCCGTTCCAAATGATCTTCCTGGCTTTGATCCGCCAGGTCGGCGCCTTGTCCGGCTTGTCTTCGCAGGGCTCGCAGGCCGTATAGACGCCGTTGTGGAACGTCGTCAGCACGCCGCCCATGCGCTCGGCGCTTTCGGCGGCGAAATAGGCTTTTTCGGGCGTTTCGACGCGCAGCGCATTAACGAAACCGTCAGCGAAATCGTCGGTAATGTCGATATGCTGCGAGTTGATCTTGGTGCCGTCGCTGTTGACGATCTCGACATTGCCGCTGGCAACCAGCCGCTTGGTGTTTCGATCATAGACGACGCGCTGGGCGACGAGCTTGTTGCCGCCATAGTCGATCTGGACGCCGCCGATGGCGGTGACCGTCTGGTTGTCGTTGTTATAGACGAGCGTGTCGGCCGCCAGCAGCATCTGGGAGCCGGAGGGAACCTTCGTTGCCACGTCGGTGACGTCCTGCGCCAGCGCAGGGGCCGTCAGCACGCCACAGGCGAGCAGGCATGCCAAGGCGCTCGCCGAATAGAGGCGCGCCAAACCGGCCTGCCTATGGCTGCGCAAAGCCGCCTCCCTCACTAGCCGTCTTCCTTGTATAGCAGGAATGTCACCCCAAAGAACATAGCCACGACAACCGGAACCCATGCAGCCACGGCTGTGGGCACGAATCCCGCCACGCCGAATGCCTTGACCAATACCGAAACGACATAAAGCAGAAAGCCGGCGAGGACGCCACCCAGAATCATCGTTGCCGACTGCCCCATCCTCGCAAATCGCATTGAAACTGTTGCCGCAATCAGCGTCATGGCCACAAGCAGGAACGGTAACGCCACCAGCGAATCGAACTGCATGGCGAAGGCATTTGCCTTGAGGCCGAAGGAGCGGGCAACCTCAATCTTGCCGGGAAGGTCGTAAAACGGGATGGTTTCGGAGCGCGCCAGCCGTTCCTGCACGAATTCCGGCTTGAGGTTGGTCGGCAACTGGTCGGTCGTTTCGGAACGGATGTTGCCGTCCTTGAACACCTTGACGTCCTGCAATTCCCAGTAGCCGTCGCGCAGAAAGGCCCGCGCCGCGTCCTTGCGCTCGACGATATTGCCCTGCGGATCGAGGACGAAGAACACGGTGTCGGCCATTTCCAGGCCCTGGTTCAGGATGGCGCGGGCGCCGATGATGGTATCGCCGGAGTTGGTTTTCTGGCGGATCCACGGCGTGGCATCGGCCGCCACCGCGTTCGAATTGCCGGATCGCAGCTGGTTTTCCATCTGCTCCGACCATGAGAAGCCATGCGCGGCGATCGGATTGAGCACGCCGACCGACAATATGCCGAATAACAGCGCACCGATGCAGCAGGGCAACAGAAACTGCCAGGCCGACACTCCGGCCGAGCGCGCAATCACCAGCTCGTATTTTCGGTTGAGCGACACCAGCGTCGCCATCGCCGAGAACAGGCCGACGAACGGCACCGTCTGCAGCATGATCATCGGCATCCTCAGCGCCGAGATCGCGACCGCCGTGCCGTAGGTGAAGCCCGGCAGGCCGGTGATGCGGCCGGACAGCTCGGTGAAGTCGATCAGGAACACCAGCGCCAGAAGGCCGATGAAGAACCAGATCGTGATCGACACGTAGCGAAAGAAGAAGTAGCGGCCCAGGGTCCAGCCCATCGTCAGGCTCCCTGGCCGGATGTGTAGCGCCGATTGAGGCGCAGCTTGAGCGCCGTCCAGCCATCGCTGACGCGGCCGGCGAAATTCGTCATCCAGTCGGCCCAGCTGCCGGGCAGTTCCATGCTTCGCGAGGTGACGATGAACCAGATGGCGACCGCCGAGGCGATGACCGGCACGCCATAGACCATATAGGCGTATTGCGGGATCTTGTCGGCCTTGCCGGCGGCAAAGAAGCCCAGCCAGCGCACGAACAGCGCAATGGCGATGGCTGTGATCAGCGGGTGGATGCGCGCCTCGCGGTGTGAGCGCGCATCGCCTGCCACGGCCAGCGCGATCAGCGCGAACACCAGCGAATAGGACCATTCGGAAAAGCGCTGGTCGAGCTCGGCCTTGTAGGCGCCGGGCCTGCGCTGGAAGATCTTGTCGTTCGGATCCGGGTTGAGCAGGTATTGCGTCGTTCGGTCCTTGGGCAGGAGCATGATATCGTTCGCCGCCGACATGAAGGCGGAAAGGTCGAAGGCGTAGGACGTGAAGCGGATGACCGACAGGTCGCCGGTCAGCGTCTTGCGATGAATGACGCCGTCATTCATCATCAGCACCTTCTCGTCACCCTTTTCGACGACGCTGCCGCTCTTGGCATAATAGATCAGATTGGCGCCTTCCTCGCGCGAATCGGCCACGAAGATGCCGCCGAGCCGGTTGTCCGGCAGCCGCTCGCCGATCTGCAGGAACAGCCCGTCGTCGATCTTGCGGAACGTGCCTTCCTGGATGATCAGCGACAAGAGATCGGCGCGCGAGGATGCGATCAGCTGGCGGTTCTTCTGCCTGGCATAGGGTTCGACGCCATTGTCGACCGCGAAGGAAAAGACGCTGGCCGCCAGCGCGATCAGCAGGACCGGCCGCACAATCGTCCAGCGCGAGGCGCCGGCGGCGTTGATGACGGCCAATTCCGAATCGGAGTTCATGACGCTGAGCGTCTGGGCCACCGCCACCACCAGGGCGAATGGCACCACGATCGGGATGATGGTGGGGATGATGAGGCCCGCGACCTCGAAAAAAGTCAGCGCCGATTGGCCACTATCGGTGACCAGGTCGATGCGGGCAAGCACCTGCGTCGTCCAGACAATGGCCAGCGTCCAGATCAGCGCAGCGAGAAACACCGCCAACGCGCGACGCATGATGTAGCGTTCAACGACCTTCATGTAAGGCTTTTCTCGATTTGCCGAACGGCATCATGCCCGCGGACAAGGTAGTCGTCCGGCTGCGGCTGTACAACTGGGTGCGTTTGGCCATTTCTTTCAGGCGGTTCGATCCGATTCTCCGTCCCACATCGCCCGTCCCGCAGGCCGGAGTGTCGGCGGCAATGGATAAGAAAGGGAGAACATCGATGGTTAACAACAGGTTGCGGCAGGAAAGCGGGGCCGTGCCGCGACGAATCGTTATCGATTCCGCTGCGCATATGAGCCCTGATTCCGGCAAAGTCTTGCCAAATCAAGGAAAACGACCAAATGTCGCGCATCTTCCCTGAGAATGCATTTTTCCTGAAAATCTGAGCCGTTTCCCGAAAGCAGGACCTGATGACTTTGAGACCATTGATCGCCTTCGCCAAATTTGCCGCACCCAAAAAGGGCAGCATCTTCGTGCTGGCGGCCGACGATGGTGGCCTTGGCGAACCGGCAAAGGCCTGCGACCCCTCAGGAACGCTGGCGCGGGCGTTTCCGGTGGCGGAGTTTTCCGGAAAATTCGCCGGTGTCGTCGAAGTGCTGGCGCCGCAGGGAACATCGCTCGACCGACTGGTGGCGGTCGGCGCCGGCAAGGTCGCCGGCCTCGATGACTTTGCCTGGCTGAAGCTTGGCGGCACCATCGCCGCGTCCCTGCGCAAGGCAGCGGAGGTGGCCGTCATCCTCGATGTGCCGGGCGCAAAGATTGGCGGCAGGCAAGCGGCGAGCCTTGCCGCCGGCATCATTCTGCGCAGCTACTCCTTCGACAAATACAAGACCAGGAAAGACAAGGACGATGCCGAGCCGAAGAAACCGGTCAAGGTGACCATCCACACCGCCGATCCTGCCGCGGCGAAAAAGGCCTTCGCCGACGAGGTTGCGGTCATCGACGGCGTGCTTCTGGCGCGCGACCTTGTCAACGAACCGGCCAATACGCTCGGCCCGATCGAATTCGCCGCCCGCGCCAAGGAACTGGAAGCGCTCGGCGTCGAGGTCGAGATCCTCACCGAGAAGGAAATGAAGAAGCTCGGCATGGGCTCGCTCCTCGGTGTCGCGCAAGGCTCGCCACGCGGCGCCCGGATGGCTGTCATGCAATGGAAGGGCGGCAAGGCCAAGGACGCACCGGTCGCCTTCGTCGGCAAGGGCGTCACCTTCGACACCGGCGGCAATTCGATGAAACCGGCTTCCGGCATGGAGGACATGAAGGGCGACATGGGCGGCGCCGCGGCCGTCATCGGGCTCATTCAGGCGCTAGCCGCGCGCAAGGCCAAGGCCAATGTCGTCGGCATCGTCGGGCTGGTGGAAAATGCCGTCGACGGCCATGCCCAGCGCCCCGGCGACATCGTCACCTCGATGTCGGGTCAGACCATCGAGGTGCTCAACACCGATGCCGAAGGACGCCTCGTTCTGGCCGACGCGCTGTGGTATTGCAACGACCGCTTCCAGCCGAAATTCATGGTCAATCTGGCGACGCTGACCGGCGCCATCATGGTCGCGCTCGGCCAGCATTATGCCGGCCTGTTCTCCAACAATGACGAACTTTCGGACAGGTTGACGGCGGCCGGCCAGGCGACTCAGGAGCGGCTGTGGCGCATGCCGCTTGGGCCCGAATACGACAAGCTGATCGATTCCAAGAACGCCGACATGAAGAACATCGGCGGCCGCTATGGCGGCGCCATCATCGCCGCGCAGTTCCTGCAGCGCTTCGTCAAGGAAACGCCGTGGGCGCATCTCGACATCGCCGGCACCGCGATGGGCTCTCCGCCGAGCGAGATCAACCAGTCCTGGGGCTCGGGTTTCGGCGTCAGGCTGCTCGACCGGCTGGTGCGCGACAATTACGAGGGATAAGGCAGGGAATGGCCGATGTCCTGTTCTACCACCTGACCGAATCGACGCTGGAGGATGCGCTTCCCGGCCTGCTCGAGCGCAGCGTCGATCGCGGCTGGCGCGCCGTGGTGCAGACCGGGACCGAGGAGCGGCGCGATGCGCTCGACCTGCATCTGTGGACATTCAGGGACGATTCGTTCCTCGCGCACGCGACCGACCGTGAAGCCCATCCGGCCGAACAGCCAATCCTGCTCACCACGAGCGACGCCAACCCCAACCAGGCGCAGATACGCTTCCTCGTCGATGGCGCCGCACCCGCCGATCTCGCCGGCTACGAACGCGCCGTGTTCCTGTTCGACGGCCATGACGCGGCCCAGGTCGAAAGCGCGCGGACACATTGGAAGGTGTTGAAAGAAGCGGGCCACGCGGTCACCTACTGGCAGCAGACGCCCGACCGTCGCTGGGAGCGCAAGGCGTAAGTCGCGTTATCGGTCGCTGATCGTAACCTTGTTTATCTTCGCGCCCTGCGGGAGATCTTTCACCTGCCGATGGATTTGGCCGGCGATATGCACCTTCACAACGAAAAACGTCGTTTCCATCTCTCGCAGACTCATTTCGCCGCCAAGCACCGGCGGCTTCTTGAAATCATAGCATTGGCCGGCTGCCGGAATCAGTCCGTTCTTTCGGGCGGCAACGACAAGGCCCGCCAGCAGCAACTCGTCGCGGCGCGCTTCATTCTGCAAGTCGGCCTGAAATTCCGCCCAATGACCCGCAATTCTGGTCAATTTCCCGTCGAGCATATCGAGATGACGAACCGACCCGTCGCCGGCACGGAAAAATATGTCGCCGAAAGCTGACACCGCAGCTGGTTCAAGGCCATCCAGTCCGATCCACTTCCAGCCGTCCAACGCTTCCGCGACTTCGTTCGCAGGTGGTTCGATAAAGAGGAACTGATAGTCATGGGGCCATTCGGCTCTGATCAAGCCCCCTGTATTGGCTCTGTTGGCCTCGGCTTTTCCTTCCTGTCTGGCGTCGGACGCGCCAAAAATTGAAGAAATAAAGCGGAAAAAAGATCTGGCCATAATCGCCCCCGTACGGGTCTTTATACTTGCGAGAGATTCTAGCCGCAATCCACTGAAGGCTCCATAGTTCCCACGCATTCGTCTTGATGATGGCCATCACATTGGATCCGTTTTATGGATTGACTGGATGCAGGCTCATTGGGCGGGCTGAGAATGCGGATCAGGATCATCGGAACCGGGCGAGCCGTGCCGGCTCGATGCGTGACCTCGCGCGCCCTCGACGCGCGGCTGGGGTTTGGCGACGGACATTTCGAGGCCGCGACCGGCGTCATCGAACGCTATGTCTGCGACGCCGAATCGCAGGTCGACCTTGCTTGTGCCGCAGCCCGTCTGGCGCTTGCCGATGCCGAACTTGAGGCAGGCAGTGTCGATCTGGTCATCGGCGGTTGCGGCGTGCCTTACCAGCCGTTGCCGTCGACGGCTCCGCTGGTCATGCAGCGCCTCGGCCTTGCCGATGGGTCGGCGGCCGCCTTCGACGTCAACAGCACCTGCCTCGGCTTCCTCACAGCGTTCGAGACCGCGTCGCGCCTGATCGAGGCCGGGCAATGCCGGACGGCGCTGGTGTTCTCGTCTGAAATCGCCTCGCGCGCCCTGCCGTGGCAGGACCAGCCGGAAATTGCGGCCCTCTTCGGCGATGGCGCGGCGGCCGCCGTGCTGCAACAGGCCCCAAGCGAGGGTCGGGTCGCGGCCAACCTGATGCGCACCTACCCTTCCGCCTATGCGGCCTGCAGCATCGGCTCCGGCGGCACCCGGTTCGACTTTCATCGTGAGCCCGAGGAATTCGCCCGCCACAGCCTGTTCCACATGGAGGGTAAGGAACTGTTTCGCGTTACGTCACGCCATTTCAACGGCTTTGTAGCGGAGTTGCTCGATCGCGCCGGCTGGCGGCACGACGATGTCGACCTCGTCGTGCCGCATCAGGCAAGCCCTTTCGCGCTCGCCCACATGGCGCGCCAGACGGGCTTCGCCAGGGAAAAGCTCGTCGACATCGCGGCGCGCTACGGCAATCAGATCGCCGCTTCCATCCCCTTTGCGCTCGACGTCGCGCGCCGCGAACAACGCATTGTGCCCGGCGCCAAAGTGCTGTTCCTCGGCACCTCGGCCGGCGTGTCGTTCGGCGGCATGGCGCTGGAAGCATGACCGTGGGACGCGTCCTCGTCACCGGCGCTAGCGGCTTCCTCGGCGCGCATGTCATGGCGCGGCTGGCTGCACTGGGCACACCGGCGCTGGGTCTTGGCAGGGACGCCAAACGCTGCGCGGCGCTCGAAGCCGCTGGTCATCGGGTCGTTCGGCTCGATTTGTCTCAACCATTCGATGCAGCTGCCGCGCGCGCTCTCGACGGCGTCGATGCGATCATCCACTGCGCGGCACTTTCCGCGCCCTTCGGCAGGTTGGCGGATTTCCAGACGGCAAATGTCACAGCTACCCGCAACCTCAGCGATTTCGCGCGCGGGCAAGGCGTGCGCCGCTTCGTCCATATCTCCAGCCCGACGGTCTGTTTCGCCTATCGCGACCAGCTCGGAGTTTCCGAGAATGCGGCCTTGCCCCCTCCGGTCAACCACTATGCCCGCACCAAGCGGCAGGCCGAGGAGATCGTGCTGGCGGCGCCTGAGATCAGCCCGGTGGTGCTGCGGCCGCGCGGCCTCTACGGTCCCGGCGACCGCACGCTGCTGCCGCGTCTGCTGCAGGTGGCACGGCAGCGCCCGCTGCCGCTGTTTCGCGACGGCAAGGCGCGCATCGATCTCACTTATATAGAGGATGTCGTCGATGCGGTGCTTGCCGCGCTGTCCGCCGGCAGCGCTGCCGAGGGACAGATATTCAACATCTCCGGCGGCGAAGTGGTGCCGGTCCGCCGCATTGCCGAGGCGGCCTGCGCCCGCGCCGGCGTGCAGCCGCGCTGGCGCAGAATGCCGCTCTGGCCCGCCATGCTGGCGGCCGGGATAGCGGAAACGGTAGCGAATATATTGCCCGGCCGCCCGGAACCGCCGGTGACGCGCTACGGTCTTGGCCTGTTCGCCTATGCGCAGAGCCTCGATCTTTCCAAGGCAGGCCGCATCCTCGGCTGGGCACCGAAAGTGTCGTTCGAGGAAGGGCTCGATCGCACATTCGGCAAGGCGATGGAAAGCAGGGGGGCAGCGTGAAGATCGTCTTCGCCAACAGCGCCTCTGTCGGCGCAGCCGAGCGCCTGATCCTGCGCGGCGGCAGCTGGGCGAAGGTCAGGCTACGTGTCCGCTACGGCCTGATCATGCATCCGCGGGCCGGCCCCGTCCTGATCGACACCGGCTACACGCCGCATGTGACACAAGGCAGTGGGCGCAGCACGGCGCTGCGTCTTTACAGTGCGATCCTCCGGCCCCAGCTCAACGAAGCCGAGCAGCCGCTCGCGGTACTGGCGCGCTTCGGCCTGTCTTTGCAGGATGTGCGCACCGTCATCGTCACGCATTTCCATGCCGACCACATGTCGGGCCTGTCGCTGTTTCCCAACGCTCGGCTTATCGCCAATGACACCGCCTGGGCGCGGGCGAAGGCCAAGACTTCCCTGCAGAATCTGCGCCATGGCGTCTTCAAGGAACTGTTCCCGTCTGACTTCGAGGCCCGACTCGACGGGCTGTCGTCGAAGCGGCAGGTCGAGCCGCGTGGCGGCGTACCGGGCGGCGCCGATCTGTTCGGCGACGGCAGCGTCATCGCAGTCGGTCTGCCCGGCCATGCCGATGGCCAGTTCGGCCTTTCGTTCCCAAATCTGGAGCGGCCGCTGCTCTACGCCGTCGACGCGCAATGGTTGTTCGCGGCCCTTGTCGAAAACCGAACTCCCGGTCTGCCGGCAACCCTGCTGGCCGAGGATGCCGCCGCGATCGAGCCGACCAGCGTAATGTTGCGCCGGTTTCTGGCGACCGGCGGCGAGGTTGTTCTTTGTCATGATCCGGCGGTGACGGCCTACGATCTGGCCGGAGAGAGCGCATGAACGGGCCGACGGAAGCGGCCCGTTCGTTTGTGTTGACGCAATGGCTCTCGCGCAAGAGCCGTGAGAATTTCGAACGCTGGCAAGGTCATGCCTTGCGCCGCTTTCTCGACCGCGACCTGCCGCGCGCGCCGTTCTACGGCAAGACGCCGCGTCATCTCGGCGATCTGCCGGTGACCGACAAGGCGACGCTGATGGGCAATTTCGAGCGCTTCAACATTCATGGCGTCTCGGCCGCCGAGGCCTGGAAGGCGCAGGCCGGCGATAGCCGCATTGGCGAGCTGACTGTCGGCTCCAGCACCGGCACGTCGGGCAATCGTGGCCTGTTCGTCATTTCCGAGGCGGAAAAATACCGCTGGCTGGGCACCATCCTGGCCAAAGCCGTGCCCGATCTGCTCTGGCGCCGGCAGCGCGTTGCGGTGATCCTGCCGCAAAACACCGGGCTCTACGACAGCGCGCGCAAATCGCGGCGTATCGACCTGCGCTTCTTCGATCTGACGCGCGGTCCGGAGAGCTGGCGCGGCGCTCTCGAAGATTTCGCGCCGACGGTGATCATCGCGCCACCGAAGATACTGCGGCACTTCGCGGCCGAGGGCTTTCGGCTCAAGCCGCAGCGTGTCTTCAGCGCCGCCGAAACGCTCGACCCGGTTGACCGGCCGGTCATCGAGGCATTCTTTGGTGGTCAGGTCGACCAGATCTACATGGCGACCGAAGGGCTGTTCGCCGTCACCTGCCGCCAGGGCGGGCTGCATCTGGCCGAGGATTCGGTGTTCTTCGAGTTCGAACCGGCCGGCGACGGCCTGGTCATGCCGCTGATCACCGCCTTTCGCCGCCGGACCCAGATCATGGCGCGCTACCGGATGAACGACTTGCTGCGGCTGTCCGAAAAGCCATGCCGCTGCGGCTCGCCGCTGCGCACGCTGGACGAGATCGTCGGCCGCATGGACGACGCTTTCCGGCTCGCCTCGCCGCACGGGCAGCTCCTCGTCACGCCCGACATACTACGCAATGCGGTGCTCAAGGCCGACCGGCGCATCGACGATTTCCGCCTGGTCCAGACCGCTGAAGATGCAATCGAACTCAGCCTGGCCCCCGGGCTTGCCGACGAAGCCGCCACCGCCGCCCATCAGTCCGTGCGCAATTTGCTGGCGGCGCGCCAGGCGACAGCTTCGGTCAGCCTTGTTCGCAGGGACCTGCCGTTGGAGACCGGCCGCAAACTGCGTCGGGTCGAATGCCACCTGGGAGCGGCATCATGAACCGGCTCGCTATGTTGCCACTCGATCAGACGAACCGGGTAGAAAACAACCCGCGTGAGGTCGAAGCCTTCGTTCAGCTTTTCAACGAGGTGCCGGTGCGCGACCTCGTGCGCAATCTGACAGTGGCTGTCGAAACCTTCGAGATCGCCGGCCGCTCCTTTCCGCTGACGCTGAACGACAGAAGCGAAGCGCCGAACTGCTATATCTGCTGCCCGTCCAGCGCCTATATCGACTATGCCATCGACGAGACCCGCAATTTCGTCTCCTCGCCCTTGCTGCAAAAAACGATGCGGATGCTGATCGGCCTGTGCGCGCCGCTGGTCAGGATGAGCGGCCTTGACCATCAGGTTCAGGTCAACAACTGGCTCTATTCGACCAATCCGGTGCCGCTGCTCGATCGCAACGCGGTCGCGGCGATGCGCGACGATCTCACCGCGCGTTTTCCAGATCGCGCTGTTTTCATCCGCTCCCTGAACGAGATCGCCGATCCCTCGACAATCGCAGCGCTGAAGGCGGAGGGTTTTCGAATGCTGGCGGCGCGGCAGATCTACATCTTCGCAGGCGACGGTTCGGCCATGACCAACGACATGAAGCGCGACCGCAAGCGGCTGCCCACGACGCCTTTCGAGCAGGTCGGCAATGGCGACTTCACCGAGGCCGACTATGCGCGCGCCGAAGCGCTCTACCGGATGCTCTATCTCGACAAATACACGCCGCTCAACCCGCACTACACGGCCCGCTATATCGGCGAGACGCACCGTCGCGGCATCCTGCAACTGGCAGGTCTGCGTCGTCCCGGCGGTGAACTGGTCGCCGTCGCCGCTTTGTCTCAGAACGGCAGGACACTGACGCAGCCCATCGTCGGCTACGACACCGGCCTCCCGGTGAGCGAAGGCCTTTACCGCATGATGATGGCGCTGGCGCAGGATCATGCGATGGCGCACAGCCTGTTCTTCAACATGAGCGCCGGTGCCGCCGCCTTCAAACGCTTGCGCGGCGCCGTGGCGACGGTGGAATACAACGCCGTCTATGCTGCCCATCTGCCGCGCCGCCAACGCATGGCGGTGCGGATCATGGAATTTGTGCTCGCGAAGATCGGCATTCCCCTGCTCAGGAGATTTGAACTTTGAGCGACACCCGACAGCAGAAAGACAAAGACTATTGGCAGGCGGTGATGCGGTCTGCCGACATCAAAGCCAAGCCGAAGCGCATCCTGTTCGACGGCGCGCCACTGGTGCTGTTCCGCTCGGCGAAAGGCATTGCCGCCCTCTTCGACCGCTGCGCTCACCGCCTGGTCGAACTCTCGACCGGCAAAGTCGTCGGTGGCGAGATCGAATGTCCCTATCATGGCTGGCGCTACAATGGGGAAGGGCGCTGCACCGCCATTCCCGGCCATGTCGGCGACGTCCCGCATTACCGTATCCGCCGCTACAGCGCGATCGAGCGCGACGGCGTCGTCTTCGTCTCGGCAGGCACGCCTGAGGGCGAGCCCTATCTCCATTGCATGCAAGGCAAGGATGTCGTCGTGAAGCGGGTGCGAAGCTCGGCGCGATCGACGGTGCTCGACGCCGCCGAGAACATTCTCGACGCCACTCACACCCACTTCACCCACAAGGGTGTGCTGCGCGGCCTGACCGCAAAGCGCCATCTCGTGCGCGTCGAGGTGACCGGCGGCAAGGGCTGGGTCGAAAGCTGCTACACCGGCGAGGACCGCCAACAGGGGCTGGTCAGCCGGCTGCTGGAAGGCAAGCGCGCCAAGACCATCGGCCGCTACCGCCATCCCGGCATCGTCGAACTCGAATATTGGGGCAAGGGCGGCTTGGCGCTGGCGACCACTTTCCATTTGCGTCAGGCGGACGAACGGACCGTCGAAGGCGTCGGCTGGCTGATCGGCCCGCGACAGGGCCTGTTCGGCGAACTCAAGGCGCTTGCTTTCCGGCCGCTCTTTGCCTTTGCCCTGCAGCAGGATCGCCGTGTGCTGAAATCGGCCAGCGACAACGCCCGTATATCGCCGCAGGTTCAGCCGGCGATCGGCCCGCTGGATTTCCTGCGCCGCGACATAGCGGCGATCATCGACGGCAAGATGCCACCGGCGGCGGCAGAGCCGCGGGTGCACCAAATCGAGTTGTAATCTAAAGTTCACGGCACTTGATTCCAGTTCTGCTGTAAATTATAGTTCACGGATGATCGAAGTTCGATCCACTGACGAATTCCGAAAATGGCTCAGAGGGCTCACGGACATTCGCGCCGTAAAGAAGATCACCCAACGGATTGTCCGCGTTCAGGCTGGGCTGTTGGGAGACGCCAAGTTCTTCGATGGCATAGGAGAATTGCGCGTAGATTACGGTCCGGGATACCGCGTGTACTTCGTCCGGCGCGGCAACACGGTCATTATCCTGCTCTGCGGCGGTGACAAAGGCTCGCAGGACAGGGACATCGGAAAAGCCAGGAAAATGGCAAAGGAAGTTTGATATGACCCTCAGAACCACACCATTCGACGCCGCCGAATATCTTGATGATGCTGAGTCTCAAGCCGAACTGCTCGCTGATGCGTTCGAGACCGGGGACGCGACTTATATTGCGCACGCCCTCGGCATTGTCGCGCGCGCCCGCGGCATGACAAGCATAGCGAAGGACGCCGGCGTGACCCGAGAGGCACTCTACAAGGCGCTGAGCGAAAAGGGCGATCCGCGCCTCAGTACATTGCTGGGCGTAACCAAGGCGCTTGGCCTGCAATTGTCCGCAAAGCCAGTTAATCCCGTTTAGGCAACCTTAGCAGGACTTACGCACTCAGCTGAAAACGGGAAGTTCCGCTTCAACTCGACTAGTCCTGCTCCGGCCCATTCCACTCGATATCGCGCGTCGACGCAGCCTGAAGGCTGATGCGCTGGCGCAGTGCTGTGCCGGCGATCTCGGCCAGCGTGCGCCACTGCGCCCGCTTCGGCGCGGGGTCGCCCGGCCAGTCGAGCAGCTCATCGGCATCGTGCATCGCCTGGCGAAAGCTGCCGAGACCACCGGAGCGCAGTGCCGCCGGCATCCCGTAGATCCACATCGCAAGCCTCACCGTCTGCGGCGCCGTCACGTCGGGCTTCACCTCGGCGCCATCCTCCAGGACCGCGTCGGCGAAGCGCCGCGGATCGCGAAAGAAGTGCAGGCCGCTCACGGCGCGCGGATTGCACTCCAGTGGCAGCACCCTGCCGTTGTTCTCGCGCATCAGGTCGAAGGAGATCTGGCCGGTCCAGCCGGCGCCGGCGACGAAGGTTTCGACGAAGCGCCGGGCAGCCGCATCCCCGACTGGCTCGAAACAGATGCCGGCGCCCATGCCGGCGCGATAGAGCGAACTGTAGAGCGCCAGCGCTTTGAGTTCACCCTCGACCGCCACCGCATAGGCGCTGATCTCTTCACCGGCGATGTAGCGCTGCGCCACCCAAGGAGCGGCGGGCGAGGGGCGGACGGCGTCGAGTTCGTCCGGCGATGGCCGCAGCAGTACGTCACGGGCAAAACGCGACCACACCGGTTTGAACACCAATTCGCGCGATTGGCCACGAACGCCGTCGAGATCGGCCTCGCTTTGCAGCAGTATCGTTTCCGGCACGTCGAGCCCAAGGCTCTGCGCCAGCCGGATGAAGGCATGCTTGTCGTGAACGCGGGCGAGCATCGCCATCTCGGGTGCGAAGAGGCGGGCCGGCATGGCGCGGTGCTGCCAGAGACGACCGAGATAAAAGACTTCCTCGCAGGTCGGGATAACGAGTTCGATGCCTTCCGCGCGGACAAGCGCTTCCACCGCCTTGGCATAGGCGTCGGCGGCAAAGCGCGGCGGCGGCAGGCGATGGTAGGCGGCGCAGGCCGTGCTCGCTGCGGCGATCGGCCGGGCCGGGCTGTCGGCCAGGATCACCCGGCGACCGGCGCCATGCAGCAGCCGCGCCAGGTGCAGCGCCACCGGCGCGCGGGCACCGGTGATCAGCACGGTGCTATTGGGCATGAGCCACCGGCATCGGTTGGAAAAGACGAGTCGATGCTTCTGCGGAAGGCTTCATTCGCCATAAGTGCCACATGGCTTGCGTGCCGCCAACGGACTCCACAAAGGTGGCTCCGCTGCGTCAGCCATCGCTTTTTGGCCTTCAGGGCGTTATTGGCAATCTGTCGAACACCCGGATCTCCTCAATGCGCTTTCTGTTTGTCCTGATACTGCTTGCCGGCACCGCCATTGGCTTCGTCTATCCCTGGGCCATGAGCAATTTCTCCGGCCACGAGATCGGCGCCTGGCGCGTCTACGACCAGGGACGGTTTAGGCCTGTGACGGTGACGCTGAAAGCTGGCGACGCGCCGGTCAGAGTGCTGGTCGACCTGACGGCAAAGGCCGAGCGCATTGTCTCGCAGCAGCGCACCGTGCTGACGCTGACTGCCGCCACAGCCGGGCGCACGGTGCTTGCCTCGACGCTGCAATTCAACCACGCCGACAATCCGCGCCAGGTCAGCCCGCAACTGCCCGACAAGATCTTTCGCGACGAGGCCGGCGTGATCGAAACCGTCAGTCCCGGCACCTATCTCTTCACCGCCGGCCCGGGCGACGCCGACGATATCCCGATACGCGCAGTGGATCTGATACTGCGCTCCGGCGCCGGTGAGATCGATCAACGCGCACGGCCGGTTGGCTATGGGCTGATGGCCGTCGGCCTGATCGGCTTCCTGCTTACTCTGGCTTTCGGCGGTCGCCGGCCGGAGAACCCGAACTCGAAGCCGCCACCGCCGCGTTGGGGCAGAGGCTCCTCGACATGAGCGCGGCATGAACTACCGTCACGCCTATCACGCCGGCAATTTCGCCGACGTCGTCAAGCATGTCGTGCTCAGCCTTCTGCTCGACTATCTGAAGCAGAAGGACAAGGCGTTCCGTGTCGTCGACACTCATGCCGGCATTGGCCGCTACGATCTTTCGTCGGCGGAAGCGCAAAAGACCGGCGAATGGCAAGGCGGCATCGGCCGCCTCATCCACGCCCCGATCGAAAAATCGGCGGCTGCGCTGCTTGCCCCCTATCTTGAAGCGGTGCGTTCGCTCAATCCCGATGGCGGGGTGAAGAAATATCCGGGCTCGCCATTGATCGCCAGGCACCTCATGCGAAAGCAGGACCGGTTGTCGGCGATCGAACTGCACGGCGCAGATGCCGCCAGGCTGAAGACGCTGTTTGCCGGCGATTTCCAGACAAGGGTGATCGAACTCGACGGCTGGCTGGCGCTTGGCGCGCATCTGCCGCCGAAGGAAAAGCGCGGCCTGGTTTTGATCGATCCGCCGTTCGAGGAAGTCGGCGAATTCGACCGCCTGGTCGATGGCATGCAGAAAGCGCACAGGCGCTGGCCGGGTGGCATCTACGCGCTGTGGTATCCAATCAAGGACCGCAAAGCGATCATCGCCTTCCGCAAGGCGCTCAAGCAATCCGGCGTTCCAAAACTGCTCGACATCGAGTTCGAGATCCGGCCGGCATCGCGTGAACCAAGCCTCGACGGCAGCGGCATGGTGGTGGTCAACCCGCCCTTCACGCTGGAGCGCGAACTGCGCATCGTGCTGCCGGTCCTGCACAGATTGCTGGCGGTCGAAAAGCCGGCGCACTGGTCGCTGGAATGGCTGGCCGGGGAGTAGCGACGCTTCGCAGCGGGCGACGCCCGCGGCAAAGACACAAAGTCGCTAGAAGTTTTGACGGTGGCGCCATCCGCGAATGCTCAGTTGTGTTGAACGAACCGAAACCATGGAGATGCACATCTAATCGGCTTGGCGTTGACGCTAATCCCAGAATCAGATAGATAGATATCTAATTATTAGATTTCGAATCGAAGCCAAGATCGACAAAAAAGGAACTGGTCAACGCGATAGGCTTCGCGATGTCGCGCTGGCAGGATGCCGTTGAAACGTTCGATGGGACCGTTGCCGAAATCTATGTGCTGAGCGCTGCCGAGCGCCGCTGGCGCGATCAGTCACGGCCCGCGGCCGGCAAACGTCGTAGCGAGGGAGACAAATCTCACGCCGGCGGCGGCTACGACGTTGATTGACCGGCTGGAAAAGCGCGGCTTCGTCAGCCGCCAGCCGGATCCCGGTGACAGGCGCAAGGTTATGGCAGCGGCGGGCAAGAAGACCGAGGAACTCGTCCGGCGCTGCTACCATCCGATCTTCGAGGCAGGTGCCGCATTGCTGGAGAAATACACGGTGGCCGAGATGCAGTTTTGCTCGGCTTCATCGAAGAGGTCGAAGCGATGCAGAAGGTGTAGACCGAGAGGCTGCGCGGAAAAGCAAAACCGGTGCCTTGAGAGAAGGCATCGAAGGATGGTCCGGCGCAACGCCGGTCCGGTTTCAACTGTGTACTGTCAAGGAGACCCTATGCCCCGTATGATCTTCGTCAACCTGCCCGTCGCCGACCTCGCTGCGTCGATGGCCTTCTACAAAGCTCTCGGTTTCGACAACAACCCGCACTTCACCGACGACACCGCAGCCTGCATGGTGCTGAGCGAAACCATCAACGTCATGCTGCTCACCCACGCCAAATGGCGTCAATTCACCAACCGCCCCATCCCACCCGCCAGCTCGAGCGAGGTCATGCTTGCCGTGTCCTGCGACAGCCGCGCGGCGGTCGATGCGATGAACGAGGCGGCGGCGAAAAATGGCGGCGCCGCCGACATCAACGCCCAGCAGGATTATGGCTTCATGTACAATCGCAGCCTGGCCGACCCTGACGGCCACGTCTGGGAAGCGATGTGGATGGACCCGGCCGCCATACCGAAGGGCGACGCCAAGCAAGGCTGAACCGGGTTTCAGCACCCCGCCGGCCATGGCAGGCCGCTTTTCCTAAATGGGCAAGGCGAGCTTTTTCAAAGGTCAGGACGATGGTTTCGCAGCTTCGCACCGGCAAAACCGGTTGCGGAGCGGGAAACCATCGTCAGTGCGACCGCTTGACCGCGCGCCGCCGAATCCGCAAAGTGGGCGCAGTCGACCTTTGAGAGGCTGCCATGACTCGCTTTGCCAAATCCGCTTTTGCTGCCCTGATTTCGCTTTGCACGCCGCTGGCCGCACCCTTTGGCCAGCCAGCGCAGGCCGCCGATCTTTCCGTCTATTCCGACGAGGACAGCGGCGTTTGCGGCGAGGCCTGGGTGCTAAGCAAAATCTCCAGCCGCTTCTCCTACCAGGTGCATCACGTGCCGCATCTGCCGGATGTTTCGATCACCGATTTCCAACGCATCCACCAGCATCGCTATCTCCCGGCCAGCGAAGAATGGCCGATCGGCCGCCGCTATTGCGGCGCCACCGTCAGCCTTTCCGACGGCCGCGCCCGCACCATCTGGTACTTGATCGAGGAAGGCCAGGGTTTTGCCTCGATCGGCGACAATGTCGAATTCTGCGTCTCGGGCTTCGACCGCTGGATGGTCTACAACGGCCGCTGCCGCGTCCTGCGCTAAGGTCGGATAAGAACCGCCGTTGCACCTGCCATCTCCTGCAAGGGGGAGATCTGATGTCGCTCCGGTTTCGCCAATCTCCGAACTGCTGCCGCTGCCTCACATCGCCTTCCCACCAGATACGTAAGCGCAGATCAGCTCGACCAACTGCTTCTGCAGTTCCGGCGCGTCGAGCATGTCTCGCCGCGCGGCATTGTGGATGACGCCCTCGACCGCTGAGGACAGCACCCGGGCCACGGTCTCATTGTCCTTTCTGCGCCTGCGATATTGCGCCACCGCCGCCGTGTAGTGATCGAGATAGCGCGATTGGAACGAGGCATGGGCGGCGCGTGAGCCGCGATCGCCCGGCGCCTCGTCGAGCAGCACCTGATGCAGCGTCGGATGGATGCTGTGCGCATCGATCATGCCGCGCACCAACTCCTGCGCGAATCGCTTGAGCGGCTTGTCGCCTTCTGCTGATTCGGCGATCACCGACAGCACCTGATCGAAATGTCGCCGGCGAATTGCTTCGACCAGCGACAGCTTGTCGGGAAAATATTGATAGAGCGAGCCGATGCTGACGCCGGCCGCATCGGCCACCTTGTTGGTGGTGAAGCCGGCCCAGCCGAGCGCGCTCAGAACATGAGCACCGGCTTCGATGAGCGCCTCGACCGTCGCTCTCGAACGCGCCTGGCGCGGCTGCTTGCGCATGCGTGAGCGCGGCTTTGCAATGCGAGTAGACATGTCTGCTCCAGCAGCCAAGAATATAGATAACATACTCACATTTTTTGCAAAGGATATAGACCATGGACGCGCTGGATTTGCTCCGCAGCCTCTTCGTTTATCAAGCCTGGGCGAACGGTGAATTGCTGGAGAAGCTTGCGGGCCTCGACCAGCAGGAGCATATCGATCAGCGCCACACGGCGACCCGTCTCATCAACCACAACCTTGTCGTATCGAAGATATTCGCCGCGCATCTTTCCGGCACGCGTCATGGCTATGCGTCCAACAACACCGAGGACACACCGGCACTCGATGAATTGAGCGCTGATGTCGCTGCGATGGATCGTTGGTATCTCGACTATATCGAAGCCGTCTCGCCAAAGCTCATGTCAGAGCCTGTGGCTTTCACCTTCACCGACGGCGACAGGGCGATGATGTCACGCCAGGAAATGCTGACACATGTCGTCACGCATGGCGGCTATCACCGCGGCGAGATCGGGCGGATCCTGATGCAGATCGGCATTGCGCCGCCGTGGGATACGTTTGCCGTCCACCTCCACCACGCCGAGCCTTCGCGCCGGCTGCAGGTGCGCGAGCGGTTGGCGCTTAGGGGCCTGCACCCCGTGGCTTCCAAGGGATCGCGGCTTCCCGGGAGGAGGATTCCCCGATCTTCGTTTCCCATTTCCGTTAGGCATCTCTTGCGCCGAAGCTGGCGATCTCCCTTCTCGTCTGGGAAACTCCGACACAACAGGCTGTCCCTTCAAGTGCTGTCTTTCCTGGCTTCCATCCAACCACTTTCGATATACGAGTAAAAAGCTCGCGTCTAGTTTAGTGCTGTTCCTGCAACCGTTGGGATGAAGCAAGATCAGCCTCTGCTGTGCGATGATTGTTGCCATCCGATAGGCCGCCGATGACCGCGTGAGACCGACGGCGTTGCAAGAGAATGTGAGCTTGACGAGAAGATCGTGTGAGTCGCGATATCAGAGATTTCTCTCGCAATAGTTCGCTGCGAAGCGGGAAGATTCTTTGCCGATTTCTGTGCCGATCATTGCGATCATGCTCTCAGCGTAACCGAAACTTAATCTGCAAAATTCTATGTAATGCTTCGCTGGCTAGATACGCACGAGTCAGATATGCATTAGCTCGCCGGGTCACTCACGGCCATCGGCACAAACGCAAGGGGCATCGCATGGCAAAGACCACGACGAAGGCGCCGGCGGCGAAAGCGCCGGCAAAGAAAGCGGCACCGAAAGCTGCCGCGAAACCTGCAGCAGTAAAGAAGGCAGCACCGAAGGCAGCGGCAAAGCCGGCCGCCAAGGCAGCGGCAAAGCCGGCAGCTAAGGCAGTAGCAAAACCCGCCGCCAAGGCAGCAGCGAAACCCGCCGCCAAGAAGCCGGCCGCCAAGGCTGTGGCGAAGCCTGCTGCGAAGGCAGCAGCCAAGCCCGCCGCCAAGAAGCCGGCAGCCAAGGCAGCGGCAAAACCCGCCGCCAAGGCTCCGATGAAGGCCGCCGCCGCCAAGTCGACGGCAGCTGTGAAGAAGGCTGCACCGGCCAAAAAGCCAGCCGCCAAGAAGAAGTAACAGCGGACCATCTCAAAGCTCCCGGGAACTTTGCCGACTGGCAGATTCCCGGGAGCTTTTTTGTTGTGATTTAGGTCTTGTTTTGATGCATGTCGTTCTCTCGAAATTGACGCCACTTCTGTGAGACATGCATTGGCGATTTCATTGTCGGCGGATTGGCCGCCTGGTTTTGCCCTTCTGGCAGTTGCTCCCTCAGGGAAGATCGGCCAACACTAAGGCGGTCGCATCCGATGGGGTTCAGGCGACGCGCTCTAGACCTTTGTTTTACGCGCGTCGTTCTCAAGACCGGAGCCGCATTGTTGAGCGACATGCACTGGCCGTCCGAAAACAGGGAACCGATCATGCCGAAGCTGCTCTACGCGTCCTCATCCCCCTACAGTTCCAAGGTGCGCATGGCAGCACTCCATGCCGGCATTGCCGTCGAGCTGGTGCCGGTCAAGACCGAGGACAAGCCTGCTGAACTGATGTCAGCCAATCCCCTCGGCAAGATTCCGGTGCTGGTGCTCGACGACGGCCGCTCGATCCACGACAGCCGCGCGATCACTCAGCATCTCAACCGCGCTTCCAAGAGCCTGTTGTTGCCGCGCAATGCCGACAAGCGCCTCAAGGCCGAAGTGCTGGAGGCGCTGGCCGACGGCATATGCGACTGCGCGCTGTCGATGGTCTATGAGCGGCGCACGCGTCCGGAGGAGATGGTCTATCAACCCTGGCTCGATCGCCAGTGGACCAAGATCACCGCCGCACTCGATTTCCTCAACGCCAATCCGCCGAAGCTGCCGAAGAAGATCACGCTTGGCCAGCTGGCGTTGCGTGCCTGCCTCGGCTACCTCTCTCTGCGCTTCGCCGGCAAATGGGAAAAGGGCCGCGGCCGCCTGACCCGCTGGGCAGCGCGTTTCGATGAGAAGTTTCCGGGGCTGAAGGTGGCTGTGCCGGCCTGACGGGCGAAACAAAAAAAGCCGGGCGCGAGGCCCGGCCTTCTTGTGTCGTGGCTTGAACGACAGTTAGAACTTCATACCGACGCCGAAGGTGACGCGGTTGTCGCTCTCTTTGACCTTGGTGCCGACACTGTCGAAGCTCTTGGAACCGAAGTCGGTGTAGCGGTACTCGACACGGCCGAACACATTGTCGGTGATCTTGATGTCGGTGCCGACGCCGGCCGTCCAGCCGAGCATGGTGTTGCTGTCGCTGTCGCCGGGGACCGAGACCTTCTGGTTCTTCAGGGCGCCGCCGCCGGTGCCGTAGAGCAGGATTTCCGGGGTCACGGCGTAACCCAGACGGGCGCGCAGCGAGCCTTCGAAGCCGCCCTTGGAATTGACGCCGCCGCTGTCACCCTTGACGCCATTGTAGCCGAGATCGGCTTCAGCACCGTACACGAAGTTTTCCTGCTGCCACTGGTAGCCGCCGAAAACGCCGCCGACAAAGCCCTTGGTCTTGATGTCGGGGCCGCCGTCCTGGACTTTGGCATGACCGCTGAAGCCGTAGCCGGCGCTGAGACCGGCATACGGGCCGGCCCAGGAAGCGACGGGGAGCTCGGCGATCGGGGCCGGCGCCGGGGGCTCTTCCGAGACGACATCGGCAGCAAAAGCGGTACCGCTGAGGGCGAAGAGCCCGAGCGCAACCGCGAGCGGCGCGAATTTGAGATTGGTTTGCATTGTTGTTTACTCCTTAAGCCACAAGACACGTAGGCCTGTTTGTCCTGAGCGCCATCAACCCGTCCGGGGGGTGAAACGGATCTGGCACTCAACGGTTCCGAATGTCGTGTCAAAATGCGGCGGCAGCGAACCTGAAAATGGGTCATTCCCCGGCACGAATGAGGCCGAAGCTTGACGTTGCATCTTCGCAACAGCGAAATGTCAGTACGCAGGCGATGCTGCACTGCACTCGGCTTGGTGCAACGGGTTCAGCGTCCTATATTGCGGTCCTGCCGACCCGAATCCGGGGCGGTGCCGGCGGCGAAAAAGCCGTTTCGCCACATTCCTGCCCCAGGTGGAAACGGCATTTAACCCCTGGACGCGTCACAATGTGCCGCCAGCCGAATTGAGGCGCAGATTGAGGATTGACAGATGATCGAAGCCGCCGGAACGGCGCTGGTGACGGGCGGGGGGAAGCGGATCGGCAAGGCGATCGTCGAGGATCTGGCCGCGCACGGTTTTGCCGTCGCCATCCACGCCAACCGCTCGACCGCCGAGGCCGACGCGCTGGCTGCGAACATCAGGGACGGAGGCGGCCGCGCCGGCGTGGTAGCCGCCGATCTGACCGACATGGATGCGGTTGGCGATCTCGTCGGCCGCGCCGCGGCAGCGCTCGGCCCGGTCACGCTTCTTGTCAACAATGCGTCGCTGTTCGTCGACGATAGCGTCGAGGACTTCGACTGGGCGGCATGGGACCTTCACTTCGCCATCCATGTGAAGACGCCGGCGCTGTTGGCGCAAAACTTCGCCCGCGCCTTGCCGCCAGGGCAGGAGGGGCTGATCGTCAACATCATCGACCAGCGCGTCTGGCGGCCGACGCCGCGCTATTTCTCTTATGCGCTGTCGAAGTCGGCCTTGTGGACGCAGACCGAAATGCTGGCACAGGCGCTCGGTCCGCGCATCCGCGTCAACGCCATCGGTCCCGGTCCGACGCTGAAGAATACGCGCCAGGAAGATCATGATTTCCAGAAGCAGGTCGATGGCCTGATTCTGGAGCGCGGCCCGCAATTGGCCGAATTCGGCGCCACCATCCGCTATCTCTGGGATGCGCGCTCGGTGACCGGCCAGATGATCGCGCTTGACGGCGGCCAGCATCTTGCATGGCAGACGCCGGATGTGACAGGCATGGTGGAATGAGTCCCGCAGACCAGAAACACAAGACGCGCGCCGGCGCCGCCGACGATATGCCGCCCGAGATCAACCTTCAGGATGAAGCGGTCGAGGAGATCGTCGAGCCCGAGGCCACCGGGCCCGATGTCGCCTTCACAGCGATAGACTGGGCGCCGCATGCCGGCGACGCCGACGGCATGGTCGGCGCCGAGGTCATCCAGACATTGGTCAAGCGGCTGCCCAATGCGCCCGGCGTCTACCGCATGATGAACGCTGCCGGCGACGTGCTTTATGTCGGCAAGGCGCGCAGCCTGAAGAAGCGGGTGACCAACTACGCGCAAGGCCGGTTCCACACCGCCCGCATCGGCCGCATGGTGCGCGAGACATCGACGATGGAGTTCGTCGTCACCCGCACCGAAATCGAAGCGCTGCTGCTCGAGGCCAATCTCATCAAGCGTTTGCGGCCGCGTTTCAATGTGCTGATGCGGGACGACAAGTCGTTCCCTTACATCCTGTTGACCGGCGATCACGTCTCGCCCGGCATCTACAAGCATCGCGGTGCGCGCTCGCGCAAGGGCGACTATTTCGGACCTTTTGCGTCGGCCGGCGCGGTCGGGCGCACCATCAATTCGCTGCAGCGCGCGTTCCTGCTCAGGAGCTGCACCAACTCCTTTTACGAAAACCGCACCCGGCCGTGCCTGCTCTACCAGATCAAGCGCTGTGCCGGTCCCTGCACCGGCGAAATCTCGCATGGCGACTATGCCGAGCTGGTCAGCGAGGCGAAGGATTTTCTGTCCGGCCGCAGCCAGAAGGTGAAGACCGAAATCTCTGCCGCCATGCAGCAGGCCTCGCAGGAGCTCGATTTCGAGCGCGCCGCCATTTATCGCGACCGGTTGGCTGCACTGTCCCATGTGCAGAGCCATCAGGGCATCAACCCGGCCACGGTCGACGAGGCCGATGTCTTTGCCATCCATCAGGAGGGCGGCCAGGTCTGTATCCAGGTGTTTTTCTTCCGCACCGGCCAGAACTGGGGCAACCGCGCCTATTTCCCCAAGGCCGATCCGGCACTGGAGGGGGCGGAAGTGCTGGGCTCGTTCCTGGCGCAGTTCTATGACGACAAGCCGACGCCACGGAACATCCTTCTGTCGCGAGGCGTCCAGGATCAGGAACTGTTGGCCGAAGCGCTGTCCACCCGCGCCGGCCGTAAAGTGTCGATCTCGGTGCCGCAGCGCGGCGAGAAGAAGGATTTGACCGACAACGCGCTGCAGAATGCCCGCGAGGCGCTCGGCCGCCGCCTGGCCGAAACCTCCACGCAAGGCCGGCTGCTCGCCGGCTTTGCCGAGACCTTCGGCCTGCCGAAGCCGCCGGTGCGCATCGAGGTCTACGACAATTCGCACATTATGGGCACCAACGCCGTTGGGGCCATGGTCGTCGCGGGGCCGGAAGGGTTTGTGAAGAACCAGTACCGCAAATTCAACATCCGCTCGACCGAGATCACGCCCGGTGACGATTTCGGCATGATGCGCGAGGTGATGGAACGGCGCTTTTCGCGGCTGCTGAAGGAACATGGCGATGTCGTTCCCGACGACGCGGCAGCCGGTGGAGCAGGCGACGATATCGAAGAAGACATCTCCGGCAGCTTCCCGGCCTGGCCCGACGTCATCCTGATCGATGGCGGCCAGGGCCAGATGAGCGCGGTGCGCAAGATCCTCGCCGACCTCGGCATCGAGGATCGCGTGGCGGCCATCGGCATCGCCAAGGGCCAGGACCGCGATGCCGGCCGCGAGCGTTTCTTCGTCAGAGGCAGGGACTCGTTTTCGCTGCCCGTCCGCGATCCCGTGCTCTATTTCGTCCAGCGGCTGCGCGACGAGGTGCATCGCTTCGCCATCGGTTCGCACCGCGCGCGGCGCAAGAAGGAATTGGTCAAGAGCCCGCTCGACGAGATCGCCGGCATCGGTCCCGGCCGCAAGCGCGCGCTGCTGCTGGCCTTCGGCACTGCGAAGGCGGTCAGCCGCGCGGCAGTCGAGGATCTGGTCAAGGTCGACGGTATTTCAGAGCAGGTCGCCAAGCTCGTCTACAATCATTTCCATGAGAGCTGAGCGCCGGTGACGCCGCTGTCCCGATCAAATGGCAGCAGCCGTTCTTTTCTCGCAGGCCACTCGAATCCCGGCAATCGCGCGCTATTTTCGTCTGGCCAATCGAATCTCGCCTGTTGACCCCCTACATCCGGTTCTGATTTGAGTACGCAGGCAGAAAGAGTCCCTGAGATATGGCCAAGCGCGCGTTCAACCTGCCTAACATGCTTACCTATGCCCGCATCGTCGCGGTGCCGCTGGTGGTGCTGTGCTTTTTTCTCGAGGGGCATCTGAAATCGAGCGACTTCGCCCGCTGGTCGGCGTTGATCATCTTCCTGCTGGCTTCGATCACCGACTATCTCGACGGCTATCTGGCGCGCGCCTGGCAGCAGACGTCCAACATCGGCAAGATGCTGGATCCGATCGCCGATAAACTGCTGGTCGCCACCTGCCTGCTGCTGCTCGCCGCCGACACCGACCGCCATGCCGGCATCGCAGGCTGGTCGTTGTGGGCGGCAATCATCATCCTGTGCCGCGAAATCCTGGTTTCGGGGCTGCGCGAATATTTGGCGGCATTGAAAGTCTCGGTGCCGGTGACGCAGCTCGCCAAATGGAAGACCGCCATCCAGATGGTCGCCATCGCCTTCCTGCTGGCTGGGCCTGCCGGCGACAAGATCTTCCCGCTGACCACGCAGACCGGACTGGTGCTGCTGTGGATCGCAGCCCTCGTCACGCTCTACACCGGCTACGACTATTTCCGCGCCGGCCTCAAGCACATCATGGACGAGTGAGATGATCACCCGGCTCATTTATTTCGCCTGGGTGCGCGAACGGATCGGCAAGCCGGAAGAGGATGTCGAACTGCCCGCCGGTATCGAGACGGTGGCCGACCTCCTGCGCTGGCTGAAATCGCGTGGCGAGGAATATGAGCACGCGCTGCAATATCCTGATGTGATCCGCGTCGCCATCAACCAGGAACATGTCGAGCATCGCGAGAAGATAGCCGGCGCGCGCGAGATCGCGCTGTTTCCGCCGATGACCGGGGGCTGACACCATGTCCGGCGCGCCGACGGTGCGCATCCAGCGCGACGATTTCGACGTTGCCGCCGAGATCGCGAAACTGACCGAGGGTCGCGCCGACATCGGCGCCGTGGTGTCCTTCTCAGGACTTTGCCGCGACGAGCAGGGCCAGCTGTCGGCCCTGGAACTCGAGCACTATCCCGGCATGGCCGAGGCCGAAATCACCCGCATCGCCCGCGAGGCACTTCAGCGCTGGCCGCTGCAAGGGCTGACCGTCATCCATCGCCACGGCAAGATCGCACCGGGCGAAAACATCGTGCTGGTGGTGGCGGCGTCCTCGCACCGGCAGGCGGCGTTCGAAGCGGCCAATTTCCTGATGGATTTCCTGAAATCGCGTGCACCCTTCTGGAAGAAGGAGCACCGCGTGGACGGCACCGATGGCGGCTGGGTCGAGGCCAAGGACGCCGACGACCAGGCTGCGGCGCGCTGGAAGGCGCGGCCCGAATAAATCTCGGCAGCCATGTATTGACCGCATTCCCTTGGCCAAATCGCATCGGCAAAAAGGGAGCAAGGGCATGCTGGACAGGATCGCCGAATTCTTCGTCTTCGGTTTTGTGCCGCTGGTTATCGGCGTTCTGGCCGTTCCCGAGCCTTCCGTCGCCGCCGAGAAAACCCTGAAGGGCGAGGTGATGTATCGCGAGCGCATCGCGCTGCCGCCCAACGCCGTGCTGTCGGTTCAACTTGCCGATGTATCGCTGGCCGATGCGCCGGCCGCCATTGTCGGCGAGCGCAAGGTAGCGCCGGCCGGCCAGGTGCCGATCAAGTTCGAGATCAGCTTCGATCCAACGGTGATCCGGCCCAACATGACCTATGCGCTGCAGGCGCGCATCACCGCCGACGACAAGCTGCTGTTCGTCACGGACTCGCGCTATCAGGTCGATCCGCTCAGCGAGGCGCCGCAGGCCATTGTGCTGAAAATGGTGGCGCCGAGCGACAAGCCGACCTCGGCCTCGCTGTTCGGCCAGAGCTGGCTAGTCGAATATATCGACGGTATCGGCGTGATTTCGGAGCCGCAGGCGACGTTCCGGGTCAGCGAAGCCGGCAAGGCGGGCGGCAGCGGCCCGTGCAACGCCTATTTCGCCACCGCCAAGGTCGATGGCGAGACCATCGTCATCAGCGACATCGGCTCGACCTACAAGGCCTGCGCGCCGGAGATCATGGCCGAGGAAAAGGCGCTGTTCGAGGCGCTCGCCAAGGCGGCGTCATACCGTGTCGATGGCGGCAAGCTGATCATCGCCGACAAGGACGGCCGTGACATTTTGCGATTCAACGCAGCGAGCTAAGATCAAGACTGCGGCGGCGGCGGGGGCGCCGGCGTCAGGCCGAACCGGCGCATCAGGTCCATCAGCCTGGTGCGGTCTGGCGGGCCGCCAGTGCTGAAGATGGCGAAGGCCTCGCGAAAATATTCCGGGCCGATCGCCGCCGGCGTCACCACGCACAGCACCTTGGCGGTCGCGGCGGTGTCGTTGTCGAAGCGGTGAACCGCGCCGCGCGGAATGCACAGCGCCTGGCCCGGCCCGATATCGTGCCGGTGTCCGTCGACGGTCAGCATCAGCACGCCTTCGATCCCGTACATCGTCTCTTCATAGTGATCGTGGCTGTGCGCCGGGGCGGGCAGGCGCTGCGAGCCGGCGACGGTCAGTTCGAAGGCGGCGATGCTGCCGTTCGACTGGTCGCCGGTAAGCAGGAAGCGCACGGCAAGGCCGCCATGGCTGATTGTCTCGTCGGCCGGATTGACGCTGATCTGGCTAGCTCTGTCTAGCATTTCACCCTCCCATGTGGTAAATCGGATTTACCGAAATGAGTAAACTCAATTTACCCGAGTGTCAATGCCATTATCCAGGGAAGAAACGCCAAAGAAGCCACCGCTGATCGGTGCACTGCTGCGCGTTCCGGCCATGGCCATTCACCGCAAGCTGATCAGGGATCTCAGGGCGTCGGGTTTCGAGGACCTCAGCCCGCCGCATATGGCGGTGATCCAATATCCCGGCCCGGATGGCCTTCGGCCGAGCGCGCTCGCCGAGCGCGCCGCGATGAGCAAGCAGGCCATGAATCAACTGCTGAAGACGCTGGAAGCGATGGGTTATATCACTCGCTCGGCGGCACCCGATGAGAGCGGCGGGACCGTCGTCCACTTCACCGACCGCGGGCGCGCCGCATACCAGAAGATGGCCGACATCCTGCTCGACGTGGAACGGGAATGGGCCGAGGAACTGGGCGAGAAGCGTTTCACGGAGCTGAAAACGCTGCTCGGCGACCTCTGGGACACGCCGCTCATCCGTTGAAAGCGGCAGCCGGGACCTGACCAAAGAAAAAGGCCGGCGAAGTGCCGGCCTCTTGCATACATTGGTTCACGTCGGCTCAGCCGACGATCTCGGTGTCGGAGAACCAGTACTTGATCTCCTGCGCGGCGGTTTCCGGCGCGTCGGAGCCGTGCACGGAATTCTCGCCGATCGACAGCGCGTGCACCTTGCGGATGGTGCCTTCGGCGGCGTTGGCGGGGTTGGTCGCGCCCATAACTTCGCGGTTCCTGGCAATGGCGTTTTCGCCTTCCAGAACTTGCACGATGGTCGGCGCCGACGACATGAATTCCACCAGTTCGCCGAAGAACGGACGATCCTTGTGGACGGCGTAAAAGCCTTCGGCCTCGCGGCGGCTCATCCACACGCGACGTGAGGCGACGACGCGCAGGCCGGCCTCTTCCAGCATCCTGGTGATGGCGCCGGTAAGATTGCGCCGGGTCGCGTCCGGCTTGATCATGGAAAAGGTGCGTTCGAGCGCCATGGGGTCGTCCTTGTCTTGAGATGGAAAGTCTTGAGATCGGAATGTGGAGTGGCGGGCTCTATACAAGCCGCCCGGCCCATTGCCAAGGGGACGCGCCCCGGCAGCGTTATTCGACCGCGACCGCCCGCATGGCTGTTCGCAACGCTCTGGTCAAAGGCAAGGCTTTGCGGGAAAATGGCGATTGCGCAGGCACGCACGGCTTCGAAGGGAAATCAGCGGAACGGAAAGACATCGGACCATGTTTGACGGGACGCGCTGGCCCTACCTCCACCTCAGACCGGGCGACATAAAAGGGAGCCTTTGGATTATCGGCATCTTGGCTGCCGTGGGCCTTGTTCTGCTGCTCTTTTCGGGTCACCGCACAGATACGAATATCGGTTTCGGGCCTGAATGGCAGTGCACTCCGATGCCGAAGGGCGACCCGATCTGCGTCAAGCTCATCGCCAAGGAAGAGACGAAGTGATGGGCAGCTTTACCGCCTGATCACTACCGGCGGCCGCCGGCGCTCCCAGCCCTCGCGTTCCAGCGTCGGCAGATCATGCTCCTCGCTGGCATAGCCGAGGCAGAAATAGCCGATCAGCGTCCACTCAGGCGGGGTGTCCAGGATTGCGGCCATCTCGGCCGCGTCGAGGATCGACACCCAGCCCATGCCGATGCCTTCCGCCCGCGCCGCCAGCCACAGCGTGTGCACCGCCATGACGGCCGAATAGTCGATGGTTGCCGGCATCGTCATGCGGCCGAGCCCATGGCCCTGTTGCGTCGTGCGGTCGGCGAAAACCGCGAACTGGCAGGGCGCTTCATTGAGACCGGCGAGCTTCAGCCGGGCATAGAGAGCGGCGCGCTCGCCTGAAAAGCATTCAAGAGCTTCGGCATTGCACCGCTCGAAACAGTCTCTCACCGCGCCCCGCCGCTCGGCGCTCTCGACCACCACGAAGCGCCACGGCTGGCTGAGACCGACGGACGGCGCGATGCTGGCAAGCTCCAGCAGCCGCTCCAGCGTACCCTCGGGCAAAGCCGTCCGCTCGAAGCGCCGCACATCCCGGCGCCAGCGCAGCAGCGTGACCAGCCCGGCGCGAAAATCATCGGTGAAATCGGGGGGTGGTGGCATGGCGATCAGGAGACTTGTGTGGGGAATAGGCAGTAGGCAGTAGGCAGTAGGCAGTAGGCAGTACAGCCCTCAGACCCTATTGCCTACTGCCTATTCCCTAAGCTGCGGCCGCCGCCTCCTTCCAGCAAGGCGGGCTGAACGGACGGGTCGCGTCGTGTCCGGCGAGTTCATAGAACAGAATGGTCATTGGCGGCTGCGTCCTCGCGGTCTAATTAGGCGCCTGCGGCTGAAGCGGAACTCGTCGGCGGGAAAAAGATGAAACAGCATTTCATGATGTTCGCGGCCTACAATCAATGGGCCAATGGCCGCATCTACGATGCCGTCGCCGCACTTGACGAAGAAGAGTTCAACCGCGATGTCGGCGCATTTTTCGGCTCGATGATGGGCACGCTCAACCATCTGCTGGCCACCGACCGCATCTGGATGAAACGCTTCACCGGCGAGGGCGACGCGCCGGCAAAGCTCGACGCCATCCTGCACCGCGCATTGCCTGGCCTAAAGCTGGCGCGTGAGGCCGAGGACAGGCGGATCGTCGACTGGGTCGACGGTTTGACCGAAAAGGCTTTGTCCGGCCGCTTCTCCTACATGACCGTTTCCGACATGCGCACCGTCTCGCAGCGGCTGGCGCCGGCGCTGGGACACGTCTTCAACCACCAGACCCATCACCGCGGCCAGGCGCATACCATCCTGACCATTCTCGGCCGGCCTTCGGTGCAGCTCGACCTGGCGTTTTTCCAACGCACCGACGAAGGCCGCGCCTACGCCTGATCTCCTGACCGCGCTTCCCGTTTAAACGCACGGGAGCGTTAACCGGTGCATTTGCGCGGCCGTCGATGCCCGGCACCAGCTCTGGATCCAAGCCGGGTTTTGAGGACCCTGTCGGCACAACGCTGCCCGGTGACTGGGCCAGATGGCTGGGCTGTCAGTGGCCCGCCTTTTGTGGGCCTTCGGCTCCAGGCCGCCGCAGCCACAACCCGCTCCAACTCCGGTGGAATTTCTGTCGAGAGAATTAAACAGAGTTTAAATATTGAAGCAAAAACATATTTTTTTTTAGCAGACCAGTGCACGCCTTGAGAACTACAATCCTTATTCTTGGAAAAAATAAAGAAACTATAAGGAAGACTCGTGCGTAGCTGTGAGTGCATGAGCATATGTCTGCTTTGGTTTGCTGGCATGTTGCAATGCACAAAGCAGAACGGCAACAAGGAGAGTGTCATGGTTAATATCACTCAAAAAATCGCTAGAACACTGGCGGCGGGTGCAATTATCGTCATTTTTGCCGCTCCCGCGAATGCAGGCGGCGGAATTGGCGTCGGTGTCGGCGCATCTATCGGCGGTGCTGGCGGCATCAATGCCGGTGTTGGCGCTTCGATCGGCGGCAGCGGCGGGGTCAAGGCCGGTGCCGGCGCCTCGGTTGGCGGCAGCGGCGGTATCAAGGCGGGTGCTGGCGCAACGGTCGGCGGCAATAGCGGCGTTACTGCGGGCCTCGGCGCCTCAGTCGGCGGTAGCAGCGGCATCAAGGCCGGCGCTGGCGCGACGGTCGGCGGAGCCGGTGGCATCAAGGCCGGTGTTGGGGCCACGGTCGGCGGCAGCGGAGGTATCAATGCCGGTGTCGGCGTCAACGTCGGCAGCGGCATCAACGTCGGTGTCGGCGTCGGCATTGGCGGAACGCCGGGCACGCCCGGTACGCCCGGTACCCCCGGCACTCCAGGAACTCCTGGAACACCAGGCACCCCTGGGACACCCGGTGTCGTCGCCAGCATGTCGAACAGCCAGCTGACACGTATGAAGAAGCGCTGCGTCGATGTGCTCGCCAGCGAGGGCACCTACGACAGCGATCTGCGGCAGCTATGCCTTATGATCTCGCGTCGCTGAGACAGGTTTCGCCGGGAGTGTCGAGCCAGCCGTGAGGCTTTACGGCACTCTCCTACCGCATGGCCCAGACTTCCCGAGGGACATGCGCTGACGAGAAGCCTCCGGCCAGTCGGAAAGCCCGCCGCGCAAGTGGCGGGCTTTTTGTCGCCACTCACAAGGCAACCGATCGCGCCTTTCGATTGCCGGAGCGTTTTATCGTTTAACGGAAACGATGAAACGCGCTATCCCTTTGTCTTGGTAATTCTCAGGGAAAGCGCCCACGCGCTTCTCCCGGGAAAGCTGCTCACACTTTCCTGGAATTGTTCTGGTTAACCACATTCGAATTGCAGGTAAGATTTTAGGGTTTCATTTGTGTTCCCGCTGCAAAATGGCGAACACAGTGGGAGAAATGGCATGCGGGTCGATCTGTCGCCCACCAGCTGGGGCAGGGTCATAGCAGTCACGGTTGTCGGCACGGCGATCTGTATCGCGGCGGCCTTCCTTGTCGATTCCTACAATTTTCCGTCGCTGTCGCCCGAAGCATTGCGCTGGGCGCAGCTCACCGACCTGCTACTGCCGCTTGTGCTGGGTGGATCGTTCTTCTCTTTCCTGATGTACAAGATGCGCCAGCTGGCGATCGCCCAGAAGAATCTGAGCATTGTCGCGGCAACTGACAGCCTGACCGCGGTGTTCAACCGCGGCGCGTTTTCGATGCTGGTCGAGGCCTATCTCGAACAGGCGCGCAGCCAGGCCGTCGTCGATGCCGGCGCCCTGCTGATCGTCGACGCCGATCATTTCAAGACCATCAACGATCGATTGGGCCACGATTGCGGCGATCAGGCGCTCAAGCTGATTGCGCAGACGATCAAGGCCCAGCTGCGCGGCGCCGACATCGTCGGTCGCATCGGCGGCGAGGAGTTCGCCATCTTCCTGCCTGGCGCCGACCCGTCGCAGTCCTGGCTGGTTGCCGAGGGGATCCGGCGGCGCATCCGCGAGGTCGAGTTTGCCCCGGATGGACGGCCCTGTCCGCTCTCGGTGAGCATCGGTGGCGTCGCCTTCAGCGGACCCACCACCTATGCCGACATGTTCCTGACGGCCGACCGGCACCTCTACAAGGCCAAGTCCAACGGCCGCGACCAGGTCAGTTTCGAAACGACCGGGCCGCGCGCCCTGCTGGCCGGTGATCCGACGTTGCATTGAAATGCGGGCGCCAGGCGAGGCTCCGGTCGGGCACAGGCGCTTTTCAAACGGATCGCGGCAATGCGACCTGGAACACGCAGCGGCGCCGTCAGCTTCCATGGTGTCGACTGCAGCAGGCCTCGTTCCTTAACGCAAGTGTCTCGGTCTGCTGGTTGGCGCTGCGATCCGTTGGCCTGCCGCATCGATATGATGCCTTCAGATGTACCTAGTCCTCGCTTGGTGCGTCTGCCGCTGCTTGCGGGTTGGCCGTCCATTTCTGCTTCGAGGTGTGGATCAACGCGATGGTGAAACGGTGGCTGCAGCGTCGCTCGCTATCGCGCGTGGTACCCGCCTCGGCGGCTTGTACCGTTATCCAATGCTCATAGATCGGATGAGTCAGTGGATCCAGAAGTCGGCCTAAACTTGTTGGACCGGCAATTACTTAGAGAAGAAATAATCCGTAGAGTGGCGTCGGATTTTCCATTGTTCCATCCATTCATCAAGATGACGATATATTCAACTTCCTGATTGACCATAATGGATTTCTGTCTGACGTCTCAAGGGGCATTTATATTTCAGAGATGGGGCAAGCATCTGCAATAAAACTCAAAGGAATTTTAACACGGCATCTAGGCCGGGGCCTTTTTACTCCTCGAGTTCGCCTCAGGGTATGGATGCGTGACGTGGCACCATGTGGATGAAGACATCGATCTCGTCAGTTCCGATCATCCACAAGCGATTTCTTTCCTGGCGAACGAATTCAAGGTTAAAGCCATTCAGTCGCGATCGATACCGGAGGAGGCAGTTTTTGGCCGGCTCTATGATGCAGTCTTTGCGCTTTCATTCTTTTCCACATGCCGATAACAACTGGTCGCGATGGCTGGTTCGTCTGTTCAGCTTTGTGCGGCCTGTTGGCATTCCGATTTCACAACTCACGGCTCGCGAACCCTGCCTTTTCTTCAAATGGAGACGCCACCGAGTGAATTTGGCCTCGGTTTGCATTGAACAGTGAACAGGCCGACATCGCGGTTGAGGAATACGGCATGATGGCCATGGATCTTGGTTTCGTGATCAAACTATCTCAAGACGCTTCCAATGCCGAGTTACTCCAAGATGAAGTGGACGCTTGGTGGGATCACCAAGACGTGTTTGTCGTTCGACGTCTGCCGGCAAGTCCGAGTGATCTTTTTTGCTGGGCAGGCCTGATCCCGGCCGTCTCAGACGGCGTAGCCGCCATAACCGTGTGCGACCGGCTTGACCGAGACGGCCGGCTGGACCGCGGGCCAGAGGATGCCTGCCGTGACCGCAAAGGTGATCAGGGCATCGCGTGCGGCCTCGGTCGAGATTTCGCCGGCGCGTGCCGCCTCGCAGGCCCTAACCGCCGCGCCATAGCTCAGGCGCCGGCGTGACGGCGGAAATTCGGTCAGGAAATCATGCATCTCGAACAGCGAGGCGAGCATGCGTTTGTGGCCGGCGCCAACGCTAACGGCAACCGGGGTGAAGAACATCGCGTCGTGCATTCTGGCCTCTCTGGATGGGCGGAAGGGCGGCGGTCGCCGCTCTCCGATCGCGGGTTGGACGCCAGAAAACGCGGCTGGCGGCCCGAGGTTCCCTGAGAGATGGCATGACAGGACGATTTGCTCTTGAGGTCGCTCCCTGCCGGCATTCGCGGTTGCGGCTATTTCCACATGCCGCGCATGCGGGCGCCGAGGTCGACGCGAACTTCAGGTCTGTGGCGCGGATCGTCCTTTGCGTGAACGCTCGCCCAAGAGGTCTGCTCGAAGGCGCCGAGGATCGAGGCCGGGATGAAACGGGTTCGCGAGGCATAGACGTGACGGTCGCCGCGCGCTGCCTGGCCGTGGGTGAAGAAGCGCTGCGGCGTCACCAGATGCAGGCCGTCCTTGGCCCGCGTCATCGCGACGTAAAGCAGCCGGCGCTCCTCCTCGATGTCTTCCTTGGTGCCGACGCCGAGATCGGCCGGGATGCAGCCATCGACGGTGTTGAGCACGAAGACGTTCTTCCATTCCTGGCCCTTGGCCGAATGGATGGTCGACAGGATCAGATAGTCCTCGTCGCGGTGCGGCGGCCCGGCCTGGTCGCTGGTCGCATCCGGTGGATCCAGCGTCAGCTCGGTCAGGAAGCGCTCGCGCGAAGCATAGCCGGAACCGATCTGCTCGAGCTGCATGAGGTCGGCTCGCCGCGTCGTCGCATCCTCGTGGATGCGCTCAAGATGCGGCTCGTACCACAGCCTGACCTGTTCGAGATCGGCCGGCCATTTCCCCGACCGGGCGCGCAGGCCGGAATAAAGCGCAACGAAGGCCGGCCAGTCCTCAACCGCGCGTTGCGGCGGCCGGTAGCGGGCCAGCCCCATATCCTCGTCGAGCGATGTCGCCATGGTCTCGACGATGGTGCTCGCCGCCGAAGGGCCGATGCCGGGCAGGAGCTGCAGCACGCGGAAGCCGGCGACGCGGTCGCGCGGGTTCTCGGCAAAACGCAGCACCGAAAGCACGTCCTTGACATGGGCGGCGTCGAGGAATTTGAGCCCGCCGAACTTGACGAAGGGGATGTTGCGGCGCGTCAGTTCGATCTCCAGCGGGCCGCTGTGGTGCGAGGCGCGAAACAGCACCGCCTGCGATTTCAGCACCGTGCCGGCCTCGCGCTCGGCCAGGATGGCCTGGCAGACATAGTTCGCCTGCTCGGCCTCGTCGCGCACGCTGACCAGTTTCGGCCTTTGCGAGGATTTGCGCTCCGACCAGAGGTTCTTGGTGAAGCGCTCCGACGCCTCCGAGATGACCGCATTGGCTGCCGCCAAAATAGTCTCGGTCGAGCGGTAGTTGCGCTCCAGCATAATGACATCGGCGGCTCGCGCGAATTGTTGCGGGAAATCGAGGATGTTGCGCACTTCCGCGGCGCGAAACGAATAGATCGACTGCGCGTCGTCGCCCACCACTGTCAGTCCGGCGCCGTCCGGCTTCAGCGCCGAAAGGATCGAGGCCTGCAGCCGGTTGGTGTCCTGGTATTCGTCGACCAGCACATGGTCGAAGCGCGAGCCCAGATGCGCCGCGATCTCCGGCTCGGCGGCCATCTGCGCCCAGTAGAGCAGGAGGTCGTCGTAATCGAGCACGTTCTGCGCCTGCTTGGCCTCGACATATCCGGCGAACAGCGCCTTCAGTTGTTCGGCCCAGCCGGCACACCACGGAAAGGCCGAACCCAGCACCTCGCCAAGCGGCGCCTGCGCGTTGACGGCGCGCGAATAGATCGCCAGGCAGGTGCCCTTGGTCGGAAAACGGCTTTCGGTCTTCGAGAATCCAAGTTCATGCCGGGCAAGATTCATCAGGTCGGCGGAATCCTCGCGGTCGTGAATGGTAAAGGCCGGGTCGAGGCCGATCGTCAGCGCATAGTCGCGCAGCAGCCTGGCGCCGATGCCGTGAAACGTACCGGCCCAGGCCAGCGCGTCGGCGATGACGGACGCGTCTCGGCCCAGCACCTCGCCGGCGATGCGTTCGACCCGCCTGGCCATTTCGGTGGCGGCGCGGCGCGAGAATGTCATAAGCAGAATGCGTCTGGGATCAGCGCCCTTGACGATTAGATGCGCGACCCGGTGGGCGAGCGTGTTGGTCTTGCCGGAGCCGGCGCCGGCGATCACCAGCAGCGGCCCGGCGATCTGGCCGTCGCCATGTTCGACGGCGAGCCGCTGCTCGGCGTTGAGCTTCGCCAGATAGGCGGGCTGCAAGGACGAATCATTGATGGCGATGGTCATCGCCTATCAAGCATCGTTTCCGCTTTGTTCGCAACGGGCCGAAGTCGCCCCTATCGCCGTGGCGCGACACCCGTCGCCGCCGACTGGCGCCGCAATGTGGCGCGTTCGTCGCCAGGCACCGGCAACGGATCGAAATTGTCGGGCACGTCCTTGATGATCTCCTTGGCGATGCGATAGGTCGCGTAAGCGAAAAGGCCGGTAATGAGCAGACGGATCATGGCGCGATCTCCTTTGGGCAACCAACCTCAGAGCCGCCGTTTGGTTCCAGCCGACGCGGCGTCGTTTGCGAGCGTGCAACCAAAGCCGAACCACCTCGTTGCCTTATGAAGGAGAGGGCAGACCTAGGAGGTCGCCATGAAGAGGCTTCTGATTCTGTTGGCCGCCAGCTTGGCGCTCGCCGCCTGCGACGGTGACATCCAGCCAACCAAAGCCCCGGTGCTCGACCAAACCCCGCAGACGGATTCGGCGCCAAAGCCGGCGGCCAGCGGCGATCAGCCGGCGCAATGATCGTTTTAGCGGGACGATAAGGCTGAGGTAGCCTTCGGGAGAAGAAGGCCGGCGCCGCTTGGGAGGTGAGCTGATAGCGCCGGCCAGGCGGATATCAGGTCCGCCGCAACAACCGAAGATAGCTGAGTCTCTCGCCTGCGTCATGAGGTGGCAGTTTTCGTGCCGGTTCTGCTCGTGCCGTCTGCGCAAAACCAGCAGAAACGGCCGCAAATCCCGCAAGGCCGCGGAAAGAATCCGACCTCAGGCAATGGCCTTGCGCAGCACCGGGCCGCCGGCAATCCCGGCGTCCAGCTGGCACTGCGTCAGCGCCGCCTCGGCCATTATCCACTGCTTGAACAGTTCCACCTTGCGCGTGTAGGGCGCGGTGACCGGGCAGACGAAATACCAGCCGGCGGTGTTGGGGTGATGCACGGCAAACGGCGCCACCAGTCTCTCTGCGCGGATCTCGCTCGCCATATAGGCGCGGTTGGCGACTGCAAAGCCCATGCCGGCATTGGCCGCCTCATAGGACATCATGCAGGAATCGAAATAGATGCTCTTGGTCTCGCCGAGCACGGAACTCGCGCCGGCAAAACCCAGCCACGACTGCCAGTTCTGCGTGCAGGTGTCGGAATGCAGCAGCGTGAAATGCCTGAGGTCGTCCGGCGTCACCTTTGACGGCGGCCTGTCGCCGAGAACTTCGTGGAACAGCTTCCTGCTGCACACCGGCGTCAAATCCTCCTTGAACAGCAGGTCCGCTTTGAGGTCGGGAAAGCTGCCGTCGCCATAGCGGATCTCGAGGTCGAACTCGGAGGTGGCGAACTCATTGGCGGCGTAGGAGGTCGAAACCCGCATTTCGATTTCGGGATATTGCCGCTGGAACAGCGGCAGGCGGGCAAACAGCCAGCGCGCCGCGAACGTCGGCAGCACCGAAATCTTCAGCACATGTGCCTGCGACTGTCCGGTCGCCTCCATGCTGGCCGCCACGATGCGCTCCAGCGCCTCGCGAACGCGCGACACATAGGTCTCGCCCTCGGGCGTCAGCGACACCGCATTGCCGCCGCGCTGGAAGATCTTGAAGCGCAGCTGTTCCTCGAGGCTTTTGACGCGCTGGCTGACGGCGGAAGCAGTAATAAACTGCTCTTCGCCGGCGCGCGTGAAGTTACGGTGCCGGGCGGCACTTTCGACAATCTTCAGCGAATTGAGGTTGACCTGACTGAGCAGACGCACGCGTTTCGACCTTAAGCTGGGCTTACACTAGCACCAGCATTCCTAATTTTACAGGGGTGGGGAAATTAATCGACAGTTTACCAAGTGATGCCCCCATCCTGGAGAAGTAGAATGAACGCCCATACCATACCTGAACTGCGCTACGCGATGAGCCGAGAAGCCATTATCGGTCATGAGACGGCCTGGAAAGTGTCGGGTTTCGGCGTTGCGCAGTATCTGCATGGCTACGACCCGGCGCTGCTGGCGGCGATCGAAGAGGCGGCGTTGAAGCTCAAGGCCAGCCACGCCGTGCACAAGCACCTCGATCTGACCTTCATCACCGGCGCCGACCGTTTCATCCCGGAGATCAAGGAACTGCTGCATGACAAGCTGCGCCTGGAACGTCTGTCCGACATGATGGGCACCAAGCTCGAGCCCTATCCGCTGTCGATCGTCGGCTCGACCGTCACTTTCATGAATCCCAAGGACGGCGCCGTCGATTGGCATTGCGACGGTGTCCCGGTCACCGAACTCATTCCGCTGTCGATCAGCAATCCGCTGGTCGGCGGCCATCTCGAAATCTACTGCGACGATTCCGAGACCGGCCGCGCCATCCTTGAATCCGGCCGCGAGATTCCGCGCAACCAGGTCATGCGCATCGACCACAAGATGAACTACGCCACACTCGGTCAGTTTCTCGGTGTGCTGCACCGCACCGCGCCGATCCAGCTCGGCTCACGCGTCACGCTGGTCCTCAACCAGCGCTCTGTGGCCAAGCCCTACGTCGACGACAATCGCATGTTCTATCTCGCAGCCGACAATGATCACGATCGCGAATGGGTCAACGAACTGGCCGAAGACGTCTGGACGAACCAGCTGCCGGCCTATCGCCGCTTCGAGGAAGAGCGTCCGGTTGCGGCGGCGACCGATGCGCCGGTCCCGGGCGGATCAAGGGAATCATGGTAGCCAGAGCATAGAAGTGGACGCCTGTTTGGCCGTCGGTAACATCATGGTCGGCGATAAGGACAAGGCACCGTCTCGGCGATTCCGGGGTGGATCGGGCTCGCCGTCGGCCCTGGTCTTCGCCGCCGGCGCGGTCGCCCTGTGGTCGACCAACGCGCTGGTCGGCAAATCCCTGCTGGCCAGCCATCCGGTGTCGCTCGTGCAGTTGCTGCAGTTTTGTGGAGCGGCTCTGGTGTTCGCCGTCATCCATCTGGCGAGCCGGAAGGGGGACACGCAAGACGCAGCCTTTGCCAAGGGTGCTGACGGCACCCTGGCGCCGGTCGCGGTCGGCTTTATTGGCCTGGTCGGCACCATGGTGCTGCAATACATCGCCTTTGCCTCCATGCCGGTGATCGAGGCCAATCTCGTCGCCTACACCTGGCCGCTGATGGTCGCGGCGGCGGTCATCGTGCTGGGCAAGCGGCAACGCCCCGTGCTGCTGGGTTTGACTGCCGTGTTCGGCTTTGTCGGCGTGGCGCTGGTGATCTCGGGTGGTCGCGGCCAGCCTTTTCTCCAGGGCAGCATCGTCGGCTATCTCGCTGCCTTCGGCTCGGCGCTGTGCATGGCCTTCTATTCGATTGCGGTCGCCCGCCTGGCCACACCGTCGGAGCGTTTGCTTTTGCCTTCGGCATTGGTCGGCGTCGGCCTGACCTTGCTATGGTGTATTCACGACGGCGCAGCCTGGCCATCCAGCGAGCACCTCCTGCTTGGCCTCTATCTCGGCGCCGGCCCGATGGGGCTGGGATATTATTTCTGGTCGCGCGCCTTGAAGCTTGAAGGCGGCGGCAAGGTTGCGGTCATCGCCTATCTGACGCCGATCGCATCGACGCTGCTGCTGACGCTGTCGGGCGAAAGGCTGACGCTGACCGCGATAGCCGGTGCGGTCCTCGTCATCGGCAGCTGTATTGCGGTGGGCATAGAACGCTCGGAGGCTGAACATGCTTGACGACGATGAACGCCTCGCCAGACAGGAAGCATTCTGGCTGCTCAAGGAGTTCGGCGCCGAGGCGCCGCTCTACGCCGCCATGAAGGCCGAAAAGGCGATAGAGCAAAAAGATTTCGGCCGGTGCGCCCGCTGGAAGCGCATTCTGGAGATACTGGCCGACTCCAAACCTGCCGGGTCCGTGCAGTTGAAATCTGCTGGCGCGAAGTCGGCCGTTTCCAAGTATTAGATTTTCTAATTTGCAACGTTGCAACCTGTTGTGGAAACATCCTCCTGTTCCGATTCTTGATCGTTTATTGAGACTTAGCGACCCGTTGGGGGGTGCAGCTAGGTCGATACATCAAGAGAAGTCTTAAAAAAAGCCGGCAACTTCATGACCGGCGGGAGAAACAGAATTGCACACCATCGACAGCAAGACCGCTATTGAACTGACTGCTGACATCGTCTCGGCCTATGTCGGCAACAATCCTCTCCCTGCGTCCGGCCTGCCGGATCTGATCGCCAGCGTCAGCGCATCGGTGCGCAAGCTGGGCAGCATTGCCGCCGTGGAAAGCCCCGCGCTGAACCCCGCTGTCAATCCGAAGCGGTCGGTGTTTCCCGACCACATCGTCTGTCTGGAAGATGGCAAGAAATTCAAGTCGCTGAAACGCCACCTGATGACCGACCATGGTCTCAGCCCGGAGGAATATCGTGGCAAATGGGGCTTGCCGTCGGACTATCCGATGGTGGCGCCGAACTACTCCGCGACCCGTTCGGCACTGGCCAAGTCCTCGGGCCTCGGCCGCAAGCCGGCCGTTCCGGCCGCCGCGGCCAAGGTGACGAAGCGCAAACCCAAAGCCTGAACCAGGCAGCCTCTGAAAAGTCAGTCTGCTGTTTGCAATGGACGGCGCGCTTAAGGCGCGCCGTGTTCATTCCTTATGCCCCCCCCAGCGCCCAGGCCCTTGCGAAGCGCCCCCCACCCCTGCAAAAACCCCGGCAAGCTTATAATATGCGATCTTTCGCTCCGCATGGCCGGACGCTTGCTTCTCGATCATGCCTCGCTGACCTTGCCGGCCGGCACCAAGGCCGGCCTCGTCGGCCGCAACGGCACCGGCAAGACGACGCTGTTCAAGGCCATCACCGGCGACTTTCCCTCCGAGACCGGCTCGATAAGCCTGCCCAAGAACACCCGCATCGGCCAGGTGGCGCAGGAAGCGCCCGGCACCGAGGAGCCGCTGATCGAAATCGTGCTCAAGGCCGACCTCGAGCGCACCGCATTGCTCGAGGAGGAAAAGACCGCCACCGACGCGCACCGCATTGCCGACATCCATATGCGGCTGGCGGATATCGATGCGCATTCGGCGGAATCCCGCGCGGCCACCATCCTCGCCGGCCTTGGCTTCGACGACGCCGCGCAGCGCCGCCCGGCCTCGTCCTTCTCCGGCGGCTGGCGCATGCGCGTCGCGCTTGCCGCCGTGCTGTTTGCCGAGCCCGACCTTCTGCTGCTTGACGAGCCGACCAACTATCTCGATCTCGAAGGCACGCTGTGGCTGGAAAACTATGTTTCGAAATACCCGCACACGGTGCTTCTGATTTCGCACGATCGCGACCTGCTCAACCGCGCCGTCAATTCCATCGTTCATCTCGACCAGAAGAAGCTGACCTTCTGGCGCGGCGGCTACGACCAGTTCGAGCGCCAGTACACCGAGCAGAAGGAGTTGCAGGAGAAGGGCCGTGTCAAGCAGGAAGCCGCGCGCAAACACATGGAGTCCTTCGTCGAACGCTTCCGCGCCAAGGCTTCGAAGGCGAGACAGGCGCAGTCGCGCATCAAGGCGCTGGAGAAGATGAAGCCGATCGCGGCGATCGTGAACGACACGGTGAGGCCGTTCTCTTTCCCGGAGCCGGTGAAAACGGTGGCGTCGCCGATCATTGCCTTGAACAACGTCAATGTCGGCTACACCGAGGGCCAGCCGATCCTGAAGAAGATGACGCTGCGCATCGATGCCGACGACCGCATCGCGCTGCTCGGCGCCAACGGCAACGGCAAGTCGACCTTCGCCAAGCTTCTGTCGGGCCGGTTGAAGCAGGAGAGCGGCACCATGACGGTGGCGCCGGGCCTGAAAGTGGCTATCTTCGCGCAGCATCAGCTCGACGATCTCAGGCCTGATGAAAACGCCTATGAGCATGTCCGCCGGCTGATGCCGGAGGCGCCGGAATCCAAGGTACGTGGCCGCGTCGCCCAGTTCGGTCTCACCACCGAGAAGATGAACACCGCCGCCAAGGACCTGTCCGGCGGCGAGAAGGCGCGCCTGCTGATGGGCCTGTCGGCCTTCGAAGGCCCGAACCTGTTCATCCTCGACGAGCCGACCAACCATCTCGACATCGACAGTCGCGAATCGCTGATCCGTGCATTGAACGAGTTTCCCGGCGCCGTCATCCTGATCTCGCATGACCGCCATCTGCTGGAAGCGACCGCCGACCGGCTGTGGCTGGTCAAGGACGGGGCGGTCAACCCGTATGACGGCGACCTTGAGGACTACAAGACGCTGGTCACCGGCGTGTCCGGCGACCGACGCGGCAAGCGCGAGGCCGAGAAGGCATCAAAGGCCGATCGCCGCCGCGATGCAGCCGCGCGCCGCGCCGCCTTTGAGCCGCTGGCCAAGGAAATACGCGCCACCGAAGCGCTGATGGACCGCATCCGCAAGCGCATCGACCTGATCGAGGACGAACTCGCCAATCCGGCGGTGTACGAAAAGGATCCGTCGACCGCGACCCGGCTCGCCAAGGAGCGCTCGCAGCTGGCACAGCAGCTTGCCGGTCACGAGGAGAAATGGCTAACCATGTCGGCCGAGTATGAGGAAGGCACGGTGGAGTGATTACCCTCCCCCGTTGTGGGGAGGGTCGATCCGCGAAGCGGAGCGGGGTGGGGGTCCGCGCCGCGCGCGGCCCCCAGACGCCCGGGGCGGGCCCCGAGCCACCGCACCGCGGGAGTCGGAGGCAGTCGAGAGCTCTGGGCCGTATGTCGAATATAATAAGAACAC
>NZ_JAMYLX010000016.1:0-102344 GCF_040318265.1 Mesorhizobium sp. M1252 | reverse complement strand
AAGACTCATGTAGAAGGGTCTAGGTAGTAGGGAGTAGGTATTAGGGACTAGGGACTAGGGAGTAGGGAGTAGGGAGTAGGGAGTAGGGAGTAGGGAGTAGGGAGTAGGGGATGTCGTTCCCCGCTACCGCTCAATCCCTACTGCCTAAGCCCTGGCCGCTACGCGGCCAGATCGCGCAGCACGTATTGCAAAATGCCGCCATTCTTGAAGTAGTCGAGTTCGTCCAGCGTATCGATGCGGCAGATGATCGGCACGTTCTTCACGGTGCCATCGCCATAGGTCACCTTGGCGATCATCGTCTGGCGTGGCTTGATGGTGCTTATGCCGTCGATCTCGACCAGCTCGTCACCCTTGAGGTTGAGCGAGGCCCATGAGGTGCCTTCCTCGAAGACGAAGGGGATGACGCCCATGCCGACCAGGTTGGAGCGATGGATGCGCTCGAAGGACTGGGCGATGACGGCACGGACACCGAGGAGATTCGTTCCTTTAGCTGCCCAGTCGCGCGAGGAGCCGTTGCCGTATTCGACGCCGGCGAAGATGACCAGCGGCACGCCTTCCTTTTTGTATCTCATCGCCGCGTCGTAGATCGATTCCTCTTCCTTCGACGGGTAGTGGATGGTGTAGCCGCCCTCGCGGCCGTTCTCGCCCAGCATGTGGTTGCGGATGCGGATGTTGGCGAAGGTGCCCCGCATCATCACCTCATGGTTGCCGCGCCTTGTGCCGTACTGGTTGAAGTCGGCAACGCCGACGCCATGGTCGGTGAGGTATTTGCCGGCCGGGGAAGCGGCCTTGATCGAACCGGCCGGTGAGATGTGATCGGTGGTGATCTTGTCGCCGAACAGGCCGAGCACGCGCGCGCCCTTGATGTCGCCGATCTTGCCGAAACCGGAGGTCATGCCGGCGAAATAGGGCGGGTTCTGCACATAGGTCGAGTTGTCGTCCCAGGCATAGGTCTGGCCTTCCGGCGCCTTGACGTTCTGCCAGTATTCGTCGCCCTTGAAGACGTCGGCATATTTGCGGGCGAACAGCTCACGTGTGACGTTCTTCTCGATGAACTCCTGGATCTCGGCCGAACTCGGCCAGATATCCCTGAGATAGACCGGCTTGCCGTCGCGGCCTTCGCCGAGTGGCTCGGTGGTCAGGTCCTTGGTGACGGTGCCGGCCAAAGCATGGGCTACCACCAGCGGCGGCGACGCCAGATAGTTCGCCTGCACGTCAGGCGAAACGCGGCCTTCGAAATTGCGGTTGCCGGAGAGCACCGCGGCGGCGATCAGGCCCTTATCGTTGATGGTCTTGGAGATCGGCGCTGGCAACGGGCCCGAATTGCCGATGCAGGTGGTGCAGCCGAAACCAACCAGGTTGAAGCCGATCTGGTCGAGCTCCTTCTGCAGGCCGGACTTTTCCAGATATTCGGCGACCACCTGGCTGCCCGGCGCCAGCGAGGTCTTCACCCACGGCTTCTGGTTGAGGCCGAGCCGGTTGGCGTTGCGCGCCAAGAGGCCGGCGCCGATCAGCACACTCGGATTCGAGGTGTTGGTGCAGGACGTGATGGCGGCAATGACGACATCGCCATGGCCGAGATCATGGTCGGTGCCTTCGACGGCATAGCGCTTGTGGATTTCGGCAGCCTTCTTGTACTCGGTCTCCATCGCCTTGGCGAAGCCGGCCGGAATGCCTTCGAGCGGAACGCGGCCTTCGGGACGCTTGGGACCTGCCATCGACGGCACGACGCTGTCGAGCTCGAGTTCGAGCAGGTCGGTGAAGACAGGGTCGGCCGAGCCGGCGTCACGCCACATGCCTTGCGCCTTGGAATAGGCTTCGACCAGGGCGATGCGGCTTTCCTCGCGGCCCGACATTGTGAGGTAGCGGATGGTCTCGCCATCGACCGGGAAGAAGCCGCAGGTGGCGCCATATTCGGGCGCCATGTTGCCGATGGTGGCGCGGTCGGCCAGCGTCATGTTGGACAGGCCCGGGCCGAAGAACTCGACGAACTTGCCGACGACGCCCTTCTTGCGCAGCATCTGGGTGACGGTCAGTACGAGGTCGGTGGCGGTGATGCCCTCCCTGAGCTTGCCGGTAAGGCGGAAGCCGATGACTTCGGGCAACAGCATGGAAACCGGCTGGCCGAGCATCGCCGCCTCGGCCTCGATACCGCCGACGCCCCAGCCGAGCACGCCAAGGCCGTTGATCATAGTGGTGTGCGAATCGGTGCCGACGCAGGTGTCGGGATAGGCGGTCGTTTCGCCGTCTTCCGTGTTGGTCCAGACGACCTGACCGAGATATTCGAGGTTGACCTGATGGCAGATGCCGGTGCCGGGCGGCACGACGCGAAAATTGCGGAACGCCTGCTGGCCCCATTTCAGGAATTTATAGCGCTCTTCGTTGCGCTCATATTCGAGCTCGACATTCCTAGCAAAGGCCAGTGGCGTGCCGAATTCGTCGACGATGACGGAGTGGTCGATGACGAGGTCGACCGGCACCAGCGGGTTGATCTTCTGCGGATCGCCGCCGAGCGCCTTGAGGCCGTCGCGCATGGCGGCCAGGTCGACCACCGCCGGAACGCCGGTGAAATCCTGCATCAGGACACGCGCGGGGCGATAGGCGATCTCGACGCCGGCGGTGCCCTTGTCGGTCAGCCAGCCGGCAACAGCCTGGATAGAGTCCTTGGTGACGGAGCGGCCGTCTTCATTGCGCAAAAGGTTTTCCAGCAGCACCTTCATCGAATAAGGCAGCTGGGCAATGCCGGTGAGGCCGTTCCTCTCGGCCTCGACCAGATTGTAATAGACATAGTCCGCGCCACCCACGGTGAGGGTGCGGCGGCAATTGAAACTGTCGAGGGATTTTGACACGTGCGGTCCGTCCTTGTCTGTTCAGCCTGAAAGGGAACGGACGCCGATGGGCATGCAATCACGCGCAAAGGTGCGGGTACGGCCATTTCCGCTGTCCGTTCCCAGCCAACCCGAGCCGTTCAAGGCGGCGCGTGCGCTGGTTCGGCGCAAATTCTGTTCCCGTGCCGACCGCTGGCACGGATGTCCCGCATATAGAGAATTTTCTGGAATAGTTCTAGACAGTTGCGGAGCAAATTTGTGCGATGCGGCAGCTATCGCGCGGTAAAGTTTTCGGGACGGGCAGGCATGCGGCTGATTGCCGAAAATCTGGGCGGCGAACGCGGCGGCGAGACGGTCTTTTCCGGCATCGGTTTTGCGCTCGACAAGGGCCAGGTGCTGGTCGTCACCGGGCCGAACGGCTCGGGCAAATCGACGCTGCTCAGGGTCATCGCCGGGCTGCTGCCGAAGGCGCAAGGCGATGTGCGCATCGAGGGCGGCGAGAGGTTTCCGACGATCGCTTCGGCGGTCCACTATCTCGGCCACCTCAATGCAATGAAGACGGCGCTCAGCGTGGCGGAGGATCTGCGCTTCTGGCGCGATTTCAACGGCGATGGGCAGTTGGGTGTCGGAGAGGCGCTGGAGACGGTTGGTCTCGGCGGCATCGGCCATCTGCCTTTCGGCTATCTGTCGACCGGGCAAAGGCGGCGCGCGGCAATTGCGAAATTGCTGGTCAGTCATAAGCCGCTGTGGCTGCTGGATGAGCCGACGGCTGGGCTGGACAAGGCTTCGGAGGCGCGGTTTGCGGGGCTGATGACGAGGCATTGCGCGGAGGGCGGGATTATTGTCGCGGCGACGCACTTGCCGCTGGGATTGGATGGGGCGAAGGAATTGAGGATGGGAGCAACAGGGTGATGTCGGCATTCCCGCCCACCCCCCTCTGCCCTGCCGGGCATCTCCCCCGCAGGGGGGGAGATCAGATGTCATGCCGGCTTTCGCCAATCACCGGCATTGAAAAAGAGGCGTCAGCAACGGAGCTGCCAATCTCCCCCCTTGCGGGGGAGATGTCCGGGAGGACAGAGGGGGGTGTGAAGGAACGCCACCTTCGGCAAGATGGCGATCAAACGGCAGGCGCGGCTTGGCAATGCTAGCCCTCTTCCTGCGCGACATCCGCCTCTCCATCCGGGCCGGCGGCGGAGCGCTCACCAGCGTCATCTTCTTCCTCGCCGTCATCGCCACCATCCCCTTCGGTGTCGGACCGGACCTGAAGCTGCTCGCCCGCATCGGTCCGGCGATCCTTTGGATCGGCGCTCTGCTCGCCTGCCTGCTCGGCCTCGACCGGCTGTTTCAGGCCGATCGCGAAGACGGGTCGCTCGATCTTCTGGTGCTGGGCAATGACCGCCACATGCTGGCGTTGACGGTGCTGGTGAAGTGCCTGGCGCATTGGGCGGGCAGCGTTCTGCCGCTGGTGGTTGCGGCACCTCTGCTGAGCCTGTTCATGAACATGGAGCCGCTCAGCATCGGCGCCACCGCGCTCACGCTGCTGGTCGGCACGCCGGCGATCACTTTCATCGGCGCGGTCGGGGCGGCGGTGGCGGTGGCGCTGCCGCGCGGCGGGCTGCTGATCTCGGTGCTGGTGTTGCCGCTGACCATCCCGGTGCTGATCTTCGGGGTGTCGGCGAGCTACGGCGCGGTGGCCGACCCTGATCCGTTCCTGCAGCCCTTCCTCATTCTTGCCGCGCTGACGCTGTTTCTTGCCGTGCTAGGTCCGGTGGCAGCAGCACTGGCGCTGCGGCATGGAACGGACTGATATGACCGCTGCGGCGCGACGATCAATTGCGAAGCCCCAGCCGCAAAGCTAAGAAAGCCGCAAAGCTATGGGAAGGCCATGATCGAGCACGACGAAGTGACGGTGGAAGGGGAGCGAAGCGCATGAGTGCACACGCACTCTATGTCGCGGCCGCCTATGGCATCACGGTGATCGTGCTGGCCGGGCTGATCGGCTGGATCCTGCTCGACCAGCGGACCCGCAAGCGCGAACTGGCAGACCTCGAAGCGGCCGGCGTGCGGCGTCGCTCGGACAAAGCCGGTACTGGGGCCAGCACTGGGGCCAGCAAGCCATGAGCACGGAAAGCGAAACGCCGGCGTCGCCGCGCCGCCGCCTGATCGTGCTGTTGCCGCTGCTGGTTTTTCTCGGCCTCGCCGGATTGTTCCTGTCGCAGCTTTTGTCGGGACGCGATGAGGCGGCAGTGCCGTCGGCGCTGATCGGCCTGCCGGCGCCGCAGACCAACCTGCCGGCGCTGGAAGGGTCAAACCTGCCCGGGCTGGATTCGAAAGCCTTCGCCGGCAAGGTAACGCTGGTCAACGTCTTTGCATCGTGGTGCGCGCCGTGCCGGGAAGAGCATCCGGTGCTCTTGCAGCTGTCGCAGGACAAGCGCTTGGTCATGGCCGCGCTAAACTACAAGGACCAAGCGCAAAACGCGCGCCGGTTCCTTGGTGATCTCGGCAATCCGTTCCAGGCGATAGGTGTCGACGAGGCCGGCCGCACGGCCATCGACTGGGGCGTCTACGGCGTGCCGGAAACCTTCGTCATCGGCAAGGACGGCAAGATTGCCTACAAGCATGTCGGGCCGCTGACAGGGGAGTCGGCGAGGGATGTTCTGTTGCCGCAGATTGAAAAGGCGCTCGCGGCACCGGGCTGACGTTGGCGCCATGCCCCCTCATCCGGCCGCTGCGCGGCCACCTTATCCCCGCGGGGGAGAAGAGGGAAGCATCGGCACAGGCTAGCTCCTCTCCCCGAGGGGAGAGGTCGGATTGTCCGAATTGCTCATGCAATTCGGTTTGGCAATCCGGGGGCGGTGCCCCGCTGACGTCCGAAAGCTCAGCCGTAGATCTGCTTGTGGACCTGGTAGAGCATTTCCGAGCGGTCGGCGCGCAGGTCGGCCAGATCGCGGCTCGTCAGGTTTTCGATTTCCGCGACGAGGCGGTTGTAGTGGCGGCGCTTGGCCATCGAGGTGCGCGCGCGGGAGAAGAGGTTGTCAAAAGCCATAGCAAGGGTCCTTTCGTACCGCATATCAGCGGTGAATTGTTCCTCCCTTGGTCGTTCGCACCATGACATAGGAATGGTGCGATGCAAAAAGAAGATGTTGCAATGCACCATTGCACAGGGCGCATAGCGGGTTAATACAGCGCTAACAGCACCATAAACGGCCGGACAGGCTGGCGGGCCATGCCGGCCGGGCACCTTTTGTCTTACAATTGCGCCTGCGCCACCTTGCCATCGCGCCCGCAGGCTGGCTTGATCCGCGCGTCACGTGATGCCCGGAGGAAATGCATGGCGACCGCAGACTATTACGAAATTCTCGATCCGCGTTTCGCGCGGCTGTTCAACGGCAACGCCCAGGTGGAAAAGCTGTTTACCGGATGTCAGTGGGCGGAAGGGCCGGCCTGGTTCGCCGCCGGCCGCTATGTCGTCTGGTCCGACATCCCCAACAACCGGATGCTGCGCTATGACGAGACCGACGGCAATGTGAGCGTCTTCCGTCAGCCCTCCGGCAATTCCAACGGCAACACCGTCGACCGCCAGGGCCGACTGGTGACGTGCGAGCATTCCGGCCGCCGCGTCAGCCGCACCGAGCATGACGGTTCCGTCACCACCATCGCGGCCGAATGGAAAGGCAAGCGGCTGAATTCGCCCAATGACGCGGTCGTGAAATCCGACGGCTCGATCTGGTTCACCGATCCGAGCTACGGCATCGACACCGACTATGAGGGCGACAAGGCCGAAAGCGAGATCGGCGCTTGCAATGTCTACCGGGTCGATCCGGATACGGGCGAGGTCGAGGCCGTGATCACCGACATGGTCCGGCCGAACGGGCTTGCCTTTTCGCTGGATGAAAGCCAGCTCTATGTCGTCGACACCGGCCGCACGCATGGCGCGCAAAACCCCGCGCATATGCGGGTCTTCAACGTCGGCAAGCACGGCAAGAAGGTGTCGGGCGGCAAGGTGTTCGCCGACTGCACGGCCGGCCTGTTCGACGGCTTCCGGCTCGACGAGGCCGGCCGCATCTGGACCAGTGCCGCCGACGGCATCCATTGCTACGATCCCGACGGCACGCTGATCGGCAAGGTCAAGGTGCCGGAAGTGACCGCCAATTGCGTGTTCGGCGGCAACAAGCTGAACTGCCTCTACATCGCCGGCACCACGTCGCTCTACATGGTGCGGCTGATGGTGAACGGGGCGAAGACGTATTGAGGCTGCTGGAAACGCTTCTCTGGCGGCCCTTGATGGCGTTTCTGCGCATGTCCGCGGCGCCTGTTGCGCGGCGGCCGCCGGAACCGCCGCCAAGCGGTTCGCCGGAGCGGATTTCGAAGCCGCCCAGCGGCGGCGGTATCAGACACAATTCAAGGGGAGGACGTCATGCCATTCGTCAACATCCGCATCGTCAAGGAAGTGATCGCCGCTGATCCCGCTGGCAAGAAGGCCGACATCGCCAAAAAGGTCACGGCGGCCATCATGGACGCCACCGGGCTTAGCAATGACGACGTCTGGGTGGTGTTCGAAGAGGTCAACGCGCGCGACTGGTATGTCGGTGTGACCGATGTCGAGACGTTGCGGAAGGGGTAGCACAGCGGCACGTTGGGGTGCGGCCGCACCCTTTCGTTCGTCATCCTAGGGTCTGCGCCGCGTCGCTTCGCTCCTTGCTCCGCCCTAGGATGACGAGGCAACGTCTGCGCGTATAAAACTCGCGAAAACCTGCACCGCTTCGCGCATGGCCCGCAGGTTCTCGTTCTCTCCCAGGATCGCTTCCATCTCCGGCGGTTTCTTGCCGAGCAAGGCAATCTCCAGAACCGCGTCCTCACAAAGCGCAAACGACATCGTCCGCATGATCTCCGCAAGCGCTGCGCGGGCGTAGAGCGAGCGCGCGGAGGCGTGGGCCAGCATGGCGGGCTTGCCGACTGCGGCGTCGCGTGAGACCAGCCAGTCGAGCGCGTTTTTCATGCCGCCGGGCACGCCATGGGCATATTCGGGGCAGGAGACGATGATGCCGTCGGCGCTGGTGACGGCCTCGATCAGCCGCATGGCCTCGGCCGGTGTGCGCTCGCCTTCGTCATCCGGGTTGAAGATCGGCAGCAGGCCGAGCCCGTCATAGACAGTTACGCGGCAATCCGAAGGCGCGTTCGCGGACAGCGCCGCCAGCAGCGCCGAATTGGTCGAGGCGGCGCGCAGGCTGCCGGAGATGGCGAGGAGTTCGATCACGGGGAAACAGGGCTAGGGAAACCGGCAAAGGACCGCAATGGCGAATCGTACCCGAAATCTACCACAGGGTCTTGCTGTAGGCTTCGTCCAGCGAGCGGTCGAAATCGTCGGCAGTTTCGGCATGCGCCATCTGATCGGACAGGATCTGACCGAGCGTCGGCAACGTCGCGCGGTCGTGCCAGCTGTCCGGCTTCCACAATTCGGAGCGCATGAAGGCCTTGGCGCAGTGCATGTAAGCGGCCTTGACGCTCACCACGACGACGCTTTGCGGTTGCTTGCCGTCGACGGTGAGGCGCTCGCGGAAACCGGCATCGACGGTTATGCGGGCGTCGCCATTGATGCGCAGCGTCTCGTTCATGCCGGGGATGAGAAAAAGCAGCCCGACCGAAGGGTTGAGCAGGATGTTTTCCAGCGTATCCAGCCGGTTGTTGCCGGGCCGGTCGGGAATGGCGATGGTCTTGTCGTCAAGGACAAGGGCGAAGCCGGGCCTGTCGCCTTTCGGCGTCACGTCGGCATTGCCGGCGCCGTCGGAAGAACCGATCAGCACGAAAGGGCTCTTGCCGATGAAAGAGCGGCAGTGGCCGTCGAGCGCCCTGAGTTCCTTGCGCATCGAGGTGTCGGTCGGCCGCGGCGTCTTGTAGATCGTCCTCAGTTCATCGCGCGTGGTGACGAATTCCATGGCCGTCTCCGTTTATTCTGACGCAATTCCGGACGGCTTCACACTTTTCCTGGAATTGCTCTACTTGCCGGCTTCTTCCACCTTCTCGGCCTTATCCTCGATCGAATGGTGCAGGATCAGCGGCATCTGGCTGAAGGTGAACAACAGGGTGATCGGCATGATGCCCCAGACCTTGAAGGTAACCCAGAAGTCGGTGGAAAAATTCCGCCACACCACTTCATTGGCAAGAGCCAGGAACAGGAAGAACAGGCCCCAGCGGAAAGTCAGCTTGCGCCAGCCTTCGGCATCGAGGCGAAAGGCCGAATCGAAGACATAGCCGAGCAGCGATCGGCCGAAATACAGACCGCCGAGCAGCACGCCGCCGAACAGGGTGTTGACGATGGTCGGCTTCATCTTGATGAACACGTCGTCCTGCAGATAGAGCGTCAGCGCGCCGAAGATGAAGACGACGACGCCCGAGACCATCGGCATGATCGGCAAGGTGCGCAGCAGCAGCCAGGAGGCGATCAGCGCGATCGCGGTCGCCGCCATGAACAGGCCGGTGGCGACGAAGATCGGCCCGCCGAATTCGGCCAGGACAGGAAATTTCTGCACCAGCCAGGCGCCGCGTGCATTGGCGAAGAAGAACACCATCAGCGGCCCGAGTTCCAGCACCAGCTTGAGCAGCGGATTGACGCTTTCTTTCTTCTTTCGCGGGTCGGACGGGTCGCGTTCGAGGATGGGTGGGTTCATGACTTCCTTCTGACGCATGATCTTGTCCAAAAAGCCGTCAGCTCTTCGGGATCATTGCCTGTTACGCTACGCCGGCGATCGCCCTGGCGAATTCGCCGGCCGAGAATGGTTCGAGGTCGTCGACCTGTTCGCCGACGCCGATGAAATAGACCGGCAGTTTGTGCTTTGCCGCGATCGCGACCAGAATACCGCCGCGCGCCGTGCCGTCCAGCTTGGTCATCACCAGGCCGTTGACGCCGGCGACATTGCGGAAGATCTCGACCTGATTGAGCGCATTCTGGCCGGTGGTGGCGTCGACCGTCTGCAGCACGGTATGCGGCGCTTCCGGATCGAGCTTGCCCAGCACGCGCACGATCTTTTCCAGCTCCGCCATCAGTTCGGTCTTGTTTTGCAGCCGGCCGGCGGTGTCGATGATCAGTACGTCGGAGCCGGCCTCCTTGGCGCGTTCGAAAGCGTCGTAGGCGAGGCCGGCGGCATCCGCGCCTATCTTCGAGGCGATGACCGGCGACTTCGTCCTCTCGCCCCAGATCTTCAGCTGCTCGATGGCCGCAGCGCGAAACGTGTCGCCGGCGGCCAGCATCACCGACAGGCCACCATCGGTCAGTTTGGCGGCGAGCTTGCCGATGGTCGTGGTCTTGCCGGTGCCGTTGACGCCGACCACCAGAATGACATGCGGCTTATGCGACAGGTCGAGCTCCAGCGGCATGGCGACATGGGCCAGCACCTTCTCCACCTCGGCCGCCATGATGGTGCGGACATCCGCGTCGGAGACATCCTTGCCGTAGCGGCTGGCAGCGAGGGCATCGGTGACGCGCAAGGCTGTTTCCATGCCCAGATCGGCACGGATCAGCACGTCCTCCAGATCCTGCAGCGTCTCCTCGTCGAGCTTGCGCTTGGTGAAGACGCCGGCGATGTTGCCGGTGAGTTCTTTCGAGGAGCGGGCAAGCCCGTCGCGCATGCGCTGGAACCAGGAGCGTCGCGGCGCCGGTTCGGGCGCCTTTTGCGGCTCGGCTTTCTGCTCGACCTTTCTGGTGACGGTGACTTTGCCGACTGACGGTGTCGGCTGTGGTGTCGGCGGAAAACCCGGTTCAGGCATGGGCGCAACCCCCGCCGTGGCAGCCCGGACTTCGACCGGCGCGGGTGTGGCTTCGACCGGAGTGCGCTTTACCTCCCCCTCGATGGGGGAGGTCCCAAGCGAAGCTTGGGGGTGGGGGTGATTTGCGCTGGCGTCAGCGCTGTCACCCCACCGCGCCGCTTCGCGTCGACCCTCCCCATCGAGGGGAGGGTGGGTCGCCTCGTCCTTCTCCCCGTGGCTATACGGGGAGAAGGTGCCGGCAGGTGGATGAGGGGCGGCGCTGACCTCTGAGGTAGGCTGTGCGGGAGGCGCGGACGGTTGCGGCACTTCGATCGGGGCGGCCGGTTCTGCGGGAGTCTCGGCAGGCGTCGGCACTTCGACGGGAGCGGGCTCCAGCTGCGGTTCCGGACGCGATGGTTCGATCTCCGGCTCGGCCGGCGCCGGCGGCACTTCTTGGGGCTGCGGCTCGGGAGCCGGCTCCGGAACGGCTGGCGGCGCAGGAACTTCTTCCGGTGCAGGCGGCTCGGGTATCTCCGGCTCAGGCTGCGGTTCTTCTACCGGCGCGGGCTCCGGCAACGGTTCCGGCTCGGATGGGACGACCGGTTCCGGCGCGGGCGGGATGGTCGGCGTGGGTTCGGGCTTCGGTTCTTCTGGCGCCGACTGCGGCGCAGGCTTTACCTCCCCCTCGATGGGGGAGGCCCCAAGCGAAGCTTGGGGGTGGGGGTGAGTGGCGTCGGCGTCGGCGCTCTCACCCCTCCCCGCCACTTCGTGGCGACCCTCCCCATCGAGGCGAGGGTGGGGCGTCGGCGGCTCGGGCTCCTCGCGCTTCAAGAACTCCGGAACGACCTGCTCGGCCGCCGGCTTCAGCGCCTCAAGCGCATCCCATTTGATCGGCGGCAGGGGAGCGGTTTCGTCGATGCGCTCCTCGACGACTTCCTTCTTGCCGAACGAAAATATGTTCTTGAAAAAACCGGCCATGCTTCAATCGTCTCAGGCGGCGCAGGCAGTGAGGGGCGAGGCTATCAGGCGCGCGCCGTCATGGCCGGTGATGTCTGCCTCGACGATCTCGCCCGGCGCGCCCGTGTCGAGCGCCGCAAGCGTGAACCCTTCGGTGCGGCCGAGGCCGTCGCGCTCGACCAGGATCGACTGGCGCGTTCCCGGGAGTGACGACAAATGGCGGCGATACGCAGCCTCACCAGCGGCGCGCAGCTGGGCCGCGCGCTGCTTGACCAATTCGCGGCGGACCTGCGGCATGCGCGCGGCGGGCGTGCCTTCGCGCGGCGAAAACGGGAAGACATGCAGGTGCGTCAGCCCACATTCCTCGACGATCTTTATCGAATTCTGAAACATTTCCTCGGTCTCGGTCGGGAAGCCGGCGATGATGTCGGCGCCGAAGACGATTGCCGGGCGCAATTTGCGCACATCTTCGCAGAAGCGGATCGACTGGTCACGCAAATGCCTGCGCTTCATGCGCTTCAGGATCATGTCGTCGCCCGACTGCAGCGACAGATGCAGATGCGGCATCAGCCTGGGTTCGGTGGCGATGGCGTCGAGCAGATCGTCGTCGGCTTCGATCGAATCGATGGAGGACAGCCGCAGCCGCTTCACATCAGGCACCTGCTTCAGGATGGTCTTCACCAGCTTTCCCAGCTTCGGCGCGCCCGGCAGGTCGGCGCCGAAGCTGGTCATGTCGACGCCGGTCAGCACGATCTCGGCATAGCCGTTGCCGGCCAGACGCTTGACCTGCTCGACCACGGCGCCCATCGGCACCGACCGTGAATTGCCGCGCCCATAGGGGATGATGCAGAAGGTGCAGCGGTGGTCGCAGCCGTTCTGCACCTGCACGAAAGCGCGCGCCCGGCCCTCGATGGCGTCGACCATATGGCCGGCGGTCTCACGCACCGAGAAAATGTCGTTGACGCGTGCCTTCTCGGTGTCGTTGACGCCGAAATCCGGCAGCGCGCGGTAGGAGTTCGCCTTCAGCTTCTCCTCATTGCCGAGCACGAGGTCGACCTCGTCCATGGCGGCAAAATTCTGCGGTTCGGTCTGCGCGGCGCAGCCGGTGACGATGATGCGCGCCGCCGGGTTTTCGCGGCGGGCTTTGCGGATCGACTGCCTGGCCTGGCGCACCGCTTCCGAAGTGACGGCGCAGGTGTTGAAGATGATAGCCCCGCCTTTGAGCGCGCCGAGACCTGCGCTTTCGGCCTCGCGGCGCATCACTTCGGATTCATAGGTGTTGAGACGGCAGCCAAAGGTGACGACGTCTATGCCTTGGGAGTTGGGGCCCTTGGTATCGGCAAGTGCAGACATCAGGCCGCGCTTTCGGTGTCGCGGGCCCAGGTGCCGGTCGACGGATCGAAATTGCCGGAAAACTCCCATTCGGCAGCGCCGGTCAGGATGACGTGGTCGTCGTCGCGCCATTCCACATGCAGCGAGCCGCCGCCGGGCGTCATCAGCGTAACGCTGCGGCCGGTGCGCCGGGTGCGGGCAGCGGCGACGACGGAAGCGCAAGCGGCCGAGCCGCAAGCCTTGGTCAGGCCGGCGCCGCGCTCCCAGGTGCGGATGATCATCGTCTCCGGCGACGTTACCTGGGCGATGGTGATGTTGGCGCGCTCGGGGAAGATCGGATGGTTTTCGAGCAGCGGGCCGAAACGCTCGAGTTCGTAGGACCAGACATCGTTGTCGACCCAGAAGATAGCGTGAGGGTTGCCCATCGAGAGAGCCGAAGGCGAATGCAGCACCGGCGCGTCGATGGGGCCGATCTGCAACTCGATCATGCGGGTGTCGCGGAATTCCTCGGCCAGCGGAATGTCCTGCCAGCCAAAGCGCGGAGTGCCCATGTCGACCGAGATGGTGCCGTCGGCATGTTCGACGGCGTTGAGGATGCCGGCGCGGGTCTCGAAGGTGAAAGTCTTCTGGCCGGTTTCGGCGGCCAGCGCCTGGACGACACAGCGCATGCCGTTGCCGCAGGCCTGCGCGCCCGAGCCGTCGGAATTCAAAATGTCGATGTAAAAGGCGGTGCCCGGCGTGCGCGAATCGTGGATCGCCATGATCTGGTCGAACCTGGTCGCCGCATCGGCGTTCAGCGCGACAGCCGACGCCGCCGTGACCCTATCGGCACGGCCACGCATGTCGGCGACGATGATTTCGTTGCCGATGCCGTTCATCTTGGCGAAGGGGGCAGTGCCTGCCATGATCTGAGGTAATTCCTGTACGTTTCGCCGCTATATGGCGGAAACGGGCGGGAATTACCAGTGTGGGCTGCGTCTAGGTTACCGCGAAAACGCCGAGCACGATCAGCAGGAAGATGACGAGAACGATGCCGATCAGCACGCGCGCGCCGGTGGCGGCGGCACCGGCCAGCGCCGGCATGCCGAGCAGGCTGGCGGCGGCAGCAACGATGAGAAGAATGATGATCCATTTGATCATGGACAATGCCTCGCAAATTGACTGCAGCGGCCTAAGAACGCATCTGCCGCGCTCTGGTTCCCTCTTGCCGCGAGGCTCTCTCCGACTGGGCGCGCTATTCGGCAATCTCGAAGTCGGTCGTGAAAGGCGCCGTCTTTTGCGAGTTCTCGTCATGCATGAGGAAATCCGCTCGGTATTTGCCGGGGGGAACGCCATCCAGGGAGACGTTTAATTTGAAGAACATCTCTCGGTTATGCGAGCGCGAGGCGAGCTGGACCCGGCCAAGCTTTTCGACGGTTCCCAGCTTCTCGCCCGACTGGGAAAGCACGGTAAGGTCAACGTAAAGCGCGATCTGGTTGTTGCCGAGCCCATCCGAGCCGTAGCCGTAACCGACCGGCTCCATATAAAGCACAATCTCTTCGCCCGGCTTGTAGACATGGTTCGGGCGCTCGGCGTAGGCGCCGAACCCGCTGGCCGACATGATATGCTTCACATTTTGCACGCCAAGCGGCATCGCTTGCCACAGAGCGTCCTCGGCGATGCGGAATTTGTCCAGCGCGCCGGCGCCATCACCCGCCTGCAGTGCCTTTTCGGCTTCAGCGGCGCGATCGGTGATTTCACCCGCGAAAGCGGCCGGCGTCGAAATTACCAGCGCGATCAAAACTGCCAAGATTGATTTCATCTGTTCCCCCTATTGCGATAGACCATCGGCTAAAATGGCAGTGCCGTAAACGGCCAAATGCAGACTCCAGCCGCGCTCGATCTCGGGAACGTCCCAAACCTCGCCCGGACGCAAGGCGCGAAACCGCTCACGCGCCAGGCCTTGCGCCTCAAGCGCTTTAGTCAGTTTTGCGCCGGCAGTTGCGCTCGACCGCCGATGCGCCGACCTGCTGCGGGCTCCGGTGCCGCTTTCGCAACCAATGTACCAGTTGGAACCGCGCTAGAGCGAAGACATGCCTTTTGTCCGCCAGCCATTTTGCGACAAATTTACAACAATTCGTGGTGCAAACCCTATTTTAACCATATCGGGTTGAAATTTCGCCACCTTCTCCATCTTGGTGAGGGGTGAGATTGTGCGGACGGCTTCCCCCCAGCCGGATCCGACGGAGGTTTGAATGATTTTTTCGAGAAGCGGGCTGATGGCCGTATCGCTGGCAGCGCTCGTTGCGAGCGGCTGTTCGACCTCGCGTTTTTCATCGATGGATGACCAGCAGCCCGCCCCGCTGCAGCCCGCGCCCGCCGGCACGGTGAGCGGAAGCCAACTGCCGCCCCCGGCAGCGCCGGGCACCACCGACCCATCGCAATTCCCGACCGCGCCGGCAGGCGCGCAGGTCGCCTCGCTGCCGCCGGACGGATCGGCGCCGGCCGGAGCCTCCGACCTTACCGCTGCGAGCGTTGCCGGCGTCTGGAACGCCAGCGTGTCCGGACAGAGCTGCAAGGTGGCGACGCCGCAGACCAAATTCGGCGCCGGCTTCCGCGCCGGGCCGCTGCATTGCCCGCCGCCCATCGACGGCATCAAATCGTGGAACGTCGCCGGCAAGCAGCTGACGCTCTATGACGAGAATGGCGGCACGCTGGCGCGGCTCTATTCCTCGGGCGGTTCGAAATTCGACGGCCAGACTACCAACGGCTTGCCGATATCGCTTACAAGATAGGCAGGGTATGCTGATATTCAGGTGAGGCCGGCCTGCGAACGGCGGCTTTCTGCGCTTCCGGTGCGTACTTAAGTACGCTCCGCTCCGGTTCTCAGGAGCCACCATTCTCGGCTCGGCCTGACCTGAACCGCAACACACCCTGATCTTTCCTGGAGCAATCCGCTCAAAGTAAGCGACGTGACCGATGCATCTGCGTGACGGCCTCCAGACCCATGCGACCGTCAGGCAGCGCTACGACCATCTGGTCGCAACCGGCGCCATCGAGCGCGATCCTGCGCAGGAGCGCATCGCCGCCGCGCTCGACCGGCTGACCGACGAGATCTCGGTCAAGCGGCTGGCGCACAAGTCGAGCGCGCTCGGCTGGCTGTTTGCCCGCAAGCGCGAGACGCGCGAGGTCGTCAAGGGCCTCTACATTCATGGCGGCGTCGGTCGCGGCAAGACCATGCTGATGGATATGTTCTTCGAGCTGTTGCCGGTCAGGCGCAAGCGCCGCGTTCATTTCAACGACTTCATGGCCGATGTGCAGGACCGCATCCAGAAGCACCGGCAGGCGCGCAAGAACGGCGACGTCAAGGAGGACGACCCGATCCCGCCGGTCGCGCTTCAGCTTGCCGAACAGGCCTGGGTGCTGTGCTTCGATGAGTTTTCGGTCACCGACATTGCCGATGCGATGGTCCTGTCGCGGCTGTTTTCGGCGCTGTTCGCCAATGGCGTGGTTCTGGTCGCCACCTCGAATGTCGCGCCGCAGGACCTTTATCGCGACGGGCTGAACCGCCAGCTCTTCCTGCCCTTCATCAGCATTCTCGAGCGCCACGCCCATGTGCTGACGCTTGATGCCGACAAGGACTACAGGCTGGAAAAGCTCGCCCGCACGCCTGTCTATGTCACGCCGGCGGATGCCGAAGCCGATCGTATGCTCGACGAAGCCTGGCAGGCGATGACGCACGGGGCGGCAACGGCCGAGACCGCGCTGACGCTCAAGGGGCGGCAGGTGAGAATACCGGCTGCTTCCGGCGATGCGGCGCGGTTTTCCTTCGCCGATCTCTGCGAAAAGCCGCTCGGCGCGCGCGATTTTCTGGCGATTGCCGGCCGCTTCTCGACCGTCTTCATCGATCACGTGCCGGTGCTGGGCGAAGGCAAGCGCAACGAGGCCAAGCGCTTCATCCTCCTGATAGACACGCTCTACGATCATCACACGCGGCTGGTGGTAAGCGCCGATGCCTCGCCCCCTGAGCTCTATACGGCCAGGCGCGGCAACGAGGTGTTCGAATTCGAGCGCACGGCCTCGCGGCTGATCGAAATGCAGAGCCGGGATTGGCTGGAGGACTGGGCGGAACGGCAAAAGGCGAAGGCGGAAGTGCAGGTCTGAGGGTTCGAAGAGGTAATATGTAGTGATCCTTCGCGCCCCCCTCTGTCCTGCCGGACATCTCCCCCACACGGGGGGAGATTGGCGGTTTCGGCGCTCCGCTCATTCCTGCGGCCATTGGAGATTGGCGAAAGGTCGCGTGACGTCCGATCTCCCCCCTCGTGGGGGAGATGCCTGGCAAGGCAGGGGGGGCGCTGTCCCGCCGACGCCTAAAGGTCATACGCATACATTACAAACGCCTCCGCCTGCCCATGCTCCTCCCTGCGTTTTTCATAAAGCCCGCGCGATGGAACATTGTCCGGCTCGGTTCCAACACAGGCTTCGCCGCAACCTTTGCTCGCGGCCGAGCGCGAACATCGCGTCGAGCATTTTTCGCGCGATGCCTTGGCGCTGGTAGGCGGGTGAGACGCCGACTTCGTCGATGTAGAGTCCGTTGACCTTGTCGGGATGGCGGTGGATGATTGTGGGGCATTGGTCGACGACGCCGTCGGCCAATGCCACGATCATGAGATGACCTGATGATGAGGCGAGGTAGGCAGCAAGCCTGTCTGCCCGGACCGGCTCGTCGAACACGTCCTCGGGCGATGCGCTTCACAAGGGCGTCATCGCCTGGATATAGTCTTCTGATTTCCACGCTCATTGTGTAAAATCTCCCAAGCTGGCCTACAAACTTTGACGTTTACGTAAGTCCCAATGTTTCTAACCGATTGAAATCATTCACTCGAAAATAATCGATTGAATATATTTTCCACCGGGGCTACTGGATGCGGCGAAATCTAGCTGAGACCATAGCATTCCGGCCTCTTCCTCGACGCCGTCAACAGATCGCCAGGGATTTTGGGCGTCGTCACAGACAAAGGGAAAATTTCCTCACATGGCACGCAACAAGATAGCGCTCATCGGCTCCGGCATGATCGGCGGCACGCTCGCTCACATGATCGGCCTCAAGGACCTCGGCGACGTGGTGCTGTTCGATATTGCCGAGGGCATCCCGCAAGGCAAGGGGCTCGATATCGCGCAGTCTTCGCCGGTCGATGGTTTTGACTCCCGGCTGACCGGCGTCAATGATTATGCCGGGATCGAGGGCGCCGATGTCTGCATCGTCACTGCCGGCGTGCCGCGCAAGCCGGGTATGAGCCGCGACGATCTGCTCGGCATCAACCTCAAGGTCATGGAACAGGTCGGCGCCGGCCTGAAGAAATATGCACCCAAGGCCTTCGTCATCTGCATCACCAACCCGCTCGACGCTATGGTCTGGGCGCTGCAGAAGTTTTCGGGCCTGCCCAAGACCCATGTCGTCGGCATGGCCGGCGTGCTCGACAGCGCGCGCTTCCGCTATTTCCTGGCCGAGGAATTCAAGGTCTCGGTCGAGGACGTTAGCGCCTTCGTGCTTGGCGGCCACGGCGATTCCATGGTGCCGATGATCCGCTATTCCACGGTGTCGGGCATTCCGCTGCCCGACCTGATCAAGATGGGTTGGACCTCGAAGGAAAAGCTCGACCAGATCGTGCAGCGTACCCGCGATGGCGGCGCCGAGATCGTCGGCCTCTTGAAGACCGGCTCGGCCTACTATGCGCCGGCCGCCTCCGCCATCGCGATGGCGGAATCCTATCTCAAGGACAAGAAGCGTGTGCTGCCTTGTGCGGCGCATCTCTCGGGTCAGTATGGCGTCAAGGGCACCTATGTCGGCGTTCCCGTGGTCATCGGCGCCGGCGGCGTCGAGCGCATCATCGAGATCGACCTCAACAAGGCCGAGCAGAAGATGTTCGACGCTTCGGTGGCGACGGTGCAGGGCCTGACCGAGGCTTGCGTCAAGATCGCCCCGCATCTCGCCTCGAAATAATCCTCCGGAGACCATCCAGATGAACATCCATGAATATCAAGGCAAGGCGCTGCTGAAGAGCTTTGGCGCGCCGGTGGCCGAAGGCGTGCCGGTGTTCAAGGCAAGCGAAGCGGAAGCCGCGGCACAAGCGCTTCCCGGTCCGCTCTATGTGGTGAAGAGCCAAATCCATGCCGGCGGCCGCGGCAAGGGGAAGTTCAAGGAACTGTCGCCCGACGCAAAGGGCGGCGTGCGGCTGGCTAAGTCGGTTGCCGACGTCGTTGCCAACGCCAATGAGATGCTCGGCCACACGCTGGTGACCAAGCAGACCGGCCCCGCCGGCAAGCAGGTCAACCGCCTCTATATCGAGGACGGCGCCGACATCGATCGCGAGCTTTATCTGTCGATCCTGGTCGACCGCTCGGTCGGCCGCATCGCTTTCGTCGTCTCGACCGAGGGCGGCATGGACATTGAAGGCGTCGCCCACGACACACCGGAAAAGATCATCACCCGCGCCATCGATCCGCTGGCCGGCGTGACGACCACCGACGTCGACATATTGGTGGAAGCGCTGGGCCTCACTGGCGATGCCGCCAAGGATGCCGGCACGCTGTTCCCGATCCTCTACAAGGCCTTTGTCGAGAAGGACATGAGCCTGCTCGAGGTCAACCCGCTGATCGTGATGAAAAACGGCCGCCTGCGCGTGCTGGACGCCAAGGTGTCGTTCGACAACAACGCGCTGTTTCGCCATCCCGAACTGATGGAGCTGCGCGACACCACCGAAGAGGACGAGAAGGAGATCGAGGCGTCGAAATACGACCTCGCCTATGTCGCGCTCGACGGCAATATCGGCTGCATGGTCAATGGCGCCGGCCTCGCGATGGCGACGATGGACATCATCAAGCTCTACGGCGCCGAGCCCGCCAACTTCCTCGATGTCGGCGGCGGCGCGTCGAAGGAGAAGGTGACGGCGGCGTTCAAGATCATCACCAAGGATCCGGCCGTCAAAGGCATACTAATCAACATCTTCGGCGGCATCATGAAGTGCGACATCATTGCCGAGGGCGTCATTGCCGCGGTCAAGGAAGTCGGCCTGCAAGTGCCGCTGGTGGTGCGCCTTGAAGGTACCAATGCCGAGCTCGGCAAGAAGATCATCAACGACAGCGGCCTCAACGTCGTGTCGGCCGACGATCTCGACGACGCAGCCAAGAAGATCGTGGCGGCGGTGAAGGGCTGAAGGCGAATGCCTCCACGCAAGATAAACCTCGTCGAGGCGGCGGACGCGAAGATCACCAAGGTCTTCGATCCGCACATCGCCGGCGATGTCAATGACAGCCAGGCGAAGGTTGCCAAGTTCGGCGAGTCCTTCGACTGGCATGCGCATGAGCATGAGGACGAGGCCTTCCTGGTGCTGCGCGGACGCATCGCCATCGATTTTCGCGACGGTCCGGTCGAGCTCGGCGAGGGCGACTTCATCGTCGTGCCAAGGGGTGTCGAGCACCGGCCGCGGTCGCTGACCGCCGAGCCCGTGGTGCTGATGTTCGAGCCGGCAACGACACTCAACACCGGCAATGCCAAGAGCGACCTCACCGTCACCGACCTGAAGCGGCTCTGACCATGAACGCGGCTTCCTTTTCCTCGCTCTCGGCCGATCACCAGCGCCTGCAGGCGCTGGTCGGCGCGTGGCGCGGCGAGGAAGAGGTGGCGGAAACGCAATGGGCCGATGGCGGCACGGCGACGTCGGAGGTGCTGGCGGAGGCGCAGTTCGGCGGCCTGTTCGTGGTGCAGCGCTATCGCCAGCGCCGCGACGGCACGGTCTCGTTCGGGTCGCACTCAGTGTTCGGCTTCGACCAGCCAAACAGCCTCGTCACCATGCATCAGTTCGATTCCATGGGTTTTATGCCGGCCTCGCCGGCCACAGGTGCATGGAACGGCGCAGAACTGATTCTGGAGCGGTCATCGCCGCGCGGCTCAGCGCGCGTGACGTATATTTTCGACACTCCCGATGCCTACCGGATGCGACTGCATTTCAAACCTGCCGGCAGCGACAGCTGGCAAGACATGGTGAGCGGCGTCTACCGGCGCGTTTCGCCTTCCTCGATCAACGGTTTTTAGAAAAGGGCTCCGATGTCCATTCTCATCGACAAGAACACCAAGGTGCTGGTTCAGGGCCTGACCGGCAAGACCGGCACGTTCCACACCGAGCAGGCCTTGGCCTATCACGGCACCAGGATGGTCGGCGGCATCCATCCCAAGAAGGGTGGCGAGACCTGGACCGGCGCCAAGGGCGAAAACCTGCCGATCTTCGGTTCCGTTGCCGAGGGCAAGGAAAAGACCGGCGCCGATGCCTCGGTGGTCTATGTGCCGCCGGCGGGCGCCGCCGAAGCCATCCTCGAAGCCATCGAAGCCGAGATCCCGCTGATCGTCTGCATCACCGAAGGCATTCCGGTGATGGACATGGTCAGGGTCAAGGCGCGGCTCGACCGCTCGACCTCGCGGCTGATCGGCCCGAACTGCCCCGGCGTGCTCACCCCCGACGAATGCAAGATCGGTATCATGCCCGGCAACATCTTCCGCAAGGGCTCGGTCGGCGTTGTTTCGCGCTCGGGAACGCTTACCTATGAGGCAGTGTTCCAGACCACCAATGTCGGCCTCGGCCAGACCACCGCCGTCGGTATCGGCGGCGACCCCGTCAAAGGCACCGAGTTCATCGACATGCTCGAAATGTTCCTCGCCGACGACGAGACCAAGTCGATCATCATGATCGGCGAGATCGGCGGTTCGGCCGAGGAAGACGCCGCGCAGTTCCTCAAGGACGAGGCCAAGCGCGGCCGCAGGAAACCGATGGCCGGCTTCATCGCCGGGCGCACCGCGCCGGCCGGTCGCACCATGGGCCATGCGGGCGCGGTCATATCCGGCGGCAAGGGCGGCGCGGAAGACAAGATCGCGGCGATGGAATCGGCCGGCATTAAAGTATCGCCATCGCCGGCGCGTTTGGGCACGACGCTGGTCGAGGCGATCAAGGCCAAGTGAGTAGCGAGTAGTGAATAGCGAATAGGGAAAAGAGAGTAACGGCGCGACCCGGGAAAAATCCCTACTCGCTATTCGCTACTCACTATTCGCTTTTGAAAAGGAGACGGAGCCAGGCTCCGCGGACAAAAATGGCAAGACAAGATCAGGCCAACGACCAATTTTCGCTCACCTCTTTCCTGTATGGCGGCAATGCCGACTATATCGACGCGCTGTACGCCTCCTATGAGGATGATCCAGAGTCGGTAAACCCCGAATGGCAGGACTTCTTCGCCGGGCTGAAGGACGACGCCGGCGATGTGCGCAAGAACGCCAAGGGCGCTTCCTGGGCAAAGCCGTCCTGGCCGCTGCAGGCCAATGGCGAACTGGTGTCGGCGCTGGACGGCAATTGGGGCATCGTCGAGAAGCATCTGGAAAAGAAGGTCAAGGACAAGGCGGTCACCAATGGCGTCGTGCTGTCGGATGCCGACGTGCATCAGGCGACGCGCGATTCGGTGCGCGCCATCATGATGATCCGCGCCTTCCGCATGCGCGGCCATCTGCACGCCAATCTCGACCCGCTCGGCATCGCCAAGCCGCTTGAGGACTATAACGAGCTGTCGCCGGAAAACTACGGTTTTACCGCAGCCGACTACGACCGGCCGATCTTCCTCGACAATGTGCTCGGCCTCGAATTCGGCACCATCCGGCAGATGCTGGAGATCCTGACCCGCACCTATTGCTCGACGCTCGGTGTCGAGTTCATGCACATTTCCGATCCCGAGGAGAAGGCCTGGATCCAGGCGCGCATCGAGGGTGCCGACAAGGAGATTTCCTTCACCGCTACGGGAAAAAAAGCGATCCTGCAGAAGCTGGTCGAGGCCGAAGGCTTCGAGCAGTTCATCGATGTCAAGTACAAGGGTACCAAGCGCTTCGGCCTCGATGGCAGCGAAGGCCTGATCCCGGCGCTGGAGCAGATCATCAAGCGCGGCGGCCAGCTCGGCATGAAGGAGATCGTGCTCGGCATGGCGCATCGCGGCCGGCTGAACGTGCTGTCCCAGGTGATGGCCAAACCGCATCGCGCCATCTTCCACGAATTCAAGGGCGGCTCGGCCGCTCCTGACGAGGTCGAGGGCTCGGGCGACGTCAAGTACCATCTCGGCGCCTCGTCGGACCGCGAATTCGACGGCAACAAGGTGCATCTGTCGCTGACCGCCAATCCTTCGCATCTGGAAATCGTCGATCCGGTTGTGATGGGCAAGGCGCGCGCCAAGCAGGACTATCTGTTCGGCCGCAGCCGCGAGGAGATCGTGCCGCTGGAAGAGCGCGCCAAGGTGCTGCCGCTGCTTCTGCATGGCGACGCCGCCTTTGCTGGCCAGGGCGTAATCGCCGAAATCCTCGGCCTGTCGGGCCTGCGCGGCCACCGCGTCGCCGGCACGCTGCATTTCATCATCAACAACCAGATCGGCTTCACCACCAATCCGCGCTTCTCGCGCTCGTCGCCTTATCCGTCCGACGTCGCCAAGATGATCGAGGCGCCGATCTTCCACGTCAATGGCGACGACCCGGAAGCGGTGGTGCATGCCACCAAGGTGGCGATCGAATTTCGCATGAAGTTCCACAAGCCGGTGGTGGTGGACATGTTCTGCTATCGCCGCTTCGGCCACAATGAGGGCGACGAACCGGCCTTCACGCAGCCGATCATGTACGCCAACATCCGCAACCACAAGACGACGGTGCAGATCTATGGCGACCGGCTGATCGCCGAGGGCCATATCAGCCAGGCCGAACTCGACAAGATGAAGGCCGACTGGCGCGCCCATCTGGAGTCCGAATGGGAAGTCGGCCAGCACTACAAGCCCAACAAGGCCGACTGGCTGGACGGCGCCTGGTCTGGTTTGCGCACCGCCGACAACCAGGACGAACAGCGCCGCGGCAAGACCGCCGTGCCGGTCAAGGTGCTGAAGGACATCGGCAAGAAACTGACCGAGGTGCCGAAAGGTTTCGAGGCGCACAAGACCATCATCCGCTTCCTCGAAAACCGCCGCCAGGCGATCGACTCCGGCGAAGGCATCGACTGGTCGACGGCCGAGGCGCTGGCCTTCGGCGCCATCCTGCTCGACGGCAATCCGATCCGGCTCTCCGGCCAGGATTCAGAACGCGGCACCTTCTCGCAGCGCCATTCCGTGCTCTACGACCAGCGCGACGAGACCCGCTACATCCCGCTCAACAATCTCTCGGCCGCACAGGCCGGCTACGAAGTCATCAACTCGATGCTGTCGGAAGAGGCGGTGCTCGGCTTCGAGTATGGCTACAGCCTGGCCGAGCCTAAGGCGCTGACGCTCTGGGAAGCGCAGTTCGGCGATTTCGCCAACGGCGCCCAGGTGGTGTTCGACCAGTTTATCTCGTCGGGCGAGCGCAAGTGGCTGCGCATGTCGGGCCTGGTCTGCCTGCTGCCGCATGGCTATGAGGGCCAGGGGCCGGAACATTCCTCGGCCCGGCTCGAGCGTTTCCTGCAGCTCTGCGCCGAAGACAATATGCAAGTCGCCAACTGCACCACGCCGGCAAACTACTTCCACATATTGCGCCGGCAACTGAAGCGCGACTTCCGCAAGCCGCTGATCCTGATGACGCCGAAGTCGCTGCTGCGCCACAAGCGGGCAGTGTCGACGCTGCCGGAGATTTCGGGCGAAAGCTCGTTCCACCGGCTGTTGTGGGACGACGCCCAGCTGTTGCAGAACCAGGCGATCAAGCTCACCAAGGATTCCAAAATCCGCCGCGTCGTGCTGTGCTCGGGCAAGGTCTATTACGACCTGTACGAGGAACGCGAGAAGCGCGGCATCAACGACATCTATCTCTTGCGCGTCGAACAGCTCTATCCGTTCCCGGCCAAGGCGCTGATCACCGAACTGTCGCGCTTCCGCAATGCCGAGATGGTGTGGTGCCAGGAGGAACCCAAGAATATGGGCGCCTGGTCGTTCATCGATCCGTATCTGGAATGGGTGCTGGCGCATATCGACGCCAAGCACCAGCGGGTGCGCTATACCGGACGTCCTGCGGCGGCATCGCCGGCGACCGGCTTGATGTCGAAGCATTTGGCGCAGCTCGCCGCCCTGCTCGAAGACGCGCTCGGCGAATAGAACAAACCCGGCGAATAGAACAGACAGAGAAGAAACGGAACAGGCACAATGGCTACCGAAATCCGCGTTCCCACTCTCGGCGAATCCGTCACCGAGGCGACCATAGGCAAGTGGTTCAAGAAGGTCGGCGATGCCATTGCCGTCGACGAGCCGCTGGTCGAGCTCGAAACCGACAAGGTGACGGTGGAGGTGCCTGCCGCCGCCGCCGGCACGCTGGGCGAGATCACCGCCAAGGAAGGCGAGACCGTCGGCGTCGGCGCGTTGCTGGGTTCGATCTCGGCAGGCGTCGCCACGGCCGCCCCGGCGTCCAAGCAGGAGACCAAGCCGCAAGCTGTGTCGCAGGCGTCGAGCCCCGACGCGGCACATACGACCAAGCAGGCCGCGGCCGAGACCGCCAAGATAGCCGGCGATGCCGGGCCGGTCGAGCCGCGCACAATGCCGCCGGCGCCAGCTGCCGCAAAGCTGATCGCCGAGAACAATCTGTCGGTCGACCAGGTTTCTGGCTCGGGCAAGCGCGGCCAGGTGCTGAAGGGCGACGTGCTCGACGCGATTTCCAAGGGCGCGCCGTCGCAGCCGGCCGAAATTCCGAAGGCCGCACCGGCTCCGGTCGCCGTGCGTGCGCCGTCCTCGGGCGACGATGCGTCGCGCGAGGAGCGCGTGCGCATGACCAAGCTGCGCCAGACCATTGCGCGCCGGCTCAAGGAAGCGCAGTCGACCGCCGCCATGCTGACCACCTTCAACGAGGTCGACATGTCGGCGGTGATGGCGCTCAGGACCAAGTACAAGGACATCTTCGAGAAGAAGCACGGCGTGAAGCTCGGCTTCATGGGCTTCTTCACCAAAGCGGTTACGCACGCATTGAAGGAAATCCCCTCGGTCAATGCCGAGATCGACGGCACCGACATCATCTTCAAGAACTATGCCCATATCGGCGTTGCCGTCGGCACCGAAAAGGGTCTCGTCGTGCCAGTGGTGCGCAATGCCGACCAAATGTCGATTGCCGAGATCGAAAAGGATATCGGCCGGCTGGGCATTGCCGCGCGGGACGGCAAGCTGTCGGTCGCCGACATGCAGGGTGGTACGTTCACCATCTCCAATGGCGGCGTTTACGGCTCACTGATGTCGACGCCGATCCTCAATGCGCCGCAGTCCGGCATTTTGGGCATGCACAAGATCCAGGACCGGCCGGTCGTGGTCGGCGGCCAGATCGTGATCCGGCCGATGATGTACTTGGCGCTGAGCTACGATCACCGTATCGTCGACGGCAAGGAAGCCGTGACCTTCCTGGTCCGCGTCAAGGATAGCCTGGAGGATCCCGAACGGCTGGTGCTTGATTTGTGATCGGAGCTGATCCGTCATGAGCGGCTGGCTGGCGCGGTTTGGGTTCAAGCTGGGTCGAGTAGCGGGTAGCGTATTGAGGCGTTCCCGGCCGGCGGCTTCCGCCGCCATCTCTCCGCCGGCGACCTCGACTGAATGGGATTCGGCGCCGGCGAGCAGCAATCTCGGTGTCTTCGCTCTCAGCGAAGCCGAAATGGCGGAGCGGAAGATCATCGTCACCGCGATCGGTGAGCTTGAGCTACCGACCGGCGAAATCATCGCTTGCGATCCACTGATTACCGGGCTGGAACGGCCTGTGTTTAGCCGTAAGGTCAGGCCGGGATGCTATCCAGTCACGTTGCTTGAGGCGCAAGGCCGTGTTGCTGCAGCGGTATTGCGGTTTGGCACTGGCTTGCCGGTGCGGTGGGAGTTGGCTGCCTTCGTCCGCGACGTCGGCACATCGTCCTGGAAGTCTGGATTTATTGTCGATGATAATGTTGCTTCGTTCATGGACAAGTCGGTTCTGACGCTGATGTCCGAGCAGGAGGAACTCGACAGCTATCTTGCTGACGTTGCATGCTCGTTCGACAAGTTCCGCATGGATAATCCGGTTGATGGAAATCCGCTTAATATAGCCATGTTCGACACTGGCTTCGGTGATGGGAACTATTATTCCTTCTGGGGACTGGATGCGGCCGGCGAGCCGCTGGTCTTGATGACCGATTTCGAGGTGCTCGAAAACGCCGACGGCCGCGAGAGCAGCCCGAGCAATTCATGACAAACATCGCTTCGCCAATGATCGGATTTATGGCCGGGCTGGCTGTTCTCGCAGCGGGTTACGAGGCGCATGCCGCCTGCCCGCTGGCGCTTGCTGTCTATGGCGATGCCGAAAGCGAGGCCGGCATTGATTTCCGGCCGACGACGGATGCGGTCACCGTCACCAACTCGTTCAAGATGGTGCTCGACAAGGGCATCGTTCTCGACGGCATTGTCATGTGGACATCCGGTGTTTCGCGACCGCAAGGGTCGCTGATGTACAAATGCCCGACCGGCGACGTCACCGGTGACGAGCTTGCCGCCTGCACGGTCTGGCATGGCGTCATCTACAGCGCCGACGACAAGGGCAACATCGCGCTCCTGGCGGCGGAAGGCACGGACGCGCCGCAGAGCCTGATCTTCCCCGATCTCGGGCCGTCGCTGCAGATGTCGACGGCCTTCGGCCCGAACGGTTTCTCGAAACTGCCATGGGACGTGTTTCTGCTGAAAGGTTGCCAGGAATGAGCGCGTCCAAGAAGGTGCTTCTGGTCACCGGCGGCAGTCGTGGCATTGGCGCGGCCACCTGCCGGCTTGCGGCGAAGGCCGGCTACCGGGTCGCGGTCAACTATGCCGCAAACGAGGCCGCGGCCCAGGCGCTGGTCGCCGAGATCGAGGCCGGTGGCGGTGAAGCGATAGCGGTCAAGGGCGATGTCGGCGTCGAGGCTGACATCGTCGCCGTGTTCGAAGCCGTCGATAGCGCCTATGGCCGGCTCGACGCCCTGGTCAACAATGCCGGCGTCGTCGACGTCAAGGCGCGCGTCGACGAGATGAGCCTGGCGCGGCTGGAGCGCATGATGCGCATCAATGTCATCGGCTCGTTTCTGTGCGCGCGCGAAGCGGTCAGGCGCATGTCGAGCAAGAATGGCGGCAAGGGTGGCGCCATCGTCAATATATCGTCGGCGGCGTCGATACACGGTTCGCCCGGCGAATATGTCGACTATGCTGCGTCCAAGGCGGCGATCGACACGTTCACGCTCGGGCTGGCGCGCGAAGTCGCGACCGAAGGCGTGCGCGTCAATGCGATACGGCCGGGCATTATCGACACCGAGATCCACGCTTCGGGCGGCCAGCCGGACCGGGTCGAGCGGTTCCGCGACATGCTGCCGATGAAACGAGCCGGCACGGCGGATGAAGTCGCGCATGCCGTTCTCTATCTTTTGTCGGATAAAGCGTCCTACACGACGGGCGCAATCCTGAATGTAAGCGGCGGCCGCTGAGCCCCAAGCTAAGGGAAACGAACATGGCTTATGATGTCGTTATCATCGGGTCGGGACCGGGCGGCTATGTCTGTGCCATCAAGGCGGCACAACTCGGGCTCAAGGTCGCGATGGTCGAGAAGAACGCCACTTTCGGCGGCACCTGCCTGAACATCGGCTGCATCCCATCCAAGGCGCTGCTTTATGCCTCGGAGATGTTCGCCGAGGCCGGCCATTCCTTCGATGCGCTGGGCGTCGAGATACCGGCGCCGAAACTCAATCTGAAGAAGATGATGGCGCACAAGGACGCGACCGTTTCGGCCAACGTCAATGGCGTCGCCTTCCTGTTCAAGAAAAACAAGATCGATAGTTTCCGTGGCACCGGGAAGGTGGTTGCGGCCGGCAAGGTGTTGGTGACGGCTGAGGACGGCAAGGTCGAGGAGATCGAGACGAAAAACATCGTTATCGCCACGGGCTCCGATGTCGCCGGCATTCCCGGCGTCAAGGTGGACATCGACGAGAAGGTGATCGTATCGTCGACCGGCGCGCTGTCGCTGGAGAAAGTGCCGGGACACCTGGTGGTGGTCGGCGGTGGGGTCATCGGTCTGGAGCTCGGCTCGGTCTGGGCACGGCTCGGCGCCAAGGTCACCGTGGTCGAATTCCTCGACACCATCCTGGGCGGCATGGACGGCGAGGTCTCCAAGCAGTTCCAGCGCCTGCTTTCCAAGCAGGGTTTCGAGTTCAAGCTCGGCACCAAGGTGACAGGGGTGACCAAGGCCAAAAAGGGCGCCGCCGTTACGTTCGAACCGGTCAAGGGTGGTGCGGCCGAGACCATCGAGGCCGACGCGGTGCTGATCTCGACCGGACGCCGGGCCTATTCCGACAGCCTCGGGTTGAAAGAAGCCGGCGTCGAGGTCGACGAGCGCGGCCGGGTCAAGACCGACGGGCATCTCAGGACCAACGTGGCCGGCATCTACGCCATTGGCGACGTCATCGCCGGTCCGATGCTGGCGCACAAGGCCGAGGATGAAGGCGTGGCGGTGGCCGAGACCATTGCCGGCCAGGCCGGCCATGTGAATTACGACGTCATTCCGAGCGTCGTCTACACCAGCCCGGAAATCGCTTCGGTCGGCAAGACAGAGGAAGAGCTGAGGAAGGCCGGCATCGACTACAAAACCGGCAAATTCCCGTTCACCGCCAACGGTCGCGCGCGCGCCATGCTGCACACGGACGGCTTCGTGAAAATCCTCGCCGACAAAGCCAGCGACCGCGTGCTCGGCGTCCACATTGTCGGCTTCGGCGCCGGCGAGATGATCCATGAGGCGGCGGTGCTGATGGAATTCGGCGGCTCATCCGAAGACCTCGCCCGCACCTGCCACGCGCATCCGACGATGTCGGAAGCGGTCAAGGAAGCGGCGCTGGCGACGTTCTTCAAGCCGATCCATATTTGATTCCGGCAGGAAGTTGCGACACGCCGACTGGACAGCACCACCCTCTGGCCGGCACCCACGCTCCGCCAACCTTCGAGATTATGCGTTCCCATTGGGCGCTGTTCGTGAACTGCCGATCTCCCCTCTCGAGGGGGAGATGTCCGGCAGGACAGAGGGGGCGGTGAAGAATCGCGACGCTCGCCGATAGGTGCCCCAAACAAAACGGCCCGCTTTTCAGCGGGCCGTTCTTGGCTGGAACAAGATGCCAGATCAGTTGGCCAGATTACGGGCTCGGCGCCGGAGCAGGCGCGGGTGCCGGAGCTGGCGCAGGAGCCGGTGCGGGCGCAGGGGCTGGTGCGGGAGCCGGTTCGGCGGGCTTCATCGGCTCAGCCGGTGCAGGTGCGGGCGCCGGTGTGCTGGCTGCCGGCGGCTCTGCGGGCGCAGGATGTTCGCCGCTTCTGCCGAAAACATAGTACGCGACAATCGCAAGGATGACGACGACCAGCGCAATCAGCCAGCCGCTGCCACCACCCGACCTGGGCGCTGGATCGTTAGGGTTCGCCATAAAAGTGTCCTCCGTGGATGAAAAGCATCAATCAACACCCCTCAACGCGCAACCGTTGAACGGGTTCATACTAGGCCTTCAAATTGACGAACGCAGGAAAATTCTGATTCGCAACCGCTTGTTGGCCTGTATTTCCCCCGCAAAATCAATCACGAACGAGGTAGAACGAGCTTAGCTGGCCTTTTCCGCCAAAAATAGGGCCAACCGCCTCCGCTTTGCGAATCAGTTGCGCACCGCACAGAGCCGGGCTTACGTGATTCGGTATTCAAGACGGGCGCTGCTCAGTCGGCGGCGGTGACGGTATAGCCGGCCTTGCGAAAGTCCTCGACCAGGCCTTCGGGGCCGGGAAGATGCATGGCGCCGACGGCCATGAAGGCATTGCCCTTGGCCAGGATCGGTGCGGCATGGTCGGCCATGACCTTGTTGCGGCCGGTGATCATCGTCCGGTCGAATTCGGCGTAACCTGCGTCGTCGTCTTCGTCGGGCGAGATCGAACGCAACAGCGGCCAGAAGGTGCCGGTGTCGCCGCGCTGGTAAAGCACGATCATGGTTTCGTTGATGTCGTTTATCTTGTCGCCGAGCTTCAGGGTCTCGACCAGCCCCTTGATGTGGAACGCAATCGGCAGCGAGGCCATGGCGCGCAGCTGGCTGGCTGCGGTCTCCAACCCTTCCACCGGCTTGCCATTAGCCTTGGCGTCCTGCGCCAGCTTGACGTCGAGAACCGGTGCGCCGCCTGCCTGACGGGCGACCTCACAGACCGGCAGCGCGACCATGGCCGACAGCAGCCACGGCTTCATCTTGGAGACGCTCGCCGGCGGAATGCCGCGCGCATCGAGCCCTTTGTTCACCACCGCCGCATCCTCCGGCGACAACAGCGACGACAACGTCGTGTTGTCGGTGAACATCATCAGCTCGGGTTCCTTGAGCATGGCCTCCATCATCTTCTGCTTGTCGAGCACGTCGGTGGTCTCGATGATGATGGTGCCGGCAGCGCCATAGGCTTTCCTGGCTGCCGGCGGCAGAGTGGTCACGCGCGGGTCGGTCATGTGCATGGTGCCGAACAGGAAGGATGGCTTTTCGCCTGATTTCTCCAGCTTCCACAACAGGCCCTTGCCGTTCAGCGTCGCTGCTGCTTCCGTCTCGATCCTGGAATAGGTGGCGGGGTCTTCCTTCTGCAGGGCCGACAGCAGATCGGCGCCGGCGCAGGCCGGGGCTTCGGCATGCGCCCTGCCCATGGCAAGCAGCAGCACGATGAGGAAAGACAGGAAAAACAGGGCGTTGAGCGCGACGAGCAGCTTCAGCGACACAAGGGCGGCGCGGTCGGCGATGGCAAGGGCGCGTTTCATGGTGCGGTTCTAGGACTGAAAAGCGGCGAAACGGTTAACCGGCGTGGGGAAATTGTCCTGGACTTATACAGTGTCACGCGCGGGGATGGGCAGATTCGTAGATCTCGAGCAGCCTTGCCGTGTCGACGCCGGTATAGACCTGCGTCGTCGACAGGCTGGCGTGGCCGAGCAGTTCCTGGATGGTGCGCAGGTCGCCGCCGCGCCCGAGCAGATGGGTGGCGAAGGAATGGCGCAACGCGTGCGGCGTCGCGGTGTCGGGCAGGTTCAACGCCGAGCGCAGCCTGGCCATGTCGCGCTGGACGATGGCCGGGTTGAGCGGCCCGCCGCGGGCGCCGCGAAATAGCAGGCCCTTGGGATCGAGATGGTAGGGACACAGTTTTCGGTATTCGGCGATTGCCCTGAGCGCCACCGGCAGCACCGGCACCAGCCGTGTCTTGCCACCCTTGCCGGTGACGCGCAGCACGGTGTCGGCTTCCGATGCCAGGTCGGCGGCGCTGAGGCCCAGCGCTTCGGAAATGCGCAGGCCCGATCCATAAAGCAGCGTCAGCACGGCGGCGTTGCGGGCGGCGATCCAGGGCTCTTCAGCCAGCTGGCCTTCCACCGACACGACATGTTTGGCATCGCTGGCGGTCAGCGGCTTGGGCAGCGATTTCGGCTGGCGCGGCGCGCGCAAAGCTGCTGCACCCGCGGCGTTGGCGAGGCCGCGCCGTTCGAGGAAACGCAGCAGCGAACGGATGCCGGCAAGACCCCGGCCGAGCGTGCGGGCGCCGGCGCCAGCGTTGCGCCGCGCGGCAAGAAAGCCGCGCAGATCGGCCGGGCGTAAGGTTGCGATGTCGGAAATGCCGGGCGAGCCGCCGCAATGTCCGGTCAGGAAATGCAGGAACTGGCGCGTGTCGCGCTCGTAGGCCTCGACAGTCGCCGGTGACAGCCGACGCTCGCGCGCCAGCATCTTCAGCCAGCTTTCGCGCGCTGCCTGGAGGTCGGGTTTTGCCGGGATGAGAAATTCCTGCATGCCGCCATTGTCAGGCAGCCGGGTTAGGAAGCGGTGAAGAACCTGTCATTGAAATGGCCACGGGCGATCATTGAAATGACGCCGGTAGGGCGTTAGAGCAGGGCAAAGGATATCAGCCATGTCGAAGCCCCAGAACCCCGTGCAAATGGCCGTGATCGGCGCCGCCCACGGCATCAAGGGCGAATTGCGGGTGAAAACCTTCACCGGCGAGCCGCTGGCGCTGGCGGATTATGGCCCGCTCTATGCCAAGGACGGCCGCGCCTTCCAGATCATCGACATAAGGCCGGCAAACACTGTCGTCGTGGTGCGTTTCAAGGGCATTGCCGACCGCAACGCCGCCGAGGCGCTGGCCGGCACGGAGCTGTTCGTCGACCGCTCGATGCTGCCGGACGATGGCGAAGAGGACGAGTTCTACCACGCCGATCTCGTCGGGCTGGAAGTCCGCGACGACACGGATGCGGTTGTCGGCAAGGTGGTCGCGGTACACAATTTCGGCGGCGGCGACATTCTCGATGTCACGCTTGGCGGGCGCAAAGGCGTGCTGATCCCGTTCACGCAGGCCGCCGTGCCGCAGGTGGTGGTTGCCGAAGGTTTTGTCCGTGTCGATCCGGCGGCGGCCGGGCTGGTCGAGGACGAGGATGGCGAGGCGCCGCGCGAAGAAGACTTCGACGCGAAGGGCCGGCCGCGCGGGCCACGCGACGCCGGGGGCAACCGGTGACGTTCAAGGCTTCGGTGCTGACGCTCTATCCCGAGATGTTTCCGGGCGGGCTAGGCCTGTCGCTGGCCGGACGGGCGCTCGAAGTCGGGACATGGTCGCTGGAAGCTATCCAGATCCGCGACTTCGCCAGCGATCGCCATCACACCGTCGACGACACGCCGGCCGGCGGTGGCGCCGGCATGGTGATGCGCGCCGATGTGCTGGCCAAGGCGATCGACCACACCTCGCCGTCCGGCGATCCGCGGCCAAAATTGCTGATGAGCCCGCGCGGCAAGCCGTTGACGCAGGCGCGGGTGCGCGAGCTGGCTGCCGGGCCGGGCGCCGTCATCGTCTGCGGCCGCTTCGAGGGTGTAGACCAGCGATTGATCGAGGCGCGTGGGCTGGAGGAAGTCTCGATCGGCGATTTCATCCTCTCCGGTGGCGAGCCGGCAGCCCTGGTGCTGCTCGATGCCGTGGTCCGGCTGTTGCCCGGTGTGATGGGCAATGCGGTATCAGGCGAGGAAGAAAGTTTTGAGAACGGTCTGCTCGAACATCCGCATTACACGCGACCGCAGGAGTTCGAAGGCAGGCCAATCCCCGACGTGCTGGTTTCCGGCAATCACAAGAAGATCGCCGCCTGGCGCCGCGCAGAGTCCGAGAGGCTGACGAAGGAGCGGCGGCCGGATTTGCTCGCCGCTCAGCCCTTGGCAAAATAGTAGACGGCGAGAAACAGGCCGACGGCGATGACGAAGCCGCGTACTGCGTTTTGCGGCACGCGCTTGGCGATCCAGACGCCGGCATAGCCGCCGAGCGCGCCGCCGGGGATCATGACGATTGCCTGAGGCCAGGCAACAACGCCGCCGGAAACGAAGACCAGTATGGCAACGGCGGCGATGACCACGGCCAGCATGTTCTTCAGCGCGTTCAGCCGGTGATAGTCGCCGGATTGCGTCAGGCCGAGCGTCGCCAGCATCATGACGCCCATGCCGGCGCCGAAGAAGCCGCCATAGATGGCGGTAGCGAACTGCGCCAGCGAACCGGCCAGAGAGCCGACCGTGGCTTCATGCCCAGGCTTCGGCGTTGGTTTCAGCCACGGCCCGGCGGCGAACAAGGCGGTTGCGGCCAGCAGCAGCCACGGCACGAGGGCGCGGAACGACGGATTTGAGAGCGCCAGCAGGATGAGCGCACCAGCCAGCGCGCCCAAAGCCGAGATCAGGCAAAGCAGCAGCGCGCCGCGCCAGAAATGCTTGATGTCGGTCCAGTAAGCCAGCGTCGAGGTGATGTAACCGGGAAACTGCGTTACCGAGGACGTGGCGTTGGCGACGATCGGCGGCAGGCCGGCCAGCGTCATGGCGCCGAAGGTTATGAAGGTGCCGCCGCCGGCAACGGCGTTGACGGCGCCTGACAGAAAACCCGCGAGGAAGAGCAGGACTGCGTCGAAAACAGACATTGTGAGGCCGCCGGACAAGTGTGCTGCTCCCGGATTAGGAAGCTTGAAGGGCCGGCGCAACCCTGCACTGGACGATTGCGTGGTGGCATGCGACCAAAAAAGACAGGGCCAAGGCGTGACAAGTCAGTGAAATAGCTGTATGTGCCCGCCCGTACTGGCGAGAAAAATCTCCCGGACCCGTCAACAATGACGGTGTAGTCGCCCCTGCCCAATGTTTCGAAGACAAGATGTCTCGGGGACAAAGGGCATAGCCGAGCGGTCAATGGAACTGCAAGGCGAGTGTCGGACGCTCTGACTGTCGGAAGAACAAGAAGTGGACTATTGAGATGGATATCATCCGTCAGCTCGAGGCCGAACAGGCCGCCAAGATCGAAGCCAAGCGCAAGCTTCCCGAGTTTCAGCCCGGCGACACCGTGCGCGTCCAGGTCCGCGTGACCGAAGGCACCCGCACCCGCGTCCAGGCCTATGAGGGCGTCGTCATCGCCCGCGCCGGCGCCGGCTTCCAGGAAAATTTCACCGTCCGCAAGATCTCCTACGGCGAAGGCGTCGAGCGCGTTTTCCCGGTCTACTCGCCGATGGTCGAAGGCGTCGAGATCGTGCGCCGCGGCAAGGTGCGCCGCGCCAAGCTCTATTATTTGCGCGACCGTCGCGGCAAGTCGGCCCGTATTTCGGAAAACACCGGCGTGCGCGCCCGCAAGCTGAACGATGAGGAGCGCGACGCGCTGAACGCTGAGAAGGCCCGCATCGAGGCCGAGAAGATCGCCGCCGTGCAGGCGCTGGCAGCCGAGAAGGCCGCGCAGGAAGCCGCCGAGAAGAAGGCCGCCGACGAAGCCGCCAAGGCCGCCGACGAGGCTGCAAAGGCCGCGGAAGCGACCCCGGCCGAATAGATCTCGACCAAGGATTTTGAAAAGGCGGCTTCGGCCGCCTTTTTTCGTTTCACCAGACTGTGAACGATTGCCGGCCGAGAGTTGCGCCACGGCTGTTGACTCGAATTATCTTGTACACTAAATGATCGGATACAAAGCAAATGGAGAACTGACATGGCACTCTACACCACACAGGCTCGCGTCACCGGCGGCCGCGCCGGCCACGGCGAGACCAGCGACGGCCTGCTGAAGGTCGACCTCGCTTTGCCGAAGGAGCTCGGCGGACAGGGTGGCGCCACCAATCCCGAGCAGCTGTTCGCGGTCGGCTATGCCGCCTGCTTCGAAAGCGCCATCCGCTTCGTCGCGCGCAAGCAGAAGCTGCCGCTGGACGATGCGGCGGTGAGCGCCACCGTCAGCCTGCTTCCCAATGGTGAAGGCTTCAAACTTGGTGTCGCACTGGCCGCGGAGACCAAAGGCCTTGATCAGGCGGCGGCGGAAGCGCTTGTATCGGCAGCGCATCAGATTTGCCCCTATTCCAATGCGATCAAAGGCAATATCGAGGTGGCGCTTTCGACCGTGGCGCTTCCGGCAAAGGCAGCATGACGACGAAGACCGAAACCAGGGCCAGCGAAGTCCCGGCGGACACCGCCGGAAGGATCGCCGTTCCGCGCCTCGACCAGCAGCTCTGCTTCGCGCTCTATTCGGCGAGCGGGCTGATGACCAAGCTCTATCGGCCGCTGCTTGACCCGCTCGGCCTGACCTATCCGCAATATTTGGCGATGCTGGCGCTGTGGCAGCATGCGCCGAGCACGGTCGGCGAACTCGGCGAGGCGCTGGGGCTGGATTCGGCGACATTGACGCCTCTGCTCAAGCGGATGGAAGCGGCTGGTCTCGTCACCCGCCGTCGCGATCCGGCCGACGAGCGCCGCGTGCTGGTCGAACCGACTGCCAAGGGCCAGGCGCTGCGCGCCCGCATCAAGGACGTATCCGCAGGCCTTGCCTGCGCCATGCCGCTGGAAGTCGAGGAGCTGAAGTCGCTGCACCGGACCTTGACCGGATTTGTCGCCAAGCTGCGTGAGGCTACGTCACCATCCTGATCCGTCATCTGACGGGTTCCCGTGTCCAGGAGGGGCCTGGTTTGCCGGCGGCGCAATCACGGAATAAATTCCGACCACGGGGCGTTCTAAAACCGCGTTGGTTGAAGGCATTGGAATCCGCTTTCACCGGACGCTGAGCACCGGACCGGCTTGCAAGCCGTCTGCGGACGGCTAAAGTCGCGCCTGGATTTTCATGCGAGCCCGGCTGCAAGCGGGCTTCTCATCCTGGAGCGTGTCATGACCAAATCGAAGCTGCTGCTGGCCGCCCTCGCGGCCTGTTTCCTCGCGCCCGTCGCTGCATGGGCGGCCGATGCGCTGCCCGATCTCGGCGGCAAGAAGGTCGTGGTGGTGACGGAAAACGCCTATCCGCCGCTGCAGTTCATCGACGCCAAGACCGGCAAGCAGATCGGCTGGGAGTATGACGCGATGGACGAAATCGCCAAGCGGCTGAACTTCAAGGTGGAGTACCAGAACACCTCCTGGGACGCGATGATCCAGGCGGTTTCCGACAACCAGTACAACATTGGCATGACCGGCATCACCATCAAGGACGACCGAAAGGAGAAGGTCGATTTCTCCGACCCCTATATGCGTTCGGAGCAGTTCATGCTGGTGCGCGCCGATGAAAGCCGCTTCACCGACGCCAAGACCTTCGCCGCCTTCAAGGACGGGTTGATCGGCGCGCAGGCCGGAACGACGCCGTTCTACACCGCCGTCTACAGCGTGCTCGACGGCAATGAGCAGAACCCGCGCATCAAGCAGTTCGAGACCTTCGGCGCTTCGGTGCAGGCACTGAAATCCGGCGACGTCGATGTCGTCCTGACCGACGGCACCGCCGGCAAAGGCTATGTCGATGCCTCCGGCGGCAAGCTCAAGCTGATCGGCGGCCCGCTCGGCACCGAGGAGTTTGGCTTCATCTTCCCGAAGGGCTCGGACCTGGTGAAGCCGGTCAACGCGGCGATCGCGGCGCTGAAGGCCGACGGCACGATCGAGGCGCTGAACAAGAAGTGGTTTCTCGACTACAAGATGGGGCAGTAGGCCGTCTTGGCGCGACGGCCGCTGACCCCCCTTGCGGGGGAGATGCCCGGCAGGGCAGAGGGGGGTGTGAAGGATCGCCTCCCTTTTGTTTTGAGCTTTTCCAAAGAGGCCAAAGGTTGTGACTGTAACCGTTTGACAGGTTGGAGGGACAGCACCCCCCTCTGTCCTGCCGGACATCTCCCCCGCAAGGGGGGAGATCGGCAGATCTTGCGAGCGCAGCTGTTCACCAGCGTTGGGCATTGATGCTCGCCTCAACCCCAAAATCCGATTTCCCCTGGTGGCTTGCCGCCGCGATCGCGCTCGCCGTCGTCGCTGCGCTCTCCATTGCCGCCAGCGATCTCTACGCCCAGGTTTTTGCCACCGTCGCCAAAGGCATCGGCATCACCATTCTTGTCACCGTGGTCGCCTTCGCGCTGGCTTCCGCCGTCGGGCTCGGCATTGCGCTGATGGGGTTGTCGGGGTCGCGTTGGCTCAAGCAGATCGCTCGTTTCTATGTCGAGATCATCCGCGGCGTGCCGATCCTGGTGCTGTTGTTCTGGATCGCCTTCGCCGGCGCGCCGGCCTTCGTGGCTGCGTGGAATGCGCTGACCGCGCCGCTGCAAAACGCCGGCTATCTCGGCGAGCTTTTGGTGCGCGACGTGTCGCTGTTGTGGCGTGCAATCATGGCGCTGACCATCGGTTATTCCGCCTTCATCTCCGAGGTTTTTCGCGCGGGCATCCAGTCGGTCGAGAAAGGCCAGATCGAGGCTGCCAAGGCGCTCGGGCTGACGCGCACGCAGCGCTTCCGGCTGATCGTCTTCCCACAGGCGATCCGCACCATCCTGCCGCCGCTCGGCAATGACTTCGTCGCCATGGTCAAGGATTCCTCGCTGGTCTCGGTGCTCGGCGTCGCCGACATCACGCAGATGGGCAAGATCTACGCCGCCGGCTCGTTCCGCTTCTTCGAGACCTATTCGATCGTCGCCTATATCTATCTCATCCTCACCGTCAGCCTGTCGCTGGCGCTGCGGGGGCTGGAGCAACGACTGCGGCGGGCGCAGCAGGAATAGAAGTCCGACGCGGGCACGGCTACGATCGCGGAGGACAGGATTCCGGAGGATGCAGGCGATGACGATCGACAAGGCCAATGCGGCGCTGGGCACCGTCTATTCGGCCGACAGGCCGGAAGGGCTGGCCAAGGCCTATGCGGACTGGGCCGCGACCTATGACAGCGAAACCGCTTCGCTAGGCTATCTGCTGCCGTTCCTGATCACCGCCTGGGTGGCGCGCCATGTGCAGGTGGGCGAAGGACCGCTGCTCGACGCCGGCTGCGGCACCGGCCTGTCGGGCCCGTCATTGAAGGCGCTGGGTTATCACGACATTGCCGGGCTCGACCTCTCCGACGACATGCTGAAGATCGCCGGCAGCCGCAATGCCTATGGCGATCTGAAGCAGGCAATGCTCGGCGGGCCGCTGCCCTGGCCAGACGGGCATTTCCGCGCCTTCTTCTCGACTGGCGTGTTCACCATCAGCCATGCGCCGGCGTCCGGCCTGCACGAGCTTGTCCGCATCACCAGAAAAGGCGGCCACGCCATCTTCACCGTGCGCGACCAGGTGTTTGACAGCGGCGGCTTCCAGGCCGTGTTCGACGGGCTGGAGCGGGCCGGGAAATGGCGGCCGGCCGAGCAAAGCCCATGGTTCCGCTGCTATGCGATCGCCGAGCCGGACGCGCTGGTGAAGACTTTTGTGTTCGAGGTGCTTTGAGCGCCGCCCTCTTCGCCTTCTCTCACAAGGGGAGAAGCGAAAACACGCCGCAATTGCCGAAAAGCCAAAACATTGGTATGAGCCACGCCATGGAAGAGCTTTTTGGCGATCCGGCCTATAAGGGTTTCGTGCTGCAGGACAGAAAACGCCTGCCGTCGCGTTTCTCTTCGCGCATTTCCGGCGCGCTCACCAGCCGACTTAGCTAAGCCGCTTTCGCCGGGCCGAAGGCTTAGGCGCGTCTGCCCCTCCCCTTTTTTGCAAATCGACGGATTTACGCACATGAGCGCACCGCGCACCCTCTACGACAAGATATTCGACGACCACGTCGTCGACCGCCAGGATGATGGCACCTGTCTGCTCTACATCGACCGCCATCTCGTCCATGAAGTGACCAGCCCGCAGGCCTTCGAAGGTCTGCGCATGACCGGCAGAAAAGTCCGGCATCCGGAAAAGACGCTGGCCGTGGTCGATCATAATGTCTCGACCTCGCCGGAGCGCAAATTCGGCATCAAGAACGAGGAAAGCCGCATCCAGGTCGAGGCCTTGGCCAAGAACGCTAGGGATTTCGGTGTCGAATATTACTCCGAGAACGATATCCGCCAAGGCATCGTCCACATCATCGGGCCGGAGCAGGGCTTCACGCTGCCTGGCATGACGATCGTCTGCGGCGACAGCCACACCTCGACGCATGGCGCCTTCGGCGCACTGGCGCATGGCATCGGCACCTCCGAGGTCGAGCATGTGCTGGCGACGCAGACGCTGATCCAGCGGAAGGCCAAGAACATGCTGGTGCGTGTCGATGGCCAGTTGCCGGAAGGCGTCACCGCCAAGGACATTATCCTCGCCATCATCGGCGAGATCGGCACCGCCGGCGGCACCGGCTATGTCATCGAATATGCCGGTGAGGCGATCCGCGCGCTGTCGATGGAAGGCCGCATGACGATCTGCAACATGTCGATCGAGGGCGGCGCGCGCGCCGGCCTGATCGCGGCCGACGAAATCACCTTCGCCTATGTCAAGGGCAAGCCGCGCGCGCCGAAGGGCGCGTCGTGGGACGCCGCGCTCGAATACTGGAAGACGCTGCAGTCCGACGAGGGCGCGCATTTCGACAAGGTGATCGTGCTCGACGCGGCCAAGCTGCCGCCGATCGTCTCCTGGGGTTCCTCGCCCGAGGACGTCGTTTCGGTGCAGGGCGTCGTTCCCAATCCGGAAGAGATCACGGACGAGAACAAGCGGACGTCAAAGATCCGCGCGCTCGACTATATGGGGCTGACGCCGGGCACGAAGATCACCGACATCACGCTCGACCGCGTCTTCATCGGCTCCTGCACCAATGGCCGCATCGAGGATCTGCGTGCGGTGGCCAAGGTGGTCGAAGGCAAGACGGTGAGTGCGCATGTCGATGCGATGATCGTGCCGGGCTCCGGTCTGGTCAAGGAACAGGCGGAGGCCGAGGGTCTCGACAAGATCTTCATTGCCGCCGGTTTCGACTGGCGCGAGCCGGGCTGCTCGATGTGCCTGGCCATGAACGACGACCGGCTGAAGCCGCATGAGCGCTGCGCCTCGACCTCGAACCGCAATTTCGAAGGCCGGCAGGGCTTCAAGGGCCGCACCCATCTGGTATCGCCGGCCATGGCGGCGGCGGCGGCGATCGCCGGCCATTTCGTCGACATCCGCGACTGGAAATAGCGCAGACTGGTTCAAGCCTGATCTGAGCGTATGCAAAACCCCGAACGGCAAAACCGTTCGGGGTTTTGTTTAAAGCGCGCCGCTCTAAGACCCTTGGGGTATTATGCCCTAGCCGGCACGCCGGATGATTTCATGAAATTCCTCCCGGCTGCCGGGTTCGTCGGCCGCGACCACCAGCGCCAGTTCGCGCTCGTCGAAGATCTTGAACCACTCGTCCCATTCGACCAGCTCGTAGCCGCCTGCGTTGACCGGGCGTTCAGGCTGATCCTGGTCCTGATAGGCGTGCTGGCCGAAGACGAGCCTCAGCAACGGCTGCGTTCCGGTTTCGGGCGATACATCGACGATCGCCGGAAATCCGGCGCGCCCTGCGGCCCATGAGCGAATTGCTTCGTGATCGGTCAGCGTGATCGTGTCGGCCATGAACAACTTCTCCTTGATTGCTGTCAGGAAACGCCGGCCTCAGGTCCCGGTTCCGTGCACCAGCTTCATGAGTGGCGACTTGCATATTCGTCCCGGCTTAACCGCTTGTTGGGGCTTGCGCTCTAAGGTCTTCCCGGACGTCAAGCGGGAAGTCACCGTCCTTTGGACACCGGCCTGTTCATAGCGCTGCTCAATCCGACGATCGCGCTGGCGCTCGGCGCGGCGTTCCTCGTGCTATGGTTCTATCAGCGCCACCGGCCCTATCTGGCTGTGCTCGGCACGAGCTATTGCGTGTCCGCGCCCGGCTTCCTGCTGCAGTATTTCACGCTGCCCGGCGGCATGGTGCTGACCAAGCTGGTCTCCAACCTCTGCTTCACGCTCGCCGCCTGCTGCCTCGTCGGTGCGATCATCTCGCGCTACGGCAGGCGCGTGCCCTATATCGCGATCGGCATTCTGGCGGCTGGCGGGATGGTCGCATTCTGCTGGTTCCTGTTCGTCCAGCCGGACTTAACTTGGCGCATCCTGTCGATCAATTTCGGCTTTGGCGGCCTCAGCCTGCTGGTCGCCGCCGAGCTGCGCGCCGTGCGCAAGAACGGCCCGACGGAAAAAATCCTGTTCGTACTGTCGCTGCTGTCCGGGCTGAACTTCATCGGCCGCACGCTGCTCGTCGTCATCTCGCACGGGCCGTTCACCAGCTATGACGGGTTTTATGGCTCGTCCTACTGGACGACGGCGCTTTTGACGCACGCGCTGCTGTCGTTGCTGATCGCGCTCTGCCTGTTCTCGGCAGCTGCGCTCGACGTGATGAAGGCGCTGAAGACCGAGACGCACACCGATCCGCTGTCTGGCCTGCTCAAGGCTTCGTGATCGGTCAGCGTGATCGTGTCGGCCATGAACAACTTCTCCTTGATTGCTGTCAGGAAACGCCGGCCTCAGGTCCCGGTTCCGTGCACCAGCTTCATGAGTGGCGACTTGCATATTCGTCCCGGCTTAACCGCTTGTTGGGGCTTGCGCTCTAAGGTCTTCCCGGACGTCAAGCGGGAAGTCACCGTCCTTTGGACACCGGCCTGTTCATAGCGCTGCTCAATCCGACGATCGCGCTGGCGCTCGGCGCGGCGTTCCTCGTGCTATGGTTCTATCAGCGCCACCGGCCCTATCTGGCTGTGCTCGGCACGAGCTATTGCGTGTCCGCGCCCGGCTTCCTGCTGCAGTATTTCACGCTGCCCGGCGGCATGGTGCTGACCAAGCTGGTCTCCAACCTCTGCTTCACGCTCGCCGCCTGCTGCCTCGTCGGTGCGATCATCTCGCGCTACGGCAGGCGCGTGCCCTATATCGCGATCGGCATTCTGGCGGCTGGCGGGATGGTCGCATTCTGCTGGTTCCTGTTCGTCCAGCCGGACTTAACTTGGCGCATCCTGTCGATCAATTTCGGCTTTGGCGGCCTCAGCCTGCTGGTCGCCGCCGAGCTGCGCGCCGTGCGCAAGAACGGCCCGACGGAAAAAATCCTGTTCGTACTGTCGCTGCTGTCCGGGCTGAACTTCATCGGCCGCACGCTGCTCGTCGTCATCTCGCACGGGCCGTTCACCAGCTATGACGGGTTTTATGGCTCGTCCTACTGGACGACGGCGCTTTTGACGCACGCGCTGCTGTCGTTGCTGATCGCGCTCTGCCTGTTCTCGGCAGCTGCGCTCGACGTGATGAAGGCGCTGAAGACCGAGACGCACACCGATCCGCTGTCTGGCCTGCTCAACCGCAGGGGTTTCGAGGAGCGCGCCTTGCTGGTGCTGCAGCATTGCGCTGTTACCAAGGTGCCGGTCGCGCTGGTGCTGGCCGATCTCGATCACTTCAAGGCGCTCAACGACAAATACGGACATGCCGCGGGCGACCAGGTGATCGCCGACTTCGCCGCCAAGCTTCGCGCGGCCGCCGGCACGCGTGCGGTTGCCGGCCGCATCGGCGGCGAGGAGTTCGCCGTGCTTCTGTCGCTGAGCGATCTTGCCACGGCGCGGCTGTTTGCCGAAGCCGTGCGCACGCACTATTCGGCCGGCAGTATCGACGGGTTGCCGCCGGGCACCAGGGTGACCGCGAGCTTCGGCGTCGCGGCGCGCACCGGCGACGAAGGGCTGGAGCCGCTGATGCGGCGCGCCGACGAAGCGCTCTACAAGGCCAAGAAGAACGGCCGCGACAGTGTGCGATTGTCCTATGAGCGGGCGGAAACGGTGTTCATCCCGGATACAGGCAGCGTCGGTTAGCGTCTCGCTTAAACGGCCTCTCGGCCGTGCCGGATCATCAGCGGCAAGGGCTGAGGTTGGGCATTTCGCCATCGGAGAGGCCGTACATATAGGAGCGGCCCTTCACGAACACTGGCGGCTGGTAGCAGCCACGCCTGGAGATGTGATCCGCCTCGTCTTCATAAAGGACTTCCGGTTCCGCTTCCGGCTGCCCGGCGCTGGTGTAGTCGGACAATTTCTTGGCCAGCCTGCCTTTCCTTGGCCGACAATGATGCGCTTGTAGCCGGCGGCGCTGTCGATGACGAGATTGCCCAGGGAATCGGCATAGACGCGGTCATGATGGCGCGACCAGGCCATTGCCGGGGCGGCGAAGCCGAGACTGGCTGTCGCCAGCACAAGCGCCGCAAGGCGCGCTCTTCCTGAATTCGAAAGCATGGTGTCCTCTCTGCTGTGGACCCGATCGAATCTGAAATTAACCTTTTCTTAACCTTTGTTAAGAGGGCAGGCGCATCCGGCGGCGATCTCTCGCCAAACATGGTTAATATCCGACGGGATGGAAAACCCGGGCGTCATCATTCGGCCATGCTTGCCCGCACCATCGGCCGCGACGCACACAACTACGCTGACGTCGGGTGAGCTTGATCTTGGTGGAACATCGCGGCTAGTTAGCCGCGCAGGAGGACAGCATATGGCGTTACGCCGGACGTTTCGGGTGACGCTGTTGTCGATCCCCTTGCTGACTGCCGCAGCCTGCGTGCCGCAGAACGGCGCGCCGACGGCGGTGAATACCGTACCACCCACTGTCGCGCCCGCGCCGGCTCAGCAGTCCGCCCCACCTGTGGCGCCCCCGGCTTCCGCAACGGCTCCTGCAGCACCTGCCGCACCGCCAGCCAAGATTGTCACCGACCTTACGGCCCCGCGGTCTGCTGTCGGCACGGCGACTTACAGATGCGGCAATGGCGGTGTGATCACCATCCAGAACCTCGGCACGGCGCTGCGCGTTGTCAGGCCAGACGGCACGACCGAGGAGTTTGCCGCATCACCCGCCAACCAGTCCAGCCGCTACCAGGAAGCGGCGTCGCATGACGCAATCGTGATCGACGCGCGCGAGGCGCTGGTGATGAAGAGGGGCTCGACACCACAGACCTGCAAACGATAGCCTGGCGTCGATTGCAAAGGAAATGCCGCACTGCAGCGAACGGTGCGCCGGCTTTCGACGGTGGCCAAATCGATTGAAGCGAAACAGCAGCCTTTTGTCAGACTAAATGACGTTTTCAAAACGATTTTCCGGCTTTGACGCGGTGCAAAAAGAGCATTAGAAACCGGCTGTCTGAAGTCATATATCGAGGCGGTAAGTGCCGCTTTCCACCGCGGCTCCGGACATCGAACTGGGGCAGCCATGAGCAAATCACCAGCCACCCGAACCGCCAGACGTGAACGGCCGCTCTCGCCGCACCTGACGATTTACCGCCCACCGATCACCATGACGATGTCAATCATTCATCGCATCACTGGCGGGGCGCTGTATTTCGGCACGCTGCTGGTCGCCGCGTGGCTGATGGCGGCGGCGAGTTCGCAAGGCGCTTTCGATTGGATCAACTGGGCCTTCGGCACCTGGCTCGGCCGGCTCATCCTGTTCGGCTACACCTGGGCGCTGATGCACCACATGCTGGGCGGCGTGCGCCATCTCGTCTGGGACACCGGCGCCGGGCTGGAGAAACACACGGCATCGAAGATCGCCTGGGCGACGCTCGCCGGTTCCATCCTGCTCACGCTGCTGATCTGGGTCGCCGGCTACATGGCGCGGGGAACCTTGTGATGAGCGGCACGAACAACAACGATATGCGCACGCCGCTGGCCAAGGTCCGCGGTCTGGGCTCGGCCCGCGAAGGCACCGGGCATTTCTGGCGACAGCGGCTGACGGCCATTGCCAACATCCCGCTGATACTGTTCTTCGTCGGGTTCCTGATCGCGCTCAATGGCGCCGGCTTCGCCGAGGTGCGGGCGGCGCTCGCCAGTCCGTTCGTGGCGCTGGTGTTGGCGCTGGTGCTCGTTTCCGGTCTCACCCATATGCGTGTCGGCATGCAGGTCATTATCGAGGATTACGTGCATGCCGAAGGCATGAAGCTGGCGCTGATCGCACTCAGCACGTTTTTCACCATAGCGGTCGGCGTCGCCTCGATCTTCGCCCTGCTCAAACTGGCATTCGGAGGCTGATTTGGCCAAGGACGCGAAATCGGCCACCGGCTATACCTTTGTCGACCACAAGTTCGACGTGGTGGTCGTCGGCGCCGGCGGCGCCGGCCTGCGCGCCACGCTCGGCATGGCCGAGCAGGGCCTGCGCACGGCCTGCATCACCAAAGTGTTCCCGACCCGCTCGCACACGGTGGCGGCACAAGGCGGCATTGCCGCGTCGCTGTCCAACATGGGTCCGGACTCCTGGCAGTGGCACATGTACGACACCGTCAAGGGTTCGGACTGGCTGGGCGACGTCGACGCCATGGAATATCTGGTGCGCGAGGCACCGGCGGCGGTCTACGAGCTCGAGCATTACGGCGTGCCGTTCTCGCGCACCGAAGAGGGCAAGATCTACCAGCGGCCGTTCGGCGGACACATGATGAATTATGGCGACGGCCCGCCGGTGCAGCGCACCTGTGCTGCCGCCGACCGCACCGGTCACGCCATCCTGCACACGCTCTACGGCCAGTCGCTGAAGAACAATGCACAGTTCTTCATCGAGTATTTTGCGCTCGACCTGATCATGGAACCGGACGGCACCTGCACCGGCGTCGTCGCCTGGAACCTCGACGACGGCACCATCCATCGCTTCTCCGCCAAGATGGTGGTGCTGGCGACCGGCGGATATGGCCGCGCCTATTTCTCGGCGACGTCGGCGCACACCTGTACAGGCGACGGCGGCGGCATGGCGGCACGGGCCGGCTTCCCGTTGCAGGATATGGAGTTCGTGCAGTTTCATCCGACCGGCATCTACGGCGCCGGCTGCCTGATCACCGAAGGCGCGCGCGGCGAGGGCGGCTATCTCGTCAATTCCGAGGGCGAGCGCTTCATGGAGCGCTACGCGCCGTCGGCCAAGGACCTGGCCTCGCGCGACGTCGTCTCGCGTTGCATGACGCTGGAGATCCGCGAAGGCCGCGGGGTCGGCAAGAACAAGGACCATATCTTCCTGCATCTCGACCATCTCGATCCGGCCGTGCTGCATGAGCGGCTGCCGGGCATTTCGGAATCGGCCAGGATTTTCGCCGGCGTCGACCTGACCAAGGAGCCGATCCCCGTGCTGCCGACGGTGCACTACAATATGGGCGGCGTGCCGACCAATTACTGGGGCGAGGTGCTGAACCCGACTGTCGAGAATCCTGACCGGGTGTCACCCGGGCTGATGGCGGTCGGCGAGGCCGGCTGTGCCTCGGTGCACGGCGCCAATCGGCTGGGCTCGAATTCGCTGATCGATCTGGTGGTGTTCGGCCGCGCCGCGGCAATCCGCGCCGGCCAGGTCATCGACCGCAATTCGGCGATCCCTTCGCCCAACGAAGCCTCGGTCGAAAAGATCATGGATCGCTTCGACCGGCTGCGCCACGCCAATGGGTCGACGCCAACCGCTGTTCTGCGTGAGAAAATGCAGAAGGCGATGCAGGAAGACGCCGCCGTGTTCCGCACACAGGAGTCGCTCGAAAACGGCTGCAAGCGCATTTCGCAGATATGGACCGAGCTCAAGGACCTGAAAGTCTCCGACCGCTCGATGATCTGGAATTCCGACCTGGTCGAGACGCTGGAGCTGGAAAATCTGATGGCCAACGCCATCACCACGGTCTACGGCGCCGAGGCGCGCAAGGAGAGCCGCGGCGCGCATGCGCGCGAAGATTTCTCGGCCCGCGACGACACTGTCTGGCGTAAGCATACGCTGGCCCGGCTAAGCGAGGACGGCCAGGTGAGCCTCAGCTATCGTCCGGTGCACACCGAACCGTTGGTGGCGGAAAAGGACGGCGGCATCAGCCTCGCCAAGATCGCGCCCAAGGCCAGGGTGTACTGACCATGGTGCCGAAGCTCGTCATCCGAAAGGACCTGAGGTAATGGTCGAACTAACGCTTCCCAAGAACTCCAAGGTGCAGCCGGGCAAGACCTGGCCGAAGCCGGAGGGCGCCACCAACCTCAGGGAATACCGCATCTACCGCTGGTCGCCCGACGATGACGAGAACCCGCGCATCGACACCTATTTCGTCGACATGGACGATTGCGGGCCGATGGTGCTCGACGCGCTGCTCTGGATCAAGAACAAGATCGATCCGACGCTTGCCTTGCGCCGCTCATGCCGCGAAGGCATTTGCGGCTCCTGCGCCATGAACATCGATGGCTCCAACACGCTGGCCTGCACCAAGGGCTGCGACGACATTTCCGGCGCCGTCAAGGTCTACCCGCTGCCGCATATGCAGGTGGTCAAGGATCTGGTGCCCGACCTCACCAATTTCTACGCCCAGCACGCCTCGATCCAGCCATGGCTGAAGACAGTGTCGCCAGAGCCGGCCAAGGAATGGCTGCAGAGCCATGAGGATCGCGAAAAGCTCGACGGGCTCTACGAGTGCATCCTGTGCGCCTGCTGCTCGACCTCGTGCCCGAGCTATTGGTGGAACGGCGACCGCTATCTCGGCCCGGCGACGTTGCTGCAGGCCTATCGCTGGCTGATCGACAGCCGCGACGAAGCCACGGGCGAACGGCTCGACGATCTCGAAGACCCGTTCCGGCTCTACCGCTGCCACACCATCATGAACTGCGCCCAGACCTGCCCGAAGGGGCTCAACCCGGCCAAGGCGATTGCCGAGATCAAGAAGATGATGGTGGAGCGGCGGGTTTAGTTGAGGCGAGTTCGCTCGCGGCAATCTCGAACGCGGCGATCCTTCGCGCGCCCCTCTGTCCTGCCGGACATCTCCCCCACGGGTGGGGAGACTGGCCGTCATCGCGGCTTTCGCCAATCTCCAAGGTTGAAGGATGGCGCGCTGTCGGCGAAGCTGCCGATCTCCCCCCGCGTGGGGAGATATCCGGTAGGACAGAGAGGTGGGCGCTGTCTCGCCGGCGCTAGAAAGGATACTCAACCCAATGAGCGAAGAGCTTCCAATCCTCAATCCCGTCGAAGCCCGTGTGCTCGGCTGCCTGATCGAGAAGAAGGAGCTGACGCCGGATGTCTATCCGCTGACGCTGAATGCAGCACTTGCAGCCGCCAACCAGAAGACGGCGCGCGAGCCTGTCATGGCGCTCGAGCCGACAGAGGTGCATCGGACGCTGAAGTTGCTCGAGCAGAAGGGGCTGGTGCGGCAGATGTTCGGCTCGCGCGTCGAGCGCTATGAGCATCAGATGGCGCAGCGCTTCTCGCTGACGAGGCCGCAGACCGCGGTGATCGGCCTGCTTTTGCTGCGCGGTCCGCAGACGGTGCATGAGCTGCTGGCGCGAGCTGAGCGCATGGCGCGGGTTTCGTCGATCGAAGACCTGCGCGCTGAACTCGACATGCTGATCGGCCGCCGCCCACCGCTCGTCCAGGAAATACCGCGCGGGCCGGGGCAGCGCGAGGACCGTTTTGTGCATCTGCTCGCCGGCCCCGTGGACGTTGCTGCCCTCTCTGCACAACGGAGTTCGCCGGTCCTGCCGGCCTCTGACCTGGAAGCAAGGATTGAATCGCTGGAGCAGGAAGTCGCAGCGCTTCGCGCCCGGCTTGATGCGCTGGGGGCTTAACTATCACCGGAGCGTTGGCGCGACGGATCGCTGGCCTCTGAAAATGCAAACGCCGGCGTTAAGCCGGCGTTTCTCACTTCGAATCCCTTCGTTTCACCCCAGCTTCGCGTCGAGCGATACTTTGATGGCGCCGAGTGCCTTCGAAACCGGGCACTCCGCCTTGGCCTTCTCGGCCAGTTCCTTGAACTTCGCCGCATCGATGCCCGGTACCTTGCCGATCAGGGTGATGGCGCTGCCGGTGATGCCGGTGCCGGGGACCAGCGTCACCACCGCCTTGGCGTCGAGTTCAGTGGCGGGCGTGCCGTTCTCGGCCAGGAAATGCGACAGCTGCATGGCGTAGCAGCCGGCGTGTGCCGCCGCGATCAACTCTTCGGGATTGGTGCCGGATTTGCCGCTCTCGTCCTCGAAGCGAGCCTTGAACGAATAGGGCGTGCCCTTCAAGGTGCCGCTCTGGCTGTCGAGCGTGCCCTTGCCTTCCTTCAGATTGCCTTTCCAGACGGCGTTTGCGGTGCGGTCCATAAAATTCTCCTTGATTACAGCGACAGCGCCGGCCACGCGGCGTTCCCTCCAACTATAGCGCGGCGGCAGGGGAAGACCACCGCGCTGTTTCGGCCGGATGCGACGCCGGCGTGCCCTGCAAATTTTTTCTGAAAAATGTGCGTGCAAAAATGTCGACTTGCATCGGCGCCGGCCGTCCTGCGAGCGTCCACGGATTCTCGTGGCGGATGGAGATCCAAGATGAACAATCTGTTTTCTGCCCATTGGAACGACGCCGACAAAAGCGCGCGTCTACACGAGATCGACTGCTCGCGACCTTCCGGCTTCGGCCGGCTGCTTGCTGCGGTCGCTGTGATCGGCATTGCGGTCTGCGTGCTCGACCACGCTGCTGCCGGCAGGGATGCCGCCGGCGCCGTGATCGCATATGCTTCGTCACAGCAAGGGAGCTGGAAATGAAATATGTCTGTCTGGTCTACGGCGAGGAAAAGGACCTCCATGCCATGACGCCGGAGCGTCTGGCCAAGCTCGACGCCGATTCGATGGCCTATGATCGGTCATTGGACCAGCAAGGCAAGCTGATCATCGCGCAGGCGCTGCAATCGGTGAAGACGTCGAAGACGGTGCGGCGGCGCCAAGGCAAGCGGCTGATCACTGACGGTCCGTTTGCCGAAACCAAGGAGCAGTTGCTTGGTTTCGTCATGATCGAAGCCGACACTCTCGACAAGGCGCTGGAGATCGCCGGCAAAATTCCGCTGGCTGAAATCGGCACCGTCGAAGTCAGGGCGATCTACGACGTGCCGGGGTCATAGGCGGCGGCGACGTCATGCAGGCCGGCGGATCATATCCGCCGCCTTCTCGGCGATCATCACCACTGGCGAGGCGGTGTTGCCGGAGACGATGCGCGGCATGATCGACGCGTCGATGATCCGCAGCCCCTCGATACCGGTCACGCGCAGGTCCGGGCTGACGACGGCGCGGTCATCGATGCCCATCCGGCAGGTGCCGACCGGGTGGAAGATGGTCGTGGCGATCGAGCCGATCTGGTGCAGCAGGTCCTCGTCCGACTGGTGGGCGAGACCAGGCAGGATTTCTTCCGGATGGAAGCCGGCAAGAGCCTTGGCGGTCATGATGCTGCGCGCCTGGCGCACCGAACGCAGCGCGATCTCGCGGTCGCGCGCCGTAGAGAGGTAGTTCAGCCGGATCTCCGGCTGCACGGCCAGCTCGCGCGTCGTAGCGTGCACCGAGCCGACGCTCTCGGGCCGCAGATTGCAGACCGACATGGTGATTGCCGGGAACGGGTGCAGCGGGTCGCCCAGCCGGTCGGTAGACAAGGGCTGGACGTGGTACTCCAGGTCCGGCGTCGCCATCGACGGATCGGATTTCGAGAACATGCCGAACTGGCTCGGCGCCATCGACATCGGTCCCGAGCGGCCAAAGGCATATTGCAGCGCGATCTTCGCCTTGCCGCTCAGGCTGTTGGCTAGCGTGTTGAGCGTCAGCGCCGACGACACTTTGTAGACAGTGCGGATCTGCAGATGGTCCTGAAGGTTCTCGCCGACATTGGGGCTGGCGTGAACCACATCGATGCCGAGCGCGGCGAGGCGATCCGGCTCGCCGACCCCGGAAAGCTCCAGCAGTTTCGGCGTGTTGATCGAGCCGGCAGTCAGCAGCACCTCGCTGGCCTTTGCCTCGATGGTTTGGCCGCCGACGCGATAACAAACGCCGATAGCACGCTTGCCCTCGAACAGCACTGTCTCGACATGCGCGTTGACGACCAGCCTGAGGTTCGGCCGTCGCAGCGCCGGGCGCAAGAATGCCTTGGCTGTGTTCCAGCGCACGCCCTTGCTCTGGTTGACTTCGAAGAAGCCGGACCCCTCATTGTCGCCGTCGTTAAAATCCTCGCGCGGCGTGATGCCGAATTCCTTGGCCGCCTCCTGCACCGTGTTCAGGATCGGCCAGGACAGGCGTTGCCGCGCCACTTTCCATTCGCCGCCGGAACCGTGCAGCTCGGTCTTGCCGCCATGATGGTCCTCGGATTTGAGGAAATAGGGCAGCACATCGTCCCAGCCCCAGCCGACATTGCCCATCTGCCGCCAGCCATCATAGTCCGCCGCCTGTCCCCGCATGTAGATCATGCCGTTGACCGAGGTGCAGCCGCCCAGCACCTTGCCGCGGGGATAGACCAGCGAGCGGCCGTTCAGGCCGGCTTCGGGGGCAGTCTTCATCATCCAGTCGGTGCGCGGATTGCCGATGCAATAGAGATAGCCGACCGGGATATGCACCCAGTGATAATTGTCGCTGCCGCCGGCCTCGAGCAGCAGCACGCGCGTCGCCGGGTTTTCGCTCAGGCGATTGGCCAGCACGCAGCCGGCGGTGCCTGCGCCGACAATGATGTAGTCGTAGTCGCCATCGAGCCGTTGGGTCATTGCGGTGGTTTACTCGGCGGTGTTCTACTCGGTTCTGCGGCGTGTTCGGCCCAGAACGATCGCAGCGTATCGGCAAGGCCGCAATAGGCGCGATAACGCCTGTTGTAATGGTCCTGCATGGCCGGGTTCGGACGGTAGGCGGCGCTTGACCGGGTCATGGCGTCGACGCCGGCCTCATAGTCGGCGAACAGGCCGGCCGCGACCCCGGCGCCGATTGCCGCGCCAAGCGCGCCGGTCTCGCGCGCCTCAGGCACGGTGATCGGCACCCCAAGCCCGTCGGCGAAGATTTGCGGCCAGTGCTCGCTGCGCGAGCCGCCGCCGGACAGGACCGCCTTGTCGAAGCTGACACCGGCGTCCTTCAGGACATTGATGTGGCGCCTATGCTCGAACATCACGCCCTCGAACAGCGCGCGCAGCATATGGCCTTCCTTGTGCCAGCCGGCAAGGCCGTAGAAGCCGGCGCGGTATTCGGCCCCTTGCCACGACCCGTAGAGAAACGGGTGGAACATCGGATCGTCCCAGGCCGGCGTCACCGCGCCGACAGCCGCATTGCAGTGGCCGAACGGATCGTCATAATGGGCACCGCGCTCGACGCGAAGTCGGCGTTATCGCTAAGCGGTTGCATCATTAGTGCCCGTGACGAGCGACCTGAACCCAGGACGTCCGATCTCGGCGTCTGGATGATTAGGGGGCCAGCTCTGTTTTCTCATCAGATACAATTCTTGCGTGTTGAAGCAACGCCGGAGTTCTCCTATCGTCGCCGCAATTTTCGGGGGAATTCGACATGCCTTTCCTGATTGCTATTCTCGGCGTGCTGGGAGCCGGGGCGTTCTGGTGGTATCGCATGAAGGCCATGAACGAAGCCGCGCGCGAGGTCGCCGACGTCGTCGGCCGCGTCCAGGGCAACATAAGGCGCAAGAAGCTGCGCAAGCAGGCGGCGCTGTCGCCGCTGACGGCGATCGACGATCCGGTGGTGGCGGCGGCAACGCTGATCACCGCACTGGCAGCGGAGCACGGCCCGATCCTGCCGAAGCGCGAAACGGTCATCCGCGAGGTGATCTCGCAGATTGCGGACAACCAGAAGAAGACCGATGAAGCCGTCGTCTACGCCAAATGGGCCGCGGCGCAGATCGACGACACGACGATCGTCATCGACAAGCTGGCGCCCTTCCTGCGCGAGCGCCTCGATCCGCATGAGCGCGAAGATCTGCTGCAGATGCTGGATCGTGTTGCCAAGAGCGGCGAGCAGAGTTTCAAGGTCGCCGACCAACGCATGCTGCGACTGCGGCAGAAGCTGGGGTTTGAGGTCAACTGAGAAACAGCCCGGGCGCATGTCATTCTGGATAGCGAGCGTGGTAGGATCGGCTGCCGCTTACCTTATCGGCTCTACGCCTGCCGGCTATCTGGCGGGGAAACTGCTTAAGGGCATCGATATCCGGGAGCACGGCTCCAAGTCCACCGGTGCGACAAATGTATTGCGCACACTCGGGAAATGGCCAGCATTGGTGGTGCTTCTGGTGGACGTGCTGAAAGGGGCGGCAGCGGTCATCTTTGCCCGTTGGTTTTGTTTCTGGTCCTCCGCAACGCCGCCGTCGGCAATATCTGATATGCCCGTTTGGGCTCCTTGGATTGTATGCTTGGCCGGACTCGCTGTTTTGCTTGGGCATAGCCGTTCGATCTGGCTGAATTTCACCGGCGGCAAATCGGCTGCGACGGGGGTTGGGTGTTTTGTTGGCGATGTCCTGGCCTGTGGGCCTAGGCGCGGCGACGGCATTTGCCGTGGTGTTGGCAGTTTCCCGAATTGTGTCCCTGAGTTCGATGCTGGCGGCGCTCACCGCGATCGCCCTCGTCGGCGGCATGGGACAACCATTGCCCTACCGGTTGCTGGTCATCGCCGGCGGCATCTACGTGATCGTGCGCCACCGCGCCAACATTGCGCGGCTGACGTCAGGAGCCGAGCCGCGTCTATGACAAAGCGGCACTCATTCCCGGCCTAAATCGCCTCACCCTTGAGCAGCCGTGGTGTGCCGTTGGACAACCCCGACGCCTGGCGGATGAAGAACTCCTTCAGCCTGGGCATCCGTTCGACAAGGCCGAGGCCTATGTCGCGGAGCTGGCGCAGCGGGCCGATGTCGTTGGAAAACAGCCGGTTCAGCACATCTGTGGTGACGCCCATCTGCACCGTGTCGAAGCGGCGCCATTGCTGGTAGCGCTCGAGCACGTCGAGCGCGCCGATATCCTGTCCCAAGCGATCGGCCTCGACCACCACTTCGGCAAGGGCCGCCACATCCTTGAAGCCGAGATTGAGGCCCTGGCCGGCGATCGGGTGGATGCCGTGCGCGGCGTCGCCGGCAAGTGCTACGCGCGGGGCGACGAAGGCGCGCGCGATGGTCAGGCCGAGCGGCCAGGCGCGCGGCTTGTCGGTGACGCGGATTTCGCCGAGCTTCAGGCCGAAGCGCATTTCAAGCTCCTGCTCGAAGACGAGGTCGTCGCCCGAGACCAGCTTCTCGGCATCCTCGGAACGTTCGACCCAGACCAGCGACGAACGGTTGGTGCCGTCCTCGGTGGGCTTGAGCGGCAGCGTTGCAAACGGGCCGGCCGGCAGAAAATGCTCTTCGGCGCGGCCATTGTGCGGGCGCTCATGCGCCACCGTGCAGACGATGCCGGACTGGCCATATTCCCATTTCACCGTCTTGATGCCGGCCATGTCGCGCAATTTGGAATTGACGCCGTCGGCGGCGACCAGCAGCCGCGCCTTAATCGCCGCGCCGTCGGCCAGATGCACGGTGATGCCGGCGCCATTGCCGTCGAACGATGCGACCGCGACACCTTCGATGATGTCGATGCCGAGCTTTTGCGCGCGGCGGCGCAAGGCGCCGTTCAGGTCCTTGTTGGTGACCATGTGGGCGAACGGTTCGCCCGGCGCGACCTCGCCATCGAAGGTGAGAAACACCGGACGCACCGGATCGGCGGTGCGCGAATCGGTGACGATCATCTCGGTGATCGCCTGCGATTGCCCGACGATTTCCTGCCAGACGCCGAGCTGGTCGAGCATGCGGCAGGCGGCGGCGGCGATCGCCGAGGCGCGGCGGTCCTTCTGCCAGACGCCGGCGGGGGCAGCATCAACGACCGCCACGGCGAGGCCCGGCCGCGCCTGTTTCAGCGACACGGCGGCGGCGAGGCCGACATAGCCGGCGCCAGCGACCAGCACGTCGAGCGGGTTTTTTGCGTCCGTGTTGCGGTTCGCCATGTCAATTCCTTTCGAAGTCTCGACCATCCCCGCCCACTGGGGCATTCCGGCCTTGACTGCCCGCCATTCCTGTCGGAAACCGCCATAGCATCTTACGGCGAGGTCACGAAGCATGACGGCGGCCATGGACGAGCTTCTCAGCATTCTCGACCTCGAGCAGCTGGAACACAATCTGTACCGTGGTCGCAGCCCCAAGCTCGACTGGCAGCGCGTTTTCGGCGGCCAGACCATTGCCCAGGCGCTGGTCGCCGCGCAGCGCACCGTCGAGCCCGAGCGCCACGTGCATTCGCTGCACGGCTATTTCATGCGGCCCGGCGACACCAAGGTGCCGATCGTCTACGAGGTCGACCGCATCCGCGATGGCGGCTCCTTCACCACGCGGCGCGTGGTGGCGATCCAGCACGGCCAGGCGATCTTTTCGCTGGAAGCCTCGTTCCAGCAGGATGAGGTTGGCCTTGAGCATCAGCTGCCGATGCCGCGCGACGTGCCGCCGCCCGACAGCCTGTTGTCGCAGCGCGAATTGCTGGGCAAGTTCGGCGAGGCGGTGCCGGACGGCATCAAGCGCTATTGGGAGCGTGACCGGCCGATTGAGATGAAGCCGGTGATGCTGAAGCATTACACCAGCCGCGAAAAGCTGGAGCCGCAGCAGAACATCTGGATCCGCACCACCGGCCCGGTGCCGGCCGACCGCGGCATCCAGGCGGCGGTGCTTGCCTACCTCTCCGACATGACGCTGCTCGACACCTCGACCTTTGCGCACGGCCGCGCCATTTTCGACCGCGACATCCAGGCGGCGAGCCTCGACCATGCGATGTGGTTCCATCGCAGCCATCCGCTCGATGACTGGATCCTATACACGCAGGACAGCCCCTCGACGCAGGGGTCGCGCGGCTTCACCCGCGGCTCGCTGTTTGCCCGCGACGGCACGCTGATCGCCTCGGTTGCCCAGGAAGGCCTGATCCGGCTGAAACGGCCGCCTGCCGAATAGGCATTTTCGAAAAATTGCCTACTTTTTAATCAGTGACTGTCCGTTGACAGTGCGCACCGTGCCGCCGGGACTCGAGCAATCCGTTTATTTACAATGAGTTAACACCCTGCTTCGGCAACTGGCACGGAGCTTGAATCCTGTTGGGCACTCTCCGGGCTTTTTGGGATCGGTGAAGGTGTGCAAACGCGGGGGACCGCAACAGCAAAGGGTGAAACCTTATGAAAATCGTGATGGCAATCATCAAGCCGTTCAAGCTCGACGAGGTGCGCGAAGCGCTCACCGCCGTCGGCATCCAGGGCCTGACCGTCACCGAAGTCAAAGGCTACGGGCGTCAGAAGGGACACACGGAAATCTATCGCGGGGCGGAATACGCGGTCAGTTTCCTGCCGAAAATCAAGATCGAAGTCGCGGTCAGCACAGACCTGGTCGACAAGGCCGTCGAAGCCATCACGGCGGCGGCCAAGACCGGCCAGATCGGCGACGGCAAGATCTTCGTCTTCGGCATCGATCAGGCGGTGCGCATCCGTACCGGCGAAACAGACACCGACGCACTTTGAGCGGCGAACACGTATTCCAATGGAGAGTTCAATGAATATACCTTCCACCTTGAAGTCAGTGGCACGCTCCGCGCTGCTGGGCTCCTTAGCGCTCGGAGCATTGGGCACGGTTGCTGCCTTCGCGCAGGAGGCGGCTCCCGCCGTCGCGGCGGCAGCGCCAGCAGCGCCGGCTTTTACTGTCGACAAGGGCGACACCACGTGGATGATGATTTCCACCGTGCTGGTGCTGTTGATGACCATTCCCGGCCTTGCGCTTTTCTACGGCGGCCTGGTTCGTACCAAGAACATGCTGTCGGTGCTGATGCAGGTCTTCACCATCACCAGCGTGGTCATGATCATCTGGGTCTTCTACGGCTACAGCCTCGCCTTCACCCCGGGCAACGCCTTCGTCGGCGGCCTTTCGAAGATGTTTCTCTCCGGCGTCAACGTATCGACGCTTTCGGAAACCTTCAGCAAGGGCGTCGCCATTCCTGAACTGGTGTTCGTCGTCTTCCAGATGACCTTCGCCTGCATCACGCCCGCCCTGATCGTCGGCGCATTCGCCGAACGCGTCAAATTCTCCGCCTTGATCCTTTTCGTTATCCTATGGGTGACGTTAATCTACTTCCCGATCGCGCACATGGTCTGGTTCTGGGGCGGCCCGAGCGCCTATGCCGACCCGTCCGGCCTGATCTTCAGCTTCGGCGCCATCGACTTCGCCGGCGGCACGGTCGTTCACATCAATGCGGGCATTGCCGGTCTCGTCGGCGCGCTGATGATCGGCAAGCGCATCGGCTACAAGAAGGACATCATGGCGCCGCACTCGATGACGCTGACCATGGTCGGCGCTTCATTGCTGTGGGTCGGCTGGTTCGGCTTCAACGCCGGTTCGAACCTCGAAGCGAACGCCTATGCGGTGCTGGCGATGATCAACACCTTCGTCGCCACGGCGGCGGCGGCAGTGGCCTGGATCGTGCTTGAATCGCTGCTGCGCGGCAAAGCCTCCATGCTCGGCGCTGTTTCGGGCGCGGTCACCGGCCTCGTCGCGATTACGCCGGCTGCAGGTTTTGCCGGCCCGATGGGCGCTATCGTGCTTGGCATCGTTGCCACCTTCGTCTGCTACTTCTTCGTCTCGGTGGTGAAGAACACGTTCGACTATGATGACAGCCTCGATGTCTTCGGCGTCCACTGCGTCGGTGGCATCATCGGTGCGCTAGGCACTGGCATTCTGGTCAATCCCTCCCTCGGCGGCGCCGGCATCGTCGACTATTCGACGGCCGACTTCGCCGCCGGCTATGCCGGCACGGCCACGCAGCTCTTGGCGCAGGGCAAAGGCGTCCTGGTAACCCTGCTGTGGTCGGGCATCGGCAGCGCCATCCTCTACAAGGTTGTCGACTTGATCATCGGTCTGCGTCCGACAGCCGACGCCGAGCGCGAAGGCCTCGACCTGACTTCGCATGGCGAAGCGGCCTACCACTCGTAAGCCTTGCGGGGCGGCCTCGGCCGCCCCGCATTCTCCCATCCCGTCGTGACGCTCCCGAAAGGAGTTCACGCTTTGAGGCCCGGGTCATTCCGGGCCTCTCTTTTTGGCAACCGTGCTGGCAGGCCTCGGTCCCTGCGCAATCACGTTCTAGTGATGGCCGCCGGCGGGGAGACGTCGACCGGATTGGTTCCGAACTGTTGAGACTGCCTACAGTGGAGTGAGCAAGATCGTGGCTCTGGGTGCGTATAGTTAATGCGGCCTTAACCTTCCCCCCGATAGTCTGACATCCGAATCTGCCGGAGTGCGTCATGCGCCCGGCCACTCCATGACAGACGGGGAACGAAGCATGCGTTCAGGGGCTTCAGCACCGCTCGCGCTGACCGATACGGGGCACGGCATCCAGGCATTCGCGCGGCGCCAGGTCGGGCGGCTGGTCGGCGCCGGCCTGTTTGCGCTGGTCGCCTTTGGCGTCGCGGCGCTGGCGACCTGGAACGTCGCCGATCCCAGCTTCTCGCACGCCACCGCCAACATCGTCACCAACGCCATGGGTTATGCGGGCGCGGTATTCTCCGACCTCGCCATGCAGTTCTTCGGCCTTGCCGCGGTCGCCGCCCTGGTGCCGGCGGTGATCTGGGGCTTTCTCCTGTTTTCGGCGCGCGGCGTCGACAGGCTGCCGAAGCGCGGCCTTGCCTGGTTCGGCTTCGCGCTGCTCGCGGCGGCGATGGCCGGCTGCGTGGTGCCGCCCAAGACGTGGCCGTTGCCGACCGGCCTCGGCGGCGTGTTCGGCGACATGGTGCTCAATATTCCGGGCCTGGTCATTGGCGGCTACCCGACCGGCATCGTTGCCAGCGTCATTGCCATGGTGCTCATTGCGCCGGCGCTGTGGCTGTTTGCCTATGGCTCGGCGCTGATTGCGCGCAAGAACGGCTTTGCCGTCATGGAGCGCACCGCGGAGCCCGATCCCCGAGAGGACGACCTGCTCTTCGACGAAGACGAGGACGAGGGCGACGAGGGGATACTGGCGCTCGGCGCCGTTACCCACTGGTGGCTGTCTTTCCGCGCCTGGATGCATCGCCGGGCTGTGCGCCGCCAGCAGGAGCGCGACGAGTTCAAGCCGGAGATGGAGCAGCGCTCCACCGCATGGCGCCGAGCCGCCGAACGGGTCGAATCGGCGGAATTCGCCGAAGCGCGGATGAGCCCGGATGGCCGCGCCCGCGTCGAGCCGGAATTCTTCGCCGCCATGGTCAATGACCGCAGCGTTTCCGTCGATCCGGACGATGACGACGTCCTCGATGCCGGTTTCGACAATGGCGACCAGGAGGTCGAACTCGACGACGAGCCGGTCCAGCGCCGTGCCGCGCCGAACGCCAAGGTGCAAAACTTCCGGTCAGATGCGGCGACCCGCGTCGCCGCACCTGCGCCGCGTCCCGCTCCCGGCGCGCGCGTCCAGCGCGAGGCGCAGACCTCGCTGATCGGCTCGGAAACATTCGAAATGCCGTCGCTGCATTTCCTGTCGGAGCCGAAGAACGTGGTGCGCGACGCCAGCCTGTCCAAGGACGCGCTGGAGCAGAATGCGCGCCTGCTCGAAGGCGTTCTGGAGGATTTCGGCGTCAAGGGCGAGATTATCGCGGTACGGCCCGGCCCGGTGGTCACGCTCTATGAGTTGGAGCCGGCGCCCGGCATCAAATCGTCGCGCGTCATCGGCCTGTCCGACGACATCGCCCGCTCGATGAGCGCGATTGCCTGCCGCGTCGCCGTGGTGCCCGGCCGCAACGCCATCGGCATCGAATTGCCGAATGCCAAGCGCGAGACCGTCTATCTCCGGGAGATCCTGGCCAGCCGCGATTTCGAGACGACCAAGTCCAAGCTGGCGCTGGCGCTGGGCAAGACCATCAATGGCGAGGCGGTGATCGTCGACATCGCCAAGATGCCGCATGTGCTGGTCGCAGGCACCACCGGCTCCGGCAAGTCCGTCGCCATCAACACCATGATCCTGTCGCTGCTCTACAAGCTGACGCCGCAGGACTGCCGGCTGATCATGATCGACCCGAAGATGCTGGAACTTTCCGTCTATGACGGCATCCCGCACCTTCTGACGCCGGTGGTCACCGACCCGAAGAAGGCCGTGGTGGCGTTGAAATGGACGGTGCGCGAGATGGAGGACCGCTACCGCAAGATGTCCAAGGTCGGCGTGCGCAACATCGACGGCTTCAACGCGCGCGTGCAGTTGGCTGAAAAGAAGGGCGAAAAAATCTCGCGCACCGTGCAGACCGGCTTCGACCGCCAGACCGGCGAGGCGATCTACGAGACCGAGAACCTCGATCTCGAGCCCATGCCCTACATAGTGGTCATCATCGACGAGATGGCCGATTTGATGATGGTCGCCGGCAAGGACATCGAAGGCGCGGTGCAGCGCCTGGCACAGATGGCGCGCGCGGCCGGCATCCATGTCATCATGGCGACGCAGCGTCCGTCGGTCGACGTCATCACCGGCACCATCAAGGCCAATTTCCCGACCCGTATCTCCTTTCAGGTGACGTCGAAGATCGACAGCCGCACCATTCTGGGCGAGCAGGGCGCCGAGCAGCTGCTCGGCATGGGCGACATGCTGTACATGGCCGGCGGCGGCCGCATCCAGCGCGTGCACGGCCCGTTCGTCGCCGACGACGAGGTCGAGAAGATCGTCGCCCATCTGAAGCTGCAGGGCGTGCCCGAATATCTCGACGCCATCACCGAGGATGACGGCGAGGACGATGACGAGCCGTCGGGCAAGGGCGGCGCTGGCGGTGGTGGCAACAGCAATTTCGAGGATTCCGACGATCCCTACGACCAGGCGGTCTCGGTCGTGCTGCGCGACGGCAAGGCGTCGACCAGCTATATCCAGCGCCGGCTCGGCATCGGCTACAACCGCGCCGCCTCGATCATCGAGAAGATGGAGAAGGAAGGCATTGTCGGCCCGGCCAACCATGCCGGCAAACGCGAAATTCTGGTGCCGACCGAGGACGACAAGTTCTGATCAGCCGATACGGCCCGGCGGCAACCTTGAACCTTTTGGCGCGTTACAGCGACTGAGCGCTGTCCGGCCCGCCAAACTTAAGTCTAACTGGGGGTCCACGGACTGCAACGAGACACACACCACACGAGAGTGACCGGCATGAAAAACGATCTTTCCGCGATCAGCGATTTCGCTCCAAACCGTCGCCAGTTGCTCGGCCTTGGCCTGATGCTTGCCGGCGCCGCGGCCATCAACGTCGTGCCGGGGTTCCAGCTCTTGGCCTCGGCGCAGGCGGCTGTGCCGCCGACGGCGCAAAAGATCGCCGACCATTTCTCCTCGGTCAAATCGATGAGCGGCGAGTTCGTCCAGTTCGGCCCCAACAACCAGCAGACCGGCGGCAAGTTCTTCCTTGAGCGGCCAGGCAAGATTCGCTTCAACTATGACGGCAAGTCGAATTTCCGGGTGATTTCCGACGGCAAGTCGGTGGTCATCCTCAACAAGCGGCTGAAAACGTCCGATCTCTATCCGTTGTCGAAGACGCCGCTGAAGCTGTTGCTCGACACCAAGATCGACCTCTCGGGGGGCCGCGTGAAATCGATCAAGGAAGAGAGCGACCTCACCACCATCCAGCTTGCCGACAAGTCGGTGTTCGGCAATTCGAAGATCACTATGATGTTCGATCCGAAATCCTATGATCTGCGCCAGTGGACCATCACCGACGCGCAGGGCAAGGACACCACGGTGATGATCTACAACACCAAGGAAGGCGTCAGCTTCCCTGCGGACACCTTTGCCATCGACTATGCGGCGAACCGCGAGCTGAACACCAACCAGCGCTAGATGCGGTGAGGCCGGCCTGCCAATGGCGATCTCCTGCGCTTCCGGTGCTCACGTGGTTTAAGTACGCTCCGCTCCGGTTCTCGGAGACCGCCTTTCGACTCGGCCTGACCTGAATCAGAGCCGCCGCCCGCAAAGGCTGGCTTGTGTTTGTGGCGCTCGGCTGGCAGTAGATCGGCGACCTTGTTCGGACCGCCGCATGCCCTTCTCCATCGCCACCTGGAACATCAACTCCGTGCGCCTGCGCATGCCGATCGTCGAGCGGCTGCTGACGGAGCAGGCGCCCGATGTGCTTTGCCTGCAGGAGACGAAGGTTCCCGACGAGCTGTTTCCGGAAAAGGCGTTCCGCAAGGCCGGCTACGAGCACATCGCATTCCATGGCCAGAAGGGCTATCACGGCGTTGCGACGGTGGCGCGGCGGCCGATCGAGATTGTCGAGAAACGGCGCTTCTGCGAGATCGATGACAGCCGGCATCTGTCGGTCAAGGTGCAGGCCGGCGGCAAGGCAATCCTGGTCCACAATTTCTACGTGCCGGCCGGCGGCGACGAGCCCGATCCGGAGATCAACCGCAAGTTCCGCCACAAGCTCGATTTCGTTGCCGAGATGAACGCCATCCGCGCCGCGCATGACGAGGTGTCGGCCTCGATCCTGGTCGGCGACCTCAACATCGCTCCGCAGGAGCACGATGTCTGGTCGCACAAGCAATTGCTCAACGTCGTCAGCCACACGCCGGTCGAGACGCAAAATTTCGACGCGATGCGGATCGCCGGCGACTGGGTCGACCTGATGCGGCTCGACGTGCCGCCAGAGCAGAAGCTCTACACCTGGTGGAGCTATCGCGCGCGGGACTGGGAAGCCTCGAACCGCGGCCGCCGGCTCGACCATGTCTGGTCGTCACCGAACCTGGTGCCGAGCTTTGCCGGCTATGAGATCCTGCGAGAGGCGCGTGGCTGGGAGCGGCCCTCGGACCATGTGCCGGTGATTGCGCGGTTCGACCTGGATTAGGCGGGCCGATATTCAGGTGAGGCCGGCCTGCAAATGGCCGATACCTGCGCTTCCGGTGCTCGCGTACTTTGAGTACGCTCCGCTCCGGTTCTCGGTATCAGCCATTTTCGACTCGGCCTGACCTGAATCTCGACACACCCAAGCGTGAGCGCGGTCGCGGGGACCTACCCGCCAAACCTTGGGGCCAGCTTCTCGATGCGGGCGATCATGGCCTGGAAATCATCGAGGATGCGCTGGTGCAGTTTCACCGCCACCTCGGGATATTCCTCCAGGATGCGGCGAAACATCTTGCGGCTCAACCTTATCACTTCCGAATCGGTCTCGGCCGAGGCGCTGGTCAGCCGTCTTGAGTCGGCGATCAGCGCCAGTTCGCTGAGGATCGTGCCGGGGCCGGCGGTGCCGATCGGGATGCGGTCGCCATCATGCTCCCGGTAGAGCACGATGCGGCCACTGACCACGATATAGGCCGAGTCGGCTTCGTCATCCTCGCGGTACAGCTTGCGGTCGGCCTGCAGATGGGTGGCTTCGGCGCCGAAGGCGAGCAGGCGCAGCTGTTCCTGCGTGAAACCCTCAAAGAGCTTCACGGCGGACAGGATGCGGATGTCGTCATCCAGCGCCATCTCTAGCTGCGTCCCCGAACGGTCAGTCCAATCCCTCCCTTAGAGCGCCGCGCGTCCAATTGAACGCGCAAAGGACGCTCTAACACTTCAATCTGCGCAGCGGGCCGATCCAGGCTCCCCCAGCCGGATCCTCCCCGAAACAGTCCCGCCCCGACCGCCTATTGAACAATGAAAAGTTTAAGGAACCAGCTTGTAGCCGCCGCTTTCTGTCACAAGAATTTCAGCATTGGAAGGATCGCGCTCGATCTTCTGGCGCAGCCGGTAGACGTGAGTTTCGAGCGTGTGCGTGGTGACGCCGGAATTGTAGCCCCACACTTCCTCAAGCAGGACGTCGCGCGTGACCACCTTCTGGTCGGCTCGATAGAGATATTTGATGATCGAGGCTTCCTTCTCGGTCAGCCGCACCTTGCCGCCGCGCTGGTCGATCAGAAGCTTCTGGCTGGGCTTGAACGTGTAGGGCCCGACCGAAAAGGTGGCGTCCTCGCTCTGCTCGTGCTGGCGCAGTTGTGCGCGTATGCGGGCGAGCAGCACGGCGAAGCGGAACGGCTTGGTGACATAGTCGTTGGCGCCCGCCTCGAGGCCCAGAATCGTGTCGGAATCGGTATCGTGGCCGGTCAGCATGATGATCGGCGCCTTGTAGCCGCCCTTGCGCAGGATCTTCACCGCCTCGCGGCCATCCATGTCGGGCAGCCCGACATCCATGATGAGCAGGTCGATGAGCCCGCCGCGCGCCGCGGCGACGCCTTTGGCGGCGGTCGCTTCCTGCAAGACGTCGAATTCTTCGTAAAGGGCCAGTTGCTCGACGAGGGTTCCGCGCAGGTCGTCATCGTCGTCAACGATCAGAATGGTACGTGATGTCATGGATCAATCCATTGTTTTGAAAAGAATTTTCAGTTGACCGCCCCCCATTTATGCGGAAGCTGACCGGCGCAACAGTCCGATCACAGTGATTTGTTCCGTGACACGATCATACAAGAAAAAACGCGATCGCAATGCAGCCGGCGCAATTTTGCCGAAAGGGCTGCGTGTGCTGGTGGTTCGGGCGAGGCCGGGCAACCCCAGCCAGGGGATATTGCAGGCCGGCAGCAAGGTGTTTGCCTGCGCGCTCGGACGCGGCGGCATCTCAGCCAACAAGCGCGAAGGCGACGGTGCGACGCCGCTTGGCGAGATGCGGATTTTGTCAGGATATTTTCGGGGCGATCATTTCGCGGCCGGCCGCAAAACCCGGCTGGCGATGGCGCCGATCGGCGCCGATCTCGGCTGGTGCGAGGTGCCGGACGACCGCAACTACAACCGGCCGGTGAAAATCCCCTATGGCGCCAGCCATGAGCGAATGCGGCGCGACGACCGCCTCTATGACGCCTGCCTGGTGCTCGACTGGAACATGGCGCCGCGCCGGCGCGGCCGTGGCAGCGCCATCTTCTTCCATCTGGCGCGCCCAGGCTTCACACCGACGCAAGGCTGCGTGGCGGTGACAGCGCGGACAATGGCGCGGCTGTTGCCGCTGGTGTCGGACCGGACGGTGGTGAGGGTGGTGAGGTAGGGAGCAGGGAGTAGGGAGTAGGGAGTAGGGAGTAGGGAGTAGGGAGTAGGGAGTAGGGAGTAGGGAGTAGGGAGTAGGGAGTAGGGAGTAGGATGGTCTCGGCGTCGTTTCAATCCTTCACTACTCACTACTCACTACTCACTACTCACCATTGCCTAACGCCTTCTCGGCTTCTGCCACCCAGTGTCCAGCAATCCAAGCCGGCCGAGTTCCCGGTCCACGGCCCGCGTCACGTCCTTGCGCTGCGCGCCGACGTCGCGCAACTGGCGATCCGACAGATCCTCCACGTCCTGGCGCGGCAGGTTGATGGCGACTTTCGCCTGGCGAAGCCAGTCCGTTACGGCATGCAACCAGTTCGAGCGAGCTGCTGGCGAGTTCAAAACGAAGATGGACATGATGCGCTCCCGTGTTCCGCCGGATATCAAATCCGGCTTGATGGTGTTTCGATGGATGCATCATGCCGCATTGAAATCCATGAGAGAAACGAGTAGTTCTTTTCAGATCGTCAAGTTTTATTTGAGGATACGTTGATGTCCCGTCTGTTGCCCGGAACGCGCGCGCTGAGGACTCTGGAAGCCGCCGCCCGCCACCTCAATTTCACCCGCGCTGCCGACGAGCTCGGGCTGACGCCGGCGGCGGTCAGCCACCAGATCAAGGAAATCGAGGATCAGCTCGGGCTGGTGCTGTTCACGCGAACCAGTCGTACCATCCGGTTGACCGAGGCAGGTACGGTGCTGTTCGAGGCCTCGATCGATGCGCTCGACCTGCTCAACCGGGCGGTGTCGCGGGCGCGCAAGCTGACGCGCGGCACGGCATTGCTGAAGGTAACGCTCGACGCGCAGTTCGCGTCAAAATGGCTGATGCGGCGCGTCGACGATTTTCGCAAACTTCAGCCCAGTATCGAGCTGAGGTTCGACATCGGCTACGAAGTGCGCGATTTCGAACTCGACGACGTCGATGTCGGCATCCGGTTCGGGGTCGGCAAGTATCCGGGGCTTCGCGCCCATCGCCTGTTCGACAACATCCTCATTCCGGTGTGCAGCCCGAGCCTGCTGACCTCCGGCCCGTCGCTGCGCGAACCGCGCGACCTCTTCAACCACACGCTTGCCCATATCGAATGGTCGCGCCAAGGCGTGACATGGCCGAACTGGCGCATGTGGATGGCGGCGGCCGGCATCAACGATTTCGACGACAGCCGGACTATCGTGTTTGGAACCTCTACCGATGCCGTGCAGGCGGCGCTCGACGGCAATGCCGTGGCGCTCGCCGAGTTCGCCATGGTGGCAAACGACCTTTCCCAGGGAAGGCTGGTGCAGCCCTTTGAACTCGGTCTGCGCGTGGGGCCGGAGTTCGGCTACTTCCTGGTCTATCCCGAGAGCACTGCCAACGATCCGCGCATCATCGCTTTCCGCGAATGGATCCTCGACGAAGTCGCCAGGACGCAGACCTGACGACTTCTGCAGGCCTCAGCCGGCGACCGGCGTCCCGAACCAGCCGATCACCGCGCCGATGATCAACAGCACGCCGAGCCAGTGGCCGCCGTCGATCAGGGTCAGGTCCCAGCCGAAATTCTCATAGCTATGGTTGGCCGTCAGCGTCGTGGCGACGAAACCCAGCCAGAGGACGAAGCCGAAGACCAGCCCTGCGACAAGGACCGGCTCGCCGCCCGTCATCGCGCCGACGACCAAGGCCAAGACCAGCGCCATGATCAGCTCGGCGATGAAGGAGATGATGAAGGGCAATATTGATTTCTTTGACGTTGACGGATCGATCCTGGCCGCCCTCATCCAAGGCTTGCTGAGGACCGTGTACCAGACCGCGCCAAACAGCCACGCCGCGACGGCCGCGACAACCACCGCCAGCCAGTTCACCACTGAAAAATCCATAAAGTCCTCCCCTCAAGCATGCAGCCCAAAGCCTGACGGTTCTGGGATAACGACATGCGTATTCTTCAAATCAATGCGCGATGGAACGCCTGTTCGGCAATGCCGTCAAGCGAAGCGCCACACCGTGGTGCGCTTGACAAGGGCGTCCTCCAGCGCCCGCGTCACCGCCACTTCGTAGACGGCGAGCGGCTCCAGTCCCGCCTTCGGCATGTAGGAGCGGCCCGGATCGCCGACGAGGATGTCAGCGCCGCGCGCCTTCAGTGTCGAAAACCACGGCATCAGCGTGTCGGCGAAGGATTTGTCGTAGAAGACGTCGCCCGCCAGTACCACGTCCCAGCCGGCGTCGGTGCCGATGCAGTCCGTGCCGCAAAAGTCGATGGCAACGCCATTGGCCTCTGCGTTGAGGCGGATCGCCGTTTCGCAGAACGGGTCGATGTCGGCGGCGATCACGTGCGCCGCACCCGCCTTGGCGGCGGCGATGGCGACAAGGCCGGAGCCGGAGGCGAAGTCGAGCACGCGTTTGCCCCGCACATCCGACGGATTGTCCAGCACGTAGCGGGCAAGGCCCTGACCGCCGGCCCAGGCAAAGGCCCAGAACGGTGGCGGCAGGCCGATTTCGATCAGCTCGTTCTCCGTGCGCTGCCAGAGGTCATGCGCTTCGTCGGCCAGATTGAGGACAATCTCCGGCACATGCGGCGGCGACATAAGCGCCGTGTTGTCGAGAATGAACTTTTTCGCGCTGTTCGGCGTAAGGACCGTCACGGAGCCGGCGTCAGGCCGCCCATGCGGCAGACTTCCTTCCATTCGGCCGGCGTCACCGGCTGTACGGAAAGCCGTCCAAGCCGCACCAGCGCCATCTCGGCAAGCTTCGGATTGGCCTTGACCTGCTCCAGCGTCGGCGGGTTCGGCACGTCCTTGAAGGCGCGGATGTCGACGCATTCCCAGCGCGGATCGTCGGTGGTGCTGTCGGGATGGGCAAGCCCGCAGACTTCGGCAATGCCGACGACGTTCAGCCCTTCATTGGAGTGATAGAAGAAGCCGAGATCGCCGATCTGCATCGCCTTCATGTTGTTGCGCGCTGCATAGTTGCGCACGCCGTCCCACTGCGTGCCGGCCTTGCCCTTGGCCTTCAGCGCCTCGAAGGAGAAGACCGAAGGTTCGGATTTGAACAGCCAGTAGTTCATGTCTTTGCTCCAACTACTATTTTTTGCGCAATTCCGGACGGAAAACCGTTACACACTTTTCCTGGGATCGCTCTAGGCGCCGCCGGAACTAACTAGCCGCCGGCTTGTTGAAGGTCCAGTTCCACTGGCGGATTTCGACACTTTCGAACAGCCCGGCCTTGGCATAGGGGTCGGCAGCCGACAGCGCCTGCGCACCGGCGAGGTCGGGCGCTTCCACGACGACGAGGCTGCCATTGGGCTTGCCCTCGGCGTCGAGGAACGGGCCGGCAAAGGCCAGTTTGTTGTCGGCGTTCAGGCGTTCGAGAAAGGCGACGTGGACCGGCCGCGTATCGACCCGCACCTGCAGGCTGCCCGGCTTGTCCTTGCAAATCAACGCAAACAGCATGTTAAACTCCGGTTTGTTTGGGGATCAGAGGTCGGTTTCGGTTTTCAGGGGTCGCGTCATCAGCGCGGACACAGCCTGCCGAATGGTGATCGTGCCGTCCAGTATCGCCGACACCGCAGCGATGATCGGCGCGTCGATGTGGCGCTCGGTGGCGATGCGGGCGGCGATCGCCGCCGTCGGCACGCCTTCGGCGAGCGGCAGTCCGGCCAAGGGCTTGCCTTGCCCCAGCGCCAGCCCATAGGCGAAATTGCGCGACTGGGCCGAAGAGCAGGTGAGCAAAAGGTCGCCGAGGCCGGAAAGCCCCATCAGCGTCTCCGGCTTGGCGCCGAAGGATGCCCCGATGCGGCGCAGTTCGACGAAGCCGCGTGTCACCATGGCGGCCTGCGCGCTGGCGCCGAGCCCAGCGCCGGTGACGGCGCCAGCGGCAATGGCGAAGACATTCTTCAAAGCGCCACCAATCTCGACGCCGATCAAATCGTCGCTGGAATAGCAGCGCAGATTCTGCGCCGAAAAGCGCGCGGCAAGCTCGGCCGCCAAGGCGTCGTCGGGGGAAGCAACCACGACAGCGGTCGGCAGACCCCTGGCCACATCGGCGGCAAAGCTCGGACCGGACAAGGCCGAAACCGGAGTTTCGGGCAGGATCTCACCAACGATCGCCGACAGCAGCGCGCCGGTGTCGCGCTCGATGCCTTTGGCGCAGAGAACCAGCGGGATGCCTTTCGGCATATGGGGCTTTGCCGTCGTCAGCATGGCGCGCAGCGCCTGCGCCGGCGCGACGGCCAGCGCGCAATCGGCATCGGTCAGGGCCGTGCTGATATCGCTCGTCGCCGCAATGCCTGTTTCAATGGCGATGCCGGGGAGATAACGCGGGTTCTCGCCGCGGCGGATCGCGGAAACCGTCTCTTCGTCGCGGGCGTAGAGCCGGACATCGTGACCGGCGCGCAGCATCGCCAGCGCCAGCGCCGTGCCCCAGGCGCCGCCGCCAAGCACGGCAACGCGCCAGCCGGTCTTGTCCCTGCCGCTTGTCTTGCCGGCGCTCATGCTTTCGCTCCACGCCGGCCGGAGCCGACCATCGGCGCCGAAATGCTGTCCAGCGGCCAGCGCGAACGCGGCACGAAATCGAAGCCGTTCTCTTGCGACAAGCCTGCCCGCAACCGCTCGATCCCGGCCCAGGCGATCATCGCCGCATTGTCGGTGCAAAGCTTCAGCGGCGGCGCGACAAAGGCGAAGCCGGCCTCGGCGCACTGCTTCTGCAGCGTCGCCTTGATCGCTCTGTTGGCGGCGACGCCACCGGCAACGACCAGCGCCGGCTCGGCCTTGTCCGGAAATTCGTCACGGAAGCGGGCCAGCGCGCGGGCCACGCGGTCGCCAAGTGCGTCGGCTACCGCCGCCTGGAACGAGGCGCAGATGTCGGCGACATCCTGCTCGCTTAGCGGCTGGATGGCGGTCGCCGCCTGGCGCACGGCGGTCTTGAGGCCGGAGAAGGAGAAATCGGGCTGCGCCGAGCCCCTCATCGGCCGCGGAAAGGCAAAGCGCGTCGCATCGCCCGACATTGCCGCCTTTTCGACGTTCGGGCCGCCGGGATAGGGCAGGCCGAGCATTTTGGCCGTCTTGTCGAAAGCTTCGCCGAGCGCGTCGTCGATGGTCGTCGCCCAGCGCTGGTAGTCGCCAACGCCGCGCACGGCGACGATCTGGGTGTGGCCGCCGGAAACCAGCAGCAGCAAATAGGGAAAGTCGAGCCCGTCGGTCAGCCTTGCGGTCAGTGCGTGGCCTTCGAGATGGTTGATGGCGATCAGCGGCTTGCCGGCGGCCGCTGCAATCGCCTTGGCCGTCATCAGGCCGACGATCAGCCCGCCGACCAGGCCGGGGCCGCCAGTGGCGGCAATGGCGTCGATGTCGGCCAGGGCTACGCCCGAATCCGCAAGAGCGGCCTCGACAATGCCGTCCAGCGCCTCGACATGGGCGCGCGCGGCGATCTCCGGCACGACGCCGCCGAAGGCGGCGTGCTCCTCGATCTGGCTGAGCACGATGTTGGACGCAATCACCGGCACGGAATCGCCTTCCAGCGTCACCACGCTGGCGGCGGTCTCGTCGCAACTCGTCTCAATGCCCAGAACGCGGATCAATTCGTCGCTGTCTCCAGAGATTGTGTCGCCGGACTTTCCTAGTTAGAGGGAGTGCCGGAAACGCAAAGCCAGCCGGGGGTTATCACGGACCGCGCGCCATGCAAACTTTGAAAATCGGAACACGCGGCAGCCCGCTGGCGCTCGCCCAGGCGCATGAAACGCAGGCGCGGCTGATGGAAGCGCACGGCATGCCGGCGGAAGCCTTCGAGGTCGTCGTCATTTCGACCAGCGGCGACCGCATCCAGGACCGGCCGCTGTCGGAAGCCGGCGGCAAGGGCCTGTTCACCAAGGAAATCGAAGAGGCGCTGCTGGCCGGCACGATCGATATCGCCGTGCATTCCTCCAAGGATATGCCGACAGTGCTGCCGGACGGGCTGGAGCTGTCCGCCTTCCTGCCGCGCGAGGATGCGCGGGACGCCTTCATCGGAAAGGCGGTGAAGCGCATTGTTGATTTGCCGCAAGGCGCCAAGGTCGGGTCGTCTTCGCTCAGGCGCCAGGCGCTGATCCGGCGCATGCGGCCGGACCTAGGCGTGGTCATGTTCCGCGGCAATGTGCAGACCAGGCTGCGCAAGCTGGAGGAAGGCGTCGCCGAAGGCACGATCCTCGCTTATGCCGGGCTGAAGCGGCTCGGGCTCGGCCATGTCGTCACCGATCTGATGCCGCTCGATGCTTTTCCGCCGGCGCCGGGACAAGGCGCAATCGGCATCGAAACCCGCATCGGCGACAGCGAGGTCGAAAAGATGCTGGTGGCCATCCATGATGTGCCGACAGGCCAGGCGCTGGCCTGTGAGCGCGCCTTCCTGGCGGCGCTCGACGGCTCCTGCCGCACGCCGATCGCCGGCTATGCGACGATCTCGGGCGGCAGGCTGGTTTTCGCCGGGCTGATCATTTCGCCCGATGGCACGCAATCGCATGAGGTCAAGGCCGAAGGCTTGGCGCTGGATGCCGCTGACATCGGCACGGACGCGGCCAGGATGGTGCGGGTCAAAGCGGGCGAAACCTTCTTCGACGGCTGGGTCTGACATGCGTGTCCTGGTGACGCGACCGCAGCCCGGGGCGTCGCGAACCATGCGGCGGCTGCAGGAATTGGGATTTGAGCCTCTCCTTCTGCCACTGACCGAAACGGTGACACTGCCGGTTGGCGCCGATGCTGCGTGCGACAATGCCGTGGCCGTCGCTGTGACCAGCGCCAATGCCGTGCGGCATGCGCCGAAAGAACTCATTCGTGCGCTCGCCGCCTTGCCTTGCCATGCCGTCGGACGCAGGACGGCTGAAGCGGCACGTTCGGCAGGGTTCTTGTCGGTCAGCGAAGGGGCGGGCGACGCCGAGCGGCTGGCCGAGGCGATTGCCGCCGGCCTTTCCGGCAAGGCGGTCGTCTATCTCACAGGGCGCGTGCGGTTTCCGCCCTTCGAGGCGCGGCTGCGAAATGCCGGCGTCGAGGTCCGCACCGTCGAAACCTACGACACGATTTCGCTCGATTATTCCGATGCTGAAACCCGTACACGCCTGTCCGACAAGGCGGTCGACGCGGTGCTGCTCTATTCAGCCAAGGCGGCGGCAGCGTTGCAGGCCTTGACCAACAGGGCGGGGCTGCGCGATCTCTTTGAAAACATGCAGGCTTTTGCGCTCTCCGAGCGCGTGGCAGCGGCATTTGACAATGCCGCCGGCAAAAAAATACGCATGGCGCGGGAACCGCAGGAGGAGGCGCTGCTTGAGCTGTTGCACCGCGGCGACTGAGCCCCGTGTCATCACGCCGCCCCTTTTCACCTGATGATGATGTGCTAGACCATTTTTCAAACCATCACGCGCCGTCGGGCGCCCAGACGAAGCAGGATTGCGGAGCCCAGGCATGGTCAAGACGCCGAAGATGCGACATTCGAAAAGCCGCCGCGAGCCGGTGACCATCGAACTCGAACCCGGCGCTGTCTCGCGCATCGCCGATGCGGATGCCGCCAAGACGGATGTCGCCAACTCGGATGACGTCGGGGCCCCGGCAGAATCGGTTGCGGCCGAGGATGCGGCTGCCATGGCCAATGCGCAGCCGGAGACGCCTGACGAGCCCGTTCATGCCGATCAAGCCGATCTCGAGCCGTGGGAGCACTCCGACGCCGCGGCGCAGGCCGCTCCCGAAAGCGCCGATGCCAAGGCGTCCACCCAGGCGGAGCAGCCTTACCCCACCGCTTCGGATGCGCCACCGCGCGCCAGAACCTCCGACTACAGTTTCGAGGATGCCTCGCCCAAGCCGGGTGCACCCAAGGAAACCCCAAGGACAGCCGGGAACCAGCCCATGGCCGCGCAACCGAAGCGCACGAGCGGCATTGCCGCCGGCATCATCGGCGGTGTCATCGCGCTGGCTGCCGCCGGCGGGCTGCAGTTTGCCGGCGTGCTTGGCGCTCCGGGCTCAGGGGCGGGCACGGTCTCGCTCGACGGCGTCAATGGCGAGATCGCTTCGCTGAAGCGCGAAATCGCCGACCTCAGGGAAGCCAGCGGCAATGGCGCCGCAACGGCCAAGGTCGACGGGCTGTCTTCGGCGCTGGATCAGGTCAAGGCCGATGTCGCATCGCTGAAATCGGCGGTCGAAAAGGGCGGCGCCGGCGACAATGCCGGGCTTGCCGCGCTTGGCGACAAGGTCAAGCAGATCGAGACCGCGGTCGCCGCCCTTGGCCAGGCCGGTGGTGCAGCGCCCGTCGATCTCGCGCCGCTCAATGAAAGACTGGCGGGCCTCGACGCACTGGTGAAATCGGCCGGCGAGGCAGCCAAGGCGCAGGAAGGCAAGATCGCCGCGCTGGAGCAGTCGGTGATGCAGCTCGCCGGCAAGGTCGATGCGCAGGCCTCGCAGCCAAAGATCGCGATGGCCATCGCCGCTTCGGCCTTGAAGGCGGCGCTTGACCGCGGCGCGCCGTTCGCCGCCGAGTTGGAGACCTTCGCGGCGATCTCGCCCGATGCACCGCAGATTGCAGCGCTGCGCCCCTACGCTGAAAAGGGCGTCCCGACCCGCACCGAGATCGCCGGCGAGGCCGACGCCGCGGCCAATGCGATGGTCGCGGCGGCGACGCCGGTCGATGAAAATGCCGGCTTCTTCCAGAACCTTTTGTCGAGCGCCGAATCGCTGGTCAAGGTCCGGCCGATCGGCGCCGTCGAAGGCGCCGGCGCGCCGGAAACCGTGGCGCGCATCGAAGTGGCGGTCAACCAGGGCGACTACGCCAAGGCGCTCAGCGAATACGCAACGCTGCCGGATGCGGTCAAGGCTGCCGGCGCCGACTTTGCCGGCAAACTGAAGGCGCGCATCGACGTCGAGACGCAGGTCGACGCGCTGATTGCAGGTGCGATGAAGGCATGAGGACGACACGATGATCCGCATTCTCATCTTTCTCGCCGCCGTCTTCGCGCTCGGCCTCGGCTTTGCCTGGCTGGCCGATCGTCCCGGCGAGATGGTCGTCACCTTCAACGGTTACCAATACCAGGTCAGCCTGATGGTGGCGGCGGTGGCGATCGTTGCCGTCGTCGCCGCGGTGATGATCGTCTGGTGGCTGATCAAGTCGCTGTGGAACAGCCCGTACACGATCTCGCGCTATTTCCGCGTCCGCCGCCGCGACCGCGGCTACCAGGCGCTGTCGACCGGCATGATCGCAGCCGGCGCCGGCGATGGCGCGCTGGCCCGCAAGAAGACCAAGGAAGCCGCCAAGCTGATCCGCTCCGACCAGGAGCCGCTGATCCAGTTGCTCGAAGCGCAAGCCTCGCTGCTCGAAGGCGACCATGGGGGCGCGCGCGAAAAATTCGAAGCCATGCTCGACGACCCCGAAATGCGGCTGCTTGGCCTGCGCGGGCTCTATCTCGAAGCCGAACGGCTCGGCGACCGCAACGCCGCGCGTCACTATGCCGGGCGCGCCGCTTCCGTCGCGCCGCAACTGGCTTGGGCCGCCGAATCGACGCTGGAGGATCTGACCGGGCGCGGCGACTGGGACGGCGCGCTGAAGCTGGTGGAGGCGCAGAAGTCGACCAGGCAGATCGAACGCGACGCCGCCAATCGCCGCCGCGCTGTGCTGTTGACCGCCAAGGCGCAGGCGCTGACAGATAGCGACCCCAATGCAGCCAAGACAGCGGCACTCGAGGCAAACAAGCTCGCGCCCGATTTCGCACCGGCCGCGGTTGCAGCCGCCAATCTTCTGTTCAAACAGAACGATGTGCGCAAAGGCTCGAAGATCCTTGAGGCAGCCTGGAAGGCGGAGCCGCATCCCGAGATCGCCGAGCTCTACACCCATGCAAGGCCGGGAGATGCCGTGGTCGATCGTCTCAACCGGGCGAAGAAGCTGCAGGAGCTGAAGCGCAACAATGCCGAATCGTCGATGACGGTGGCGCGCGCCGCGCTCGATGCGCAGGATTTTTCCACCGCCCGCCGCGAGGCGGAAGCCGCGATCCGCATGGATCGCCGGGAAGGCGCTTACCTGCTGCTGGCCGATATCGAGGAGGCAGAGACCGGCGACCAGGGCAAGATCAGGCAATTGCTGTCCAAGGCGGTCAGGGCGCCGCGCGATCCGGCCTGGGTCGCCGACGGCGTCGTCTCCGAACGCTGGGCGCCGGTATCGCCGGTCAGCGGCAAGCTCGACGCTTTCGCCTGGCGCGCACCGATGGAGCGGCTGGGCCAGCTCATCGACAGCCATGAAGACGAAGCCGATGTGCCGGTGCTTGCGGCACCCGCCAAGCCGACAAAGGAAGCCGAAGTGATCGATCATCCCGCCGTTGCCAGGAGCAGCGAGGCGCCGACCGAGTCGAAGCCCGCTGTGGGCGATGAGCAGGTCACACCGGTCACTTCCGCCGCTTTCGCCGCAATACCGCCCGATGCCGAACCCGTCGAACCTGCCGAGGAACTGGCTCGGCTGCCCGACGACCCTGGCGTCGACCCCGACGACGAAGCGGAGAAGTCACCGCGCCGCTTCCGCCTGTTTTGATCCCTGAAGCATGATCCCAAAAAGTGGATAGCGGTTTTGGAAAAGATCATGCTCCAATAAAGTGAAGTGAGCACCATGTTCGAACGCGTCCTGGCCTTTCTGAAAGACCTGCCCTCCGGGGCTGGGGCTCGCGCCAATGCGGACGATCCGCGCGTTGCGGCGTCGGCTTTGCTCTATCATGTGATGAATGCCGACGGCGTGCGCCAGGATGTCGAGTGGGAGCGGTTCAAGCAGGTGCTGGCGCAGAGCTATTCGATCAGCGGCGACGAGCTCGATGCACTGGCTGCCGCCGGCGAGCGCGCCGACAATGAGGCGATCGACCTCTATGCCTTCACCAGCGTCTTGAAGCGCCATCTCGACGCCGAGGCGCGCAAGGCTTTCATCGGCCTGATGTGGGAAATCGTCTATGCCGACGGCGAACTGCATGAACTGGAGGACAACACCGTCTGGCGCGTTGCCGAACTGATCGGCGTCGAGCGCCAGGATCGCGTCGAGGCGCGCCGCAAGGCGGCGGCCGCCGCGCCCGACGCCAGCGGAACGTCGAGCGACGAATAGGATTCCGCCTTTCCATGCCGCCCAGACCGAGCTCGAAACCAAAAGTCCTGATCGTGCTGCATCAGGAGACTTCGAGCCCCGGCCGGGTTGGCCACATGCTGCTCGAGGAAGGTTTCGACCTCGACATCCGCCGGCCGCCTCTCGGCGACAGCCTGCCGGAGACGCTGGAGGGACACGCCGGCGCCGTGGTGTTCGGCGGGCCGATGAGCGCCAATGACGAAGATGAGTTCGTCCGCCGCGAGACCAACTGGCTCGATGTTCCGCTAAAGGAGAACCGGCCCTTCCTCGGCATCTGCCTTGGCGCGCAGATGCTGGCCAATCATCTCGGCGGCAAGGTCGAGGGGCATGGCGAGGGGCTGGTCGAGATCGGCTGGTATCCGCTGAAGCCGACCGAAGCCGGCAAGAAGCTGCTGCCTTGGCCCGACATGGTCTACCAGTTTCACCGCGAAGGCTTTTCGCTGCCCAGGGATGCGACGCTGCTGGCGACTGCGGAAACCTACCCCAACCAGGCTTTTCGCTATGGCGACAATGCCTGGGGCATCCAGTTCCATGGCGAACTGACCCGGTTGATGATGCAGCGCTGGGTGGTGCGCGGCGCGCACCGTTTCGAATTGCCCGGCGCGCAGCCCGGCCGCGACCATCTCGGCGGCCGGCTGATCTGGGATATGCACCTCAAGCGCTGGCTGAGCGAATTTTTGAGCCTGATCTTCGGCAAGCCTACTGAGGGATAGAGCAAAATCCAACTACTCTGAACGGCCGAGCTTGCCCAAAGACGACTTACCTCTGGGAGGCGTGTACGATGGATCCGGGACCTTAGCCCGTTCCCGCAGATTTGGATTGCGCCCCAAACACTCCGATGGATCGAAAAACTCCGTGGCGCATTTAAGCTTCGGCTAATAACGGCCCCAGGAGAGAACCAATGAAGAAGACGCTGCTCATTTTGAGCCTACTCATTCCGCTCGCGGCATGCTCCCGCACCGAACAAGGCGCTGCCGTCGGTGGTTTGGGTGGCGCAGCTGTAGGCGCAGCAGTGGCCGGCGACCCGGTAAAAGGGGCGGTTGTTGGCGGGGCGGTCGGAGCGCTGGCCGGGGCGGTCATCGGGCACGCCAGCGAAGCCGGCCAGTGCAGATATCGCGGTCGGAACGGTCGAGTTTACGTTGCTCAGTGCCCGGACGGCTACTGATCTCAAAGACGCGTGATCTCTTTCGATCACGCGTCTTTTCGGGGTAGGATAACTGAATGGCATATAACAGCAAAAGACTGCGGGCTTTCTGGTTCGCCGTTGTCAGCGCTGTCGCGATAAACGCCGAACTTTCGACCGCGGCCTTGGCCGCACCTGTAGAAGCGAAGACGATTGCCGATCACTTCTCATCGGTAAAGTCCATGTCCGGGGACTTTGTCCAGTCGGGCCCAAGAGCGGAAAGGACCAAAGGGAAATTTTTCCTCCAGCGGCCGGGCAAGATCCGGTTCAACTATGCAGGCCAATCAGGGGTCAGCGTAATTGCAGATGGAAAATCCTTGGTGGTCTATAACAAGAAGCTCAAGACATCGCGGCTTTATGCTCTCTCGAAGACGCCGCTCAAGCTGCTCCTCGACAATCAGGTCAACTTTTCCGGCAATCGCCTCAAAAGTATCAGGGACGATGGCGCCCAGGTGATCATCAGGCTGGCCGACAAGTCGGCCTTCGGCAATTCGAATATCACTATGGTGTTTGACAGGGAATCGCTCGATCTACGCAGATGGACCCTGACTGACGAGAGGGGCCTTACCTCGACAGTCACCATATCCAACGTGAAGCAGGGCGTTCGCGCTCCTGCGGGCACCTTCACTATCAACTATGCTGCAAACCGTGAATTCAACACCAAAACGAAATAGTCGGCAGCGCCACGAACTGCCCGTGTAACACTACTCGGCGGCCGTCTCGGACGGCACCTCTGCCGGTGCCGAAGACTCGGCCTCGGCATGCGGCTTGCGCCGTGAGAACAGCGACCTGAGCGTGACGTAGAACACCGGCGTCAGGAACAGGCCGACGAAAGTGACGCCCAGCATGCCGGAGAACACCGCGGTGCCGAGCGACTGGCGCATTTCCGCGCCCGGGCCCGTCGCGATCATCAGCGGCACGACGCCGAGGATGAACGAGAAGGCGGTCATCAGGATCGGCCGCAGCCTGAGCCGGCAGGCTTCGACGGCAGCCTCGGCTGCCGACAGGCCGCGTTCCTGGGCCTGCCGCGCGAACTCGACGATCAGGATCGCGTTCTTGGCGGCAAGCCCGATCAGCACGATGAGGCCGATCTGCACGAGGATGTTGTTGTCCAGCCCTCGGAACGACACGCCGAGCAACGCTGCGAGCACGCCGAGCGGCACCACCAGCACGATGGCGAACGGCAGCACCCAGCTTTCATATTGCGCCGCCAGCGCCAGGAACACGAACAGCACCGACAGTCCGAAGATATAGACAGCGGCATTGCCGGTGTTGCGCTCCTGATAGGCGAGTTCGGTCCATTCGTAGGAGGTACCGGCCGGCAACGTCTGTGCCGTGATCGCTTCCATCTTGGCAAGCGCATCGCCGGTGGAAACACCGGGCGCGGCGTTGCCCTGCAGCGGCACGGAGACGTACATGTTGTAGCGCTGGACCAGCGCCGGGCCGGTGACGTCGCGGATCTCGATCAACGTGCCCAGCGGAACCAGCGCGCCGGTCGCCGAGCGCACCTTCAGTTTCAAGATGTCGGCGCGATCGAGGCGGAACGCCTGGTCGGCCTGCGCGCGCACCTGGTAGACGCGCCCGAAAGCGTTGAAGTCGTTGACGTAGGCGGTGCCCAGATTGATCGACAGCGTCTCGAAGATGTTGGGGATCGGCACGTTCAGGATGCGCGCCTTGTCGCGATCGATCGCCAGGAAGAATTGCGGGCTGGACGCGGAGAAGGTGGTGAACACGCCGGTCAGCCCCGCCGTCTTGTTGGCCTTGCCGGCAATTTCATAGGCAAGCGCCAGGATCTGCCGCATGTCGGCGCTGTTGCGCTCCTGGATCTGCAGCTTGAAGCCGCCGGCATTGCCGACGCCGCGGATCGGCGGCGGCGGCAGTGCGATAATGAAGGCTTCCTTGATGCTTTGCAGGCTGCCGAACAAATTGCCGATGACCTGGGTCGCGGACTGGCCGGCTTCCAGTCGCTCGTCAAACGGCTTGAACCTGGCGAAGATCACGCCCGCGTTGCTGGCATTGGTAAAGGTGGCACCGGAGAAGCCGGCGAAGGCGACCGCGTAGTCGACGCCCGGCGTTTTCTGGATGATCTGCGACGCCTGCTGGATGACGGCATCGGTCCGCGATAGCGAGGCGCCGTCCGGCAACTGGACGACGACGATCGCATAGCCCTGGTCGAGCGACGGAATGAAACCGCGCGGCACCGTCTGAACCATATAGACCGTGGCGTAGATGAGGGCCGCGAAAACGGCCAGCGTGGCGGCGATCGCTATCCGCGAGCCGACCAACACGCGCACGATGCTCGAATACCAATGGGCGACCTTGTCGAAGCCGCGATTGAAGCCGTCGGCGAGCGCCCGTCCGAACCGCGCCAGGAAAAAGCGCGGCGGCGCCGCAGCAGTGTGGTGCGGCTTGAACAGCAGCGCGGCCAAGGCCGGCGAGAGCGTCAGCGAATTGAATGCCGAGATCGCCGTCGACACCGCGATGGTGATCGCAAACTGCAGGTAGAACTGCCCGGAAATGCCGGGAATGAAGGCTGTCGGCACGAACACGGCTATCAGCACCAGCGAGATCGCGATGACCGCCGTTCCGACTTCGTCCATGGTCAGATGCGACGCCGGATTGGGCGCCAGCCCGCTGGCGATATTTCGCTCGACGTTCTCGACCACGACGATCGCATCGTCGACGACGATGCCGATGGCCAGCACGAGGCCGAACAGCGTCAGCATGTTGAGGGAGAAGCCGGCGGCGTAAAGCACCGCCAGCGTGCCGATCAGCGACACGGGGATCGCCACGATCGGCACGATCGCCATGCGCCACGATTGCAGGAAGACGATGATGACGATGATGACCAGAACCATCGCCTCGAGGATCGTCTTGTAGACCTCCTGGATCGACTCGGCGACGAACTCGGTCGGATTGTAGACGATGTCGTAGCTCAATCCCTTCGGGAAGTCCTGGGAAAGCTCCTTCATCTTGTCCTGGATCTCCGCGGCTGCGGCGAGCGCATTGGTGCCTGGCCGCTGGAAGATGGCGAGCGCCACCGCCGGTTTGCCGTTGAGATAGGAGTTGGTGACGTAATCCTTGGCGCCGAGCTCGATGCGCGCCACGTCCTGCAGCTGGATCAGGCGGCCGTCTTCGGCCGATTTGACGATCACGTATCGGAAGTCCCGTGCGTCGTTGAAGCGGCCTTGCGTGGTGACCGTGTACTGGAACGCCGTGCCGGTATTGGTCGGCGGCGCGCCGATGGAGCCGCCTGACACCTGGACGTTCTGGTCGCGCAGCGCCTGCACCACATCGCCCGAGGTCATCCCCAGGGCGGACAGTTTTTCCGGATCGAGCCAGATGCGCAGCGAATATTCGCGTTCGCCAAAGATGATGAGGTCGCCGACGCCGTCCAACCTGAGCAGTATGTCGCGCACCCGCGAGCGGGCGTAGTTCGAGACGTAGAGCTGGTCGTAGGTATTGTCGGGCGACAGCATGTGCACGACCATCATCAGGTCGGGCGAGCTCTTGATGGTGGTGATGCCGAGGCGGCGGACTTCTTCGGGCAGGCGCGGCTCGGCGACCGACACGCGGTTCTGTACCAGCACCTGCGCCTGGTCGAGATCGGTGCCTAGCTTGAAGGTGATGGTCAGCGCCATCGCCCCGTCGCCCGACGAATAGGACGACATGTAAAGCATGCCCTCGACGCCGTTGATCTCCTGCTCGATCGGCGTTGCCACCGTCGCTGCCACTGTCTCGGCGTCGGCGCCCGGGTACTGGGCGCGAACGACGATGGTCGGCGGCGCGATCTCGGGATATTGCGCGATCGGCAGCTGGGTATAGGCAATCCCGCCGAGGATCAGCAGGACGATCGAAACCACCGATGCGAAGATCGGACGGTCGACGAAGAAATGGGCGAACCTCATTGCTGCAACCCGGCGGTCTCGACCTTGGGCGGCAACGTCACCATCTCGACTTTCACCTTGGTGCCGGGCCTGGCGTGCATCAGCCCGTTGACGATGATCGTCTCGTCGCCGGTCAGGCCCGCGCGGATCACCCGGTAGCCGTCGAGAAGCGGGCCGGTGCGCACGGGCTTCGCCGACACCATCCCGGCCTCATCCACCAGGTACACGATGCGGCGATCCTGATCGGCGCCGACCGCCTCGTCGGGCACCAGGACGCCGCTATGCGGCAGCGACCCCGGCACGTTGATGCGCCCGAACATGCCTGGCTGGAGAACGCCGTCGGCGTTGGCAAACCTTGCACGCACCCGCATGGTGCCGGTCGCGTTGTCGATCCGGTTCTCGGCAAAATCGAGCTTGCCCTTGAATACCGCCTCCGCGCGGTCGGCGACGCGAACCACCACCTCGAGCCCGCCGGCGCCTTCCTGCATGCTGCCGCCGCGCTCCTTCGCGTCGCGGGCGTAGCTGAAATACAGGCGCTCATCGACGTCGAAATAGAAGTCGATCGGATCGCGCGTGACGATAGTCGTCAGCAAGGTGGAATCCGGCTGCACGAGGTTGCCGACCGACACCAGCCGGCGGTCGATGCGGCCGGACAAGGGCGCCTTGATCTCGGTGAACTCCAGGTTCAGGTTGGCCGTCGTCAGCGCAGCCGTCGCGCCTTGCATCTGCGCCTGCGCCGAAAGGTATTCCCGCCGACGGTCGTCGACCGTCGCGGCCGAGATATTGCCGGTCTTGGCGAGTTCATCGGCGCGATCCAACTGCATCTTGGAGAATTCGAGCAGGGACTTGGCGACGTCTACTTGCGACTTGGCGGCATCGTAGGCCGCCTGGTACGGACGCTGGTCGATGGTGAAGAGCAGGTCGCCCTTGTTGACCAGTGCGCCGTCCTGGAAGCTGATGTTGTCCAGATAGCCGCTGACGCGCGAACGGATGGCGACCTCGTCGACGGCTTCGAAGCGCCCGACGAACTCGTCGTCTTCGACGATTTCACGCACCACCGGCTTGGCCGCCGTCACCACCGGCAGTTGCTGGTCCTGCGCAAACGCGTTGCTGCTGAAAGCCATGCCGAGCAGGAATGCCACTGGGACGGCGGAGCGGGCCAGCCAGCCGACCGATCGGCTGGGTCGCCCGCTTGCGTCGCGATGCGATTGCCGATTCCCTGAAGTGTCCATTTGCGTCCCCGCTAGCTGGACCCGGAGGTCGGGTGGTTCTCTTCTATATTTAAGGTTTCTCGTCGAGACCAGAGCACTGCAGTATTGTGCATGGCAACATAATCATTTTCCATATGGACTGAAATGTCCACCCTGTGGCTGCCCCGCCATCTGGCTAGTTCGCCCAGAACCGGCCCATCCGCTTCCGGCCCATCTCAGCCGTCATCGGCGCAAGCTGATTTGGACCGAGCGCCGGATCCTGCGGCTTACTCGATCAGTTGCGGCTGTTGAGATGCCGCACCCTTCGCAGTTGCGGAAACAGCACCGCCCACAGTCCGGCGACGGCAATCGCACCGACGCCGCCGATCACCACCGCCGGCACGGTGCCGATCAGCGCCGCCATGGTGCCGGCGCGGAACTCGCCGACTTCGTTGGAGGCGCCGACGAAGACCTGGTTGACGGCGTTGACGCGGCCGCGCACCTCGTCGGGTGTCCACAGCTGGATCAGCGTCTCCCTGATATAGACGCTGAACATGTCGGTGGCGCCGAGGCCGGCAAGGGCCAGGATCGACAGCCAGGTGATGGTCGAGACGCCGAACAGCACGGTGAAGGCGCCGAACCCGGCGACGAAGCCGAGCATGATCTTGCCGGCACTGTCGCGCAGCGGATGCCCGGCAAGCCAGACCGCGACACAGATGGCGCCGATGCCGGGCGCCGAGCGCAGCAGGCCGAGGCCCCACGGGCCGAGTTCCAGAATATCGCGGGCATAGACCGGCAGCAGCGCCGAGGCACCGGACAGAAGCACGGCGAAGAGGTCGAGCGAGATGGCGCCCAGGACGATCTTCTCGCTCCAGATGTATCGGAAGCCGGCAAACAGCGTCTCCATCGTCGGCTTGTCGGTGGCGCTCTGCTGGGCCGGTTTCGGAATGGTGAAGATCAGCAGACCGGCCACCAGCATCAGCACGGAGGCAACGGCGTAAGCGGCTTCGGCCGAGACGCCATAGAGCAGGCCGCCGGCGACCGGGCCGACAATGGTCGCCGTTTGCCAGGCGGACGAGTTCCAGGCGATCGCATTGCCGAAATCTTCCGGCGGAACAAGGTTGGCGAACAGCGACGACGAGGCCGGCCCATAAAAAGCGCGCGCCAGGCCGAACATAGCCAGCACGATGAAGATCGGCAGCGGGCTGACGAGACCGCGCAGCGTGAAGTACAACAGGACAAGCGCACAACCTGCCTCGACTACCGTCGCCAGCGCCATGATCAGGCGGCGGCCGAAACGGTCGGCGACAACGCCGGTGACCAGCACCAGCAGCAGCGACGGCAGGAACTGGACGATGCCGACAATGCCGAGATCGAAGGGATCGCGCGTCAGATCATAGATCTGCCAGCCGACGGCGACGGACACGATCATGGTGGCGAAGGTGGTCAGGAAACGCGCCGCCCAATAGCTCAGGAAGGAGCGATGGCGGAAGGCGGCGTAACGCCGGTCAGGCGGTGTATGGGAATGGGATGTCATGGATACAGGCCCCGTTGCTTGCATTGGCCGGCGGGGCACTTCCCGGAAATGGGCGCTGTTCCGGCCAATGAAACTTATCAAAGTTCGGGGCGCGTATGCGTGAAAATCGGGCCTGGATCAAGTGGTTTTCCAGCCGCTCGCCCGATTGCACGCGGACGTTACTGCCTCAGCGCGGCGGTGATGGCGTCGAGGCCGCCCTGTAATTCCGCCTCTTTCGGCCAGCCGAAACCGACGCGGAAGAAGCGCTTGGGCATATCGAACCAGTGGCCGGGACCGACATAGGTGCCGTGGTTTTCCAAGAGATTGACGTAGAAACGGTCGAGGTCGAAGTCTGGACTGACATTGAGCCTTGGAAATCCGACGACGCCGCCTTGTGGCCGCACCCAGTCGACCAGCGGCTCGCGGTCGATCCAGTCTTGCACGATGTCGCGGCGTTTCGCCATCTCGGGCAGCAGCGCGCCCAAGAAAGCGTCGCGGCGCCCCAGCATGCCGCGCGCAATGCCTTCGTCGATGACGCTGCCGCAAATGCCGATCTGCTCCTTGGCGGCGAGGAAGCGCTCCTGCAGTTCGGCATCGCTGGTGATCAGCCAGCCAATGCGGATGCCGGGAATGCCGAAGGCTTTCGACAGCGACGAGACGCTGATCGCTTTGGGGCTGAGAGAAGCCGCCGCCGGCAGGCGCTGTCCATAGGAGAGGTCGCGATAGGTCTCGTCGACCAGCAGATGGCAGCCGCTCGCTTCGGCCAGCGCAATCAGCGCGTCGAGATCGGCCCGGCCCATCATCGTGCCGGTCGGGTTGTGCGGGCAGGTGACGCTGATCAGCTTGGTGTTCGGTTGCATGCTGGCGGCGACGCGGCCGAAATCGATGGCAAAGCCTGCGTCGAAATCGAGATCGACATAGGAGATGGCGCAGCCGATCGCCTTGGGGGTCTCGATGTTGGTGGCGTAGTTCGGCCGGACGACGACAAGATGGTCGCGCTCCGACAGAAGCGAGGTCGAAATGATGAAGAGCGCGCCCGCCGCACCGGCGGTCACCAGAACATCGTCAGCGGAGATGCCTTTGTCTTGCGCCGCGATCAGCGCCCGCAACTCCTTGTCGCCGCGATGCTCGCCGTAGAACAGCGTGAGATCCGGCAGCGACAGGCCGACGTCGGAGAGTTTCTGATCGGCGATCGAGCTTTCGGAGAGATTGAACCGAATGCGATCGTAGCCGTATTCCTCCGGCGCCTCTTTCTCGATCACCATTCTGGCGTAGTTCATCGCTGCTCCCCCAAAGCAATCTCTGTGGTGTATCCAAGCCACAAAAGCACGAAGCCTGCCAAGGCTCATTCGCCGGCAGGCTTCTGTTCCAGTCGTCCAAACGATTGGCTCAGGGCCGAGGCGCTGATCCCACTCAGGCCGGAACTTTGGCCTTCCGACCCTTGGCTTTCGCCGGCGCGGCCACTGCAGCCTTGCGGCCGAGGCCGATCGACTTGGCCAGCTCGGAGCGCGACGCCGCGTAGTTGGGGGCAACCATCGGATAGTCGGCCGGCAGGCCCCATTTGGTACGATAGGCTTCCGGCGTCAGGTTGAAATGGACGCCGAGATGGCGCTTCAGCGATTTGAATTTTTTGCCGTCCTCGAGGCAGATGATGTAATCCGGCGTCACCGACCGCTTGGGATTGACGGCCGGGATCTGCGGCGCCGCCACTGGGGCCGGCGGCTGGCTGAGCCCGCCGATCGACGCCGCAACGCTGGCGATGAGATCGCTCAGGCCGGCAACGGGCAAGCGGTTCTTCTCGACGTAAGCGGACACGATATGGGCGGTAAGCTCGAGCAGGTCGATGTCCTTGTCAGAGTCGTTGCTGTCGTCGGCCAATTTATCTCTCCGTCGCTAGGGGGGTGGCGGAAACTCCCAGAGTGGTCCCAGCGGAGCCGGAAATCCGCTCTAGTCATTTGTCTTGCCGCATATGTGCGGTTGCGCCAGATGATTCCATCCGGTGCCACCGATCTAATCGCCAAATCTGCGTAACGCAATGACTTCGTATCGCGCCACACGTCATTTTGAACAACTATACTGAATTTTAATACTATCAGACGATCAGCGCCTTGTCGCGCCATAGTCGAAAACCGCCCTCGAAAGCGCGCGTATTGTCGCCGCGCCTGGATGTGGCGGGCAATTCATCCAGTCTGTCGACATTGCCGCCGCCGATGACGACATAATCCGGCTGCAGCGCCGCACGCAGCCGCTCGACGACGTCGACAACGTATTTGCGCCATTTTTTCTTGCCGTATTTCTCCAGGCCGCGCTCGCCGACATAATCTTCGAAACTGCCGCCCTTGCGGTACGGCAGATGCGCCAGTTCCATTGGCTGGCCGACATTGTTGAGGATCATCGCCGCGCCCAGGCCGGTGCCGAGGCCGAGGAACAGCATGCGCCCGCCATCGTAGCTGCCGATCGCCTGCAGCAGCGCGTCGTTGACGACCTTGACCGGCTTGCCGAAGGCGGCGGCAAAATCGTAGCCGTCCCAGCCCTTGCCGAGATTGGCGGGATCGAGCGAAGGCCTGTTGTGCCTGACCGGGCCGGGATAGCCCATCGAGATCACGTCATAGGGCAGCCCTTCGGCCAGCGTCTTCACCGTGGCGACCATCTGCTGCGGCGTCAGATCCGGTCCGGAATCGGCCCGGCGCATCTCGCCGCCTGCGCTGGTGAGGATTTTTACGTGCGAGCCGCCGACATCGATCGTCAGCACGATCGGTTCCGCCTTGGCCTTCGCGGGCCTGGCTGCCTTGGCCATGTCGTTTCCTCCGCTCACTTGGCGCGTTCCCCGTTTCAGGGAAACGGGGGAATGCTCCAACTCTTTGTTTTTACGCAATTCCGGACGGAAAAACCGCTCGCACTTTCCTGGAATTGCTCAAGTCGGATTGATCCAGCCGTTGGGCGGCCCGAAGCTGGCCATGGCGTCGGCAGGCCCCCAGGTCTTCGGCTCATATATATGCGGCGGCGTGGTGTCGCCCAGCACCGGGCCGACGATGCGCCAGGCAAGCTCGCTGGCATCCTGGCGGGTGAACAATTGGCCATTGCCGTTCATGGCATCGCCGATCAGCCGCTCATAGGGCGGCATGTCGCCCTTCGAATCGTCGAGCGCGGTGAGCTCGACCTGCTCGCCGACCATATCGTCGCCGGGCGCCTTGCGTTGCGCGCCGATCGAGATCGCCACCTGCGGGTCGATGCGGAAGCGCACGTAATTTGCGTCGCTGGGCTTGATCGGATCGAAGACGTCGAGCGGCGGCCGCTTCAGCCGCACGATCACTTCGGTCACATGCACCGGCATGTTCTTGCCGGTGCGGATGAAGAACGGCACGTCCTGCCAGCGCCAGGTGTCGACCATGAAGCGCACGGCAGCAAAGGTTTCGACCGGCGAGTTCGGCTTCACGCCGGGTTCAGCGAGGTAGCCGGTGAACTGGCCGCGCACGACGTCGTCCTTGGTCAGCGTGCGGATGGCGCGCAGCACCTGCACCTTCTCGTCGATCAGATCGTCGGCCGAGCGGCCGACCGGCGGTTCCATGGCGAGCAGCAAAAGGATGTTGAGCAGATGGTTCTCGATCACATCGCGGATAGCGCCGACATCGTCATAGAATTTGCCACGGCCTTCGACGCCGAAGTCCTCGGCCATGGTGATCTGTACGCTTTCGACGAAGTTGCGGTTCCAGATCGGCTCGAGAAAGGAATTGGCAAAGCGGAAATAGAGCAGGTTCTGGATCGCCTCCTTGCCGAGATAGTGGTCGATGCGGAAGATCGACTGCTCTTCGAACACCAGATGCAGCACGCGGTTCAGCCAGCGCGCCGATTGGAGATCGTGGCCGAACGGCTTTTCCACCATCAGCCGCGCGCCATGCGCGGTACCGGATTGCTCCAGCCCCTGGACAACGGTCTCGAACATGGTCGGCGGCACCGCCATATAGTGCAGCGGCCGCTGCGCCGAGCCGAGCGCCGTCTTCAGCTTCTCGAAGGTCGCGCCGTCGCGGTAGTCGCCGCTGACATAGCGCAGCAGACTGGCGAATTTGGCGAAGATCTTTTCGTCGATCTTGCCGAGAGCGTTGACGATGCCGTCGCGGGCCCGCGCCTGCAATTGGTTGATGTCCCAGGCATCGAAGGCGACGCCGATCACCGGCTCGGTCAGCGTCCCCTTGGCTACCATCTGGTAGAGGGCCGGAAATATCTTCTTGTGGGCAAGGTCGCCGGTTGCTCCGAAGAGCACCAGCGTGTCGGACCGTTCCGGGCTCATCTTGCGCGTCTCCCCTGCGGCCTTCACTTGCCGGCCTTCGGCTTTTCGACATGGCCGCCAAAGGCATAGCGCATGGCCGACAGCAGCTTGTCGGCGAATTCGGATTCGCCCTGCGAGGAGAAGCGGTCGAACAAAGCCGAGGACAGAACCGGCGCCGGCACGCCGGTGTCGATCGCCGCCTTCAGCGTCCAGCGGCCTTCACCGGAATCGGAGACGCGGCCGCCGAACTGGGCCAATGCCGGGTCGCTCTTCAGAGCGCCGGCGGTGAGGTCGAGCAGCCAGGAGCCGATCACACTGCCATGGCGCCAGACCTCGGCCACCTGCGGCAGGTCGATGTCGAACTGATAGTATTGCGGGTTTTCCAAAGGGCTGGTCTCGGCGTCGGCAGTGCGCTGTCTTTTGCCGGCATTGGCCGATTTCAGGATGTTCATGCCTTCGGCGTAGGCGGCCATGACGCCATATTCGATGCCGTTGTGGATCATCTTGACGAAATGGCCGGCGCCGCTCGGTCCGCAATGCAGGTAGCCAAAGGGTGCGGTCCCGCCCGCCTTGTCGGGCGTGGCGCCGGCATCGGCGCCGGGCGCCAGCGTGGCGAAGATCGGATCGAGGTGTTTGACCGCCGTATCGGGGCCGCCGATCATCAGGCAGTAGCCGCGCTCCAAGCCCCAAACGCCGCCGCTGGTGCCGACATCGACATAGTGCAGGCCCTTGGCCGCAAGCTCGGCCGCCTGGTCGACAGCGTCGTGATAATAGGAATTGCCGCCGTCGATAATGATGTCGCCGGGCTCCATCAATGCTGCCACCTGGTCGGCGATCTTGCCGGTGATCGCCGCCGGCAGCATCAGCCAGGCGCTGCGCGGCTTGGAAAGCTTGCCGACGAACTCCTCCATCGATGCGGCGCCGATGGCACCATCGGCAACCAGGGCGGCAACGCTTGCCGGGTTGATGTCGTAGACGACGCATTGATGGCCGTCGCGCATCAGGCGGCGCACCATGTTGGCGCCCATCCTGCCCAGTCCCATCATTCCGATCTGCATGGTGTTGTCCTAGTCGCTTGAGGAAAGAAATTGCTGGCGAGTTAGTTCTCAATGCCGACGGTGAAGTCGACATTCTCCCAACGGTCGCCGTCGGGCCAGAAAAAAGTGAAGACGATCGTATTACCTCGCGGAATATCGGTCACCGGCAGATCCGCCATATGGACGCCAAAGACATTCACGGACGTGTTGATTTCATGGCTGGTCTGCCACTGGTCGCCGCTCCAGCGGATCAGTGCCGGCTGCAGCAGTTCAACCCGCAGCGTCTTGCCGGCTTCCATGGTGCGCAGCCTGTTGTTGAAGCGCCATATCCTCAGCGGCGAGCCGGTCTTGTCCCTGACATAGCGCTTGACGCCTTGCGGCGGCATGTCGAAGACGGCGCCGTCGCGGAGCGAGCGCAACAGCTTGATGTGTTCCGAATGCGCCCAGACCAGCGGCATGGCGCTGCCCGACGGCTTGCCCAGCCACAATTCGCGCTCCGGTATGTCGGCGCCGTCCCAGACCTGTTCCGGCAGCAGACCGCCCACCCCAGCCGAAGCCTCGAATGTGTCGAGCAGGCTTGCCGCCTTGTCCTTGCGGCCGGCGGCCAGCTCGTAGTGAGCGCGTTCGCCGGCCAGCAACGGCCAGGGTCGGCCCTGGCCGTTGCCGTCGAAGGGGGCGCCGTCGGCGTGTTCGCCATAACCGTCGCTGGTGTAGCGGTACCATAGAGGCCCTTGCGGCAGGTCGCAGCGCAGTTGCGCGTCGATGATCTTGACCGTGCCGACGATGCGCGGATCGTCCGCGGCCCTGAGGCCGAAGCGGACCAGCGCCAGCGCGTCCGGGCTGACAATCGCTTCGGCCGGCTTGTCGGTATCGCCCGGCGGACGGTTCTTGATCGGTACGAAGCCGTCCTTCGGCGATGCGGCGCCTGAAGCGTCGGCCGGCGCGATGCGGATGTAGTACCCGTCGACGCCAGCCTCGTGGCACTCCGGTGTGCCGCTGACATAGGTCCAGCGCTCGATCTGGTCGTTCCAGCAATCTGCGACCTCGCGCAAATAGTTAGCCGGCTCGGGTTTGCCGTTGACGTCGAACAGATCGGCGGCGCCAAGCAGTGCCGATATTTCGACGGCGAGCGTGAATGGGCTGTAGCCCGCGTCCTCTTCCCAGCGGTCCTGCCCGGTGACGGGGCCATTGCGCACGATATAGGACGCTGCTTTCTCGACCATCGGCATGAAGGCGGCGAGCTTTGCGCGCGGCAGGTGGCCGGCGCGGTGCAGCGCATCGGCAAGCAGCAGCGGGAAGGCGCATTCGTCCATCTGGATGCCCGGCCAATAGAGCGAGCCGTCGAGCCACACATTTTGTGGCCAGTGGCCGTCCGGCTGCTGGATGGAACGGAGATAGGCGAGGATCTCAAGCGCCTGCGCCGGATCGCCGGCGGCGAGGAAGCCGCCCGCAGTTTCGACGAGGTCGCGCGGCCAGACCAGATGATATCCGCCAAGGTCGTCGTCGCCCTTGCTGAACCCCCAGGGGATCGACAGGCTGGCGACGGCCGCACCGGGCCTCGCCAGCGACAGGTGTGTCGCCAGCACCGCTGTGCTGACGCGGTAGGTGTTGAGGCCGGATGCATCATGGTGGTCGAGCGCCGTCAGGCCTGCCTGCCATTTCCGCCATTTCGCGACATAGACCTTTGCCGCCGGCTCAAACCCGCGTTTCAGGCTGGCGGCGGCGTTTTCGGCCGCTTCATCCGGCGTTGCCCCAAACCCAAGCGCAAGCAAGGCTTTGCTGTTGCGTAAGGAAAAGCCGATCTCGCCGGTCAGCGCGACATTGCCGTCCTCCGCCCTTTGGCAGGCCGGATTGAGCCGGCCGGCGCGGCTGAGTTGCTGCCAGCCGTCGGAAAAGCCTGCATAGCCGGCCGAGCAATCACCCCAGGGCAGCGAGGATGCAAGCGCCAGGCAGGTGCCGCGCCCGGACGCGAACAGCATCGGCCTCCCCTTGTGCTCGTCGGTCCAGGCGGTGTTGCCCATGCCGGCATTGACCAGATGCGGCGCCAGCAGGGCGTAGACGCGGTAGTCCGTGGCCACGCCCTCGAGTGCCGTGAAGCTGGTTTCCTGCAGCAAGGCCGGGCGCGCCGGATCCGCCAGGATGCGCTTTTCGATCTGGTAACGCGCCGTCGCGTTGATCAGCCGGTAGGCGGGCACGCCGTCCTCGAACGGCTCGATGGCATGTGTGGCGTCACGCTTCTCCTCGGAAAACCAGCCGCCGGGACCGGTGACCAGCAGTCCCATGTCGCGCGTGCAGGCGCTGTCGAGGCCGGGATAGTAGACTTCATTGACGATGCCATGGCTGAGCGTGAACCAGACGCGGCTCGCCGTCGAAAGCGCGGCACCTACGCCGCTCTTGGCGCTTGACGTCCAGCGCGCCGGAATTCCGGGCGCGCCCATTCTTTTGGGTGCACTGGGGGGAAGGGTCGGCGGCGTCGCTGCCATGCATGGTCTCCTGGGCCCTTCCCTAGACCAGCAGGCGAAGGCTTTTCAATCATCGCACCTGAAGTTGATCGCCAAAGCGTAACCGATCGCAGTTGACAAGCGAGCTCATCTGCATTTGTCTGACAATAGATAAAAAACAGGCAGCCAACGCCAAAACCATCAGCAACAGTCGGCGGGGCCGACAATCCATGGGAGGATTATGACATGAAGAAACTGCTCGTCCTGAGCGCTCTGGCGGCGATGCTCGCCTCGGGCACGGCGCTTGCCGACACCAGCGGCAAGAAGATCGCCTTCTCCAACAATTACGCCGGCAATTCGTGGCGCCAGGCGATGCTCGACAGCTACGGCATCGTCACCAAGAAGGCGGTGGAGGACAAGATCGTCGGCGCCGCCGACATCTTCACCACCGCCGACAAGGAAGTGCCGACGCAGGCTGCCCAGGTGCAGAACCTGATCCTGCAGGGTTATGACGCCATCGTCATCAATGCCGCATCGCCGGATGCGCTGAACGGCGCCATCAAGCAGGCCTGCGATGCCGGCATCGTCGTCGTCTCCTTCGACGGGACGGTCACCGAACCTTGCGCCTACCGCGTCGTCGTCGACTTCAAGGACATGGGCAAGCAGGAAGTCGAGCAGATGGCCAAGTTCCAGCCCAAGGGCGGCAATTTGCTGGAAATCCGCGGCCTTGCCGGCACCTCGATCGACGATGCCATCCATGCCGGCATCCTCGAAGGCGTCGCCGCCCATCCCGAGTTCAAGATCGTCGGTTCGGTGACCGGCGACTGGGACCAGACGACGGCGCAGAAGGCGGTCGCGACGATCCTGCCTTCGTTGCCCGACATCGTCGGCATCGTCGACCAGGGCGGTGACGGTTATGGCGCGGCACAAGCCTTTGCCGCCGCAGGCAAGCCGCGTCCGACCATCATCATGGGCAACCGCCAGGACGAGCTGAAATGGTGGAAGGAGCAGAAGGACAAGGATGGCTACCAGACCTGGTCGGCCTCGATCGCGCCCGGCGTGTCGTCGCTGGCCTTCTGGGTGGCGCAGCAGGTGCTCGACGGCCGCACCGACATTCCGCATGACCTTTTGGTGCCGTATCTCGCCTTTACCCAGGACAATTTCGAGACCGAGCTGCCGAAAATCAAGGAGGGCGGCGTCGCCACCCACGAATACAGCCAGCAAGACGCAATCGCGGCGATCAAAGCCAATATCAAGTGATGCATTGCATTCATTGCCAGCGGCATGACCGACCGGATATCGTTGAGCATGCCTGAGGCCAATACGGACATCATCAGACTGGGCGGCGCCGAAAAACATTTCGGCGCCGCCCATTTGGACATCATCAGGCTTAACGGCGCCGAAAAACATTTCGGCGCCGTTCGGGCGCTTAACGGCGTCGACTTCCATGTTGTATCAGGCGAATGCGTCGGGCTGGTCGGCCACAACGGAGCCGGCAAATCGACGCTGATGCATATGGTGGCCGGTACGCTGCAGCCCGATGGCGGTGAGATCGCGGTGCGTGGCAATGCCGAAACCGACTACTCGGTGGCGCGCGCGCTGAAACTCGGCATACGCTGCGTGTTCCAGGAACTGTCGCTCTGCCCTAACCTCAGTATCGCGGAGAATACGCGCATCAACCATCCGGCGCTCACCGGCTTCGGCTGGCGACGCAAGGCGGCTGCTCTCATTGCCGCCAAGCTGGACGAAATCTTTCCGGATCACGGCATCTCGGCAGACGACATTGCCGGCGATCTCTCCATCGGCCGGCGGCAGATGGTCGAGGTGGCGCGCGCCTTCACGGTGACGCGCGATCCGCTCGACTTGGTCATTCTCGACGAGCCGACCTCTTCGCTGGACGCGCATACTGCGGGCCAGCTGCTTGCCTTCGTGCGCCGTTTCGTAGCCACCGGGGGCAGCTGCATCCTGATCTCGCATGTGCTGGGCGAGGTGCTGCAGAATGCCGACCGCATCGTGGTCATGCGCGACGGCAAGGTGGTCGCCACGGACGTTGCAAAAGCGTTCGACCGCGACCGGCTGGTGGCCACCATGGGCGGCGCGGAAGCGCGCGAGAAGATCGCGGCGGAGATCGCCGCCAGGCCGGCGGCGGGCCCGCTCAGGGTGCGGGCGCGGCCCGAGCGGCAGCAGGACGGCAAGGAGCTTGTCGCTCGCGCCGGCGAGATCATCGGGCTTGCCGGGCTTGCCGGCCAGGGCCAGACCGACCTGTTGCTGGCGATCTTTGCCGCCGCGACGCGTAGAAGGCTTGATATCGAGGTGACCGCCCCGGTGGCGCTGGTGGCCGGAGACCGCCAATCGGACGGCATTTTCCCGCAATGGTCTATTGCCGAAAACATCGGCATCCGCTCGCTGGCGCGGCTGCGCAAAGGGTTGCTGATCTCGCCGCAGCGCGAGGCCGAGCTTGCTGAGTTTTGGAAGCAGAAGATCGGCATCCGCACGCCTGACATGACCAACAACATCTTCTCGCTGTCCGGCGGCAACCAGCAGAAGGCGCTGTTTGCCCGCGCACTGGGTTCCGATGCGCAGATCGTGCTGATGGACGATCCGATGCGCGGCGTGGACATCGGCACCAAGCTTGAGGTCTACGATCTCGTGCGCGAGGAGGCGGCCAAGGGCCGGACCTTCCTCTGGTACACCACCGAGACCGAAGAGCTCGACAATTGCGACCACATCCATGTCTTCAAGAACGGCCGCATCGTCGCCAATCTCACGCGCGACGAGCTGACCGAGGAAAAGATCATCCAGTCCTCATTCGGCGACGCGGCCTGAGATGACGGCAGTCGCTCCCGGCCCTACGTCCTCGCCGCGCAGCAGCGCGGCCCGCGCGCGCCTGCTGCGCAGCCTGTTGCCGGCGCTGTCGCTGGCGCTGGTGGTTATCGCCATCGCCTGGCTCAACCCACGCGCCATCAGCTATTTCGGCTTCAGCCTGATGTTGAACCTCGCTATTCCGATCGCGCTGGCGACGATCGCCCAGATGTTCGTCATCGCCGGCAATGAGCTCGATCTGTCGATCGGCACCTTTGTCGGCTTTGTCGGCTGCGTCACCGCGACCTGGCTGAAGGACGCGCCGCTGCTCGGCGTGATCATCCTGCTCGGCTCCATAGGCGTTTATGCGCTGCTCGGCGCACTGATCCATCTGCGCAATCTGCCGTCGATCGTGGTGACGCTGGGCATGAGCTTCGTCTGGCAGGGGCTTGCCATTCTGGTGCTGCCCAAGCCCGGTGGCAAGGCGCCGGACTGGCTCTTGTCGCTGATGGCCTTCAAGCCGCCCTTCATTCCGTTCCCTATCATCGCCGCGCTGGCGATCGCAGCGGTGGTGCATTTTGGGCTGATGCGCACCTCCTATGGCGTCATCCTGCGGGGATCCGGCGGCAATCCGGCGGCGCTCAGGCGCGCTGGCTGGTCGCTGCTTCGAACCAAGATCGTGCTGTTTGCGCTGACCGGCCTATTCGGCGTTCTGTCCGGCATGGCGCTGATCGGCATCACCACCTCGGCCGACGCCAATATCGGCAATGGCTACACGCTGCTGGCGATCGCCGGCGTCATTCTCGGCGGCGGCGAGTTCGTCGGCGGCCGGGTGTCGCCGATCGGCGCCGTGCTCGGCGCGCTGACACTGGCGCTGGCGGCATCGCCTCTGCTCACCTTCATGCACATTCCGCCGGATTGGCAGGTCGCCGCCAACGGCGCCATCCTGATCATCGTGCTGGCAGCCCGCGTCCTGATCAGCCGCAGGGAGAGGTAGCGATGACGCTGGTTAAATCGCTGGCCGCCAAACCCTGGATATGGTCGTTCATCGGCGCGATGTTCGTCTGGCTGGCGACCATCGCTTTCACCGGCGGCTATGGCGGCGGTGGCATGGTCACGGCGGCACTGTCGCTGGCGGTGTTCACCGTCATCGTCGGAGTCGGCCAAATGTTCGTCATCACGCTCGGGCCAGGCAATGTCGACCTGTCGCTGCCGGCCAATATCGGGCTCGCCAGTGCCGTCGCCATGAAGGTCATGGGCGGCAGCGATTCCATGATCGTGGTCGGGCTGCTCGCCGCGCTCGCCTGCGGCGCCGCCATCGGTGCCGTCAACTATCTCCTGATCTGGGCGCTGAGGATCCCGCCGATCATCGCCACTCTGTCGGCCAGCTTCATCATCCAGTCGATCGACATCAGCTATGGGCGTGGCCTGCAGATCAAGCCGCCGCCCGGCTTTGCCGATTTTGCGAACTGGCAAATCCTGGGCATTCCAGTGCTGGCGATCCTTACCGTATTGTTCAGCATCGGTGCGGCCATCGCCTTGCAGCGCATGATCTATGGCCGCTCGGTGCTGGCGATCGGCCAGAACATCCGCGCCGCGTGGCTTGCCGGCGTCAATGTCGGCCGCACCCGCTTCCTGACTTACACGCTGTCGGGCGCGCTCGGCGGCATGGACGGGGCGCTGCTCGCCGGCTATTTCCGCGGCGCCAATGTCGATATCGGCAACGAGTACCTGCTGGCCTCGATCGCCGTCGTCGTCATCGGCGGCACCTCGGTCGCCGGTGGCAAGGCCAATGTTCCCGGTGTCTGGGGCGCGGCGCTGTTCCTGGTGCTGCTTCTGACCATGCTCAACACGTTCGGCGTCAGCGCCGGCGTTCGGCTGTTGCTGACCGGGCTGATCATCGTCGGCGTCATCACCGTAGCCGGCGGCGAGAAAGCGCTGCGCTAAAAGGCGTGAGCCCGGCAGCAGTCCCGCCAAATTTGACCATGTGGACAAAAGTCCGCACCCGTTCCATAGTTCCGCGTCTGATTTCGGAACAGTCGGCTCGACACGGCTGTCAAACAGAGGGGCACTAGATGGAAAACCGGAAAAACAAATCGCAATCGACCGGCCTGTCGCGGCGCGACGTGCTGGAACTCGGCGCACTTGGCCTGGCCGCAGCCATGCTGCCGGGTGCAGCCCTCGCCAAGGACAAGAAGCTGAAGGTGGCGGCGATCTTCGCCACGCCGATCGAGGAGCCGTGGGACAACCAGATCCACGTCGCCCTGCAGAAGGCCGAGAAGGAACTCGGCATCGAATACAAATGGTCGGAAAAGGTGCAGACCGCCGATTTCAGCCGCGTCATGCGCGAATATGCGCAAGGCGGGTACCAGCTGGTGCTGGGCGACGCCTTCGCCGCCGAGCGTGAATCGCGCCGCACGGCAAAGCAGTTCCCGAAGACGGCATGGCTGTTCGGCTCGGGCGCCGGCCCGGCCGAGCCCAATTTCGGCGTCTTCGACAACTGGATCCACGAGCCGGCCTATCTGTCCGGCATGATCGCCGGCAAGATGTCGAAGTCGGGCACGATCGGCGCGGTGGCGGCCATGGGCATTCCGGAAGTGAACCGGCTGGTCAACGCCTTCTTTGCCGGCGCCAAGGAGGTCAATCCCAACATCAAGAAGAAGGTCGCCTTCATTGGCTCGTTCTTCGATCCGCCCAAGGCCAAGGAAGCGGCGGTCGCCCAGATCGATGCCGGCGTCGATGTCATCTATGCCGAGCGCTTCGGCGTCATCGAGGCGGCGGTGGACAAGAAGATCCTCGCCATCTCCAACATGTCCGACCAGTCGAGCCTCGGCCCCGACACGGTCATAACCGGGCCGGTCTGGGACATGTATCCGACGGTCGAGCAGGCGATCAAGCTGGTCAAGGCCGGTGTCTTCACCGCGCAGGATTATGGCGATTTCTCGCGCATGGCCAAGGGCGGGTCGTTCCTGGCGCCCTACCATAAATTCGACAAGACGCTGCCGGCGGATGTGAAGGATCTGGTCGAGAAGAAGAAGGCCGAGATCCTGGAAGGCAATTTCCGGGTGGATGTGGATGAGAACACGCCGGTTTCGGATTAGCTCGGCGTACCCTCCCCCTTGAGGGGAGGGTGGCCCGCAGGGCCGGGTGGGGTCCTCCGCGAAGTGCTCCATCCTGCTAAGTCATGGGTTGAGGCAGTTGAGGTGACCCCACCCGCCTCGCTTCGCTCGGCACCCTCCCCTCGAGGGGGAGGGGTATCTCCGCAGGAGCATCCTTGTCCGCCCCTCTCATCGAAATGCGCGCCATCACCAAGAGCTTCGGCGCCGTCAAGGCGAATGAGGCTGTCGATCTAAGCGTAGCCCCAGGTGAGATCCTCGGCCTGCTGGGCGAAAACGGCGCCGGCAAGACGACGCTGATGAATGTGCTGTTCGGCGCCTATGCGCCGGATGCCGGCGAAATTCTTATCCAGGGCAAGACCGTGCGGATCACCAGTTCGGCCGATGCGCTGGCCGCCGGCATCGGCATGGTGCACCAGCATTTTCATTTGGCGCCAAGGCTGACGGTCCTGGAAAACCTTCTGATTGGCATTCCCGGCAAATCCGGCCGCATCGACCGCGCCGGCGGACTTGCCCGGTTGTCCGACATCAGCCGTCAGCATGGGCTGACGCTGGACCCCAACCTGCCTGTCTCCGCGCTGTCGGTCGGCGAGCAGCAGCGGCTCGAAATCGTCAAGGCGCTGTTTCGCGGCGCCAGGCTGTTAATCCTCGACGAGCCGACGGCGGTGTTGGCGCCGAGCGAGGTCGACGGGCTGTTTTCGGCGCTGCGCTCGATGGCGGCGCAGGGGCTCGGCATCATCTTCATCTCGCATAAATTGAACGAGGTGCGGGCGCTCACCCATCGCTGCACCGTGTTGCGGCATGGCCGCGTCGCCGGCCGTGTCGACGATCCGGCGAACACGACATCGGCAGAAATGGCGCAGCTGATGTGCGGCCATGAGATCGTGCCGCCGGCAAGAGGACCTTCGACCCCAGGCGCGGCGGTGCTGACGCTCGACGGTATTTCCACCTCACGGCATTCGGGGACGCCGCTGCGCGACGTATCGCTTGCCGTTCGCGCGGGCGAAATCCTCGGCATTGCCGGGGTCTCCGGCAATGGCCAGCGGGCGCTGGCCGAGGTGATTTCCGGCACGCGCGCGCCCGACGCCGGCGCGATGACGATAGCCGGCAAACCTGTTGCGCGGTTCTCGCCGCGCGAGGTGCAGGCGCTCGGCCTTGGCCGCATCCCGGAAGACCGTATGACGACCGGGCTGGTCACCAATCTGCCGCTCGCCGATTCCATGGTGTTGCCGCGCATTGGTACTGCGGCTTTCAGCAGCCGGGGCCTGCTCAAGCCAGATGCGATCCGCGCCTTCGCCGAAGAACAGATCAAGGCCTATGACATCAGGTGCCCCGGGCCGATGACCCGCGCCGGCGCGCTGTCGGGCGGCAATCTGCAGAAGGCGCTGCTGGCGCGCGAACTGGCTTTCGACCCGAAGGTGCTGATCGTCTCGCAGCCGACGCGCGGCCTCGACATCGGTGCCACCCGCTTCATCCACGAAAAATTCCTCGACATGCGTGCCAAGGGCTGCGGGATCATCGTCATCGGCGAGGATCTCGAAGAGCTGCTGGTGCTCTGCGACCGCATCGCGGTGATGTATGAGGGCCGCATCGCCGGCACGCTGGACAGCGCCGATGCGACCATCGCGCGGCTTGGGCTGCTGATGACCGGGGCGGAGGGCAGAGCCTAGATGGACTTTCTCACTCGGTTCCTCGCAGAAACCTCAAATAATACTGCCCGCTTTTGGCTGACTTTAAGCGTCAGCGCTGCCCCTCACCTGCCTGCCGGCATCCTCTCCCCGTATAGAGACGGGGAGAGGGGCTCTCACCCATGGTTTCGCCAATCACCACAGCTGCAAGAGGGGAGTTGCATAGGGCCCGGATCCCTTCTCCCCGTGTCTATTCGGGGAGAAGGTGCCGGCAGGCGGATGAAGGGCGGCGCGACCGTCTGGGCGGCGGAGGGGCATAGCTGATGTTCCGCCTCGAAGCCCGCAGTTCCACCCCCGCCTGGTTCAATCTCGCTTTGCCGCTGCTGGCCATCGGCGCAGCGCTGGTCCTGTGCAGCGGCCTCATCGCGCTGGCAGGCGCCGGCGTGCTTGAGGCCTATGGCGTGATGCTGTCGGCCTCGTTCGGCGACAGCTATGCCATCACCGAAACGCTGGTGCGCGCCGCCCCGATGATCTTCACCGGGCTGGCTGTGGCCGTCGCCTTCCGGGCCAAATTCTGGAACATCGGCGCCGAGGGCCAATTGCTGGCCGGCGCCGTGGCCAGCTGCTTCGTCGGCGCCATCCCAATGCCGGGCGCGCTGGCGATCCTGTCGATGGCGCTGGCGGGCGCTGCTGCCGGTGCCGCGGTAGCGCTGGTGCCCGCGACGCTCAGGGTCAAATTCAAGGTGGATGACGTCGTCAGCTCGCTGCTGCTCAACTCGGTCATCTACTATGCGCTGATGGCGCTGATCGAGGGGCCGTGGAAGGACTCGTTCAGCGGCTATCCGATCTCGCCGCCGATCGAGGATTCGGCGAATTTCCCGGTGCTGCTCGAAGGCACAAGGCTGCATCTGGGTGTCATCGCCGCGTTGATCGCGGCCCCGTTGATCTGGTTCCTGATCGTGCGCACCACGCTCGGCTTCCGGATCAGGGTCACCGGCGAAAGCCCGGAAGCCGCCCGCTATGGCGGCATACATGTCGAGCGGGTGCTGATCTCGACGGCGCTGCTGTCGGGCGCGCTGGCCGGGCTTGCCGGCGTCGGCGAGGTCGGCGGCGTGCATTTCCAGGTGATGAGCGACATTTCGCCGGGCTATGGCTATTCCGGCATCGTCGTTGCCATGCTGGCCAGGCTCAATCCGCTCGGCGTCGTACCGGCGGCGATCTTCCTGGCCGCCGTGATGACCGGCGCCGAAGCGATGTCGCGCGCCACCGGCGTGCCGGCGTTCCTCAGCGATGTCATCCAGGGCACGGCGCTGCTCGCCATGCTGGTGGCGCTGCTGTTCACGGCCTATCGCATCCGCCGCGTCGGTGCCGCCTTATGAGCGCGGTGTTCGAACAGATCTTTCAGGTCGGCTTCCTCGCCGCCATTATCCGCATCGCCACGCCGCTGGCATTTGCCACGCTGGGCGAGATGTTCTCCGAGCGGGCCGGCGTGCTCAATCTCGGTATCGAAGGCATCATGCTGCTCTGCGCGATGACCGGCTTCACCGCCGCCAGCCTCAGCGGCAGCCTGTGGCTCGGCGTGCTGGCCGCGGTGTTGACCGGCATGGCGATGAGTGCGCTGCATGCGCTGTTCACCGTGGCGCTCGGCCTCAGCCAGCATGTCTGCGGCATCGGCGTTACTTTGTTCTCGTCCGGCCTTGCCTATTTCCTCTACCGTCTGACCTTCGGCCAGCAATCGGTGCCGCCCAGCATCAAGGGTTTTCAGACGGTGCCGATCCCGCTGCTGTCGGATATTCCGGTTCTGGGGTCAGCGGTTTTCAACCAGTTTGCGCTGGTCTACTTGGCAATCATTGCCATCCCGCTCGCTGCTTTCGTGCTCTACCGCACGCCTTGGGGGCTGTCGGTGCGGATGGTCGGCGAGAACCCGCGCGCCGCTGATTCCGCTGGGGTCAGCGTCATCGCCACGCGCTTCCAGGCGGTCATCCTCGGCGGTGCGCTGATGGGGCTTGCGGGCGCCTTCCTCACCATGGCACAGTTCAACGCCTTCACCTTTGGTGTCGTGTCGGGCCGTGGCTGGGTGGCGATCGCGCTGGTCGTGTTCGGCCGCTGGGACCCGTGGCGCTCTGCGGGCGCGGCGCTGCTGTTCGCCTTCGTCGATGCGCTACAATTGCGCATGCAGGCGAGCGGCCTCGGGCATATTCCCTATGAGACGTTCTTGATGCTGCCGTTCATTTTCACCATCGTCGCGATGGCCGTGATGTCACGCAACGCGGTTGCGCCGTCGGCGCTGCTGAAGCCGTTTCGACGAGAAGAGCGGTAAGCGAGTAGGACTTGGCGCCCTTCCTCTCCCCCGATCGACGGGGGAGAGGAAA